>SVSJ01000010.1 GCA_015064355.1 Oscillospiraceae bacterium | reverse complement strand
GAGGGTCATAGGTTCGAGCCCTATTGTTTCCATATGGCCCGGTAGTTCAGTTGGTTAGAACGCTAGCCTGTCACGCTAGAGGTCAGGGGTTCGAGTCCCCTTCGGGTCGTTTCCGGTAGAAACTGGAGACACGCCTCTGTAGCTCAGTTGGTAGAGCAGGGGATTGAAAATTCCCGTGTCGTTGGTTCAATTCCGACCGGAGGCATATGCGGATTTAGCTCATTTGGTAGAGCGCAACCTTGCCAAGGTTGAGGTGGCGGGTTCGAGCCCCGTAATCCGCTTAAAACAAAAACCACTTTCCAAAGAAAGTGGTTTTTTGTTTTAAAAGACTACGAGGATGAGAAGCCGCCTGCAAGTTTCAAGATGACGAAAGAGTCCGCAAGCACGAGGGAGAAACTTGCCGCACACGGAGTGGGCAGGGGTTCAGAGCCCCGTGACAAAGAAGGCGGTTTTTTCGTTTCAAAAGATGTCGAGGATGAGAAGCCGTTGCACACGGAGTGGGCAGGGGTTGGGAGGCGCGTAATCCGTTTCTTTGTGATATCACAGGAGGTTAATAATGAAAAAACGCCAAGTGTTTAGGCCTAACATTGTTTTGCTTGTTGAAGGCAGGCTGCTTTTGCTGATTCTTTTGGGATTTCCAATTTATTTGGCCTGTGAAACATGTTACTCAAGCATTTATCTGAAGCTGGTGAATAATATTCCTATTGATAAGACAAATATTCTCGGTTTTTTTATACTTGAAATTATGTTGTTTTCAGCAGCGGCATTTTTATGCCACTGGTTTTGGCAGTTGTGCTTCGGGAAACTCATTATTACCGATGAATACATCCAGTGGCGCTGCTTGTTTTGCAAGAAAATTACTTTGCCAGTCGAAGAAATATTCTATGTAAAAGCAATATCATTTACTGACGGCAATTATTTGAAAGACTACAAGATCTATAATTCAAATTTCGAGTATGCATTATTGTCAAGTGAACCTTTGCCAAATAAACGTATAGACAAGATACGTTGCAAGGATAATTTGATACGCTTTATGCTTACACCCGATTTGTGTGAAGCCCTTGGTGATGCTCTTCCCGAAAGGGGCGGGATGTTCAGGACACTTGCTATTAAACTAAAGGCAAAGAAAAGAAAGAAATAACCGTCACGTACATCATTCTCAAATGAATATTAAGAATATCTCGCATATGCGGGATATTTTTTTATAAATACTTGAATTAGGAATTTTATGTGTGGTATAATAAAGTAATATAATAAGGATATTATGGGAAAGTATGGCAAAAAACAAAAAATCCAAACATTGTTTATGGATTGTTAACCCCATTTGTGGGTGAAATATGCTATAATATAATATTCCA
Organism: Oscillospiraceae bacterium; assembly: GCA_015064355.1. Taxonomy (GTDB): domain Bacteria; phylum Bacillota; class Clostridia; order Oscillospirales; family CAG-272; genus UMGS1696. The sequence continues at coordinate 67,033 of SVSJ01000010.1, read as the reverse complement.
AATATAATATTTATGAAGGAGAGGCACGGATTCGGGCGAATATTTCGCTCCCGCCGGCGTATATAATAATGGTACTGGAATTTTTGGCCACAGGCTTTGAAGAGATCGAGGCGCTTACTCCCGTTGACGTGCTTCGCAGAGCAGGAGTTGAACTTAAGACTGTTGCGATCGGTGTGGAAGGTAAAACCGTAGCAGGTGCTCACGGTATCAATGTTTCCGCTGATCTGACTGCTGACGAGGCTCTCGCACTGGACGATAAAATTGAAATGATAATTCTCCCCGGCGGCATGCCCGGAGCAAAGAACCTTGACGAATCGGCGGTGGTTGACGAATTTGTTAACCGTGCATCCGGCGAGTGTGCTTACATCGCATCTATTTGCGCTGCTCCCATGATCCCCGGCAAGCGCGGACTCCTTTGTGGCAAACGCGCCGTATGCTATCCCGGATTTGAAGAATACCTTGACGGCGCCATCCTTACCGGCGGCAGAGTTGAGGGTGACGGAAATATGATAACTGCTTGCGGAATGGGCGCGGCTCTTGAGTTTGCCCTTCTGCTTGTGAAACTGTTGAAAGGAGAGAACGCAGCTTGTGATCTTAAGTCTGCGGTACTGGCACAATGATTAAGAAGCAAAAAGACGAAATCAGAGAAGTATACAAAGAAAAACGCAGAAATATGCCCGTTGAGGAAAGATTCAAAAGAGATACTGCCGTTTGCAACGCTGCATTGTCTCTGGTGAGCTTCAGATACGCAGAATATGTCCTTCTTTACGCACCTACCCAGGAAGAGATCGACGTGATGCCAATCGCGCGCGCGGCTCTCGAAAAGGGCAAGACTGTTCTTTTCCCCAGATGTGATAAAAAGACGCATACCATGAAGTATCATGAGGTTAAATCTCTCGACCAGCTGGAAATTGACTCATACGGTATAGCTGAACCCTCGGAGGATTGCCCCATTTACGATCCCGCAAGTCCCGGAGCGGCTGTTTGCTTTGTTCCCGGCCTTGTATATGATAAAGCGGGATACCGCCTGGGATACGGCAAAGGATTCTACGACAGATACCTGTCCGGCTTCTCCGGCTGTACTATCGGGGTTGTATATTCCGACTATATTCTTCCCGAGGTTCCCAGAGGAAGATTTGACGTTACTGTTGACATATTGCTTACCGAAAAGGGCGTTCGTGTTACCAAAGATACAAAGAAGACACGTCCCGGAAAGGGTTGATATTGAAATCGGGCTTTAAGACTGCCATATTCACGCCCTTGCTGGTTGCAGTCGTATTTGCGCTGATCCTTGCCTCTGCTTATTTGCCTGCGGATTCCCTGGGACTTAACGAGAATCCATATTTGGCGGTAGTGGTCATTCAGCTCCTTACTTATGCGATCCCCGCATTGTTTTACTGCAGGGTCAGAGGCCGTGAATTTACCCCAAAGCTTCGTCTGAGACTGTTCAGACCGGCTAAACTTTTATATTTGTTCTACATTACCGTGTTTATGGTAAGCGGAGTAGCTCTTTTGAGCATACTTTGTTACACAGCGGCTCCCGATGCATTTGTGGAAGCAGGAGCGGTATCAAACGCTGCTTTCGCCATGAACGGCAGATTCTTTGACGTGGTGTATATCGTAGTGGCATTTGCTGTTCTCCCCGCTATAACTGAGGAATTCTTGTTCCGCGGTATAATTTTGGGAGAGTACGAGAGCAACGGCGCGGTTTTTGCCTCTGTTATGAGCGCACTTATGTTTGCTATGGCTCACTTTTCACCAGCGCGCCTGCCTGTGTATATTTTCTCGGGACTTGTGTTGGCGGCAGTTGCCTATGCCACACGCTCCGTGATTGCATCAATGATAGTCCACGCTATAAACAACTCCGTGGTACTCTTGTCCGAGAAATACGTACTGCATATGGTGGACAAGCAGAACGTCAGCTTTGTGCTGTTTGTTATGATTTTGGCCCTTGTGTTTATCCTCGGAGGAATGCTCTCGAGCTTTGAGGCTCACGGTATTTACAGAGGATATTCCGAGACCAATGTACAGTCTCCTTACGCGACCGGAAAGAAGAGAAGTATTCTCGCTCGCGTAGCGCAAAATTTCTTCTCCCCTACATTTTTACTTTTGGTTATTACATTCGTTGTGGTGTCTGTCATTAATTCCTGACCTGCACCGCAGATATACCACCCTACACGAGAGAGGTGATTATTACGGAACAAAATAAAAACGGAAATGCCTTTGATGAAACCCGATCCTTCGCTGTTTCGGGAAACAATAAACCAAAGCCTGCGCAGAATCCCAACAGAAGACCTGCGCCAACCCGCGATACAAGTGCCCCCCAGAGAAAACCTGCGCCACAGGCAGCAAACACCGGCACTCAATCTCAAAGAAGACCTGCACCGCAGGGCAGCACATCTGTGCGTCCTGTCAGTGAACAGCCAAAGGCACACCCCACTCAAGATAAAGTTACAAAGCCCGTACCCACAGCCGCACCGACAGGACAAGCTTCCGACAGGGCCCACGGTACTTCGGTAGCCACAAGAAAGCCGACTCCCCGTTCTACTGTGAATCCCCAGGCGGCAGAGCTGAGAGTGCCTGCAAACCACGCCACTGTATCAGAGGGGGAGCAGACCACAAAGCCTGTACCCGCTGAAGTGAAGCTGCAAATGATGAACACAAAGAGCCCTGCCAATGTTGCTCCTGCCCCGAAAAAGCATGATTACGTTGACGAGGCACAAGAGGGTAGCGGAGAGGGCGGTAACACCGTTATCAGTATCCTCAAGGCTGTTGTTTATATCGTGTTTGTGTGCGTTGTATCTGCATTTCTTGCGGTCACTGTGATCTTTGTGGCAAATGATGTGTTTGCTTTTGTCAAGGATGATAAAGCGGTGGAGGTTGTTCTTCCCGACAACGTTACCCTTGACCGTTTGGCGGAAATACTGCACGAAAACGATGTTATCGAATATCCATCGGTTTTCAAGCTTTACGCAAAGGTAAAGAAGGACAATCAGAAATATATTGGCGGCACATACACCGTTAATCCAACCATGAACTACTCCTTCCTCCTTGCTGAATTCAAGGAGAAGATCGACTACGGAACCATCCGCATAACCATACCCGAGGGATTTACAACTGACGAGATCATTGATCTGTTTGTTTCTAACGGTATTGGTACAAGAGACGGATTCGTTGATGCAATCGAAAACGGCGAGTATAATTACTGGTTCATTGAAGAGCTTGAAGCAAACGGTATCAACGAGTCCAGAATCTATCGTCTCGACGGATACTTGTTCCCAGACACTTACGATTTCTACAAGAGCTCCAGCGAAAAGACCGTTATTAACAAGCTCCTCAAGAGATTCGGTCAGATATTCACCAAGGAACACAGAGAACAGTGTGCAATGATGGGATACACGGTAGACGAGATCGTTACCCTTGCCTCCATAATCGAAAAAGAGGCGGCAAACTCTGCGGAGTTCTTCAAAGTCTCCTCCGTATTCCACAACAGACTTAATAATCCTTGGGTATTTCCGAAGCTTGAAAGTGACGCGACTGTTGTTTATGCGATTCACCACGAAACAGGTGAGCGTGACGTTAACTTGAATTACGACAGTCCTTACAACACCTACAAGTTTGACGGACTTACCCCGGGTCCCATTGCGAACCCCTCTGCCAGCGCTATGCTTGCGGCCCTTTTGCCTAATGAAACCAACTACTACTTCTTCTACGCATACGGCGGCACGACTTATTTCTCCGAGACAAAGGCCGAGCACGATGCCATAATTGAGAAGTTCAGAAATCAGGCGGCACAGTCCCAGCAGAACGTTCCCGCAAACTGATGAAAATATAAATAAGTGAGGTATATTGCCCAACCGGGTTACCTCACTTATTGATTTATTTATTTGATGCCTGCTTTGCCGCGAAGTATATTTTATTGACCTCTGCCCCAAGCAAGAGAATTATCATGCAGAAGTATATCCAAAGCATTATGAGACAAACTGCGGCGAGACTGCCGTAGATATAGGTGGCTCCCGGGAAGTTTTCGATATAGATGGAGTAGAAATACGAGAAAACGACCCAACCCAGGGAGGAAAAAACGGCACCGGGAACGTGGCTGAGAACGCTATGCTTTACGTGCGGACTTCGCTTGCTGACAGAATAGTATATTGAAGTAAAGAACACGGTCAGAGCCAAAAGAAACAGAGGCGTGCGCAGCTTCATGAAAGTTATGCCGATACGATCTCCGAAGATTCTCGCAAGAACCGTATCAAACAAAAACAGAGCAACCACCGCAGCGATAAGTCCAATAAATATGAGGGTGCTGATTATTGAGATGAACCTGTGCCTGACGTATCCTGCCGGGCTGTCTGCGCTATACACGGTCTCGACTCCACGGCGAATAGACGCGATCCCGCGAGAGGCACTCCACAAGGTGGTCAGCGCAGACAAGGACAACAGAGAAACACCGGGGGCTGACACAAGCTCCTTTGATACATTGTCGAGCAAGGCCATGGTGCTGCTTGATAGAGGCAGCTCCATTATCCCGTCTCCCGGATTTTTTCCGGGTAGGATTATACTGAAAAGTGTAAAAAGCAAAGATATAAACGGCACCGATGAAATAATGACAAACAAGGCGGCCTGACCTGCGTATACAGTCACCTTGTCATCGTTTATCTGGCGGATTATCTTTTTTATATATGAAACTGCAGAATTAATGAAATAAATTTTGGATTTCACAACGGACTCCGATAATTTGATATATACATATTATATAGCTATTTCGAAAATATAATCAATAAAAATCATAAGTGTTCGACATCAAGGAGAAAAACGATGTTTAAAATAGGATGCCATCTTTCCACCAGCGAGGGATACTACTCAATGGGGCAGAGAATAATAAATTTAGGCGGGAATACGTTTCAGTATTTTACGAAAAATCCCAAGGGCAGAGCTCAGACGAAAACACCATCCCCCGAGGACGTTTCCGCTTTGCGTGAGCTTATTCTCAGCCGCGGTATGACCATGCCCCTGGCTCACGCGCCGTATACTTACAATCCTTGCTCCAAGGATGAAGAGGTGCGCCGCTATTCCGGTGAATCAATGCACGGGGAGCTTGTATTCCTTGAAAATCTGCCCGGCTCAATGTATAATTTCCACCCTGGCTGCCACGTTGGACAAGGTGTGGAGCAGGGCGTTTGTTACATATCCGACATGCTTAACAGAGCTCTGTGGGGTGGAATGCACACAACTGTTCTCCTTGAAACAATGGCAGGCAAGGGCACTGAGATCGGCAGATCATTTGAAGAATTACGCATGATCATTGACCGGGTCGACAGCGGATTGCGCGATAATTTGGGAGTTTGCTTTGATACCTGCCACGTGAATGACGCAGGATACGATATCGTAAACGACCTTGACGGGGTGCTCTTGGAATTCGATCGAATCGTGGGAATTGACAGGCTTCGCGCCGTGCATCTTAATGACTCGATGAACCCAATGGGATCTCACAAGGACAGACACGCAAAGATCGGCGAGGGTACTATAGGACTTTCTGCAATTAAGAGGATCATCAATCATCCCGCCCTGTGTGACCGTCCCTTTTATCTGGAAACACCCAACGACGAGCCGGGTTACGGGGGAGAGATAGCTTTACTTACGGAGGCTTATTATGGATAAAGGAATAGTTGAAAAGCTTTTGCCCGCGGCTATGCTTGGAAACGCAGAGGGGATGGAGGACAGCTTTAAGAAAATGAGCGTGAATATTGACAGAGTATTGCGTTCTGACTTTGTCAGCGGCACAAACGACATATCCCACAGAGGCCCATTTGTGGCTCCTTATATTATTAATATAGAAGAAAACTCCACAGAGCTGCGTGACGATACTGCAAAGAAATCGGTGGATAACACCGTGTCAGCCTCTCTGAGATATGAAGAACCCTATGTTGTAGTGCCGAGGGTGGTGGGCGAATGAATAATGATATTATAAATCTCACCCTTGCGGAGCTGTCTCGTGAGATGGGTAAGAGATCGCTTAGCTCCCTTGAGGTAACGCTGGCGTATCTCGACCGTATTGACGAAACTGACGGGGTGGTAAACGCATATATTACCAAAACTGAGAAATTGGCTATTTCTGCTGCCAAAGAAGCTGACGGAAGAATTGGTGCGGGTGAAAATGTGAGCCCCCTTTGCGGAATCCCCTACGGTGTTAAAGACAACGTTGCAGTTGCCGGTGCTCCCATGACTTGCGCCTCGAAGATACTGGAGAATTTTGTTCCCACCTATACCGCTACCGTTTGCGAGAAAGTTGGTGGGGTGGTTCTCGGGAAGACCAATCTTGACGAATTTGCTATGGGCTCGGGCTGCGAAAGATCAATAATCGGAGCAACCCATAATCCCATTGACCCCAGCCGCTCAGCCGGTGGATCCTCCGGTGGCTCAGCTGCGGCGGTTGCTGCTCGTTCAGCCCCATGGACTATTGCAACGGATACAGGTGGCAGCGCGCGTCAGCCTGCAGCCTTTTGCGGAGTGGTGTCAATGAAGCCCACCTACGGAATTGTATCCAGATACGGCGTGATCGAGCTTGCTTCATCTCTTGATACCGTGTGCCCCATAACACGCAACGTGTATGATAACGCATTTGCTCTTGAAGCAATGGTGGGGAAGGACAACCGCGATATGACCTCCATATCCTCTGCGGGGGGATTCACCTCCCGAATTGAAGAGGGTATTCGCGGGGCAAGAGTGGGAATGCTTGAAGATTCCCTTGATATGTGCGAAGACGAGGCCGTTGTACGCTTGTTCAGAGCTGCAAAAGTTATGTCTGACCTTGGCGCAGATGTGGATACAATGCCACCGAATACAATGCCTCCTCTGGACGTAGCCCTCAGCTCATATTTTGTTATTGCCTCGGCTGAATGCTCATCCAATATGGCCAGATACGACGGAATCAGATACGGTCGGTCTGCAGACGGTGGGGACTTTGGTGAGATAATGCGAAACACTCGCGACCAAAACCTTGGAGACGAGGTGAAAAGACGCATTTTGTCAGGTGCCTACGCTTTGTCATCCTCTCTTGGCGGAGGACATTACAGTAAAATCAAAGAGGTTCAGGCGGAGATCTGCCGTGCAGTGGCGGATATGCTCGAAAAATACGACATTATCCTTATGCCAACTGCGGCGGGAGTTCCCTTTAAACTGGGGGACTACAGCTCAAATCCTGTGGCGATGTATGCCAGCGACAGCTTTACCACGGTTGCTAACCTTACAGGCTGTCCTGCCATAACAATACCGTCCGGTGGGCTCGGAGGGCTGCCATACGGCGTTATGCTTATGGGCAAGGCTCATTCGGAAAGCCTTTTATACAAGGCGGCGTATGCTCTTGAGGACTCTCTGCGGGATTATGTGAAGACGGAGGTGAACGGCTGTGCGATATAATGTAGCGGACGAGAGCTGCCCTTACGAGGCTGTCATTGGCCTTGAGGTCCACGCAGAACTTAAAACCGAAAGCAAGATATTCTGCTCCTGCTCTACTGAATTTGGCGCTGTGCCTAACACTAATGTTTGTCCTGTGTGCCTCGGAATGCCCGGAACATTACCGGTGCTGAATCGCCGGGCAGTTGACTTGGCTCTCATGTGCGGTATGGCCTTTGGAAGCATGATCAACCGTGAATCTCATTTTGACAGAAAGAATTATTACTACCCCGACCTTCCCAAAGGATATCAGATAACACAGTACGAGACTCCAATTTGCGAGGGAGGATACGTGCCGATCACTGTAGACGGAAGGGAAAAACTTATCGAGCTTACAAGGATCCACATCGAAGAGGATGCAGGAAAGCTTATCCACCGTGGTGAGAGTACCCTCATCAATTATAACAGGGCTGGCGTGCCCCTTGTGGAGATCGTCAGCGAGCCTGATATGCGCACTCCGGAGGAAGCAAAGGCCTACCTTGAATCCTTGCGAAGAACTTTATCCTATATCGGCGTGTCCGACTGCAAAATGAACGAGGGATCCCTCCGTTGCGATGTGAATATATCGGTGAGGCGGAGAGGTTGCTCTGAATTCGGAGTAAAGTGCGAGATCAAGAATCTTAACTCCATAAATTACGTGGGACGGGCTTTGGAAGACGAAATTGACCGACAGATCTTGCTCCTTGAAAAAGGTGAGGCTGTTCTCTCGGAAACTCGCCGATTCAACGAAGACACTGGCAAAACGGAGCATATGCGGTACAAGGAAGAGGCCATAGATTACAGATATTTCGCGGAGCCCAATATCCCGCCGATATATTTGACAAATGCCTATATTGAAGCCGTTGAGAGACAAATGCCTAAATTGCCTCGGGAGGTTCAGCGGGAATTCTGCGAAAAATTCGGTGTGAAGGAGGAAGATGGATACCTTCTCACGGAATCTCGGTTCATCTCGGACTACTTTACCGCTTGTGCCGAGGCTACGGAATACAAAAACCAGTGTGTTAATCTGTTCGTAAGTGACGTCCTCACCCACCTTGACAGCGACTCCTCAGAGTACTATATTACCCCTGAAAACCTGGCGGAGGTATGTGCTTTGTTTGGGGAGGGTAGGGTCGTGAGCGGCGCGGCTAAGAAGCTGATCCACCTTTCTGCAGCGCTTGGAGAATCCCCCGGACTCATTGCGGAAAGAGAAAAAATGCTCAAGATCACCGATCGTGATGAGCTGAAGATCTATGCCGAAAATGCGGTAGCATCCTGCGAAAAAGCCGTGGCGGACTATAAAAAAGGGAAGATCACAGCGGCGAAACAGCTCCTCGGATTTGTTATGAAAGAAAGCGGCGGACGGGCGGATCCCTTGATCACAGAGGAGATAATCCTCGACCTTCTTCGTCTGTAAAACCAAAAATTGAATACAAAAATCAGCCTGTTTTGAGAGGATTTTGCTTCTCGGACAGGCTTTTTTTATTGAATTTTTTGTAAAAATATAGCGACTCGTTTATTAAAAAAACGTGAATTTCTGCATATTTTTGAAATGAAAAATCGAGGATTTTGTTGGTCTCTCCAGGGTAATTTCGGATAATTTCAGACCTTGTGAAATATTCGGAAAAATTGGTAAAAACAGGAAAAATACAGCGTTTTGTCATCCTTTGCTGTCGCCTTGTGCAATATAATGTAAAAAACCTCGCGGAAATGCTGAAAAAAGCTCAAAAAATATTTATAAAATTATGCTTTACCTCTTGATTTTTATTATTGTATGTATTATAATTAAATCAAGTGGAGCGAAATGGTGCTAAAATTCCATCAAAATAAACGAAAGGGAGGATTATTTCGGTGTTAACAGGAAAATACACTCATTCACTTGACTCAAAAAACAGAATAATCATTCCCTCGAAGCTGAAGGAACAGCTTGGTGCGAAGATCACCATTATGAGAGGCAGCGACCGTTGTCTCACAATGTATTCCGCAGAAGAGTGGGAATCCTATGCACAGAAGATCAGCGAGCTTCCCAAGACTCAGGTTCGTGAGATCACACGTTACTTGTACTCTAACTCAATCGAAGTTCAGCCTGACGCACAGGGAAGAGTAATGCTTTCCCCCGATATGCTTGCATTCGCAGGTATTGAGAGAAACATCATCACCGTTGGCTGCGGCAAGTACGCTGAGATCTGGTCTGAAGAAGTTTGGAACGAAAAGAACCTTGATAAAGAGCCTGACAACTTTACAGAAATGCTTCTGGAGCTTGGTCTGTAACGGAGGAAGAAACCAATGGAATTTTCTCACGTTTCGGTTATGGCGCAGGAGTGTATGGACGCACTTGATCCCGCCCGTGGTGGTATATACGTCGATTGCACGGCAGGTGGTGGCGGACATTCTCTGGAGATTGCCAAGCGGCTTCCCGAAGGATCACGGCTTATATGCCTTGACAGAGATGACAATGCAATTGCGGCTTGCACCAAAAGAGTGCAGGATTACGCCGACAAGGTAACCATAGTAAAATCGAATTTCAGAAATATAGCATCCGCCCTTGATATGATCGGGGTGGACAAGATAGACGGAGTAATGTGGGACCTGGGAGTCTCCTCTCACCAGCTTGACGAGGGAGACCGCGGATTCTCCTACTCCAAAGAAGCTCCCCTGGATATGCGAATGGACCAGACTGAAGGGAAGAGCGCATACGACGTAGTTAACTACTACTCCGAAGAAGAACTTAAGCGGATCATCCGCGATTACGGCGAAGAAAAGTTTGCATCCCGAATTGCACAGTTCATTTGCAAAAGACGGGAAGCGAAACCTATAAAAACCACAACAGAGCTTGCGGACATTATCTCAAGCGCGATTCCCGCACAAAAGCGAATGAAGGAATCACAGCACCCCGCAAGACGAACCTTCCAGGCAATACGCATTGAAGTGAATGGCGAGCTTGATGCCATCGAGCCGTCCATTACAGCAGCGGTCGAAAGACTGAATCCCGGCGGACGTCTGGCAGTGATCACCTTCCACTCTCTTGAGGACAGGATCACGAAAGAAACATTCAGAACATTATCAACCGGCTGCACCTGCCCTCCGGAATTCCCGGTGTGTGTCTGCGGTGGCAAGCCGAAAATCAATTTACTCTCCAGAAAGCCCATATTACCGTCAGAGGAAGAAATGGAAGTAAATCCCCGCTCACGTAGCGCAAAACTCAGAACAGCCGAAAAAGTATAGGCTGCTGAAATATCATAGGAGGAAGTTATGACATACGAGTACACACTGGCTGACAAAATGAAAAAACAGTTTTACGGACGCGGCGCATCTTTAAACGGTATGCAGGCTTCTTCCACTTCAGAGCTTGTTCGCCGTGCTGAAATGGGACGCGACCCCAGAGTGAATTGTGCAGAACAGGCTTTTTGCGAAAGATACGGAAACGGACGCGGAAAGGCTCGCAGAGAATACACTCCCGAAGAGGCTATGTATACTTCGGTTTATTCAACAGTTTCTAAAAAGAATAGTACAAAAAAGCAGAGTGGCACATCTCGCACAGCCAACAATAGTGAAAGAAAGGCAAATGCTACCCGCAAAGAGGGAAGCGGTGATCATAATAAAGATATGAGAAAGACTAACAAACAGGAGCCCATTACTCCAAGCATGGAGATCCGGGTTAAGAAAAAGGTTATTCCTCCGGTGTTCGTAGCGATGCTTCTTGTAAGCACCCTGATGATAATGTTCCTTGTAATGAGCATTTCCGAGATCTACGAAACAACAAACGAGATCGCAATGCTTGAGGAACAGATCGCAACACTCAAGGCAGACGCAGAGGATCTTAAGCTTCAGCTTGAAGAAAAGAACGACATCCGCGTTATCGAAGAGTATGCCACAACACAGCTTGGTATGACAAAAGAGGATTCTACACAGCGCAAATACGTATCCCTTTCCGACGGCGAGCGCATCGACATTATTGAAGTTGAAACAGATGAGGAAACAGGCGGCGTACTCCTTTCCTCCATCTTCTCTGCAATTGGCGACTTCTTTAGCGGAAACAACTAAATCTGCTGAACTGTGATACCGTAGCAGAGAACTTCGGCATAATAATAACAACAACGGGCTGAAACCGATATATGGGACAGCCCGTTACTTTTCCAGAATAATATTAATCCGGAGAAAATATACTGAATACAGGGCATACGAAAACGCTGAGGAATAATATATGAGTCGTGTTTACAATAGAACAGACAGAAAAACCGCCGGGCGCGTGTTTGCTGTGTTGACGGTGTTTGTAGCAGTTGCTGCCATACTGATTGGCAAACTGGCAGAATACCAGCTGAAGGAAAGAGAATATTACGAGAGTAAGGTGCTCAATCAGCTTACGATACAGACGGAGATCAATCCGGAGAGAGGCACTATCTACGATCGCAACGGCAACATCCTCGCTACAAATAAAACAGTATACAACGTTATCCTTTCTCCCAAGGATATTCACGCACGGATGAAGGAAAACGATAAGAAAAACGCAGACAATGATCCGGACAACGACGTAAAATACGAATTCGTTGACAGCGAGTACGGCATAAACTATATCGGACGTGATCTGGATGATATGATCACCGAGGTTCTCTCAAAATACCTTGATGTTGAAAGAGAACCTATTATTGAAAAGATCGCCAAAGAAGCAAGAATGTATGAGGTTGTTAAGAACAATATTGATACAGAGCTTGCTGAACACATAAAGACCTTTATCGCAAAGTTTGACCTTAAAAAGCAGATCTACTTCGCGGCCTCCTCCAAGAGATACTATCCTCACGGAGATCTTGCTTGTCACGTGATCGGTTTTACCAACTCCGAGGGCGTGGGTATTTACGGCATTGAAGCCTTTTACAACAACGTGCTTGAGGGAACGTCCGGTAAATATGTTCTGGCACAGGACGCAAATTACAACGACATGCCCTTTGAGTACGAAAGACTTATCGAAGCGCAAAACGGTTACAATATAAAAACTACCATTGATATATACGTGCAGTATGAGCTGGAAAATCAGCTTGAAAAGACTTATATCGAGTCGGGTGCTGCAAACAGAGTGGCGGGAATCGTAATGGACGTTGACACGGGAGAGATACTCGCTATGGCGGTTTATCCCACATTCGACTTGAATTCCCCCTACACCCTTGATGAGTATTCCCAGAAAGAGCTTGACGAAATGGGACTTGATCCCCAGTCAAAGGAATACACAGAGGCGTATTACACACTGCTCTATACAATGTGGAACAACAAGAACCTGACGGAAACATACGAGCCCGGTTCCACATTCAAAATTGTTACAACGGCAATGGCCTTTGAAGAGGACGTTATAAAAGAAACCGATATGTTCACCTGCACAGGCGGTTTGATCGTTGATGGCTGGCCCAGACCTATCGGTTGTGCAAAGGAAACCGGCCACGGCACAGTAACGTTCCGCTACGGTCTCCAGCAGTCCTGCAACCCCACGCTCATGCAGGTTGCGGCAAAGATCGGCCGTGAGAAGTTTTACGAATACTACCTTGCATTCGGCTATGGCGGAAAGACCGGTATAGACCTGCCCGGCGAGGTTGCGGGTATTTACACTCCCTACAAGGAGTTTGGCAATGTTTCCTTGGCGGTTTATTCTTTCGGCCAAACATTTAAAACCACACCGATTCAGCAGCTTCGGGCGGTATCTGCCGTTTCAAACGGAGGATACCTGGTAACACCCCATGTTCTTAAGGACGTAATGGACGACAATGGAAACGTCATCCAGTCCTACAAAACCGACAGAGTCAGACAGGTGGTCAGTGAATCTACCTGCGAGCTCATTACCAATATTCTTGAAGAGGGCGTAGCAACTGACGGTGCGGCTAAAAACGCATACGTTAAAGGATACAGAGTCGCGGCTAAAACCGGTACATCCGAAAAGCGCGACGAGTATGACGAAAACGGCAATACCCCCTATCGCGTAGGCTCAACTGTAGCTTATGCGCCGGCGGATGATCCCCAGATATCCACCATTATCATGGTTGATAAGCCCCTTGGAGGCGTAGTATATGGCGGTAGCGTTGCGGCACCGTACGTGTCAAACCTCCTTTCCTACATTTTACCTTATATCGGAGTAGAACCCCAGTACTCTACAGAGGAGCTGGCAGCCCTTGACGTGGTTGTTTCAAATTACGTTGGAGCGACAGTTGAAAACTCCCTTATAGACCTTAGCTGGCGAAAGTTCAAGTACGAGATCGTCGGCGACGGTGAGATCGTAACCGCACAGGTTCCCGCGGTCGGTTCAAAGATTTCCAGTGATACAGGACTTCTGATCCTTTATACAGGAGACGCTGTTCCCTCGGATGAGGTGCTGGTCCCCGATCTTATGGGTATGAGTGCTTATAACGCAAACACCACAGCGGTTTCTGCAGGTCTGAACGTAACCTTTACCGGATCTACAAACGGTACTACCGCTACAGTTGTGGGACAGTATCCCGTGGCAGGTACATATGTGCCCAGAGGAACGGTTATTGAGATCGAACTCAGACACACAGACATAATCGACTAAAACAAACAAAGGATTTCCGAAAGAGACGTGCAATGAATAATGTTTCGGAGGAGATCCTATGAAAGCGAAAGAGCTTTTTGCCAATACAGACGTAAAATACACCTTTGAGGATGCGGATTTTACCGGAGTTGCATCGGATTCACGGCGGGTGCGAGAGGGTTACCTCTTTATTTGCCAGCGTGGACAGAAGCACGACGGGCATTATCATTCCCTTGAGGCTGTCCAAAAAGGCGCCCGAGCGGTTCTGGCGGAGCATCAGATAGAGGGGATTTCCCCTGATATGACGGCCATAACGTCAGACGGGCGACGAGCGGAATCCCAGGTGTGGTACAACTTCACCGGACGCCCCACAGACGGTATGACAAAGATCGCCATAACGGGCACAGCCGGCAAAACTTCAGTAGCGTTTATATTAAGACATATCCTCTCCTCAGCTGGAAGACGTGTGGGAATGATAACCACAGTAAAAACTACGGCAGGGGAATCGGAAATACCCCTTGGAGACAACGGCGGATCATCGGTTTCTGACAGCCACGGTGCTATGACAACACCGGATCCCGAATACTTCTTCGGGGCGGCTCTTGAAATGAAGAAACGAGGATGCGACACTCTAATTTATGAGGCGTCATCTCAATCCTTGCTACTGGAGAAAACCTCTGCACTATCTCCCGATGTGGCTATATTTACAAATCTGTCCCCGGAGCATCTGGATTGCCATAGAGATATGGAAAGCTACTTTGGTGCAAAGTCCCTCCTTGCAGAGAATACGCGCACCTTGATCATCAATACAGACGACCCTTGGATGGCGCGGCTTTGCAAAATGTACAAAGGTCGGGAGCTTATCAGATGCAGCGCGAGATATGAAAAAGTCGGAGAATCCGAGGTCTGCGCGCTCAGATACGTGCCTCACGGAGAAGAGGGAATCGAGTTCGTTTATTTCTCCGAGCAGGCGGTGTTCAGAATCAAGACACCCCTTGTTGGCAGACATTCAATGTATAACACAATGGAAGCTGCGGCCTGCGCTATAAAATTAGGCGTGGATCCAATGGCGGTGAAAGAGTCTCTTGCTGATTTTCGCGGTGCTCCCGGGCGGCTTTACAAGGTGGATGCCGGTGGTCTTAACGTGTTTATTGATTACGCCCACACTCCCGAGGCTATTCGAGCGGTTGCCGGATTTGCCAAGGAGCTGACTCGCGGACGGGTTATCCTTATGTTTGGATGCGGAGGAGAACGTGACCGATCAAAAAGGCCGGAAATGGCAAGAGCGGCTCAAGAGCTCTCCGATTACGTGATAATCACCGGAGACAATCCGAGACGGGAAGATCCACAAAAGATTATTGAAGACATACTCAGAGGTGTAGACCCCTCAAAGGCTTATGCGGTGATTCCCGACAGACGGGAGGCCGTGCGGCACGCGGTGAAGATCGCAGAGGCGGACGATATTGTGCTTCTTTTGGGAAAAGGGCACGAGAAATACGAGATTCTTTCAGACGGCAAGCATCCATTTGATGAAGAAGAATTGGTGCGTGAGGCCGTGAGAGAACGGTTTAATTAGAAGATAGACGTTAATTGACGGATGAGATAGAAAAAGGCGGAAGAAAAATGAGCGTTGAACTGAAACTTAGATCATTTACGCCGGCTGAAATTGCTGAAATAGTTGGCGGCAAACTTGAAACATACGGTGGCGACAACGGAAACGCACCTCACAAATACATATCCACAGACTCCAGAGAGGGCGGCGCGGGAGTTATCTTCTGTGCGATCAAGGGCCAGAATGTGGACGGAAACGATTTCATCCCCGGAGCAATTGATCTCGGATCAACGGCGTTTATCTGCCAGTACGTTCCCGATGCTGCGAAAGAATCAGGCAAGCCTTTTGCCGCAGTAGTGGTTGAGGATACCGTGAAGGCTATGGGAACCCTTGCTGCCTACTACAGAGGCGTGTCAAATGCCAAGGTGATCGCTATCACCGGCAGCGTTGGCAAGACCACCACAAAGGAATTTATATACGCAGTTTCATCTGCCGCATTCAAAACTCACAAGACACAGGGCAACTACAACAACGAGCTCGGAATGCCCCTTACCATATTCGGAATTGAGCCTGAGCATCAGGTTGTGGTTCTGGAAATGGGTATGAGCGGCCTTGGCGAGATTGAATATATGACAAAGATCGCAAAGCCCGATATAGCTATCGTAACCAATATCGGAACGTCGCACCTGGCGTCCCTTGGAACGAGAGAAAATATCTGCCGTGCGAAAATGGAGATCCGCTTGGGACTCGGCAAAGACGGAATTCTCCTTCTTAACGCAGATGAGCCCCTCCTTCTTGCACAGTACGAGCAGCTCGGCAAAAAGCCCAAGCTTATGAGCGTGGCGGGACATCTCGGTGACTACCGTGCAGTGAACATCCGCCAGAAGATCGACGGAATAGTCTTCGACCTGCTGTATCAGAACAAGGCTGTTACCAATGTTGAGATACCTGCCCTTGGCAAGCACAACGTGTATAACGCTCTTTCCGCTTACGCAGTTGGCGTGATCCTTGGAATGAGCGACGATCAGATAAGACGCGGACTTAAATCCTTCGTCAGCGCCGACAAGAGACAGAACGTATACGACGTTTCGGGAATTACAGTTATTGACGACTGCTACAATGCCAGCCCCGAATCAATGCGCGCAGCGATCGACGTGCTTGTTTCAATGGCGGCGAAGAAGAACACACGCCCTGCAGCCCTTCTCGGAGATATGCTGGAGCTTGGTGAATATTCCCGACTTATGCACGATCAGCTTGGTCAGTACGCGGCACAAATGCAGGTGCAAAAGCTGTTCTGCTACGGCTCCATGGCAGACATAGTGGCAGAAGCGGCGATCAAAAAAGGAATCCGCGCGGACAACGTGTTCGTTTGTGTTGATACACGTGACGCTCAGAAAATTGCAGATATGATCCTTGAGACCCTTGAGGCGGGAGACATCCTCCTTGTAAAGGCCAGTCGCGGCGTTGCGGCTGAAAGGGTAATCGAGTGCATGAAAAAGAGAAGAGCCAAAAAGAAGCGCTCCTGATCCCCGAGAACATCACATAATATAAAGGAAGCATACCAATAATGACTTATAACATTATGTACGTTATAGCACTTATCGTTACATTCGTGTTAACGGTGCTTATACTTAAAAAGCTGATCCCAGTGCTGAAGAGCCATAAAATGGGACAGAAGATCCTTGAGATCGGCCCCAGATGGCACAAAGGCAAGGAAGGTACTCCCACAATGGGCGGCATTGCGTTTATCTTTGCTATGGCAATCGTGGGACTTGGCGGATGCATTTTCCTCGGCGTGGTTGACGGCATCAGAGCTACACTTCCTCTTGTGCTGACTCTTGCACTCGGTATCGCAGGTGGCCTTATTGGTTGCATCGACGACATGGCAAAGCTCAAAAAGAAGCAGAACGAAGGCCTTACCGCTCCACAGAAGTTTATTCTGCAGGTAATTGCCGCCGCTCTCTATCTTCTCGGTATGACTCTGGTGTGCGGTATAAGCACAGAGCTTTACATTCCCTTTATTGACAAGACCTGGGATCTGGGCATCTTCTACTACGTGGTTGCGATGCTTCTTATTACCGGTGTTATAAACAGCGTAAACCTTACAGACGGTATCGACGGCCTTTGCGGAAGCGTGACACTCGTTTCAGGCGTGTTCTTTACAGCAGCAGGCTTTATGACCCGTATGGCAGAGCCCGACGGTGCGGTAATGCTTCTTGGCGCTTTGATCATCGGCGGATGCGCAGGATTTTTGGTTTACAATTTCTACCCTGCAAGAGTATTTATGGGTGACACAGGCTCCCTGTTCCTTGGAGGCCTTATAGTTGGCGGCGCGTTTATGCTTGATAATCCACTGATCGTGGTTGTGTTCGGTATAGTTTATATTATCGAAACCGCATCCGTAATGCTTCAGGTGGCTTACTTCAAGCTGACTCACGGAAAGCGACTCTTTAAGATGAGTCCCATCCACCATCACTTTGAAAAGTGCGGTTGGTCTGAGATCAAAATAGTCGTTGTTGCTTCTATCGTGACAGCGGCAGCCGCAGTAGTTTCCGCAGTATTCGGACTCAAATAAAAGAATTCCACTAAAATCGCAAGGAGGTCCAGGCATGAATAACAATCAGCCAAACAGAACAAGTCATGCCCGCAGACGTCCAGACGAAAGGGTTGGCAAACAGGCCGGGGCTACACAGAACGAGCACCGTACCCGTGGAACACAACCGGTGGCAGACCGTAAGGTTAACGAAAGACCGAGAAGGGTCGAGGGCGCCAAGGCAAATCCACCGAAGAAAACCGGACAGGATTACAAGTTCAGCGCAGGGAAGACCCGCAGACCCCCACAAAATGCCAAAGCAGCACAGCACGTGACCGATATGTCCACGGTTGAGGACAAGAGAATGGCGAGACGCGAGAGCCGTGCTCTCAAGGAATACCGCAGAGAAGAGGCTTGGCAAAACGAGGTTGTTCGTGTCCGCGGCGGAATTGATGTGTTTATGCTTGCCATAATCCTCATTCTCCTTGCCCTTGGCAGTATAACGGTATTCAGTGCCAGCTATCCCCGTGCGATTGCAGCAAATGTGGGTAGCGGATATTATATCAAAAAGCAGATCGGATATCTTATCGGCGGATTTGCGGCAATGTTTCTTGCGGCGATCATTCCAATGAAGGCGTACAGAAAGTGGGCACCGCCTCTTGCATATGCTTTATCGGCAGCTCTTCTTATTGCCGTACTATTCGTTGGTAAATCCGTTGGTGAAGCGACTCGCTGGATAAAGATCGGTTCATTTACAATTCAGCCCTCAGAGCTTATGAAGGTTGCACTTGTGTTGATGCTTGCGTGGTTTATAGAAAGACATGAGCATAAGATGAGCGACCTTGACCGCGGTCTGAAAAGCTATTGGCATAACACCTTCTACCCGCTCTTGGTTGTGGGTATAGCAAGTGGGTTAGTTCTTATTGGCAACCATTTGTCAGGCGCGGTGATCGTTGCCGGAATCGGCATATTTATGCTGGCTGTCGGCGGAAGCAGAAATCTGTGGCTGTGGGGGACAGTGATCCCCGTAGGCTTATCTGCTTTCATTGTATATTTGCAGCTTAATCCCTACGCTCTGAAGAGATTTACTTCATTTACCGACGAGAACGCTGACGTTCTTAGCGACGTATGGCAGACAACACAGAGCGTATACGCAATCGGCTCGGGCGGTCTCTTCGGCAAGGGGTTCGGACAGAGCCAGCAAAAGTACGGCTTCCTTGGAAATGCACATACAGACTTTATTTTCTCTGTGTGGTGCGAGGAGCTTGGCTTTATCGGAGCTGTTGCTCTTGTTCTCCTGTTTTTACTGTTTATCTGGCGCGGATACGTTATCGCACTTCGCGCACCCGATAAATTTATGATGCTTACCGCATTTGGAATCACCACTCACATTGGTATTCAGGCGTTTTTGAATATGGCGGTTGCATCAGATATGATCTTCAATACCGGTGTTACTTTGCCGTTCTTCTCATACGGCGGCTCAGCCCTTATAGTACTGATGGGTGAGGTTGGAATACTGCTTAGTATTTCAAGGCAATACTATCGAAAGAAAACTGACATTGAACACGAAGAAATGCTGAAAAAAGCAGGACTGATGTGATATTTACCGAAATAAACTAATCGGAGTGAAATATGAGAGTTTTAGTAACAGGCGGCGGCACGGGCGGACACGTTAATCCCGCACTTGCGATTGCCAATACTATAAAGCTGAACGATCCCACGGCAGTTATCGAGTACGTGGGAACGAAAAAAGGAATCGAAAACAAGCTGGTTCCAAAGGCGGGATACCCACTTCACTATGTTGAGGTACAGGGATTCAGACGCAAGCTGTCTCCCGCAAATCTCAAGGCGGCGTATTTGGCAGTAACATCTCCCATAAAGGCGAAAACGATAATCGAGGAATTCAAGCCCGATCTTGTTGTGGGCACCGGTGGATACGTTTCCTGGCCGGTTGTTAAAGCTGCGGCGGATATGGGTATTCCCACCGCCCTCCACGAGTCAAACGCTATTGCGGGAGTTGCTGTAAAAATGCTCCAGAAATACGTTGACAGGATCTATCTTAACTTTGAGAAGACCGGGGAAACATTGACCTGCGATCCTGGTAAACTGATGAAGGTCGGAAACCCCGTTATGAACGGTTTTGCTTCTGTTTCCCGTGAGGAAGCGAGAGCAAAGCTTGGAATAGACGAAAAATACAAGCATATCATCCTCTCCTATGCGGGAAGCATGGGCGCGGAAAAAGTAAACGATGCGGTTCTTTGCCTTATGCGTGAGTTCACAGCGAAGAATCCTGACGTTTACCACATTCACGCAACGGGTGCCATCGAGCACGAGCTTTGCACTTCCCAGTTTAAGGAAATGGGCCTTGACAAGTGCGAAAACATTGAGCTTTGTGAGTATATCTACGATATGCCCCTTAAGATGGCGGCAGCAGACCTTATTATTTGCAGAGCAGGAGCAATGACAATATCCGAGCTTGCAATAACAGGCAAGGCTGCAATATTTATTCCGTCTCCCAACGTAGCGGAAAACCACCAGTACAAGAATGCAAAGGTGCTTGCAGACGCAGACGCCGCAGGACTGTTTGAAGAAAAAGAGCTGACCGACGGTGCCCGTCCTCTGATTGAAAAGGTGGCATCTCTTCTCTCTAAAGAAGGAGCGGAAAACCGCCGCATAATGAGCGAGAACATTAAGCAGTTTGCAGTACCCGACTCCAACAAGCTGATCTACAACGATCTTTGCGAGCTTGTTAAGAAAAACAAGAAATAATCAGAAATATAAAATAACGGAAAGGGGCGATTATTATGGCAGAAGCACGGCAACAGGGAAAAGTACTGTATGTATATGACCGAATCTGCCCCAAAGAATCGAAACAGCGGGAAATCCTGAGAGAATACGGTGCTGATCTGAAACGCAATAATGGCCCTGTGAAAAGCAGCCGGCAAAGCGCTTCTCAAAGCAGTCGTGGTCAGCAGAGACCCGGAAATCGGGGACAGCGTCCGAATCAAAGCAACGGAAACAGACCCCGCCAAGCTGCCGGACAGGCTTATGGAGGCAGAGGTAATCAGCAATATGGCTCTACCAGAGTTAACACACCTCCGCGCCGCAGACCTAATGCTGCTCATGAGACAAATCACAGAGGCGGCGGATATTCTACGGGCGGATACTCCGGTGGATACGCAGCCGCAATGACAAAAGAAAGACCGTTTAAGCTGATTCTTGACGGAATTATCAATTTCATTGATACCATTGAAGAACGCGGCAGAAACGACGAGCGAATCGCCAAGAGACGCGCCATTGCGTCAAAGCGTTGGTCGGAGTACAAGCACATTATCAAAACCGTGCTGATTCTCCTTATGATCCTCTCCGTGTTCGTTACCCTCGTATATAATATGTTCTTCGTCGTAAAGGAAATTAACGTAGACGGAACAATGATATACGATGCGGAACAGGTTGTTGGCGTTTCGGGAATAAATATGGGAGACACTTTGTATTCCTTCAGCGCAGGAGAAGCTTCCAGCATGATCTCCTTCCGTTGCCCGTACATCAGATTTGCAGAGGTAGACCGTACAATTCCAAGCAAGGTAAATATCACCCTGACAGATGACACAGCCATATATTGCGCTAACATCTGGGGTGATTGGGTCAAGCTTTCAGCAGGCCTGAGAGTCCTTGAGGTGACAACAAAGGAAGCGGCAATGGCTGAAAATCTGGCAGTGCTGATCCTTCCCGAGGTAAACTATTCTGTAGCCGGCGGAGTCCTTGGATTTGCTGATGCCCGGGATGAGAGATTCATCAGAGACACCCTGGACAAGGTCGGTAATTCACAGCTCGGACGTACCGGCTTTATCGACAGAATCGACCTTACCAACGAATACAGCATACAGATCGAATATGACAGCAAGTATGTTATGAAGTTCGGCGGTGAAGTTGAGCTTGGCACGAAGCTTCTGATGGCGTATAAAACCATTACCAGCGACAAGTTCGAGAAGGGAACGCCCGCAAAGATCGACCTTTCAACCGTGGGAGAAGCAAGTGTCATTTATGACCACAGCATTGACATAAATTAGTAAAAATGCTGAATTTTTCTAAATAAATCACAAATAAGTCGATAAAAAACGATTTTTTGAATGGAAATTTCCAAAAAACTATTGCAAAATACATCTTGATAATGTATTATATAAGGTAGTAAATTGTCTTTATTGTAACCGATGGTCGGTTTCGTTAAAAATGACTGAATTATAAAAGAGGAGGGCATTAAGATGCCGTTGTTTGAACTTGACGATAACAATTATGAAAGTGGAGTAAATATAAAGGTTATAGGTGTTGGTGGCGGTGGTAATAACGCTGTTAACAGAATGACCAATAGTGTTAAGGGTGTTGAATTTATCACAATTAACACAGATATGCAGGCGCTTGTAAAGTCCAATGCTACAACAAAGATTCCGATCGGTGAAAAGGTTACCAAGGGTCACGGCGCAGGCTCCAACCCCGAAGTTGGTGCAAAGGCTGCTGAAGAAAGCGAAGAGGCTATCACAGCTGCTCTCCGCGGTGCTGACATGGTATTCGTAACAACCGGTATGGGCGGTGGTACAGGTACCGGTGCTGCTCCCGTTGTTGCTCGTATTGCAAAGAGCCTCGGTATCCTCACAGTAGGTATCGTTACAAAGCCTTTCGCATTTGAAGGCAAGAAGAGAATGGAACAGGCTGAAGCAGGTATCGAAAAGCTGAAGGAATACGTTGACTCCCTCATCATCATTCCTAATGAAAGACTTAAGGAAGTTGGCGAGAAGATCACTCTTATGAACGCGTTCCAGGTAGCTGACGATGTTCTCCGCCACGGTGTTCAGAGCATTTCCGAGCTTATTAACATTCCCGAATACATAAACCTCGACTTTGCTGACGTTACCTCCATTATGCAGGACGCAGGCTACGCTCACATGGGCGTTGGTGAAGCATCCGGTAAAGACAAGGCTACCGAAGCTGCAAGAGATGCTATCTCCAGTCCTCTGCTCGAGACAACTATCACAGGTGCTAAGGGTATCCTTATCAGTATTACTGCATCTCCCGACATTTCCCTCGATGATATCGAAGTTGCTTCCAGCCTTATCAGCTCCGAAGCTTCCGAAGATGCAACAGTTATCTGGGGTGCTGCATTCGACGAAACTCTTGAAGACACAATGAAGGTTACTATCATTGCAACAGGATTTCTGAACAAGAACGATGCAGGCGGATTTGTTAAGAGAGACAGCATCAAGCCCGTTGCTTCCGGCAAGATCAAGGCAGGCGTTAAGGAAACTAACGTAACCAAGGCAGGCCAGCAGCTTGAAGAAAACAAGGCTGAGGATGAAGAATCCCCCATCTCTGATGATGATTTCAACGAAATTCTGAAGATGCTCAACATGGGCAAGAACCAGAATCAGAACCAGGGCGGCGCAAACGGCTTCCCCAGAAGATATTAATTTTAATAACAAAAGTCCTCACTTTGCCCAACTTCCCATAAAGAAGTTGGGCAGTTTTATTCGCCTTTGGCGAGTTATATTGCTTTGCAGTGATATTCGGTTTACACCGAGTTATATTTGCTTCGCGAGTTTTGGAGGCGAATAAAATATCACTAAAGCCATAGGCTTTAATATCACTGTCGCAGGGTGACAATATCACTCCGACAAAGTCGGAATATAACTTGACGGTTTATTTGTTTTATCGTATAATATCTTCAGAGGTGATGTTATGTCTAACAGCGTTATGAGAGATAAAGCAAAGGAATTTGCTAAAAGAATTGTCATTCTGTGCCGCAACTTGAAAGCAGAACACAAAGAAACGGTGCTTATAAATCAACTGCTTCGTTCCGGTACTTCCATTGGTGCTAATATTCACGAAGCACAATATGCATAAGGCACAAAAGACTTTATATCTAAACTTGAAATTGCTCAAAAGGAATGTTATGAAACAGAATATTGGCTTGAGCTTTTGTTTGAAACCGAGTGCATTGAAGAATCAGCTTACAAGTCAATTCAGAATGATTGCGGTGCAATACGAAGGATGTTAATTTCGTCTTTGAAGACAATAAAGTCAAAACAAGAATAGGGTATGGGCTTTGCCCTGTGTCTTTGTGATACAAAGGCGAAACTGGCGATAAAGGGAAAAAAGTATGATACAATATGTAAAAAATGAAAATATTAAAGAATGTGTTTGTGTAATAAAAGAAAGTTTTTTAACTGTAGCAAATGAGTTTGGTTTTACAATTGAAAACGCTCCTCGTTTTACTGCTTTTGCTACAACGGAGCAACGTTTGTCTTGGCAACTAAATAATGAAAACAGACCCATGTTTGCTTTTGTTCTGGATGAAAAAATCGTCGGTTATTACTCATTGGCATGGCAAGAGGATAAAGAGTGTGAACTAAATAATTTGTGTGTGTTACCACAGTTTAGGCATCAAGGCATAGGAGAAAAATTGCTATTGCATTCATTTGACATAGCAAAAAGTTTGGGCTGTTCAAAAATAAACATTGGAATTGTTGAAGAAAATCAAACACTAAAAAAATGGTATGAATCTTTTGGCTTCAAGCATATCAAAACACAAAAATATGATTTCTTTCCGTTTACCTGTGGATATATGGAACTGGTTCTAACATGAATGTCACTACCTCGACAGACCTTTGAAAATCTGTCGGGGTTAATTATTTGTTTTCTGTAGGGCAATTTTTGCTGACAGAAGTAAACTTCTATATGTAAGCCAGACCAAGTTATTTTGTATCTATGTATGTCGTTAGTCAAAAGTACGTTTATATAATGTAAGATTTATTTATTCTCTATTGTATTTAGGGCAAAACTATGATAAAATAACCTATATATGCTTTTATTGGAAAGCATAAAATTTTGATCCGGACGAGGAATATGGAAACAAACGACAAGAATATAAATCCGTCACAGTACTCCCCTGCAAACCTTGCGTATTTGGGGGACTGCGTGTTTGAGCTTTACGTAAGAGAGTACCTTGTGAGAAAGCAGACAAACCGCCCGAGCGTCGAGTCGCTGAAATATGTAACCGCTCACGTTCAGAGCCAGGTCATAGAAAAGGTACTTCCCATGCTTACTGAAGAGGAAGAACACGAATATAAAAGAGGTCGCAATCTCGGTCACACAAGCGTGCCGAAATCAAGCACTCCTTCCGAGTACAGACGTGCTACAGGACTTGAGGCGCTGTTTGGTTGGCTGTATCTTTCGGGAAAGCATGACAGACTGAGAGAACTGTTTGACGCAGCTTTTTCTGAAGAGGCGGCAGAATAAAAATACGGCTATAACTATTGATTTTTTGCATATTTTATGGTAGAATATGTGAAAATAATGAATACTTATGAATTTCCACCTGAAAGAGGTATGATATGAAATATATTGCAATAATCGGATACGGCGTGGTTGGCGGTGGCATTACTGCGGTGATTGAAGCGAACAAGGAGCAGATCAAGCGCACCGTACACGACGACGTTGAGGTGAAGTATATCCTTGATCTCCGTGATTTCCCCGATTCTCCCTATGCGGATCGAGTTGTACACGAAATTACACCAATTCTTGAGGACGAGTCTGTTGAGCTTGTTTGCGAGACAATGGGCGGCTCTCACCCTGCATACGAGTTTTCCGTACAGTGCATGGAGGCGGGCAAGAGCGTTGTAACCTCCAACAAAGAAGTGGTTGCCAACTTTGGCGACAAGCTTCTCCGTTGCGCTAAGGAAAACGGCGTGTCATACCTGTTTGAAGCAAGCGTTGGCGGAGGTATCCCCGTGATCCGTTCCATCAACACAGCCCTCGCACAGGATAATATCACAAAGATCAGAGGTATCGTAAACGGTACAACAAACTATATCCTCACAAAAATGAAGAACGAGGGCAGAGATTTTGCCGACGTTCTCGCTGAGGCACAGGAGCTTGGTTACGCAGAGCGCGATCCTGCGGCCGACATTGACGCAATCGACGCAAAGCGCAAGATCATCATTCTCACCGCCCTTGCAACAGGCGTGCTTCTTGATGACGCGGACGTTTACGCAGGTACCCTCCGCACCGTTACTCAGGACGACATCAAGGCGGCTGCAAGGCTTGATGCTGAACTGAAGCTTCTCGCATGCGCTAATATTGGTGACAGCATTGAAGCATTCGCTTGCCCTATGATCGTACCTCACACAAATCCCATCTCACATATTTCCGACGTTTACAACGGTATTTCCGTGGCAAGTGACGTGACCGGCGATATAATGTACTACGGCAGAGGGGCAGGTAGACTCCCCACAGCAGGTGCGGTAGTTGCAGACGTGTGCGCGGTTCTTTCCGGTGCTGCGAAGTACGAGTACGTTCCCGAGTTCAAAAAGGCTGACGGCACAACAAAGCAGGCAAAGCCCTTTGACAAGATCGAGTTCACTTATTACATCAGAGCAAACTGCTCAAAGGTTGACCTCGCTGATAAGCTCGAAGCGGCTTGTGACAGCGTGAAGATCATATCCGAGGAAGGCGGCATTGTTGAGGCAGTAGCAGGCAAGATGACGGCAAAGACTATGTCTGACCTGCTCCCCGACGCAGTTGCGATCCGAATCCTCGACTGATAAAGGAGAATTTATGTACGATATTGGTGCGATACATCGCGATGACAGCGTTGCTATTGCTTATATAAGAAAGCCGCCGAATATTCCCGGCCTTGCATACAGGACATTTGCTGAACTGGCTGACCGTGGCATTGACGTGGACTTGATCCTGCAGACTTCAATGACCGCCTCAAACGGAACGATAATCTTTACCGTTCAGCAGGAAGACGGAGAACGTGCGAGAGAGGTGCTTTGCGAGTTTTTCGCTGACTATCCCGAAACGGAGATCGAGATCGACCCCTGTGCTGTAAAGCTGTCTGTTTCCGGCGAGGGAATGCAGGGAAAACCAGGCGTTGCGGCGCGTGTGTTCAAGTGCCTGTGGGATGCAGGAGTGCGGATAATCAACACCTCCACCAGTGAGATCAAGATCTCTATGCTCATTCCTCAATCTGATGCAGACAAAGCATACAATGCGCTGATAAACGGATTTGAGATATAAAAATAAACCGTACTTTTCAGGTACGGTTTTTCTTATTATATGATTTCTCTGTAGCTTCCGAGATAGTGGAACACTTCACAACAGCCGTCGAGAGTCTGCATCAGATTTGCAAATTCCTCAGCGTAGATCGAGGTGTCAAAATCAAAGAAGAAGCGGAATTCGAAATCCCTGCCCTCAATTGGGCGGGAAATAATAGACGTCAGATTAATACCCAGGGCGTTGAATCTGGAAAGAACGCGGTATAGGGAACCGGGGGTGTTGTTTGTGATGAGCATTACCGTGGTCTTGTCGCTGCCCGGGTAGATCTCGATATTCTTCGAGATGCAAACGAAGCGGGTGTAGTTGTTGTCCGTATTTTGCACGTCACGCTTGATTGCGTCAAGTCCATAGAGATTTGCGCAGTGCTTTGATGAGATAGCGGCGATATCTCCTCTGCCGGAATCGTGAACGTACTTTGCGGCCAGAGCTGTGTTTGCGGCGTATGTAACCTTAACGTTTCCGAGAGATTCAATAAACTTGCTGCATTGGTTGATGGCCTGCTCGTGAGAGATGACCTCTTTGATGTCAGAAAGCTTTGTGCCGGGATTTACAAGGCAGTTGTGCTCGATCTTGCATCTTGCGGCGCGAACTATGTAAACATCGTGATCCTCAAGGAGCTTCAGCACAGCGGAAACGTCTCCTGCGGTACTGTTTTCGATAGGCAGGACACCGTATTTGACATATCCTGTCTCAACGGCGCGGATAACGTCGGCAAAGGTCTTTACGTACTCGATCTGGGGAGACTTAAACAGCTTTTCAGCCGCGGTCATTGAGTATGCACCCTCCGTGCCCTGACACGCAACTCTTGGAGATGTGGGGAACAGGTTGGGTGTGTTGGCAACAGCCTCGCTGATCTTGTTGTAAAGCTCTGTAGAACGCCCGAGAAGCTTTGACTGATAGTCTCTGGAAACCTCAAAAAGCAGAGAATAGATCTGCTTAACGTAGTTGTCCATTCCGTCCTCAGCCAGTCCTGCAACAGCCGCCAGCTTTTCACGCTCGCGAATGGGATCGTACACCGCCATGCCGGATTCGCGCTTGTATTCCGCAATCTGTGACGCAGTTTCCATGCGACGGCAGAACAGGTCAACAAGCTCCCTATCAATTTTGTCGATGTTCTCTCTCAGTTCATTCAATTTGGATCTGTCCATTGTTGTGTCCTCTATATATTCTTAGGTTTATTCAAATATGCCCCGTGCCAGCGCTTCTGTGCTGATCTTGAACAGCTTGCCTTCAAACTGTGCGAGAGCGGCGCCTACAGCCTCCTGGGTGAATTCTACGCCTGAAAGAGCATCGGTTAACTCATTTGCGTCAGTGCCGAAAAAGTCCCCGGAAACGCCTGCAGAGACGATTCTGCCGCCTTTTACGGTGAGTCCGATCTCCAGACTGCCCCCTTCAAAATGAAGGTCTTTTTTTATGTCAAATGCGGGATTCTTGCCGAGATTCCACTCATCTGTCGCGAATTTTTCGTGCTCTATTTCTTTGATGCGGCGAATGTCGTCAGAGGTGAATTCATATTTTGCATCAGCTAAATGATTAGCAATGTGATCACGGAATTCTTCCCCGGTCATATCCCTCGTAAGATGTGGGCGAATGTTTGTCACCCGCTCCCTTACGGATTTGATTGCCTTTGACGTGATCTTGTAATCCTTCGGCGTGGTTGCGCGGACCATTTCGTCGATGTCTGTGTCAAACAGGAGGGTGCCGTGATGCACGGTCATTCCGTTTTTGTTGAATTGCGAATTGCCGCTTATCTTGTAACCCCGATCACTTTCCGCCGGGTACAGGGCAATATCGTTCCGCCCTGTAGCGCGCACATCAAGACCTAAGTCGCGTAGAGAGGCGAGAATAGGCGTGAGGAATTTCTCGAAATTGATACCGTCCCGGTCGCTTTTTGTTATAAAGGTGAACAGCCAGCAGCCCAGATCGTGGTATACCGTGCCTCCGCCTGATAATCGACGTGCAACGTGGATCCCGCGGTCGCTGACGTACTGCATATTCACTTCTTCAAGGGTGTTCTGGTACTGCCCAACGATAACCGACGGCTCGTTCTGCCAAAGCATGAACACGTCGTCGCCGAGATTCTTCTCGAATGCAAGGTAGTACTCGCAGGCAAAATTATAATAGGGTACGGTTGAGTTTGTTTCAGCGTAGATCATCAGTCGGGATTTCTTTCTCCAAGTATGATGCGATACTTCTGGTAGAAGCTTTCGAAGTAGCCGCCGTCAAGGGCATCGCGGATCTTCTGCATAAGCTCGTTGTAGAAATACAGATTGTGGATTACCGCAAGACGCATACCGAGAGCTTCTTTCGCCTTGATAAGGTGACGGATATATGCTCTGGAGTGGTGGCGGCAAGCGGGACAATTGCAGTTTTCATCAATAGGACGAGAGTCTTCCTTGTATTTTTCGTTAAGGAGATTCATCTTACCATTCCAGGTGAAAAGGTTGCCGTGACGGGCGTTTCTCGAGGGCATCACGCAGTCGAAGAAGTCGACGCCGCGGTGAACAGCCTCAACGATGTTCTGAGGAGTACCTACGCCCATAAGATAGCGAGGCTTTTCTGTGGGCATATAAGGCTCGACGGTTTCGATAATGCGGTACATTTCTTCGGTTTCCTCGCCAACGGCAAGACCGCCGATAGCGTAACCATCGGTATCTAGCTCACGGATCTGTTCCATGTGGCGGATACGAAGGTCGCCGTATGTGCTGCCCTGGTTGATACCGAAAAGCATCTGACCGGGGTTGATGGTTGTTTCAAGCTGGGAGAGGCGGTGCAGCTCTTCCTTGCAACGGCGGAGCCAGCGTGTGGTTCTGTCGCAGGACTGCTTTGTGTAATTGTATTCGGCAGGGTTTTCGATGCACTCGTCAAATGCCATAGCGATGGTGGAGCCAAGGTTAGATTGGATTCTCATACTTTCTTCAGGACCCATGAAAATGCGCTTGCCGTCGATGTGGGAGGCAAAGTACACGCCCTCTTCCTTGATCTTGCGAAGGCTTGCCAGGGAGAACACCTGGAATCCGCCACTGTCTGTGAGGGTGGGACGGTTCCAACCGGTGAACTTCTGAAGTCCGCCTTGGTCGTGAACGAGCTTGTCGCCGGGCCTGATGTGAAGGTGATATGTGTTAGACAGCATAACCTGGCAGTTTACATCGTACAGGTCGATTGCGGAAATACCGCCCTTGATTGCGGCGCAGGTGGCAACGTTCATAAACACGGGTGTTTCGATAACTCCGTGAGGGGTAATGAGCTTGCCGCGGCGGGCTTTGCTGTGTTCGTCGGTTTTTTCAAGAATAAACATTATTTTATTTCTCCGTATTGGGTGATTTTCGTTTAAGTAAGGCGGGCAAACTGTCGGTCAATTGAGGATTTTTTTATCTCAAAAGCCACAGGTCTGCCGTGAGGGCAAGTGCGGATAACCTGGCTCTTTTCGTCAGGCTTTTTCAGGAGTCGGTCGCAGATCCACTTGATGTGACCCATGTCGTAAATGCGTCCGCCCTTAATTGCTGCCTTGCAGGATGCCTGCCACAAGCGCGATTCAAAGAATCCCTCTGCTGTGGATTCCACGCTGGCGGTGACGTCGGAAAGCTTGCTCATAAGTGTGGTGAACAGCTCAATGGACGCGGCGTTGTCAAGATCTCCCGGAATCTGTGTGATAACAGCCTTGTAAGAGGAGACGCCCGTTTTCTCAAATGTGTAGTCAAATCCGAGAGCGCGGATCTTATCCTCGTAGTCTTTCATTGCTTCAACTTCCCCTGCAAGCATATCAAGCTCAATGGGAGCGAAAAGAAGCTGACCGTCCTTGGCCTTGCCATCGCGGAGATTTGCCCGCATTTTACGGCAGAGCTCGTCGAAGATGATCCTCTCGTGAGCGGCGTGCTTGTCGATCATCAAAATTCGATCGTCGATTTGTACTATTACGTAGCAATTGAACGCCTCGCCGATAATGTGATATTCGGGAATATCGGAGGGGTCAATGCTACTGTCATACTGAGAATAAGGATCGTCTGATTTTGCTTCGGTAACCGGTTCGACAACCGCTTTTGTGACAGGTTCGACAGCCGATTTGGAAGCGGGGATTGCCTCTTTCTCGACCTTTGCTTCTGGTGCTATATCAAAAGCAGGCGGAGCATCCTCGTCAGTGGGAAGGGGAATATATGTCAGCTCGATCTCCTCGGTCTTTGCTTTTTGAGGCTCTGGGAATTCTCTTGTGATAACCGGCTTTCCTTTTTCCATAACCGGTGTGCCCGCAAGGTCAAAATAACGCGCGGCGCGGTCTGCCGGTGAGATCTCATCCGCTATCTGAGGTGTAACTTTTTGGTTGGCTTCGTCCCTTCGCGGGGAAATATCCGAGAAACGAACCTGCTTTGCGGCGGGTGTTCCGCGGTCAAGAGGTGCGAATGCACGGCGAAGCTCCTCTGCGTTTGCTTTATATGGGTTTTGTGCTATGTTTTTTTCTCTCGACAGCTGAAGCTCCGGTCTTTGTGCTTCTGCTTCAAGGGCAGAAAGAACTGCGTAATACACTGCGTCGAAGATAACCTTCTCGTTTGCGAACTTTACTTCCAGCTTGGCCGGATGCACGTTAACGTCAACGGCAGATGGGTTGATCTGAATATTCAGCACGCAGAAGGGGAACTTGTCAGCAGGGATCTTTGATGCGTAAGCCTGCTCAATAGCTGCTGTGGCGGTTTTTGACTTTATGTAACGGCCGTTTATGAAGAAATTTTCCATATTTCTGTTGGAACGGTACAGATCCGGCTCGGAGACGTATCCTGTGATGCGGATTCCACCCTCTTCACGGTCAACCTTCAGGGCGCGACGGGCAGTATCTTTGCCGAACAAAGCCCAGATAGTGTCGCGGAGGTTTCCGTTGCCGGCTGTCATAAACTTGATCTCGCCGTCGGAGATGAACTTGAATGAGATCTCCGGATGTGACAGAGCGATCTTTTCCACAACCGCGCCAATGGCAGTAGCTTCCGTTGAGTCTTTTTTGAGGAATTTACGGCGGGCGGGAACGTTGAAGAACAGATCCTCAACGATAACTGTTGTGCCTTCCTGGCAGCCTGTATCACTGACTGAAACACCCTTGCCCCCCTCTGCCTCGAGTACAGCACCAAGAACCTGGCCCTGAAGCTTTGAGAAAATGCGGAGGCGGGAAACAGAGGCAATAGCTGCAAGAGCCTCACCGCGGAATCCCAGGGTGAATATTGAAGATAAGTCAGCGGCAGAGCTGATTTTACTGGTGGAGTGTCGCGTTATAGCAGGGATCAGGTCTTCTTTTTCGATTCCGCAGCCGTTATCGGAAACTCGGATAAATGAAACGCCGCCCCGCTGTATCTCCAGAGTGATCTGGGTGGCACCGGAGTCGATGGCGTTTTCAAGAAGCTCCTTAACGGCAGATGCAGGACGGTCAACAACCTCCCCTGCGGCAATAAGGTTGGCGACCTCGAAACTCAGTAAATTAATTTTTCCCATTATTTTATTGCGTTATAAATGAAGGCGATGCCTTCGTCATCCTTTGCAAATTCGTGTGTACCGTCAAATGTGCGGTATTTGAAGCTGTCTTTTGCCCCTGCAGCCTCGAAATAGGGGATGGTGCGCTCACATTCTCCAAGGAACGCGCGGAAATCGAAGAGATCGTCGCGGTCACCTTCGTCAGCGAAGAAGGGGCGGGGAGCGATAAGAGACGCAACTTCAGCGTCAAGGAAACGGGATGCATTGTCTCCCCAGATCCAGTCCTCTCTGCCGTAGCGGTATCTGTCGGAGTACTGGCAGGAAGAGTATGCCGCGTTGATTCTTGTGTCAACAGCTGCTGTAACAGTTGTGTAGAATCCGCCGTAGGAGAGGCCGAGCATACCGATGTGGCCTTCTTTTGCGGTGCCGTTTTCGATAAAATAGGTGAGCATACGTCTGATAGCAAAGGTTTCAACCGCTGTAATAGAGCTGCCGACCTGCTTCAGCCTTGCGTCGATACGTGATCTGCTGTAGCCCTCGTCCTCAATCGCTTTGGGGGCGGGCTCGAATCTGTCAGGCCACATAAGAAGCATAGGACAGAGGACATTTGCTCCGCCACCGTATGTTGCGGCGCGGCGAACCATACCGTTGTAGTTGTTTTCTTCAAAGGTTTCAGCAGCAGCCTCGGGATTTCCGCATCCGCCGTGCTGTGCAATGATAAAAGGAAGCTCGCCTTCGTTTTTTGATTCAAAATAAAGCGCGTACGCCCAAAGTCCGGGAAGAACCTCAAACTCCATAGCGTATCCCTTTGCCCAGTCAATATCGTAGCGAGGGGTGACTCTGACCTCCATTGGGGTGTTTCCAAGGTTTTCGTAATCGGTCAGAGGCCAACCGAGCATATTCGTAAAGTCAGCTCTGTATGCTTCGCGATTTGCGGCAACCTTCTCAGGTGTTATGTATGCCTCGCGCATATCGTCGTAGATTTTTCTGCGGTCTTCAAGCACCTTGTAAATGCCGTCGCAGAACGCCTGACGGTTCTTTATGGTATTTTCCTTCATTACCTGTTCGGTTTCGATAAACATATGCTCTTCCTCCGTTTATCAGATTAGTTTTTTCCACTCGTATATGAGATTCATAGCTTCTATAGGGGTGAGGGTGTTGATGTCGGTCTTTCGGAGTGCTTCCTTGATCTCGTCAAGGGCAATATCCGCAAAGCTCATATTCATGGACATCATGCCGTCGTCCTCGGGCTCTGATGTCTTCTTAGTCGGTTTCTTTACGGGATTACCCTCAAGCTCCTTAAGAATATCCTTAGCCCGACGTGTGATCTCACCGGGGACACCCGCAAGCTGTGCTACTTCGATACCGTAGCTATCGTCTGTGGGGCCTGGAACGATCTTTCTGAGGAACGTAATACTGTCACCACGCTTCTTTGCGGCGATGTTATAGTTTACCACTCCGCGAAGCTGGCCCTCGAGAGAAGTAAGCTCGTGATAGTGGGTTGCGAACATGGTCTTTGCTCCCACCTTCTTGCCAACGGTGTATTCCGCAACAGCACGCGCAATACTCATGCCGTCGTAAGTGGAGGTTCCGCGGCCTATCTCGTCGTAAACGATAAAGCTGCGGGAGGTGGCGTTGTTGAGAATGTACGCAACCTCTTTCATTTCCAGCATAAACGTGGACTGACCGGATGCCAGATCGTCAGACGCGCCCACACGTGTGAACAACTTGTCGACAACGCCGATTCGCGCAGAGGACGCAGGAACGAATGAGCCGATCTGCGCCATAAGAATTATCAGGGCAGTCTGGCGCATATAGGTGGATTTACCCGCCATATTGGGGCCTGTAATAAGCATCAGGCAGTTGTCAGACGTGTTGAGATATGCGTCGTTTGGAACGAAGTAGGAATCGCTGACGAACTTTTCAACCACAGGGTGACGTCCGTTTTTGATGTCTACAATATCGCTTGCGTCAACTGTAGGACAAACGTAGGAGTTCTGCACCGCGCATTCTCCAAGGGAGATAAACGCATCAAGCTCTGCGAGTGCCTGTGCCGTGCGGCGAATTCTTGCGGACTGTGCATTAACAGCGTCGCGGATCTGGACAAATATATTGTACTCCAGAGCCTTCACCTTGTCGTCAGCGCCGAGGATGGTAGCTTCCATATCCTTCAGCTCGTCGGTGATATAGCGCTCCTTGTCGGAGAGAGTTTGCTTTCTTATGTAGCCCTCGGGCACCTGATCAGCGGCGGAGCGAGGAGTTTCGATGTAATATCCGAAAACTCTGTTATAGCCGATCTTCAGATTCTTGATGCCGGTTTTTTCGCGTTCATTTGCTTCGACGGTTTTGAGCCATTCCTTACCGTTTGCCATAATGTAGCGGAGATTGTCAACGTCCTCGCTGTAGCCGGGCTTGATAATGCCGCCCTCGCGAACTATAAACGGGGGATTCTCGTCAATGGCGTCGTCAATAAGCTGGCACACGTCGGTTAGGGGGTCAAGCTCCCTGTATATCTCTGAAAGTGCGCCGCTTGATATGTCAGCGAGAGCCTCACGGACCGCGGGAATAACGGACAAAGTCTGGCAAATAGCGCGAAGATCACGTCCACCTGCAGTGCCGTAGGAAACCTTTGTAATAAGTCTTTCCATATCAAGCACAGGAGAGAGGTATTCTCTTAGCTCTTCACGGAGCATAAAGTTGTCGCAAAGCTCACCAACAGCTTGCTGACGGTTCAGAATGTCCGTAACGTTTGTGAGGGGATGCTCGATCCACTGCTTGAGAAGGCGGGCGCCCATGGCTGTCTTTGTTTTGTCAAGTACCCACAGGAGTGAGCCGCGCTTTTCTTTTGTGAGCATAGTTTCCGAGAGCTCAAGATTGCGGCGGGTGGATACGTCCATTTCAAGATACTGTGAGGACTCATATATTTTCAGCTTTTTGATATATGAAATATCACTCATCTGGGTATCCTTGATATACTTGAGTGCCGCACCGGTTGCGATAAGAGCAGAGCGGGGATTTCCCTCTGTTGCTTCTCTGCCAAACTGTTCGTCAACTCGTAGAAGTGCAGGCTCGATCTCAAAGAATCCCGTTGCCGCCTCGCTGAGGATAGCGTTTAATCTGGTTCTGATAAATTCCGCAACCTTGGGGAGATTACGTGCTGTGCAGCTCATAATGATCTCTCGGGGAGAGTAGGTTGACAGCTCGTTGATTATTTCGTCCTCGGAAAGACGGTCTTTGAACGAGGTAGCAGCAATATAAGCTGTTGAAATATCCGCAAAGCACATACCAACAGAGCTGCCGTCGAAGTAGATAGTTGCGAAATAGTTGTTTGACTCCTCTTTTAAGAGGTCTGTTTCAATGAGGGTGCCGGGGGTGATGATTCTTGTTACCTCGCGACGGACGATACCCTTTGCTGCCTTGGGGTCTTCAACCTGCTCGCAGATCGCCACCTTGTATCCGTTTTCGATAAGGGTGCCGATGTATCCCTCGCAGGAATGATAGGGAACGCCGCACATGGGTGCACGCTGTTCTTCGCCGCAGTCACGTCCTGTCAGGGTGATTCCAAGGACAGAGGAGGCAAGCTGCGCATCGTCAAAAAACATCTCATAAAAGTCTCCGAGACGGTAGAACAGAATGAAATCCGGGTATTTATTTTTTATCTCAAAGTATTGTTGCATCATCGGAGTCATGACACGCACCTCATTGTAGAAATTAAAATCGAATCATTCGGATCAATGCTGATGTCCGCAGTCGCTGTGGCAGGAGCTGCAGTTGTGGGAGCAAGGACGGCTGCCGGTAATAACAAACTGGAGCTCAGCGAAGATCTCGTTTGTGAGTTCGTCAAATGCCTGCTTTGCTTCAAGATAAGCTGTGTAAACAGGATGTGTGGTAACAGCGTCGTAAAGCTCGTCAATGCGGTTCTTTACAGTTTCGCGAAGCTCATCGCTTACGTCGGACTTGCCGTATGCGTCAGCGAGAACGTTCTGCTGTGCGTTATATTCAGCAATAAGAGAGT
Organism: Oscillospiraceae bacterium; assembly: GCA_015064355.1. Taxonomy (GTDB): domain Bacteria; phylum Bacillota; class Clostridia; order Oscillospirales; family CAG-272; genus UMGS1696. Next base: position 30,408 of record SVSJ01000010.1, on the reverse strand, counting down.
TGAGCTCGTCGCAGTGCTCGTATTCGTCGATTGCTGCTTCAATAGCGTGGCATCTGTTGTCTGCCTTTACAAGTTCGCCAAGCTTGGCGATAAGTTCTTTCATTTCGGGGGTGAGGATCTCGTTCATTTTAGTTTATCCTTTCGGTTGTGTGTTATTTGTTATATTTAAGGCTTTAAAATTTCGCCTTCAAAGCAATATGTGGATACGTTCTTGATCTTCAGATCCACGAACTGACCGATCATTGACTTGTCAGCGGAGAAATGGATCGGGCGAACACTGTCACCTCTGCCGGTGAGCATCGTGGAATCGTTTTTGCTTACGTCTTCTGCCAGAACTCTCATTGTGCGACCGAGGAAACGCTGGTTTCTCTCGTTTGAGATCTCGTCCTGGAGAGCAAGCAGTCTGCCCATTCTCTCGGAGGACACCTCGCGGGGGATCTGACAATCCATTCGTGCGGCGGGAGTGCCGTTTCTCGGAGAGTAGATAAAAGAGAACACCATATCGTAGCGGACTTTTTTGAGTATATCGAGAGTGCCCAAAAAGTCCTCTTCGGTCTCGCCGGGGAATCCCACAATAATATCAGAAGTGATTGATACGTCCGGCACAGCCTCTTTCAGCTTTGCAATCTTTTCAAGATATGACGCGGTGTCGTATTTGCGGTTCATTTCGCGGAGTATCCGGTCAGAGCCCGACTGGATCGGCAAATGGAAATGCTTAACGATCTTTTCTTCCGTAGCCATAGCCTCAATGAGTCTGTCGGAGGCATCTTTCGGGTGACTTGTCATAAAGCGGAGCTTGAAGTCGCCGGGGAGAGCACAGATCTTGTGCATGAGTTCTGCTATATCAACACCGTCGCCGCCGTTGTACGAATTAACGTTTTGACCGAGGAGTGTAATATCTCGCGCTCCGCCTGCGATAAGCTGCTTTGCTTCTTCGATGATCGCCTCTGCAGAGCGGCTTCTTTCACGTCCGCGAACATATGGCACTATGCAGTATGAGCAGAAATTGTTGCAGCCATACATAATGGAGAGCCACGCCATGTGAGCGGATTCACGTGAGATAGGCAAGCCTTCGTTAATTTTCCATTCGTCGCTTAAAATAAAGCTTCTTTTTTTGCCTGTCAGCGCACCAAGAACAAGGGAGGGAACCTTGTGAATGGCTCCTGTGTCAAAGGTGAATGAAACGTAGGGATAACTGCGGCGAAGCTTGTCTGCGCGGCTTTCCTGGGTAACCATGCATCCGCCGACACCGATAACAAGACCGGGATTTCTGTCTTTGATATGCTTGTACTGGCCTATAATTGAAAGGGCCTTCTTCTCTGCGTGCTCGCGTACAGCACAGGTGTTAACAAGAATAAGGTCAGCGTCGTCGGGGGTGGTGGTCTTTTCGTATCCCATAGCCACGCACATACCGCCGAGCCTCTCGCTGTCAGCCTCATTTTGCTGGCAACCAAAGGTCTGTACGAAATATTTTGGAGTATATCCCTTCTTTTTATGAATAGCGGCAACTGCATCAGTGAAGCTAAGATGCTCTGCCACGTCTCCGTCAATAATTTTTGATACTATATAATTTTCAGCCATATTAATCTTTCGTGGATAATTCAGCAGTTTCGTGCTTGTATTTTACAGAGGACATTTTGAAAACGTCGTCGCTAAGGCCGGGAGTCGTGATAACCTTACCGTCGTCAGTTACGAAAACTGCCTCAAAAGTGATCTCGCCGCTTTCGTAAAGTTCCATTGTGCGCTCAACACCCATGACGAACAGGGCGGTGGAGAGTGCGTCAGCAGTAGCGCCGTTTGTTGAGTAAACCGCAACGCTTCTGATTCCGCTGTCAGCAGGGTAACCGGTCTTTGCGTCAAGAATGTGGTGGTAGCGAACTCCGTCAACCTCGAAGAATCTTTCGTAATCCCCTGACACAGATACGAAGCCGGAGGTCAGGTAAAGATGGCCGATCACTCCGCTGCCTTCGGGATCGCGAATACCGATCTTGTATGTCTGTCCGTCGGGCTTGGCACCGTATACACCGATGTTTCCGCCAAGGGAAACGATACCGTACTTCACGTCTGTTGTTGCCAGATATTCAAGTATAAGCTGTGTGGCGTGACCCTTGCCGATGCCGCCTAAGTCTATTTTCAGATTCTTGTCGATTTTCTCAATTGTATTGCCCTTGAACTTGAGCTTGTCCGCTCCTGTGTGGGATAATGCGTAGCTTATATCTGATTCTGAGGGAACAGGACCGCCGCCGTTTACGTTCCAAAGCTCGATGAGGGCACCCAGGGTGTAGTCAAAGGCTCTGTCCGTGAGGCGGGTTATCTTATCCGCGGTTTTCAGAAGAGGGAGCAGGGATTCATCAGCACCCACCATAACGCTGACGTCGGAGTTGAAGGCAGAGATGTCACTTGCATCGTTGTGAGCGGAGATCACTCCGTCAACTTCCGCAAGGATAGCGGCGCAGTTGTCCGCAACTTCGGCGAGATATTCGTCAGTAAGCTTTCCGTCATCTCCCGCATTTGCAAGACGGATTGTAACGTAAGTGTCCATAACGAAGTAGTCGAAGTCTTTGTACTCATCCTTTGATGCGCAGCCGACAAACGACAGCATGGCAGAGAGCACCATAACAAGAGCGAGCACCAGTGATCCTTTGCGTAAAAATGTGTGTTTCATTTATCCTACCTCAACTAATTTTTTATCGTTTTAACCTTGCGAGTTTTGCCTTTTTCTTCGCACAAAAACTCATGATAATTATACACGATTACGGGGGATAAGTCAAGGGATATATAATATAGTGTAGGGAATTTTGAAGAAGAAAAAAGTCCCATGCCGAATGAGCACAGGACTGTGAGTATTGCGCAAGACGGGACTTGCCTTTCGTATTATTTTATTTTTTACAATATCTTGTATAGCTTGTGAATTTCAAGTTTACTCCCAGTGAACGAGCCAGATCTGCAATTCCGCTTTCGTCATCATCTGTGTACCAATGACCGCTTATAACGCTGTCGATCTTGCCGAACCCAGCAAGGACTGTATCCTCATATAGATCTTCGAATATGTCAGGCCGCTTATCTATCAATACTTGCTGTATGTCTTTGGGCAAAGCAGCGAGGGTTTCCTTGTTAACAAATCCGGTAGAAGTAATGAGCAATCCCCCCGGTTTCAGGACTCTGTAAGCTTCTTTGAGTGCCTTTGCCTTGTCTCCTATTGCGTTGCCGATGCCACCTGCATCCGAAACTATGTCAATAGAGCAATCCTTAAAGGGCATATTGCAAAAATCAAGGGCAGCGTAATACAAATTCGGGGAATCAAGCTCCTTGTCGAGTAACGCCTTCCATTCTCTTACTATTGTAGGGGAGATGTCGCTGATTATTATGGAAGAATCCGGATCTGATTTGAGAATATATGGCATAAATCCGCCACCGGGACCCGCCCCAATCTCAAGAATAGTTCCGCCGTGATTGGTGATCGTTACTATTTCGTGTCCTAAATTATTGTACGAACAATTATTTTTCCAGTTGCGCTCAATCCATTTTTCTGAAACAATTTCATCTGCCCACGCCTTGGCATAATCTGACTCTTCTTCTGGCACAAAATATGTTATTCCGTCTTTTCCTACAGGCTTTCCTGTCAGTTCAAAGACAAGATCGTTATCTTCCAGCATTTGATTGATGGATACGCCGTAGATATGGGATAATTGGAGTAGCAGATCTATATCCGGCAAAGTGGCGCCACATTCCCATTTTGAAATGGCTTGGGGAGTAATGTTAAGCTTTTCTGCGAGATCTGCCTGTGAATAATTCAATCTTTTTCTCAATGCTGATATCCGCTTGCCAAAATGTATTTTGTTTATCATAACAGTCCTCCTTTGGTTATGATATGATTATACACCATTTTTTAATATTTTGGAAGAGACGGTTATTTTATTTATTAAAAACACGCTCAACCTGCGGTTTATAGGTGAGATGCGGAAGACGGGACTTGCCTTCCTGCGGGAAGAGCGGTGGCGCGGAAAAACTCTCCCCCGGAGACTTTTCTAACACGCGCCCTCGGGGTCCCGTTTAAATTTTAGATAACAAAAAAGACAGGTCTGAAACCTGTCTTTTTATTATGCGGAAGACGGGACTTGAACCCGTACGGTTGCCCACACGCCCCTCAAACGTGCGCGTCTGCCAGTTCCGCCACTTCCGCATGTTGCTCGGATCTCTCCGCTGTCAACGTATGATATTATAGCACCCCAATCCTCATTTGTCAATAGGTATTTTGAAATTATTTTGGATTTTTTTGAGTTTTTTTATCCGCAAAAAATGAACCGCAGTATCTCTACCGCGGTTTAATTTTTATTTAGCTGATTTCAATGTGAGCTTTGGGGCTGCGTGATCAGTGATACAATTCTTGGTGATCGTCACCGTTGCCACGTCGTCGCGGGATGGCAGGGTGAACATAATATCCGTCATTACTTCCTCGAGGATCGAACGAAGTCCTCGTGCGCCGGTATTTCTCTCAATAGCGCGCTTTGCAACCTCTCTGAGAGCATCAGCGGTGAACTTAAGCTCAACTCCGTCAAGCTCAAACAGTTTTGTGTACTGCTTGGTGAGGGAATTTTTCGGTTTAGAAAGGATCTGCACCAGTGAATCGCAGTCAAGGTTGTCGAGACCAACGATCACGGGAAGACGACCCACAAGCTCGGGAATAAGGCCGAACTTCACGATATCGTGAGCTGTAACGTCCTTGAAAATGCCGTCCTTCAGCTTTTCGTCCTTTTTCTTGATGTTGCTCTGGAATCCGATGCCGGACTGTCCTTTTCTCTGACCGATGATCTGATCCAGGGTATCAAATGCGCCTCCGCAGATGAACAGGATGTTCTCGGTGTTGATCTGGATAAATTCCTGATTAGGATGCTTGCGTCCACCCTGAGGAGGAACGTTTGCTACGGTGCCCTCAAGGATCTTCAGGAGTGCTTGCTGCACGCCTTCACCTGAAACGTCACGGGTGATGGATCGGTTTTCACTGCGGCGTGAAATTTTGTCGATTTCGTCGATGTAAATGATACCGCGCTCTGCCAGTTCAACATCGTAGTCCGCTGCCTGAATAAGACGGAGGAGGATGTTTTCCACGTCCTCACCAACGTAGCCGGCTTCGGTGAGAGTCGTTGCGTCAGCTATTGCAAAGGGAACCTGCAGGGTTCTCGCGAGGGTCTGCGCAAGGAATGTTTTGCCAACGCCGGTGGGACCTATAAGGAGCACGTTGCTCTTCTGGATGTCCACTTCGTCGATAAAGTCATCGTTTTTCTTGTGCTTTTTCAGCTTTGCCTGATTATCAGCGTAGATAATTCTCTTGTAGTGGTTGTATACTGCAACGGAAAGAGCGATCTTCGCTTTGTCCTGACCGATGATGTACTGGTCGAGGGATTCCTTGATCTCCATAGGTGTGGGAAGATCCATTTCGCCAAGCTCTCCGGCACCGGTGGCGTCATTCATATGATCGAAGATAATATCGTTGCAAGCTTCGATGCATCTGTCGCATATATACAGTCCTGTGGGCGAAGGAATGAGGAATTCAACCTGTTCCTCTCCTCGTCCGCAGAAGGCGCAGGAGCGATCAATACGGATCCTGCGGTTGTTATTGTTGTCCATAGCGGTTAAACCTTTCGGGAGTCTCAGAATTTAAGGTCTGTGTTCGATAACCTTGTCGATAAGACCGTATTGCATAGCATCTTCAGCGCTCATCCAGTTGTCACGTTCAGTATCAGCTGCGATGATCTCGATGGGCTTGCATGTGTTCTTTGCAAGAATGGAGTTGAGACGGTCGCGGGTCTTTAAGATGTGCTCAGCCTGGATCTTGATGTCACTTGCCTGACCCTGTGCGCCGCCGAGGGGCTGGTGGATCATGATCTCGCTATTGGGGAGAGCCAGTCTTTTGCCCTTTGCACCTGCGGAAAGAAGGAATGCGCCCATGGAAGCTGCCATACCGATGCAGATGGTGGATACGTCACACTTGATGAAGTTCATAGTGTCGTAGATCGCAAGACCTGCGGAAACGGAGCCGCCGGGGCTATTGATGTAAAGGCTGATGTCAGCATCCGGATCTTCAGATTCCAGATACAGAAGCTGTGCTACAACCAGGGAAGCTGTAACGTCGTTTACTTCGTCAGCGAGAAAGATGATTCTCTCGTTGAGAAGGCGGGAATAAATATCGTAAGACCGCTCACCGCGGTTTGTCTGCTGTACGACCATTGGTACGAGTGCCATAATATTACCTCCGATTATTTAATATAGGTTATGCCTTTGGGCAGTAGATGGTCAAGTATAATATTATTTACATTTCACCCGTTGAAATTACAGGTTATACTGTGATTCCCGGGAAATACTTTTGCCATTTATCGAAAACCGCCACCCAACGGTTGGATGGGCAGCGGAATCTTAAGTCAAAATTATTCAGCGTCGTGGTTGTGTTCTTCGGTTTCAGTGATAACTGCCTTTTCTCTTACGAGTTCAACAGCGCGCTTAACCTTGAGGTCTTCTGCGACAGCGTCAGCCTCAACCACTTCCTTGATCTTATCGATCTCCATGCCGTACATTTCAGCAAGGCGAGTGTATTCTTCAGCAATATCTTCTTCAGAAACAGCGATACCTTCGAGAGCAGCGATCTTTTCAAGAGCAAGGCGAGTCTTAACCTGTCTTTCAGCGTCGGGTCTCATCTGCTTTCTGAGAGTGTCGAGATCCATGCCTGTGTACTGGAAGTATGTCTTAAGGTCGAGACCGTTCATGCGCAGTCTGTTGTCGTAGTCACGAACGAAGTTTTCGGTTTCGTTCTCATACATGCACTCGGGAATATCACCTTCGAGCTTTTCGATGAGAGCCTTGATGAGCTCTTCGTCAACGTGAGCGTCTGCGTGCTTCTTGTTTTCTTCTTCAAGGTGCTTCTTGATGTCTGCCTTGTATTCGTCGAGTGTATCGAATTCGGAAACGTCCTTTGCAAATTCATCGTCAAGCTCGGGGAGCTCGTTGAACTTGATAGCGTTGAGCTTGCACTTGAATGTAGCTTCCTTGCCTGCAAGGTTTTCTGCGTGGTAATCAGCGGGGAATGTAACAACATCGTCAAATTCTTCGCCGATGTTCTTGCCAACGATCTGATCCTCGAAGCCGGGGATGAACTGACCGGAGCCAAGCTTGAGGGAGTGACCTTCAGCCTTGCCGCCGTCGAAGGGAACACCGTCAACAAAGCCTTCGAAGTCGATTGTTACAACGTCTTCAAGAGCTGCTGCGCGGTCTGTGATCTCGATCATACGAGCGTTACGGTTCTGTACTCTTTCAAGCTCGTTTGCGATATCTTCGTCAGTTACGTTGAGGATGGGACGGTTAACGGCGATGCCGAGGTAATCCTTGATCTCAACTTCAGGCTTTACGAAGAATGTAGCTACGAGAACTACGCCGTTTTCGTCGATGGATTCGATATCGAATTCAGGACGGCTAACGATTGTTTCGGGAACTTCCTTAACAGCTTCAGCGTAAGCTTCGGGAATGATCTCGTTTATAGCGTCTTCATAGAATACTTCCTTACCGTACATCTTTTCAACAAGTGCGCGGGGAGCTTTGCCCTTACGGAAGCCGGGGATCGTGATATTCTTGGATGCTGCCTTGTATGTTTTGTTGATTGCCTTTTCAAAAGTAGCGCGATCAACATCGATTGTGATCTTCTTCTGATTTGCAGCAATAATTTCCTGGGATTTCAGGCTCATTTTTAGTTTCTCCTTGGTCTTTATATAATGTTATAATATTTACATAGCTCTTTATATTTTACAATCATTCGTGTGTATTGTCAAGGGATAATAGGAAAAATTTTCGACCTTCCCACCGATCGTTTTTTAGGAAAATCATATAAAAACACGCTGGGGTGTGAAGTTCAGGTAATCAGCCGAGATCAGAGAGAGATTTACCCCCTCGTATTCCATTGTGTGAGGAACGTAGTAATTGCCGTGGATATGTCCGTAATAACACTGCTTCACGCCGTACTTTTTCATTACGTCAATGAGGGGCTGACAAACGAAGTCCCCAAACACGGGAGGGAAGTGCAGAAACGCCACAAGGGGCAGCTCCTGCTCTCCGCGAAGGGACTCACCTTGTACAAGTGACGCCTCAAGACGCATACATTCCCGGTTAACGATCTTTTCGTAATCTGTGGGATCCGGTGTTGCCTGGAGCTTTTCTTCAATGTACCAGCCGCGGGATCCGCATACCACGCAGTCGGGCTGGAGAAATGCGTTGTTGAAGAGAAAATCCACGGTAGTGACACCGATATCGGCGAGAAACTTCTTCATCTTTGCAACCGTTGTCCACCAGTAATCGTGGTTACCCTTGCCGATGATCTTCTGACCCGGGAGGGAGTCGATGATTCGGAAATCCTCAGCGGTTTCAGCCAGTGTCATACCCCAGGAAACGTCTCCGGGGATCACGACCGTATCCTCGGGAGTTACAAGAGCATTCCAGCGTGTGATAAGCTTCTCCGTGTGATCCGTCCACCGCGCTCCGAAAATGCCCATTGGCTTATTTGTGACAGAGGAAAGGTGGAGGTCAGCTATAGTGTAGAGAGCCATATTATACCCTGAAGGGAACGGTGGGCATATCACGAGGATCAAGAACCTCAGTGAAGCGGATCTCCATGCCTAGAGTGTTTGCAAGAGGCGCGGGAATTTCTGTGCCGGTAGCCTTGGAAAGCTCGGTGAGACAAGCGAAAATATCCTCGTTTTCGGGAAGATCAATGGCCTCTGCAACAGCGGGAGCGAACTTGTAAGGGCTTGCGGTGGATGCAAGGATAACAGGGGTGTTATCTGCAGTTTCCGCGCGGTACTTGTTCACGCAGCCGTAGCCAACAGCAGTGTGGGGGTCAATAAGATAACCTTGACCCTTGTAGGAATCAGCGATTGCTGCCTTTGTTTCGTCCTCGTCCATAAAGTAGCCGGAGAAATTTTCACGGAGAGTGTTCATAAGTGCGTCGGGAGCGGTGTACTTGCCGTTTTCCTTGAGCTCTGCCATAAGATCGGCAGTAAGATCAGCGCCGCCAAGGGTGAAGAGAAGTCTCTCAAGATTTGAGGAAATGAGAATATCCATAGAAGGGCTGATGGTCTTTTTGAACTCTCTTGTTCTGTCATAAACCCCTGTGTTAATGAAATCTGTAAGTACGTTGTTGCTGTTAGATGCAACGATGAAGCGGTTAACGGGGAGACCCATCATCTTCGCAATATAAGCGGCAAAAATGTTGCCGAAGTTGCCTGTGGGAACGCATACGTTTATCTTGTCGCTGTGAGCGATCTTTCCGGAATTCACAAGGTCGCAGTAAGCGGAGATATAGTACACGATCTGAGGAGCGAGGCGACCCCAGTTGATGGAGTTTGCGCTTCCGAAGAAGAAGCCTGCCTCATTTGCCCGCTTTGCAAGCTCCTTGTCGGAGAAAATTGCCTTAACACCGTTCTGTGCATCGTCGAAGTTGCCGCGAACAGCCGCAACGTAAACGTTTGAGCCGAGGGTGGTCTGCATTTGATGCTTCTGCATACGGCTTACACCGTCAACGGGATAGAACACGGTGATCTTTACACCGTCAACATCGCTGTATCCCTCAAGAGCCGCCTTGCCGGTGTCACCGCTTGTGGCAACAAGAATGTGGGCGATTCTTTCTTCACCTGTCATCTGAAGAGCCAGGGAGAGGAGACGGGGCATGATCTGCAGAGCCATATCCTTGAAAGCGGATGTAGGACCGTGCCACAGCTCAAGGGAGTAGATGCCGTCGTTCATTTCGTGAATGGGTGCCGCACCGCCGGGGAATCTCTTTTCGGAATAGGCCTCTCGGCAGGAGGTGAGGAGTGCGTCTTTGTCGTAATCGTCAAGGAAAAGTCCGAGAACAAAGGCCGCGCGCTCTGCGTAGTCCATCGCGCAAAGCTTTTCAAAGTCCCCGTGGGTAAGTGCGGGAAATGATTCGGGGATATAAAGACCGCCGTCGGGAGCAAGTCCCTGCTTGATTGCTTCAGCGGATGTAATGTATACGGGATTTTTTGAAATATCTCTTGTGCTTCTGTACTTCATTTTTTTCATGGTCCTTATTTTTTGTTTATTTTTTTGCCGCGAGGGCGGGTTTTGTCAAATTTATTCTGCGGTATTTTTGCGGGTTCTTGAGAATTTGCCGGTTTTTTTCACCGCGTTTTCGTAGTGGCGGATGTCGAGCACCTTGTATTCCTCCGAAAATGGGGAGACGTAAACCTCAATAACGTCAATTCTCGGGGATTTTTCCGTGGGATTTGAGTGGAGGTATTCCTCAGCCGCTGACACGAGCAGTGATCTCTTCCGTCCGTCCACAGCCTCGCCGGGTGTTCCGAATGGACTGTTGCTCTCCGGGATCTGACGGCGGGTCTTTACTTCAGCAAAAACGATGAAAAACTCGTTTTCAGCGATAATATCAACCTCTCGGTGTCCCACATACACGTTTTGCCCGATAATGCGGTATCCGTGATTTCGGAGAAACCGGACAGCGGAATCCTCGCCCAGTTTACCAAATTCGCGAGTGTTCATTCCAGACCTGCTTCCTTGGCACGCTTTTTCCGGAGTGCCGCCTCAAGCTTATCGCGATCCCTCTCAAGGAAAGAAAGGAATGAGCGGCGGTGAATGGGGCTTGCCCCAAGCTCGTAAACCGCTAATTTGTGGTCGGGGGTGGGGTATCCCTTGTGCTTTTCTATGCCGTAGCCCGGATATTCTTCAGCCAGACGCATCATAAGTCGGTCTCTGTAAACCTTTGCAAGCACCGATGCCGCTGCAATAGACTGGGAAATAGAGTCGCCTTTTACCACAGTGAACGAGGGGATGCCAAAATCTGTTTGCTGGTTTCCGTCGATGAGCACAACGGCAGGCTCAACTGTTTCTTTGACGATGGCAACCGCCCGTCTCATAGCGGTGAGAGAAGCGGCAAGAATGTTGAGCTCGTCGATTTCCTCAGGGGAAACCTCAACGATAGCGTAAGCAAGAGCCTGTTCCTTAATTATATCGTAAAGCCGCTCGCGCTTCTTTTCCGTGAGCTTTTTTGAGTCATCAAGGCCGTCGATAACGCATCCGTCAGGCAGAATAACAGCCGCCGCAACAACGGGACCTGCGAGTGGTCCTCGTCCCGCTTCGTCAGTTCCGCAAACGTATCCGTAGGACTTGTAATATTCTCTGTCGAAATTATAGTCAAGCACCTTTTTGTCCTCAGCTTTTGTTTATTTCTGTTTTGTGGGCGGTGGATCAAGAGTGATTCTTCCGATTTTCGCCTCTCTGAATTCATCAAGAACTATGTCGGCAGCACGCTCTGTGTTCAGTTCTCCGCCGGAGATAAGGAATCCTCTTTTTTTCGCAACTGCGCAAAGAAGATCGTAGGGGGATGCGTCAGCCAGGGAGTCCTTGTCAAGCTTGTATCTTGTGCAGAACATATCCGGCGCGTTTTCGTAGAGTCTGGCGCACAGCTTTGATGCAAGATCCTCCGTGTCAAGGATCGCGTCGCGGATAGCTCCTGTAAATGCGAGGTTTTCGCCTACTATGTTGTCGTCAAACTTAGGCCACAGTACACCGGGCATATCAAGAAGCTCGATGCCGATATTGGTGGTGACCCACTGTCGGTTTACGGTAACGCCGGGCCTGTCCTCTACCTTTGCTCGCTTTGCACCGCAGAGCTTGTTGATAAGGGAAGACTTTCCAACATTGGGAATTCCCACTACCATTGCTCTGATCTGCTTGCCGATCATACCTTTTGCCGCGTATCTCTCAAGCTTTTCCTTGAGAATTTCTCGGATGGTTGGAGAGATCTGCTTGATTCCCTCGCCGGAGAGAGTGTCGATAGCTAAACACTTGTGAGAGCTTTTCTCTGAATAATACTCAACCCAGCGACGTGTTGCCACAGGATCTGCAAGGGCGGCCTTGGTGAGAAGAACAAGGCGCGGCTTGTTAGCAGTAAGCTTGTCGATTTCCGGGTTCTTGGAGCTTTTTGGGATTCTTGCGTCCAGCAGCTCGATAACGATGTCAACCTGGGAAAGGCTTTCCGTTATCATTCTGCGGGTTTTCGCCATATGCCCCGGGAACCATTGTATTGTTTGTGAAGGCACGGTTAATCTCCGTTTCTTGTTGTTAGTTTAGGTTTAATTCTTGTGGGGATTTTTGAAAAATTCGATTTTGTCAAGAGGGAATACTCTGGCAACAGCCTTGCCCACTATGTCTCGCTCGTCAACTGTGTAGATCGAGGTGGTGCGGCTGTCTGCGGAGTGATTTCGGTTGTCACCCATAACGAATACCTGACCCTCGGGAATTGTGAGGGGGAGGGGATAGTCGGCTTTGATTGTGTAAGCATCTTCGTCCACATGGCGATATGCACTTTCATCAACGGCTACTCCGTCAACGTATAAGGTCCAGGTATCAAAGTCAATATCTACAGTCTGACCGGCAGTCGCGATAACTCTCTTTACGATAGGGTCGGAGTAGGGATCTGCGTCGATCTCGTGAATAATAACGATATCACCGGGGGTGGGAGTGTAAAACAGATCGGATACGAAAAGGTACTCTCCCTCGTGTAGTGTATTCTCCATGGAGGGACCCTGAACGATATTCAGTCTGCCCACAAAGGTGAATATCATCATAACGCATACGGTAACAATTCCAAGAAGCTCAACGAACTCGCTGATATATGAAAGAATACTGCCCTGAGGCTTTTTTTCTAGAGGAGTGTTTTTGTTCATAATATACCTCTGTGATTTATTTTATGAGGTGGCAGAGTAGGGTACTGCCGTCGCTTATGTAAGTAGAACACTTACCGCATTCGGCTTCTGTGTAAATGGAGACGCCCTCTGTTTCATTTGCGGGATCGTAAATAAAGAAGGGTACGGGCTCCATTGAGTGAGTGCGGATCTCAAGCGGAGTGGGGTGATCCGGAAGAACCATGATCTTGTAGTCTTCACCCGAGTTCTTCAAATACTCGTAAACAGGCTTCAGAATAAGCTGGTCGATCTTCTCGATTGAGGAGGTCTTTTCCTCGGGATTGCCCTGATGACCGCATTCGTCAGGAGCTTCAACGTGAATATACACGAGATCGTGGTCGCGGAAAGCTTCGATTGCGGCTTCAGCCTTTCCGGCGTAGTTGGTGTGATAGTTGCCTGTTGCTCCGGGAACGTTTACTACGTCACAGCCTGCGCAAACGCCGATACCCTTGATAAGGTCAACTGCGGAGATCACAGAGGTCTTGACTCCCCACTTTTCGAAGAAATTGGGAAGAGCAGGCTTGCGTCCGGGGCTCCACAGCCAAGGGGAGTTTGCAGGGCGGAGTCCGCGTGCGCGGCGGGAGTCGTTTATGGGATGCTTGTCCAGAACCTTTGCTCCCTCTTCCATGTACTTGAGGAAGTCTTCGCCACCTTCAGCGGTTGGGAGATACTCGCCGATTACTTTGCCGAGAATATCGTGGGGACGCATGAAGTTGAACTTATCGTCAGCTCCGTCCCAGATAAGGCAGTGACGGTAGCTAACGCCTGTGAAAAGGTGACGTCCTTCCATTGGAAGTGCTTCATTGAGAGCACGCACAAGCTCGTCAGCTTCTTCAGTTGTAATATCCCCTGAACTGTGGTCGATCATTGTGCGTGAAGCATAATTCTCGCTTGCGTCGCCGGAGAGGGTGACGATATTACAGCGGAGGGCTGTGTCGGTGGGATTCATATTAAGACCAAGGCTCATTGCCTCAAGGGGAGAGCGGCCTTTGGAATATATTTTCGGATCGTAAGAGAGAATAGCAAGGTTGGCTGTGTCACTTTCGGGAACCATACCCACGGGAACGTTTGACACGGTACCGCAGAGGGATTTTTTCGCAAGGGCATCCATTGTGGGCTTCGCCGCAGCCTCCATAGGTGTGCGATTGCCAAGTGCGGGGTGGGGTCTGTCTGCCATTCCGTCAGGAATAAGGATGAGGTATTTCATAATCTTCGCCTTTCCGATCATTCGGGTCTATGTAAAAATTGAATTTTGATTTTGCAAAATGAAAACAATATTTCAGTTTAACATACATTATATTATATCACAAAAGAATCCGACATACAACGGAAAAACAAAAAATAATACCTTAAAATTGATATAAAAATGTAGCCCGAAACCGGGCAAAACCGATATGAAATGCACAACAAACGGGATGAAATCCGGTTTTCGGTCATGCCGCACAGAAAAGTTCCAATATATGATGTGAAATTTGTTTTAATTTTTTCAAAGATTTTTTTGCAAAACTATTGCAATTTGGAAATAAAAGTGGTAAAATTACATACTGTATGATACTGTCTCTGACCGTACCCTCTCAGACGGGATGAGATACAGTTCCGGCAATCAGGCCGTATAAAAATTGAAGGGAGAAATAAAATGCCTAACATTAAGTCTGCTAAGAAGCGTGTAAAGGTTATCGCTGTTAAGACACTTCAGAACAAGGTTTTCAAGACTCAGCTCAAGACAATCATCAAGAAGTTCTATGCTGCTGTTGAATCCGGTAACAAGGAAGAAGCAAAGCTTGCTTACACTGCAGCTGTTAAGAAGGTTGACCAGGCTGTTGCGAAGAACATTCTTCACAAGAATAACGCTGCTCACAAGAAGAGCCAGTTCACGCTGCTCCTCAACAAGATGGCGTAAGTCCAAACCAAATCAAAAAATTAAATCTCTCACGTCAATGCTCCGATGTGAGAGATTTTTGTTTTATGTGTAATATGTGAGTTGGTGTTCAACTGAATTTTTATCTGCTATACTTTATGGCATATATTAAATCGGCCACCAAGACAATAGACCAATGCGCCACGCAAAGAAGCATCAATGTTTCAACACAATACGTACGGTCGCTCAAGACAAGAATCAGAGCCAAGGGGAAGAGCAGAACCATTGTTGCGCCCATTATCATAATCCCTTTTTCGAATATGCTGATCTGATACTCGTCATATTCTTGTTTCTTGATGAGCGAAAAGACTACAACGGCGAGTGCCAAAATAATATATGCATACCCGATATATTTGAGGTTTCCTTGTTTCAAGAAATCAGACCAGCCATTCCAAAAGTTGCTGTTCAGTGTTTTACCGCTGCTGAATAATCTATTGAACTCTAAATGACCCGAAACAAAGATGAATATCAGAGCATAGAACGCAGAGATGACTGAAATCAATACTGCATTTATTTGCGGCTTTCTTAATAATTTCATTTCTTAGTGCTCCTTTCAAAATCAAAAAGCTCCTCAATGGACACCCCGAAAAGTTTACATAAATCGTATGCAAGCCAGATTGATGGGTCAAATTTGCCTGTTTCAATGGCGATTATCGCTTGTCTTGATACCCCTACCTTTTCGCCTAATTCTTTTTGTGTCAGGCCAAGCTTTTCGCGAAATTCTTTTACTCTATTTGTCAAGGCATTTCCTCCTTTGTGTAAAGTTAACCTTACATCCATATTATATCAAAAGAGCGCGCGTGTGTCAAGTGTACTTTACATAAAGTATATTGATTTGCTAAATAGTTGCTCATTTTTTATTTTGCCCCTCAACAAGATGGCGTAAGTCTAAACCAAATAAAAAACAAAAGCAGATGGACAGGGCGGTGCCCGTAAAACAGCCCGAACTTTCAAGTGTCCGGACTGTCCGTCTTGCAGATTAGCGTACATATAGTGTTTGCCCCTGTATAGAGGTGCGCCATTAATAAACAGAAGATTTAGTGTTTTAGAGAATATAATCTGTAATGCAATCGTACCAATGAACGTAAGTTATGCCATTTACGATAAGCCTGTCATTTTCGGGCAACTGTTCACTCCAAGGCTTCTTGTATCGGTCAATAGCCCAATCATCACGATTGTATCTGCGCCACAGAATCGTTTTTCCTTCTTTGTCCAAGAACTGCTCGGAAACAACACCACAGTTATAGGTTTCGATATCCATTACGCAAACGGTGTCATAACTTTTACCTCCGATGGTAACGGTATATCTGCCAACAATATCAAGGAGGAAATTTTTGTTTGCGCTCGTAACAGAGTTTCCAACTCTCTGAATATCACCTTTAACGGAAAGGTTTGTTTCGTTCCCGCAGTTATCTTCTCCAAATCCCCAGTTCAGCATAAATTCATCGCCATCAAGGAACGTGATGTAATTGCGAACGTCTCCATCATTCCGGAGCGTTGCAAGGTAACGACAATGTGTATCTGTAAGCTGTGCTACAAAGGTACGGTTGATAACCTCGTTCTTATCTGAATAAGATGATTCTCTTGCGGTAAGCTCCACGCCCTCAACGCCGTGAACTTTGGCTTTGCCTGTAACTTGCATATCATAAACATTGCTGCATTTGCGGGAAGGAATATCGTACATACCCCAAGACAGTTTCTCGCCCAACTTGGGAATCAAAAACCATCCCATAAGTTCTTCCCACTTTACATAGAAGGGATCTTTGGCACTTGCTTCAATTTTGTATTCGGGAATATACTCGGGCAACTTTTTCATATTGATTTCTCCTTTCGATACTTCGGTGTTATATGGATATTTGGTTTTGAAATTTTGTTTTGCCGTATGAAGTCTGCTTTTTACTGTTCCAATAGGAATGTTCAGTTGTTTGGCAATTTCCGCTTGTGGAAGCTCTTTCCAAAAATAGAGATACAAGATTTGCTTGTCTTTATCACCAAGCAAACTCAAAGTTTCTCTTACTGTGGAAATTATCGAAACGCCATGTCTGCCGTCTGACAATTCGCTTTCTGTTATTTCATCAATCGGAATTTCATACTGCGTTGCTTTCTTACGAAAGTAGTCATTACATTTATTTCTTGCAATGCTAATAATCCACGCCTTAAAAGAGTCCTTGTTTTTTAATTGAGGGAACTTTTGACAAGCAGCAAGGAAAACCTCTTGTAAAACATCGTCTGCATCCGCTTTTGAGTTCAAACGAAATCTCACAAAACGTTCCACAGATGCTCGTTCTGCTTCCAACAACTTTTCAAATTCATCCATATCCTCACCTCCTTTGGTCTATGAGTGATTAAAACCGGTTTCACTTATATAGACGGGTGCCGGTATCGAAAGGTTCATTTTGCATCAAAAAATAAGTGGCACTCGACATTATTTCGAGTGCCATAATTAACTGTTTTATGCAGATGCGGTGTGCACCTGCTTGTTTATTTTTAAAGACGTCCGTCACCCTGGCGGGAGATGTTGATAGATTCATCGGGGAGGAAGGAAAGGTTTTCAAGGCATTTGCCTGTGCCGATTGCAACGCAGGACACAGCCTTGTCAGCGATTCTCGTTTTGATTCCGGTTGCGTAAGAAATAAGTCTGTCAAGACCGTAGAGCAAGCTACCGCCCCCGGTCATGATGATACCGTTTGTGATAATATCGCCGATCAGCTCCGGGGGAGTCCGCTCAACAACGGAGCAAACAGCTTCAATAACTGCGCTGATCGGTTCTTCCAAAGCATCTGGCATTTCCTCGGAGGATATACGAACTTCACGGGGAAGTCCCTGAATGAGGCAGCGACCTTTTACTGTCATTTCTCTGGGCTCGCGGCGGGGCCAAACTGAGCCGATCTTGATCTTTATCTGTTCAGCTGTACGTTCACCGATGAGCACGTTATGCTTGCGACGGACATAGCGGATGATTGCTTCGTCGAATTTGTCTCCCGCAACCTTGATAGATTCGGAAACCACAACGCCGCTTAAGGAAAGAACTGCAACGTCGGTCGTACCACCACCGATGTCAACAACCATGTGACCGTTGGGACCGGAAATGTCAAGACCAGCGCCGAGAGCTGCGGCAACGGGTTCTTCGATCAGGTAAACACGGCGGGCGCCTGCGTTGATAGCTGCGTCGTGAACGGCTCTTGCTTCAACCTCGGTGATTCCGGAGGGGACGCAAATGATAACGCGGGGCTTGAATATCATAGTGCCGCAGGCCTTTTTGATGAAGTACTGGATCATACGAAGTGTGACCTCGTACTGGCTGATAACTCCGTCACGAAGGGGACGGATCGCGGTAATATTGCCGGGAGTACGTCCGAGCATTACCTGCGCCTCGCGACCTACTTTAAGTATTTTATCGGTGTTTTTATCAATTGCTACAACGGAAGGCTCTTTGATAACGATACCTTTGCCCTTAACGTAAACGAGTACGGTAGCGGTGCCAAGGTCAATGCCTATGTCTTTGCTCATGAAAAAATCACCTCTTTCTTTGCTGAAAATACGATTACATTCTATTATACAACAAATAACGACGTTTTGCAATGGCGTTCTAGTATTTTTCACTGTAAACAATCTGAAAACAAAACACCCGACGAGATTTCGTCGGGCATATTTGTTTTATTTTGCGTATTTGTCGAAATAGTACTTGCGGCGTCTCTTCTCGATGATATTGTAGAGAACAAGGGCGATACCCAGGGCAACGATCACACCGCAGATGACGTAGATAGCAATGCCGATGTTGCTTTCTATCTTCAAATCCTCCCAGAGGCTGTTCATAAGCATTCTGGTTTCAGTTGGAAGATCGTGATAGAACTCCATTTTTGACATATCAAAATCATACAGAATGCTGATAGCATCGGGGTGGACTTCCGTCATATCCTCGATATACGTTTCGTTCTCGTAAACCAGAGAGTTTGGAGAAGCATAGCAGATGTATTCCGCGTTTGCAATAGCAATCTCTTCGGTGAGCATGAAATTTATGTATTCAACAGCGAGATCGTAATTCTGCGAGCTTTTGGGAATACACATAGCGTCAACGAATACGTTTGTGCCTTCTTCGGGATGATAGAAAGCAAGGCGCTCGTTGTCAGCGTACATTGTGAAGTAGTCGCCGGCGTAATAGGATGAGATAGCAGCGCTGCCGCCCTTCATTTTGTTGAAGATCTCGTCCATTACGTATCCCTGAACCACGTTCTTCTGCTTGATGAGAAGAGCAAGAGCCTCCCGCCACTCTGCTTCGTTGTCAGAGTTTACGCTGTAGCCCAGATAGTACTGTGCAGTACCGAAAGCGTCGCGGGAATTGTTGAACTGAAGGATATTTCCTGTGTAGTCCTCGTCCCACATAAGCGCCCAGCTACCCAGGTTTTCTTCATCCTCGGGAACCATTTCGGTGTTGTAAATAACGCCAACGGTGCCGTAGGTGTAGGGAACGGACCAGATCTCGTTTTCATCATAGTACAGCCCCTTGAAGTCCTCGGAGATGTACTGATAATTGGGGATAGTGTCGTCGGGATTAAGCTCTGCGAGAAGTCCCTCGGAAGCAAGGCGAGCAACCATATAGTCAGAGGGGATAACCACGTCGTAGCTGACCGCACCGCTTGAAAGCTTTGCGTAAAGGTCCTCGTTGCTCGAGAATGTGGAATAGTTTACTGTAACGTTGAGACCAAGCTCCTCGCGGCAGTATTTCTCAAACTCTGCGTTGGTGTCAATAGTACCTTCGCTGCCGTCGGAGATATATTCACCCCAGTTGTAAACGTAAAGGGTTCGCGCGCCGCCGTCAAGGATACGCTCGTTCTTTTCTTCGCTACCGCAGGATGTAGCACCCAAAAGAAGTGCGAAAGCGGTGAAGAGGGCAAGTGTCAAAGAAATTATCTTTTTCATGCTGCACCTCCCGTTTTTCTGCGGATCTTTCTCGGGCGCTCCACTTTTTTCTCGCCCTTGCCGCCAGCAAAGTTAACTGCAAGGAGAAGAAGGAGAATTACGAACACCATAAGTGCGCAGAGGGCATACATACTGTATTTCACCTCGTGAGCAGTCTGGTTGTAAACGTAGAGGGGAAGGGTCTGGAAGTCGGGGGAACTTACGAAATGGCTGATTACGAAGTCGTCAAGTGACAGGGTAAAGCCAAGCATAAGACCGGAAACGATTCCCGGCACCACAAGGGGAAGCTCTACACGGAAGAAAGTCATAGTGGGAGTGCAACCAAGGTCAAGAGCAGCTTCTGTCAAGTGCTTGTCCATTTGCTGGAAGCGGGGCAGAACCGACAGAATAACATAAGGCAGGTTGAATGTGGTGTGAGCGATAAGCATTGTGGCAAATCCCAGCTTTTTCAGTGGTGAGAATGGGATAGACATTGCCGCAACAAAGAGGAGCATCATTGATACACCTGTTACGATATCCGGGTTCATCATAGGGATATTGGTTGCGGATTTCAGCGCAGCCTTCAGATACTTGGAACGCATACGGCTGATGGCAAAGGCTGCCAGGGTGCCGATGACTGTTGCAAGAAGTGAAGATGAAACTGCGAGGTAAAGGGAATTTTTTAAGGCTTCAAGGGCTCTCGTGTCGCGGAACAGCTCACCGTACCACTTGAGAGAGAAGGTTGAAAAATTGTTGAGTGAGCCTGCATCGTTGAAGGAGAACAGGATCAGCACCAGAATAGGCGCATAAAGGAGGGCGAAGACCACCCACATGTAGATCTTTGACAGAGTTTTCATACGATGATCTCACCTCCGTCATCAGAAAATTTATTCATTATGGCAACGGATATGAGAATGAGGATCATCATAACCAGAGAGATCGCCGCACCGATGTTGTAGGTGCTTACGTTCTGGAACTGACGCTCGATTGTGTCACCGATCAGGTCGAAAGATCCGCCGCCCAGCTTCTGTGAAATATAGAAGGTGCTGATAGAGGGAACGAAAACCATGGTAACACCGGAAACGATACCGGGAACGGACAGAGGGAACACAACGTGAAGCATAGTCTTTGCGCTGTTGCAGCCCAGGTCACTTGCCGCCTCCAGATATCTGGGGTCAAGCTTTGAAATGCTTGTGTAGATAGGCAGCACCATGTAGGGCAGGAAATCGTACACCATACCCAGGATAACCGCACCGGAGGTACCGATGATCTTGACTCTGCCGATGCCGATCATTTCGAAAAGTGAATTAAGCAGACCGCCGTTATCGAGAATTGCCATAAGGGAGTAAGTTCTGATAAGAAGGCTGATCCACATAGGGAGCATAAGGAGCACAACCACGATCTTCTGTGTCTGGGGCTTGCACTGGGAAATAAAGAACGCAAGAGGATATCCGATTATCAGGCAGATAACCGTTGCGATAAGTGCAAAGCAAACGGACAGCACGAAGATGTGCGTGTAGCTCGAAAGCATTGTGATATTATCAAATGTAAAATTGCCGTATGTGTCTGTAAACGCGAAGTACACCACAAAAAGAAGGGGTGCGATTATGAAAAGCAGACACCACGCCGAATGAGGAACTGCGGCAAATCCCTCAAGGAATGAGCGCTTTTTCTTCATTCTTCGGTTTCCTCCTCGTCCTCTTCCGGAACTTCCGCAACGGAAAGCTCGTCGAATTCTTCACTGAATGAGGAGTAGTCGCCGAACATATTGGAGTATTCGGATTTCTTCATAACGTGGATAGCATCAGGCTCGATATAAAGACCGATTGTCGCATCAGGCGCACAGTAGTCGGTGGTCTGGATCATCCACTTGAATCCCTGAATGTCCACGATGATCTCGTAGTGAACACCCTTGAATGTAACAGAGGTTACAGTACCGCGGAGCATACCATTTTCCACAGGTACGATGTCTACGTCCTCGGGGCGAACAACTATGTCAACAGACTCTCCGGGTTCAAAGCCTTTGTCAAGGCAGTCGAAGGTGTGACCTGCAAATCTCGCCTTGTAGTCGGAGACCATAATGCCGTCGATAATATTTGATTCGCCGATAAAGTCCGCAACAAAAGCGTTAACAGGCTCGTTGTAAATGTCGGTAGGCGTGCCGATCTGCTGGATCTTGCCGTCTGCCATAACAACGATGGTGTCAGACATGGAGAGGGCTTCTTCCTGGTCATGGGTAACATAAATAAAAGTGATACCCGTGCGATCGTGGAGTGCTTTAAGCTCGTTCTGCATATCCTTGCGGAGCTTCAGGTCAAGAGCAGCCAGAGGCTCGTCAAGAAGAAGTACTTTCGGATGATTGATAAGAGCGCGGGCAATAGCAACTCTCTGCTGCTGACCGCCTGACAGAGTGCCGATGGTACGCTTTTCAAATCCCTTAAGATTTACAAGGGCCAGCATCTCCTGAACTCTCTCAACTATTTCTTTTTCTTTAACCTTTTTGATTCTGAGACCGAACGCGATATTTTCAAATACGTTCAGGTGCGGAAACAGCGCATAACGCTGAAAAATGGTGTTAACCTCACGCTCATACGCAGGAACACCACTCATGTTCTTCGAATCGAAAAACACTTCTCCCTCGTTAGGCTCAAGGAAGCCGGCAATCAGTCGGAGAGTGGTGGTCTTACCGCATCCGGAAGCGCCCAGAAAGGTAACGAATTCACCGTCGCCGATAGACAGACTCAAGTTGTCAAGGATGGTATCCCCGTCGAATCTGACCGTAATGTTTTTCAGTTCTACAATATTCTTTTTCTTTTCCATTTTTTGCATCCCCCTTTGCGGCAAAAGACCACGTATAGCCGTATTACAGCTCTGCGCGAACCCACACTCGACTAATCACAGCCCCCGCAAAGAGTTTTTTACAAAACGGTGCACCCACCGCCTGTCGCTGTGATTTCTCAGATGCATAGCATCCCGGTTTTGTGAAAACTGCCGGGTGTGAACATCAGTATTAAATTAATTTGGCACTCCCTTTCCGCTGACGCGATAGCTTGAGTGCGCGGTGATGTTTTTGGAATCCGTTGGCCTTTGCGCCAAACGAACTTGTCAGCACAGATGCAAAAATCGTGCAATACCAATTATACTTTATTTTAGAAAAAAGTCAATATATTTCTAACAAATTGGTAAAAAACAAGGGTATTTTTCGTTCATTTTAGCATTTTTTGTTTTTTCGTGCTGAAGGGACGATATTTTGTCCAAAAAACACACGAGTTTATTGGCGGAAATGTTAATTGACATTCTTTTTAATGAAGGGTATAATTGTTATGTATATGTTCATGATTTTGAACGAAAAAATAATAAAATCAAGGAGTTATATAAAATGAGAGGCAGAAGAAAGACAGTAAAGATCTCTGAGGCTGAATGGAGCATAATGAAGGTGCTTTGGGACGGCTGCGAGGACAACGAGAGAGGTATGACTCTCGGAGAGATCGTTCAGAAGCTGGCTGAGCCTACAGGCTGGAGCAACACTACCATCAGAACCCTCATCATTCGTCTTGCGGAAAAGGGCGCTGTAAACATTGACAAAACCACAGGCGTTTACAAGTACACACCCAAGTCCTCAAAGACAGAGTGCATCAAGTGCGAGGTTGATTCCTTCATCGAGAGAGTATTTGACAATTCCGCATACAATCTTATGGCATCACTCGTTCGCGACTGCAAGCTGACAGAAAAGCAGAAAAAGGAAATCAAGGATATTCTTGACGGAATCAAGGACTGATAACAAAGCAGAATAACCACAAGCTATTTCTCTATTCAGGAGAGTAATATGTCCGAGTTTTTTGTGTTGCTTCTTATGCAAGTAACAATATTTTCATCGGTGACAGCTTGTATAATCATTTGCGTTAAGCAGCTTTTCAAATGGGTCATTCCTCCCGGAGTGGGAGTTGTGATGTGGGTGATATTGCTGCTCCGCTTGCTTTGGCCCATATTTCCTGAAAGTGCTGTGTCGGTGTATAATTTCATACCGGCGGGCAAAAGCATAATGTACACGCTCACCAACAATATTAACGAAGAAGTGTCAAGACAGGACGAGATTCAGGCAGAGCTTAACAATCCATATGTTGTCAGCGGAACAAACGATGTAATTGTTGAAGAAACAACAAAACCATCGTATTCGAAAAAACTGTATCCGGAAACCGGAGTGAGACAGACTGTTGGCGAATATCTGGCAGATGCGTTTTATGCGGGCAGAACCAAATCCGAAAACGCAGCGGCGGCCGAGTCCTTCAATCTTTGTCTGCTTGCCACCTATGCTTTAGGTGCCGTTTGTGCCCTGGGCATTAACTGGATCATCTACTCAAGGGCAAAAAAATCAGCTCTTTCCTCATCTTTGCCATGCCGGGACGAGAAGGTTCTTGCGGTGTACTACGATACTGCAAGAAAGTTTGGCATCAAGGAATCAAGGGTGCCGGCGCTGAGATACGGAACTACCTCAATGCTTGTAGGGTGCTTTTCTCCCACTGTGGTTTACAGAGAACAGGAGAAGATAAGCGATCGCGAGCTTTCAATGGTGTTTGCTCACGAGCTTAACCACTTTAAGCATAAGGACAATTTTGTCCTGGTGTTCTCCACCGTTATGACGTGCTTTTTCTGGTACAATCCACTTCTTTGGATCGTCAGAGATATACTTAGGCAGGATATTGAAGTAATGTGTGACTCCCGCGTGATCTCACACAGCGAGGTCAGAAGGGCAGAATACGCGCAATTTATATATGAAAACTCCGCTTCAGGCAGGAGAACTTTGCGTGCGGGCTGTCATATGTCTTTGGGTGCACGCCATCTTAAGGATCGCTTGCGCAGTATTTCAAGGAATCTTGAACACAAGCTTTTTCCAAGAATCCTGTCGTCAGTGATATGCGTATGCATTATCGTTGTGTGCCTGACAAATCCGATCATTTCACAGAATATCGAATACAAAGACTATATCGGGAACTATTCGGAAATGACAGGTGAGAGTGAGCAAACTATGCACCTTACCTCAAATGTTTCGGTTTCCTACTATCTCAAGCAGATAGACGCAATCATCCTTGAGAATTTCGGCGACAGGATTTCCGGCAGGATCGGAAACGGCAGCCTTGAAAATCTCAAGCGTCTCATACATAAAGGCGATTACGTTGAGCCGGGCGTGGCAAAGCGTATTGATTCCTTGCGTTCCGACCAGACTCTCACAGTCGAGAATTGCGCATTGATTAATCAGTGCATAGTTGCCATTCTTACAGATGGAGCTGAAATCGAAAACAATACTACACTTCCTCTCGTGCCCAAGTACATTTCGGCCGAGAAGATGAACACCCTTGTTTCGCTCCTCCCTGAAAAAGATGCTGCGGTCCTTTTGAAGAGCTACAATCGTGGGGTTGCCGGGGCGATCGTAAAGCTTGAGGCGTATTATACTGTTGATATGTTTAATCTTATACTCTCGCGTCTCGACAGCGATGAGTCAAGAAACCTCTGGAACAGCTACTATACTGAAGTGGATATGTCCAGCCTCGAAAACATGAACGCCATTTGCACCAGAATGTCCCTCACTGAAGAAGAACTGAAGAATGTGGATCGTCTATATGTTGTTTCACCAACTCTGTTTCCCAACGACAAAAAAATCCTCCACGGTCTTATTAAGTCTGCTTACGCCGGGGAAAACGAGTCGGTATATTATCTGAAACAGAACATTGACGGTTATTCAGAAATTGCAATTCGCCGTATTCTCACAGAAGCAGGATATGATTTAAACGGTATGATAACCGATTATGCGAAACTTGGTATTCCTCAATACGAGCACTTCACTGTACAGTCAATGAAAACCGTTCACGAGGTTTTATACGATATTTTAGATATCAGACTTGACGGTTCAGACCTCAGCGCAGATGAGTTGTATACCAAGATCGAGGGTACTGAATTCTATGCTTTGAACTCTCCCTACAGCGGCGAGGTTGCAGGTGCGATCAAGTACTTGAATGCAATATCCTTTGTAACGGTCAGAGATCATGAAGCGGATAATATATATATAAAGGGTATCGCCGATGCTCACATAAAAGGGGCTGTTCTCAGAATGTATGACCTGGGACTGATCGACGCGGAGGGTGGAGTTCTCGACTTGGAATCCCCTATTTCCTGCGGACAAAGCCTGTACTACTCATACAAGCTTGTTTGTTCCATAGTTAACGCTAACAGATAAAATAATAAAAAGGCTCTGCCATGTAGTGATACACAGCAGAGCTTTTGTTATTCTGTTTTTGTTTACGCTTCAACTCCTGCGTAAGCGAGGAGGATCTTTTCAGCTTCAGCGCACCAGAGATCACCTGCAGCCTTGCAAGCTGCATCCAGATCAGCGTAAAGCTTTCCAAGGTCTGTGCCTGCGTTTTCTTCTGCAGCCTTGCTAAAGTCTTCGATAGCGGTGAGAGGAAGCTCTACGTGAGTGTAGATAAGCTTCTTTGCACCCTTGATCTTGGGAAGGTTAAGAGTTGTTTCAGCACAAGCGTTAAGACCACCGATGTGTGTGATCATTCCTGCGGGATTGATGAGCTTCTTTTCCATAAGGGAGATAGACTCGCGCATATCGTCTGTGTTACCGCCGGAGGTACCAACGATGTGAGTTGCGCCGTAGTGAACGTTGTAGAAATTGAACATTGCGGAGAACTCGGGGTTTGTGGGACCTGCGAAGAAGTTGAGACAGCCGTCGCGGGAGAGAAGTGCGTCACCCATTTCAACAACGGGCTTAACGGGAGCATAAACGAATACGTCGTTGTATCCTTCACCGTCTGTGAGGGAACGGAGGTATTCAACGGGGTTTTCGATGCTACCTGTATTGATGTAACGGAGGTCAACGCCGTAGTTCTTTGCGTCCTCAGGAGTGATAAGTTCAGCAGCGCGGGAGAGTCTTGCGTCGTCAAGGTCTGTTACAACCAGGAGCTTCGGAGGGTTGCCGCCGTGAACAGCGTAGTCGATACAGCCGAGGCCCATAGGACCTGCACCTGCAAGGATAGCCATGTTACCGCCGGGGACAGTACCCATATCGTGTGAATATACACCGGGCTTGGTGTGGTAATTTGCGTGGAATCCGCCAACGATACAGGACATAGGTTCAGCAAGGCTTCCGTAGAAGTATGCGTCACCGTCGAAGGGAAGGAGGCAGTCTGTAATCATTACTTCTTCGGGAAGAATAACGTACTGGGACGCGCCGCCGCAATACTTGTAGGAATATCCGGGAGCCTCAAGGGAGCCCTTGTAGTTCATTGCGGGCTGTATAACGAACTTGTCTCCAGCCTTGAACTTGTGAGCCCACTTTGCGCCTACCTTAATGAGCTTACCGCAGAATTCGTGGCCGATGATAATGGGGTTTTCTGCAACATCGTTGGGAACTCTCTTGTGATTGGGGCCCTGGCATGCTGCCTTGTAAGAGGACATACATACACTGTCGGAGATAACCTCTGCAAGGATCTCGCCGTCAGTGATTTCGGGAAGATCAAATTCTTCCATACGAAGATCGTTTACTCCGTAAAGTCTTACTGCTTTTGTTTTCATTGTATTTCTCCTTGTCTTGTTATTTTCTGTGATTCTGCCTCTACTTTTTCTCTTTAGCGAGAGAAAAAGTAGCAAAAAGAGAACTTTTACAAACGCCTGGGTGTTTCGAACTCTGCGGAGTTCGAGAAGGACTACGCGTCCTTCACTGCGGAAACTTTTAAAAAAGTTTCATCAAAACTTTTATTAATACAACGTTTGGTGTGAGTTTTACTTTCTTCTGGGGTCTGTGAATCCTATCTTGCGGCGAACCTTGGACATTGTTCTTGCAGCGTCACGAGCAGCAGCTTCAGCACCCTTGATCATTACGTCCTCAAGATATGCCTTATCATTCATCAGTCTTGCAAATTCAGCCTGAACGGGAGCAAGTGCGTCTGCGCAAGTCTCGCCAACTGCCATCTTGAAGTCGCCGTAACCCTTGCCGTCGAATTCCCGCTCGATCTCGTCCATTGTCTTGCCGGTGAATGCGCTGTAGATGGACATAAGGTTCATGATACCGTCCTTGCCCTCTGCATACTTGATCTCGCTGCCGGAGTCGGTTACGGCTCTCTTGAACTTGCGGATGATAGCATCTCTGGGGTCAAGAATACGAACAACAGCATTTTCGTTTTCGTCGGACTTGGACATTTTCTTTGTGGGATCCGCGAGAGACATGATCTTTGCGCTGGTCTTGGGAATATAGGGATCCGGAACAACGAATGTGTCGCCGTAAACCTGATTGAATCTTGCGGCAACGTCGCGAGTAAGCTCCAGATGCTGCTTCTGGTCAGCTCCAACGGGAACAAGGTCGGTCTGGTAAAGGAGAATATCCGCCGCCATAAGAGCAGGATAAGTGAAAAGGCCTGCGTTGATGTTGTCGGCATTTTTTGCGGACTTGTCCTTGAACTGTGTCATTCTGGAAAGCTCACCGAACATTGTGTAGCAGTCGAGGATCCAGCCAAGCTCTGCGTGAGCGGAAACGTGGCTCTGAACGTAGAGTGTGTTCTTTTCGGGATCGAGACCGCAGGCAATATAGAGAGCGAGAGTCTCGTATGTTCTGCGCCTGAGGTCAGCGGGGACCTGGCGCACGGTAATAGCGTGTTCATCAACTACGCAATAGTAGCAGTGGTATTCTTCGGAGAAATCCGCGAAGTTGCGGATAGCACCAAGGTAGTTACCGATTGTCAGCACACCAGAGGGCTGAACGCCGGAGAATACGACTTTTTTGTCCTGATACATGATAATAATTCCTTACAGTCAATATTTTTTCTATTATATCATAATTATACTCTCATTCTTTCAATAAGTCAATAAACCTTTAGGAAATTGTTTGACGTGCGGACAAGTTTGAGTAAATTATCACATTATCAACTTGAAATGTTTACAAGTGTTTGATATAATAACACCATAATTGACAGTAATCGAGGTAAATATGGCAGAGAACGAAAGAAATGAACGTATCGAAGAGATAGCCGAGTCCAATGCCGCGCGCAGAATGAGGCTTCGCGGTGAGGATATGGGCGAGGATGTAAAGACAGACGATATTCGCGTGAATCCCGTATCAAACTTCTGGTATCACAACAAGACTGCTGTCATAATCATAGCCGTATTTGCGATAATGCTTGCGGTGGGAATCACACAGTTTGTCACCAAGAGTAATCCGGATATATACGTTATCTACGGCGGGCCTGAGCACCTGACAGCAAACGAGGCAAAGGCTTTTGCGGGTATTCTCGAAAACGTAGGACAGGATTACAACGGCGACGGCAAGACTCTTGTTCAGCTCAACGAGTTTGTGTTTATGACCCCGGAACAGGTGGACGAAATAACCGGTACTCCCGATGAAAACGGTCTTGATGTTACGGTTAACCTTAATGACAACTTGAAGATCTACCAGAGATTTTCAAACGAGATATTCGGTACAGAGTCTATTATCTGCATCCTCGGTGAAGGGCAGTACAATGAAGTAAAGGACGCGGGGGGATTTATGCCTCTGTCGGAGCTGTTTGACGAGATCCCCGAGGGAGCTATTGACGAATTTGGCGTGCGCTTTTCCGAGACCAAGCTGTATAAATACTATTCCGAGGCGCAAGTTTTCCCGGAGGACGCAGTAATTGCGATCAGACGACCGTCCACAATGTCCGCCATTACCGGCAAGAAGAAGGCAGAAGAGCTCCACTCTTACGCAAGAGATATGTTTGTGAAGATTTTGAGCTTTGAGTACCCCGAGGGATACGTTCCCGCCGAGTGATAATAAAACAAAAGGCACCTTTAGGCGTACCTGCGATAAAGCAGGTGCGCCAACTTTATATTGATTGTCTTTTGATTTTGCGATAAACTATTACTGTAAAAACTAAAGTATGAATTGAATTATATTCGAAAAATACTTGGTGTAAAAATCGAAAAAAGATGTGTATAATTAGGGTACAAAAGCGCTTTTGAATTATCACAAAGGAGAATGATTATGTCTATTGGAACTACAATCAAAAAACTTCGTCGTGACAGAAATATCACACAAGAACAACTTGCCGAATTACTCGGTGTATCCACCAATGCTGTTTCACAATGGGAATGTGACAAGACCGCGCCCGATATTTCACACCTTCCCGTGTTGGCAAATATTTTTGAAGTCAGTGCAGATGTCCTTCTTGAAATTGATATTGCCAAAAGCAAAAAGCAATCCGAGATCAAAGAATTTACAGCCAAGTACGCTGAGCTTCACAGCCAAGGAAAAACCGAGGAAAGATTAAAGCTGTGCCGCGAAATGCAAAAGAAA
The DNA here is from genome assembly GCA_015064355.1 of Oscillospiraceae bacterium. Lineage (GTDB taxonomy): Bacteria > Bacillota > Clostridia > Oscillospirales > CAG-272 > UMGS1696. The sequence goes on along the minus strand of SVSJ01000010.1, from coordinate 503 downwards.
TATCCGAATGATGAGACAGTACGATATAATTTGATGAAAGTATTGAGATTCGTTGACGAAAGCTTTGACGAGATCGTAATGCTCGGCGAACAGCTCTTGCAATCCACAAATATGGAATACCGAACCGGGGCTATTCGTGGTTTATGTTTAACTTATTTGGATAAAGGAGATCGCGCTAAGGCTTTGCAGTATGCGGATATGATACCGCCCGCCCAGGATCTCCATGTTCATGTGCTTGAAGGGAATGAGCTTGTAGAACATTGCCAAAATTATTTATGGAAGGCTTGCGAGCGTATGTATCTCTATATGAAATATCTGATCGATTGCAAGGATGCCGGCTACACTCACGAAGAAAAGCATACTATGTTGAAATCTATTTACGATATGTTCCATATAATCTTTTCGAATGAGGATTTTGGATTTTACAATGATCGTCTAACAAGGATAAGCTTTTTTATGGCACTTGAAAGTGGCAAGGCGGGAGAATTTGATAGAGCAATAGA
>SVSJ01000009.1 GCA_015064355.1 Oscillospiraceae bacterium | reverse complement strand
TTACGGGTAGCAAGTAAAAAATGCATGACTGACAGGTCCAAAAACAGCGTACTTGTACGCAGCCAGTTTAGATAGGGCTATGCCCGAAAATGAAAAACCACCCGCTATGCGGGTGGATATTTATTTTATTGATTTGTCTTAAAGAACAATTCTCTTCGCGATTTCTTCGAGGAATTCGCGGGTGTTGACCTTCTTCTTGTTCTCAAGCTTGGAGAGCAGGTAGAGGTCGCCGGTCATAACACCGTCTTCGATAGTCTTGATCGTTGCTGCTTCAAGTGCGTCTGCGTACTTAATAAGATCGGGCAGATTGTCAAGCTCGCCGCGCTTTCTGAAGGCTCCTGTCCAAGCAAAGATTGTTGCTACGGAGTTTGTGGAAGTTTCCTCGCCCTTCAGATGCTTGTAATAGTGGCGCTGTACTGTGCCGTGGGCCGCTTCGTATTCGTAATTTCCGTCGGGGGATACGAGAACGGAGGTCATCATTGCAAGGCTGCCGTAAGCGGTGGCAACCATATCGGACATTACGTCGCCGTCGTAGTTCTTGCACGCCCAGATATAGCCGCCTTCGGAGCGAATAACTCTTGCAACTGCGTCATCGATGAGGGTGTAGAAATACTCGATTCCTGCTTCTTCGAACTTTTCTTTGTATTCGTTTTCGTAGATCTCAGCCCAGATGTCCTTAAAACGGTGGTCGTATATCTTGGAAATGGTGTCTTTGGAAGCAAACCACAGGTCTTTCTTCTGGTCAAGTGCATAGTTGAAGGAGCTGCGCGCAAAGCTTTCGATAGATGCATCAACGTTGTGAACACCCTGGATGATACCGCCGGATGCACCGAAATTGTGGATAGCCTGGCGGGTTTCGTTTCCGTTTTCATCGGTGAGAACCAGCTCTGCTTTTGAGTTGGCAGGTGCTTTCAGCTCGGAGTTCTTGTATACGTCGCCGTAAGCATGACGTGCAATGGTAATGGGCTTTGTCCATGTGGGAATGTAAGGGGTGATACCCTTAACGATGATAGGTGTGCGGAACACAGTACCGTCGAGGATCGCGCGGATAGTGCCGTTGGGAGACTTCCACATTTCCTTGAGGGTGTATTCTGTCATTCTCGCCGCGTTAGGTGTAATGGTCGCGCACTTAACTGCAACGCCGTACTTCTTTGTGGCGTTAGCGGAGTCAATGGTTACCTGGTCGTTTGTTTCGTTACGGTATTCAAGACCCAGGTCATAGTATTCTGTTTTCAGATCAACATATGGCAAGATAAGAATATCCTTGATCCACTGCCATATGATTCTGGTCATTTCGTCGCCATCCATCTCAACGAGGGGCGTTGTCATTTTAATCTTTGCCATTGTAACCTCCGATTTATTTAAGATTTTCTTTTGTGTATTCAAGGAGACCGCCACAAGCGATAACACCCTTCATTCTCTCGCTGAGCTCACACTTAACTTTGAACTCGGTGTTCTTTGAAACGTTCTTAACGGTAATTGTCTCGCCTGCGAGAACCCTGTCCTTGAGACCGTCGATAAAGAGTGTGTCGCCCTGGTCGATTGCATCGTAATCAGCAGGATCGAAAAATTCGAGGGGGAGAATACCAGCGTTTATAAGATTCTGGCGGTGGATTCTTGCGAAAGACTTAACGATTACCGCTTTCACACCAAGGTAAAGGGGAGCAAGTGCCGCGTGTTCACGGGATGATCCCTGACCGTAGTTTACGCCGCCCACGATAATGCTCTTTCCAAGAGAAAGTGCGCGATCGGGGAACGCTTCGTCGCAAACTGCAAAGCAGTGCTTGGAGATTGCGGGAATGTTTGAACGGAGGGGGAGGATCTTCGCGCCTGCGGGCATAATATGGTCGGTGGTGATATTGTCGCCAACCTTAAGGGAACAGTCTGCTGTGAGATTGTCTGCGAGAGGAGTGGTAATGGGATATTCCTTAATGTTGGGACCGCGGAGGATCTCAACTTCCTTTGCACACTCAGGAGCGGCAGGAAGGGTTATCATATTATCGTTTACCGCGAATTTTTCAGGGAGCTTGAACTCAGGCATATTGCCAAGCTCTCTGGGGTCGCACAGGTAACCTGCAATAGCGGAAGCTGCCGCAACCTCGGGGGATACTAAGTATACCTGACCGTCCTTGGTGCCGCTTCTTCCCTCAAAGTTACGGTTGAATGTACGGAGGGAAATACCACCGGAGTTGGGTGACTGACCCATACCGATACAAGGACCGCAAGCGGATTCGAGAACTCTCGCACCTGCTCCGATGATCTTGGAGAGGGCTCCGTTTTCAGCCATCATATTGAGAACCTGCTTTGATCCGGGGGATACTGCCAGGGAAACATCGGGATGAACGGTTTTACCGTCGAGGATGTACGCAACCTTCAGCATATCGAGAAGAGAACTGTTGGTACAGGAGCCGATGCAGACCTGGTCGATCTTCATTTTGCCGATTTCTTTGATAGACTTTACGTTGTCGGGAGAATGAGGACAAGCTGCCATAGGTTCGAGGGTGGAGAGATCGATTACGATGTGCTCGTCGTAAACCGCGTCACAGTCAGCGGAGAGGGGAAACCAAACGTCCTCGCGACCCTGAGCTTTGAGGAAGCCGAGAGTTACGTCATCGGAGGGGAAGATAGAAGTTGTTGCTCCAAGCTCGGCACCCATATTTGTGATAGTTGCACGCTCGGGAACGGAGAGAGTCTTAACCCCTTCACCTGTGTATTCAATGATCTTGCCAACGCCACCCTTAACGGAGATTCTGCGGAGGAGCTCAAGAATAACGTCCTTTGCCGCAACCCAAGGCTGAAGCTTGCCTGTAAGCTCAACGTTTACGATCTTCGGATAAGTAATATAGTAAGCACCGCCACCCATTGCAACAGCAACGTCAAGTCCGCCGGCGCCGATGGCGATCATACCCATACCACCGCAGGTGGGGGTGTGGCTGTCAGAGCCGATGAGAGTCTTGCCGGGAGCGGAGAAGCGTTCAAGGTGTACCTGGTGGCAAATACCGTTACCGGGACGGGAGTAGTAAATACCGTGCTTCTTCGCAACAGAAGCGATAAAGCGGTGGTCGTCAGCGTTTTCAAACCCGGACTGGAGAGTGTTGTGGTCAATGTAAGCAACGCTTCTCTCTGTTCTAACCTGATCGATTCCCATAGCTTCAAATTCAATATAAGCCATAGTGCCGGTAGCGTCCTGGGTGAGGGTCTGGTCTATTTTTATGCCGATTTCATTGTCCTTGATAAATTCGCCGTCAACGGTGTGGGCCTTGAGTATTTTTTCAGCAAGTGTAAGTCCCATTTTTTGCCTCCGTGTGTATATGATGAATTTTATTTCAGAAAAATCTTCCTATTTATGAAAGAATATCAATAATTATACCGCAATTCTGTATATTTGTCAATGTGTAAACACACCAAATAACAGAGCATATACGGCCTGGATATGTCATTATTTATAAATTGAGCAGAGCGGGGTGACTTCTACGAAATAGTGAGCCAGGTCTTCCGGGGAAACTGCCATTTTGTTTTTGAACCACCACATAATTGCCTCAGCAAAGCTTCCGACGAGGTAGGAGAGGAGAAAATCCTTTGGCACGTCTGCCTTGCTTATGTCGGCGTGAGTTTCAAACAATGTGCGAAGATGCTCCTTGAAATATCTCATAAACAGGTCACTGCTGTCTGACAAAAGGATACCTTCGATATCGTTTTTGCTCTCTCTGATATGCCACAGGGTGTGAGCAAGCTTGCCTTCGATATCATCCCCGTGTCCTGACCAATGGCAGGGATCGTTCTTGAATATATGGTGAAATATTTCCTCACACATGGCGTTGAGAAGAAGGTCTTTTGTCTCAAAATGAGCGTAAAACGTGCTGCGGCCAATATTTGCCTCATCAATTATTTCCTGAACGATGATACTTTCATACCTTTTCTTTTCAAGCAAGGAGCGGAATGCGAGGAAAATCGCTTTTCTTGTTTTTTGTTGCCGTCTGTCCATATTTCCTCCGTACAATTTTAGCGAAATGTTCGGTATCTTACAATTTTATACAATTGGCTGTTGCTTTTTGTGAGCCTCGCCAATACAATATAACCGTACAATCTGTTCGGTAACAGATATATTATACTATATTTTTTGCCCGGAGTCAACGGAGGTTTTATGAAGTCCGATAAGAAAATATTAGTCGCTTTCTTGCTGAATTTGTTTTTCTCAATTTTTGAATTTATTGGTGGGATATTAACGTCCAGCGTGGCGATTTTGTCAGATTCAATTCACGATATAGGAGATGCTGCCGGCATAGGTTTGTCGTATTTCCTTGAAAGAAAAAGCAAGCGCAAGCCTGATGATAAATACACCTATGGGTATCTTCGTTATTCAGCAATCGGAGGTCTCGTAACAACATCAATTTTGCTTGTGGGATCCGCTGTGGTTATTTATAACGCTGTAATGAGACTCATTAATCCAACAGAGATAAACTACAACGGTATGATCATTTTTGCTGTTGTTGGTGTGTTGGTTAATTTCCTCGCTGCATTTTTCACTCGTGATGGAGAATCACTCAACCAAAAGGCAGTGAACCTGCATATGCTCGAGGATATTCTTGGTTGGATCGTTGTTCTTATCGGGGCAATCATTATGCGTCTGACAGATATATCAGTGATCGACCCCATTATGTCCATTGGAGTTGCGCTGTTTATTATTTGGAATGCTATTAATAATATGAGGGAACTGCTTGACGTGTTGCTTGAGAAAACTCCAGAGGGAATTTGCCCCGGTGAGCTTACAGAACACGTTATGGAAATAGACGGAGTTCTTGGCGTTCATCATATTCACATCTGGTCAATGGACGGCATCCGCAATTATGCCACAATGCATATTGTTGTAAACGGTGACGGGGCAGCTGTGAAAAAGGCTGTAAGAGCTGAGCTGGCAGAGCACGGCATATCACACGCCACCCTTGAACTTGAAGCTGAGGGAGAAGAGTGCGCTGAGCATAATTGTGTGGTAGACACCGCATCATCTTCACATCACCATCACCACGGCCATCACCATCACCACGGCCATCATCACCATTGAGCCCATTAATTAAACAATAATCAAAGCATCGTTTTGTGAAGCGGTGCTTTTTCTTTCAGTTACAAAAAAATTCTGAAAAATGAAAGACTTTATCTGAAATGTAACCGAAATTGTAACCGCCGTATAGTATAATGTGGTCACAAAGGAAATAAAACCCTACCAAGTGAAAGGTGATAAACTATGAAAGGTGAACGCACAAGAACTATCATGGTTTATGTTGATTCATACCATGATGGGGTTCTAAGAGGTCGGGTTGCAAGAGCTTGCGACCGCGAAACTCGGCCTTTTCAGAGTTTGTGCGAGCTTTTAAAGATCGTTGAGCACAGCTTGGATACAACGAAATACCCGCAGTCCTTTGAAAAGTTAAGGGTGTTCGGTGAGCCGAGATGCCGAACGGTAAGAAAAGAGCAGGAGCATAATCACAAACAAGGAGAGCTGGCAACCTTTGCGATACGCATTCTGTTCAGGCAGAACGCAAGTTGGCAAGGATCAGTGTTCTGGCCGGAGGGTAAACTCGAGGAAAGCTTCAGAAGTGTCCTTGAGCTGATTTTCCTGATGGACAGCGCATTACACTACTCAAGCAATCCCGGAAAGGGAGCTGCCCCGATCTATTCCAGTTAACACAGCGCGAGGCGCAAAAAAATTAAGCAAATACGAGTAAAAGGCAAACCTCCCGAAAGGGCGGGACGCAAAGCCAGGGAGCTAAGGTCGAAAGACTATGCCAGCCCGGCCGCCGGTATTTCAATCTAAAAAATATAGAAAGAGAGATTGAAAAATGGCAAAAAGATTTAATTTCAGAAAGTTTGGAGTAACAGTACTTACTCTCATCCTCGTTGTATCCCTTATGTGTGGTACAATGTCAATCGGTATTTTTGCAAGTGGCACAGAATCATATGAGATAGGTGATTACGCTTATTCCGATAGCAAGAACACCACTCCGGCAGGCGAGATTCCCGCAAATGGCGAATGGAAGTACATCAAAATGACTTCTGCAGAATATGACTGCGGAAAAGAAGAGCATCGGCACAGTATGGTCTGTCGTTATTGGGGCGACTGCGAAGAGCATATTCACAGCGAAGCAGGATGCACAGTTGTTGCTCCCGCAAAGGCACAGTGGCAGGTTGTAGAGAACACAGACTCTGCTCTTCATTTGGACATTCACATTGCTCTGAATGCAACTTACATTTTGGATGGCGTGTCTTACAGCTCAAGCGTTCAGCTGGATGCAGAAGACTATTACAACGGCAACCTCATCATTACATCAGACGTTCCGTTCAATATTACCGGCACTGAGATCTATGACGCAGGCCAGCGCAGATTTAACGGTGATTTCCCGGTTGGTACATCTGAAAGACCGGTTTACTACACAATTTCCCTTGTAAAGAATGTTGACTTTAACATTGATGGTGAAATCATCTCTGTTCCCATGACCTTCTCAAAGACAGTTAACTTCTGGCACAGCGATAATATTTGTGAGACGATCAGACAGAGCTCCAGCAGAACAAGAGACTGGAAAGCAGGCAAGTTTGTATACGGCGGTATGGACTTCAAGCTTGGTGCAAGCCAGACAGTTACAACTCCCGACGATCCGGCAAATCCTCCGGAAGAGCCCGTTCTCACAGAAGCAACAGTAACAATCCAGAAGAACGTTTCCGGTGTTGCTCTTGAAGAAAACAAGGAATATGTATTTGGTGTATACACCGCTGATGGAAATAAGGCTGACACTGTTCGACTCACAGTTCAGGCTGGTGGCGCAAATGCTATCGGTACAACAGTATTGAGCCTCAACGAAACATACTATGTTATTGAAGAAGGCACTCCTGATATCGACGGTTTCACCAGAACCACAACTGCAACTATTGACGGAAACACTGTAGACGGCGAAACAAGTGCAGCTTTCACTCTCGAAGGCGATACTGCTGTTGTATTTGTTAACTCTTACGTAGCAGTTCCCGTTGAGACAGAGCCTGAAGTAACAGAGCCCGAAGTTACAGAACCCGAAGTTACAGAACCCGAAGTAACTGAACCTGAAGTTACAGACCCCGAAGTAACTGAACCCGAAGTTACAGAACCTGAAGTAACAGAACCCGAAGTAACTGAACCCGAAGTTACAGAACCCGAAGTAACTGAACCTGAAGTAACAGAGCCTGAAGTAACCGAACCCGAAGTTACAGAGCCCGAAGTTACTGAACCTGAAGTAACCGAACCCGAAGTAACAGAACCTGAAGTAACAGAACCTGAAGTAACAGAACCCGAAGTAACAGAACCCGAAGTTACAGAGCCCGAAGTTACTGAACCTGAAGTTACAGAACCTGAAGTTACCGAACCCGAAGTAATCGAGACCGAATTTACCATACCCGATACATTGGAACCGGAAATTATTGAGCCTATTCCGATTGAAACCTATCCCGAATATCCCAAACCCGTTGAAACCGAACCTGTTGTTACAGAACCCGAACCCGAAATAACTGAACCCGAATTCGAGTGGCCTGAAATAACAAGACCTATTGAAACCGAACCTGAAGTTATTGAGCCCGAAATTACAGAGCCTGAAGTAACCGAACCCGAAGTTACAGAACCCATAGGCGATGATCCTGCAGGCGATGATCCCACCACCTCTGACGACGGCGGAGATGACAATGATGGAAACGACGATGGCGACGACAATGGTGATCTCGTTGACATCGGTGACGAGGAGGTTCCTCTTACCGACATCCCCGATGAGGATGTTCCCCTCACAGGCGATTCCATTACATGGTTCGCAATCGCAGCTCTTTCCGGAATCGGACTTCTCGTAATGAGAAAAGACAAGAAGAGAAAAGAAAACGCATAATCAATAAGGGCAAAAATGAGGTGGGGAAAACCCACCTCAGCCTTTATAGCAACAAATTTATCAGAGAGGAGATACAACATAATGAAAAAAGTAAAAAAAATAATGACCATTATACTTGCCTTTGTGTTTGTTATCAGCCTCTTTGGTGCCGGGAATCATCTCATAAACTATATTCGCGCAGATGAATCTTACGATCTGGCAAAGGAGATCGCTCATACCCCCGAGTTTGGAGTCTCGGAAGCGAAGTCAACTCCTCAGGTGACCACATCCAAAACTGAAGCAGTGGCTTTTGATACGGACATTCCCGCAACCCCAATTCTACAGCTTCCCCAAACGATCATCCCGGATGAAACCGCTGAAACGGAAATACCTGTAGAAGATGAGCCTGAGATCCCGGTTGACGGGTTTGCTGCTGAGCTTCTCCTAACCGATGTGGCGGCTCTGCGAAAAGTAAACCCTGACGTTATTGGATGGATCTGCATTCCCGGGACCTCGATCTCGTACCCTTTGATCCAGGGAAAGGATAATTCTTATTACCTGGACTATTCATGGGAGGGAATGAAAAACCGCGTAGGATCGATATATCTGGACTATCGTTCATCAGCTGATTTCGGTGATTTTCACTCAATAATATACGGTCACCGTATGTATATTGACGCAATGTTTAACGCGCTGAAAAAATACGATAATCCCGAATTTCTGGCAGAACATCCCTCGGTTTACATTCTCATTGACGGATGTGTGCTGAAATATGATGTTTTTTCTGCCTATAACGCAGAAGCAAAGGGACCCAGCTGGCGACTTGGATTAAATGACACAGAAGGGCAGCAGGCACTCATAGATTTCTGCATCAGCAGATCTGTGGTTGACGCAGGGATAAAACCCTCGGCTGAAGATGGCGATAAGCTTCTTACCCTGTCCACCTGCAGTCAGAGTGGCGACAGCCGTTTCCGCTGGGTGGTCCACTGCGTACAGAGCGGAATCTACACAGCAGACGAAGTGTCATAATTAAGAAAAAGCTCGGGGAACAACCTCGGGCTTATTTTTTTATTGCATTATTTACTTGACGAAAATTACTTTTGGTTGTAAAATATAATTATAATGATAGATGAGTATTTCGATTGGTACTGAGGTGAATTAATGAAAAACATTGATGAAATACTGAAAGAGGGCAAAAATACCAGACTGCTTCTTACTGCATTTCAGGCGATCCTTGACGATACACCCTCTATGGTGTTTGTGAAGGACATTAACCACGTGTATCAGGCGGCGAGCGTACCCTTTACTAAGCTGGTAGGGAAGAATGTCAGAGAAGAAATAATCGGTCACTCTGACTATGATATATTTGAGGACAAGAATCTTGCAAGACGTTATGTTGCGGACGATGCGAAGCTTCTGGCAACAGGAGAGGACAGACTTGACTATATCGAACCCTTACCCGATGAAAACGGACAACCCAGATACGGCTCCACATCCAAGTACGTTCTTAAGGATGCAGAGGGAAAACCCATTGGTATTGCAGGTGTAAGCCGTGATATAACACGCGAGTATCTTGCAAACCAGAATCACCAGGCGGAGATAGAGTATTTGTTTGATTTACCGGATGACACATACTTTGCTGCATTTATTGATATTAACACTTGGCGCGTTATTACGGAGCGTCTCCAGACCATCGACGGTTACTCCCTTGATGCCCACGAAAACATAGATGCACTTATTCAGGCGGCGTACAGCAACGTTGTAGACAGAAAAGACCCTGCATACGCATTCTACAGATATTTCTCCAAAGATTCCTTGAGAGATATTTACGCAAACGGCAAGCGGGACTTCACCTTGGAATATGTCCGCAGGTTCTCAGACGGATCACACCGCTGGGTGCGTGACGAGATCAGGTTCATGGTAGACCCATCAAACAGCCATATGTGCGCCATGCTTATCGTGCGTGACATTCACTCCCAGAAGGAGAACGAGAGAAATCTTGTGTGGGCAGCGGAAAGAGACGATATGACAGGTCTGTTCAATCGAGCGGCTGTGCTTAAATACGCCAAGGCTTTCCTTGACAAGAGCGGTGAGGGAGACTTGCACGCCCTGTTCGTTATTGATGCTGACAATTTCAAGAGAGTCAACGATACATACGGCCACCAGGCGGGAGACGTGTTCATTGCCAGATTTGCCGCAGCTATTCGTGAATGCTTCCGCGAAAGCGATCTCGTGGGACGCGTGGGGGGAGATGAGTTTATGGTACTCATGAAGAACATCTCCGGCGCAGATATAGTAAGAGACAAGTCCGAAACGTTGGTGGGTTCCCTAAAAAATGTATGCAGTGAGCTTAGTGCACTTGACGTTTCCGGAAGTATAGGAATAAGTATTTACGGTGTTGACGGATATACCGTAGACGAGCTTTTTGAGAAAGCAGACCGGGCAATGTACCGCGCAAAGAACCATGGAAAACACTGTGCTTACTTCGCAAATGAAGAATAATAAAATGCCGAGGCACCCATTTGGGTATCTCGGCTGTTTTTTATTGAAGTCTGCGTTTTATCTGCTCGGGATTGTCAGCATATTGAATGGCGGTTTCTTTTGTGATCTTTCCACCGGCGTAAAGATCCAGAAGTGACTGATCCATTGAGAGCATACCGTCTCCGCTTGATGAAGCAATGGTTGCAGGAAGCTGGTGGGTTTTGCCGTCGCGAATCAGATTCTTTACAGCGTTGTTTGAGGTCATAATTTCGAATGCAGAAATGAGACCGCCGTCTACAGATGGAACAAGCTGTTGGGAAACTACGGTGTTAAGGACCGACGCAAGCTGAATACGGATCTGTCCTTGCTGCTCGGCAGGGAATGCGTCAACAACACGGTCAATGCTGTTCACCGTACCCTTGGTGTGGAGTGTTGCGATCACGGTGTGACCTGTTTCGGCGGCAGTCATAGCAGTACGGATTGTTTCCGCATCACGCATCTCACCAAGGAGAATAACGTCGGGTGCCTGACGGAGACATGCTCTGAGAGCCGAAAGATAATCAGTAGTGTCAATTGCGATCTCACGTTGGCTCACAATGCTTTTTGCGTTTCGGTGGAGGAATTCAATGGGATCTTCAAGTGTGATAATGTGGCAGTCGCGGGTTTTGTTGATCCTGTCAATAAGACAAGCCTGGGTAGTGGATTTACCGCTTCCGGCAGTACCCGTAAACAAAACCAGGCCGCTTGTAACTTCGGAAAGATCCATAACTGCCTGGGGAATACCAAGCTCCTGCCAGTCGGGGATATTAAAGGCTACCACTCTGATCACCGCAGCAAGGGAGCCTCTCTGGCGGTAAGTGCTGACTCTGAAACGGGCGAGACCCGGAATTGCAAAAGAGAAATCATCGTCGCCGTTCTTTGTGTATGCGTCCATTGGCCTTTTCGCAAGAGAGTACAGCTCGGATATGAGCCGCTCGGTATCTGCCGGCAAAAGCTTGTCCTCAAGAAGCGGAGATAAACGTCGGTTGAGCCTCTGGCTTGCAGGACTTCCTGCCACAAAGAAAATATCAGCAGCGCCGTTTTCTACAGCTAAACGGAGATATTCGGTTACTTCAGTCATATGTTTTACCTCTGTTAATGGTTTAGTTTCCGTCCCAGACGTTGATGCTGTCGTCGGGAGTCCAGTCGTCAGTCCAGCGAACTTGCCAGATATTGATATTGTAGTCATCTGCACTGTTCACAGTAACGTTTACGAATAATTCTTTGCCCTCAGATACCTTGCAGGAGTATGTATATACGTTGCCTGCGCGCTGCACTTCGGAGGGTGTTTCATCGGCACGGATTTTCGCGAGGATCTCCTGTGCAGCCGCCTCGGCTTTGTAATATTCCACGGTAGAGTCAGCATTTTTCTGCGAAAGTCGCTCACCTGCCAGGGTAGTGTTTAGCGAAAGCATTGCAAACACGGTAAGGCACACTACCGCAAAGATCACGATCAGAGAACTGGCGCCGATGAGAGGGAAGGATCGTCGTTCTTTTTTCATTTTGCGACCTCCTTCTGCCAGGACACAGGGAACTCGGCCAGTATTTCTCCGCTATTATCCGTGGCGGTTATTGTGTAAACAGCAAGGAGGGGAGAGCCTGACTCTGTCGCTACAATATCAATGGTGAAATTTTCGTGTTCAATCTGCCAGTGGCCGTCAGTCAAGGCAGTCGCATCAATTTCCCCGGCTGAAAAGTCTCCCTTGTGATAAGAGAGAAGCTCCGCTGTGTTTTGGGCTTCAATTATCGCCTCATCTCGTAGGGCGGTTTTCGTTGAGATTCCATTTGCGTAGAAGAAAGTGCGAAGGCACAGCGCGGACAGCACCGCAAACACCAAAAGCATTATAACGAATTCAATCATTTGGAGGGGGGATTTATTCTTCATGTTCACCCCTCCTTATTTGCGCGTATGGCAAAAACAATCCTTTGCCCCGCAATATCAATTGTCAGAAGCCCATTGTCAACGGTGGCGGTCATGGAGTCCATTGGCAAAAGCTTTTCGCCGTCCTCCGGAGACATATCCGCAAGGGCATTAGAAAACAGCTCATACAGATATCCCTCGTAGCAGTAGATTCGGGTAATATATTCCTGATTATTTATGGTTTCCGTAATAGTCACAGCAGTATCCTGACCGAAGATCTCAACACCGACTACTCCATCTGATTGATGGAGCTTGGTTGAAATATACTGGGCAGCGGTGCGCGTGGTGTAGGTGGAATTGCCTCTTTCCGTAATGGAAGCGTAGGTGTCAGCGCTACTCAAAAGGATCGACAGAACAGATGCCGCCAGGATCACAAACAGCAGAATCGGAACAAGTCCAATGAGATTTCGTTTTGATGAATGGTTAGTCATTTTGTTCCACCACCGTAATTTCGGGCATCAGATTTTCCGCGAACACTTCATAATAAACGGTATAGCGATCGGTGTCTATCTGAATTCCGTAGTGTTCCACCAGATAATCAAGGTCCTTCGGATATTTTCCCTCGTTTGCATAGCAAGAAACGGCGGCTAATCTGACAGATTCCTCAAGACGGAGCCTGTGTTCTTCATTCTGATTATCCGCCAGATCGTCCATTGCAAGTGCAAATGAGACTATGACTGCGGCGATTATGGCAAAGAACAAAACCGGCCACAGAAAATTTAGCTTGAATTTTTGTTTCATAAGTCGTCTGATTATCCTATAGAAGACATAATGTGGGTGAGCGGAAGCATAACTGTCAGAAGGATCAATCCTATAAGAACAGAGGTGATTATCACCATAGCAGGCTCGATCATTCCTGTGCGTCGAGATACAGCCTCTTTTGCGTCCTTGTCAAGTCGACGGGTGATTTCATCAGCCACTGCCTCGCTGTTTCCGCTTTTGAAGCCTATGGCGAGAAGTCTGCATTCGGCAGCAGGTAAAAGCCCGGATTCATGGAGTGCATCAGCAAGGGAGAGACCGTTCTCCATCATTTTTTTGCATTCTTCAGCCTGAACCGTACCCGGCAAAAGCTCGGAGGCAATATCCAGGGCATCTGCAGGGGTAAGTCCGCTGTGGAGACACATTGAAAGTGCTTGGGCAAATTTTGCAGCGGCAGTTTTCTTTCTGATTCCGTTGTTTTGCCCCATTTTATCAAAAGCATCACTTACTATTTTGCGGAATCCCTGGGAAGAAGCGAAGACAATTATTATAAGTGCGACGATTCCAATAAACACACAAATCCCGGGCAGAACAGAATCAAGAACCTGACCGAATCGGAGGAGTCCTCCCGCAACACCGGTCATTTGCCCACCCAAGGATGCGTAAACATCGCTGAATATAGGCAAAACCTTAGTAAGCAGAACAACGATCACCGAAAGCATTACTGCCATAAGGATAGACGGGTACAAAAGGGCGGCTCGAAGCTCACGGTCCGCGGTGTCCTTGTGATCGTAATAAGCCGAAAGGGAGCGAAGCACATCCTCGCTTCGGCCTGTTTTCTCTCCGATTACAAGCATTTTGTGCACGTCGTCGGGGAACAGTCCCGATTCTTTGATTGCGGCAGACAAAGGGGAGCCTTCGTCAATTTTTTTAGCCATTTCGGAAAGGGCTGACTTCATAGAGTGGGCTTTTGTTTCTTCAGCCAGCATGATCAGAGCGGCGCTTGGGTCTGCCCCTGCGTGAATAAACAGGGATAGCTCAAGGCAAACGGCGGATATGTCTGAATATGAGAGGATTTGTTTTTTCATAAATTATCTCCGGGCAAAAAAACGAGCTGTCAAAAGATCAAGAAGCTCGTTTTCTCACAGATTTTCTGACAGAAACACTGAACTCTTTTGCTTATGTATATTACTCTGTCATTTTTTTAGTAAAGATATTTTTCGGTGTAATTTTTGCCGTCACCGATGTATTCCATAATACCTTGACTACGGTGAGCGGAGGAGGCAAAGGTGGGGTCCATTCTCTGCCAGGACGTGCCGTTAAAGAATATGGCTCCGTCGATCCAGCCTTCGCTTTCTGACCACACGTTGATCCAGGCGTGATAAGCATCACCTGCATACCCAACAACCAGCTTGCAGGGGATGCCGAGGCTTCGTAGCATACCGGTCATCAGCGCTGCGTAGTCAAAGCAAATGCCTGTTTTTGTTTCCAGCACCTTGTCTAACTCCGGCAAGTAACCGCTTTTTACCGTAGCCGCCTTCTCTTTGTCGTAGGTTAGATTGTCAACAACATAATCATATATTGCCGCTACCATTTGGAGAGGGTCGGTCAAGCCTGCAGTAAGCTCGTATGCCTTGTTTACGGAATTTGGTGCGTGGGAGTAGTCAACGTACTGGTTGGGGTAGAGGAACGGCCCGAACTCATTTTTCAAATTAGCATTAAATGAGGCTGATATAACGGTGGCGTATTTCGTGCCGGTCACGTTTTCGTAAACCGATACGGTGTATTTTCCGTTTCCTTCGGAGAGAGGGAAGACCGTTAATTCCTCAGGTTTAAGGTTATATGTATAGGTGGTTTTCGGACCCTTGATCTGCACCTTGATTCGCGTGCCGGTTTTATGCTTATATTTCACGGTTACGTAACCGTCTGTAACGTTTGAGTAGTCGATCACCGCGCTGCCGCTGTCTTTTTCTGCGTGCCCGGGGGCGGTGGCTTGGAGCAGCTCCGGAATCTGTATTACAATGGCAGGGGAATCCTTTATTGCGTCAGCCTCGTTTTCGATTTCGCCGGGGTTTATGGTTGCGATTTCAGTAAAGCCCGGAATCTCCGTCTCCGGTGGTATGGTTTCCGGTGGGGCTGTTATGGGAGCCTCTGTTTCCGGGGGAAGAGTAGCGGGTGATTCGGTCTCCGGTGCAGTTGTAATAGGCGCTTCTGTTTCGGGTGGAATTGTTACCTGCACCTCGGTCTCGGGTGGGGTCGTAACTGTCGACTCTGTTGCCGGAACTGTTGCATCAGCTTCGGTTATCGCTGGCGGCTCTGTGTCACGGGGGAGGGTGTCATCAGGTATGCGCGCGTCACCACAGCTTGACAAAAGGGCTGCCAAACCAAGCAAAGCTATTGTTTTGCGTAAGGTGAATCGCATATCGTACCCCTTTCTTGAAATGTTTATAAGTGTTAATTATCCGTTGACGGTGTAACCGAATGAACAAAATAGTTGATTTTGAGAGGGGAGTGCGAGTATTTTTTCTCAAATGAATCGATAAATCTCTGACAAACAGCACAACTGTTTTCGTAATTTGCCTGTGGAAGCATGATCACAAACTGTGATACGCTGCAACGTGAGATCAGATCCCCTTTGCGGAGAGAGGCGCACAGGTGCTTTTCCAGATTATCCATAGCAATCTCAATGCTCTTTTGCGCAATATCAGATTTAGTCCTGCTTTGCAGAGTCAGAAGAGCGATATGTATTGCATCCCCTGTGCGAGCAATCATTCTTGCTTTTGCTTGATACATCATTCTAAAGAAATCGTAGTCGCAAAGGAGGGCGCCGGAGATATTCCCGATTTCCGTAAGCTGTTCTTTTACTGCATCCGGGGAAACGGTGCTGATGTTTACGGTTTTTAAAGCCTCTCTGTAGAGACTGCGGCTTTCCTTATCGGGCATAACACCAAATGTGGAGAGAAGCAACTTGCTCATTTCCTCGTAAACCGTTACTACCTCGTCCCGTGCGCCGGTCTGCAAGAGGCATCTCATAAGAAGCTGATAGAAGTGTTCGTGATATGGATCAACACGAAGTGCTGCTTTTGCAATATCAACACCTTCCTTGAACCGCTTTGCTTCTTCAAGCTTTGGAACGATTTTTTCAACTGTTATAACATAGAGATTGTGGTAATATGCCGAAATAGGGATCACCCATGATTCAGATGAAAGAATATTTGCAAAGTCTCCCGTGTAAATGGAGATAGCACGTAGGTAGATATCGGTTGCCTCATCCGGGCTTGCGTCCCGTGCAGAGCGGAGCAGGCTGTCAAACTCTTCCACGTCAACTGTGATTTTTACATCCGGGCTAAGAGAATATCCCCCGTCCTTGAACAGAATGACTTTGTGACCAAGACCGTCGGAAAGAGAGTCAAGGAGGGAACGTGCCCGGTGAAGAGCTGTTTTCATTGCGTTTTTAGGAGATTCGCCTGTGTTACTCCAAAGAAGGGAGGTGATCTCGTCACTTGTTACACTTCTGCCGCGGTGATAGAACAAATAGGCAAGGAGATCCCACACCTTTTTTGAACGGGTGCCGGAGCAGGTGACAGTGTTATTTCCAAGTGAAACGGAAAGATCTCCGAAAAGACATACTTTTACAGATGTTTCTTCCATTTTTTACCACCTCCATTATATTTTTTGCCACAATACTACATATTATATTTTACACATAAAACCCTGTAATGTCAATACGTAATATGTTAATTATCACAACAAACACTGTATATATATCCATTATTCGACTGATAGTCTATTGACATCAAAAATAAAATAAAGTATAATAAAATTGGGTATTTGTTTAAATATACGAATGGTATTTATGCGTAAATATCAAGGACCGTGATCCACTGCACAATCACAATTTACGAAGAAGGAAGTAACAAATATGTCGATAAAAATTCGCGACACTATTTTGCTTGTTGACGGTTCTGCCGAGAAGCGGGATGAGCTACGCAGAATATTTGAAGAAAAATACAATATTCTCGAGGCCAGAAATTTCGAGCAGGCAGATTTTCTTGGCAAACTGAATTGTGAATCAATCGTAGCCGTAATTATCAGCATTGAGCTGCTTTCAAAGGAGTCTGACCTTACAAGAAAGCAGGATGTTTTCGGCGACGTTCCGCTTATTGCTGTAATAGACG
Source organism: Oscillospiraceae bacterium (assembly GCA_015064355.1). Classification (GTDB taxonomy): domain Bacteria; phylum Bacillota; class Clostridia; order Oscillospirales; family CAG-272; genus UMGS1696. Next base: position 51,681 of record SVSJ01000009.1, on the reverse strand, counting down.
AGCAAGATGCACGTAGTGAGTATTTTGCTTTCGAATATGGTGCCGGCGACACGATCTCATACCCATTCTATCCCGAAATCGTAAGCAAGAGAGTATCAAATCTCATTACACTTCATTCTCATAAATGGAATCTCAGAAACCTCGTGAAAGAGCAGGAGGATGCTCTTATGCACTCCAGCGAGGTTATGGTTGACGCACTTATTTCGATTATTGAAAGCCGTAGCATGGAGTCAGCCCAGCATATTTTGAGAATCCGCAGGTTTACGCAGATCTTGCTTGAGGCTGTGGCAGGTAGCTGCCCGGAGTACGGGTTGACAGAGGAAACTATCAGCATTATTTCAAGTGCTGCTTCTCTCCACGATATTGGGAAGATCACTATTTCCGACTCAATTCTCAACAAGGCCGGCAAGCTGACCGGAGAAGAATTTGATATAATGAAGACCCACACAACAGCAGGATGCGGGCTTCTCCAGCGGGTTGAAACAATGGGCAATGATATGTATATGCGATATGCATATAATATCTGCCGTTATCACCACGAGCGCTGGGACGGACGGGGTTATCCCGACGGTTTGGCAGGAGACGATATACCTATCTGTGCCCAGGTGGTGGGACTTGCCGACGTTTATGACGCATTGACCACGGAAAGAGTATACAAAAAGGCCTACTCCTGCACGGACGCGGCAAATATGATTTTGCGCGGTGACTGCGGAGTATTCTCTCCCAAGCTTATTGAATGCTTCAAGCTTGTAGCAGGCCAGTTTGAGGCTTTGGCTAACAAGTATTCGGACGGATATTCTCCCGCGTCTGATTCAATAACCATTCCTCTTGAACCACCCAGCAGAGCGGAGGAAAATGCTGTACAAAACGCACTTTCAAAGTACCAGGTACTATTGCATCATATGAACGCAACTGTTGTGGAAATAGATCTTGACAGTCAGTTGTTCCACGTGGTGTATAATCCCAACCCGGAGCTTACTATTCTTAACCGTGCGGTTAATTTGGATAAGGCAAGAGAGCTTCTGGCGAATGAGGTGGTTTACCCCGACGACCGAGAGATGGTTGCTGAGGGAATGGACGCATATCTTCAGGAGTTCTTTGACTCGGAAATGAGGAAAAAGTCACGCAGATACCGCATCAAGGGCGCTGACGGTACATATTCCTACTATAACGTGACAGCGCTGCGTGTTAACGATTCCTCAAAGAACAGACGGGCACTGCTAATATGGGAACCAGCCGGTGAATCGGGCGGTAGTGCTGGTATAAGCAGTCAGGGCGGAAGTGCCCTTCAACCCGAAGCAATAGGTGGCGGAATTCCAGTTTCCATACTTAACGACAGATGGCTTACCCTTGCCGGAAGTACAGATGGTATTTGCGAGCTTCTCGGGTATACCACGGAGGAGATGCGCGAGCTGCACCGCAACCGCCTTGCAGAGCTGATTATCCCGGTTGAATTCGACGAAGCTGCAGGAAGACTCAAGGAGCAGCTTGAGATTGGTGTGGACGTTACCTTGGAGCTTCCTGTGTATAACAAGAACAGCGGTGTGGTATGGCTTCTTCTCAAGGGAAAACTGTCCACGGGTGATGACGGACTTGAATATATAAACGGAGCATTGTTTGATTCAACTGCTGCAAAATCAGGTAATTCTGACCTGGTATCATTCCAGCAGTTCTACCGACTGGTTGTGGAGCAGGCAGGAGACGCTATGTTCCTCTTGGACATCAAGGACGATAAGATCATCTTCCGCGGAACTGAACGAAACGGTAACACAACAAAGGTGACCGATCTTGCGCTCCTTCACCCGGACGATATTGCTATTTTCAGAAAAGAGATCGAAGCCCTAAAAAGAGGCGGCAAATTCACAGAGTTCAACGTGCGTATCGCCAATGCTACCAGAAAATACAGCTGGTTCCGTGTACGCGTTGCTACCCGCTTTAACAGAGAGGGCGCTGTTATCGGCATGATAGGTTCTGTGATCTGCGTGGACAACGAAAGAAGCCTGTTCTCATCTATTGATGACAATGCAGACCGCGATCCTCTTACCAAGCTTCTCAACAGCGAGGCGGCCAAGAGACAGATCGACGTGCGCCTCGAAACCGGTAGATCATCCCTGTCTGCGCTGCTCATAATTGACCTTGACAACTTCAAGGAGATCAACAAGCAGTACGGACATCTGTACGGTGACACGATCCTTATGAGAGTTGCGTCTGAGATCTCGTGGATGTTCCGCGGCACTGATGTGACTGCAAGAATCGGCGGCGACGAGTTCCTTGTGTTTATGAACAATATTCCCGACAGGAGTCTTGTGGAAAACAGATGTGCGGCTCTTATCGGCATGATCCAGAGCATTTGCAGGGAATACCTGAAAAAAAACGATTTCACTTGTTCCGTTGGCGTTTCTCTTGCGCCTTATCACGGCGAGTCGTATAAGGTACTGCTCCAGAACGCTGACCGTGCATTGTATCACGCAAAGCAGATGGGCAAGAACCGCTACGCTATTTATGATTCAAGCGTATCAGGCAACGTTATTGCGACTATGGTTAACCGCCGGATCGACTCGGACAGAGATCTGGGACTTGCGGGGAACAACCTTTCTCATTACGTGTTCAACCGTCTTTACGAGTCCGGAGACTTCGAGGGAACCATCAACTCCCTTATAGAAATAGTTGGACGCCAGCTTAACGTAAGCCGCGTGTATATATTTGAAAACAACGCAGATAACACCGAGTGCAGTAACACGTTTGAGTGGTGTAATGTCGGAATCAGTAGCGAGAAGGACAATTTGCAGAACGTCAGCTACATTACGGACATTCCCGGATACCAGGATCTGTTCGATGAAGACGGAATTTTCTATGTGCCTGACGTAACCAAGCTTGCACAGCATCTGCAGGACATTCTCGGTCCCCAGAATATTTGCTCAATGCTTCAGTGTGCTATTCTTGATAACGGCGAGTTCCGAGGTTACGTTGGATTTGACGACAACAATTCAGCAAGACTTTGGACAAAGGAGCAGATTGATATTCTCGTGCTTCTGAGCCAGACCATATCTTTGTTCCTGCTGAAGCAAAGAGGTAAAGAGGAAAACACCAGAACGTTCGAGGATATTCAGAACGTGCTCAACAGCCAGTACAGCTGGACCTACATTGTAGAGCCTGAGACGTACGAGCTTAAGTTCCTCAACCGCAGAGCACGTGAGCTTGTGCCAAGTGCGGAACCCGGTCAAAAGTGTTACAAGGTGTTTATGGGCAGAGATGCACCATGCCCGAACTGCCCGATCGCGGTAGAAAGCGGTGACAGAGTTACGACCATCAAGAACCCGCACCTTAACCTTGACGTAAGTGCTAATGCAAACAACATCCACTGGCACGGCAAAAATGCTTGGCTCCTTATGTGCAGAAATGCTGAAACAAAATAAAAAAATCGGAGGATAAAACCTCCGGTTTTTTTACTCTGCCACGTCCAGCTTGAACCAGAAGCAGCTTCCATGTCCTACCTTGCTGTTTACTCCGAATTCAGAGCGGTGAAGCAGGAGAATGTTCTTGACAATGGAAAGCCCAAGGCCCGTACCCATGTCAGCTCTCTTGTGGAAATCGTGAACCTTGTAATATCTTTCCCACACAAGAGGAAGCTCATCTTCGCTGATTCCGCGACCGCTGTCGATGACCTCGATGAGTACTTGTTTTTTGCCTTCACTTACGGATACGGTCTGACGGATAATAACCGTCTTGTCCTCGCCTGTATAGTTTACCGCATTGTTGATAAGATTATATAGAACCTGCAAAATGCGATTTTCGTCAGCTTCAACGTAAACATCACAGTCAGCTTCGCAAATTATTTTGTATCCGTCACGCTCTTTAAGCTTTGAGTACCTTTCGAGAGTGGTGCGGAGCACTTCTGTTAAGTTGAATTTTGTGATCTTCAGAACCTGCGATGTGTTTTGATACTTGCTGACTTCAAGCATATCGTTAACGAGAGAAGTAAGTCGAGCGGTCTCGTCAATGACGATCTGCATGTTCTCCGGCGTTGCCTCTCCCGGAAGATCCCGCATAGCCTCTGTGTATCCGGCGATCATAGTAAGGGGGGTGCGGAGATCGTGAGAAACGTTTGCGATAAGATCCTTCTGCATTCTGTCAAGCTTGGACAGTTCATAAGCTGCACGGTTCAGGGTAGCGGAAAGATTGGCGGTTTCCTTACAGTTGCCGCCGTCAAAATTAACGTTGTAATTACCCACCGCCAGCTTTGTGGCTTCCTCGCTCATTTCGCGTATAGGTCGGGATATTCTCACAGAGAAAATTATCGCCATAACAACAGCCACAGCAAGTATGATAACACTGATTATCACAAGCTGGGCACGGATGGTGTCGACCGTTGAGGTCAAGGGCATCAGCTCCGCATTAAATACGAGAAGAACCTCTTTATCCTCCAGTGGAACCAGATTGCAGTAAATTACGTTCTCACCTGTATTACTGTCACCTTGATTTTTACCGAACAAAGATGAAATGGAAAAGCTTTCTTTATATGTTCCTCCGTTTTGGACCGCTGCTAAATACAGCTTGTTCAAAAGACTTTCGCCTTTCATATTATGAATAAAGCAGAAGGAGTTGATGTGCTTGTCGAGGATTGCCTCACCCATTTTTCTGCCGTTTGACGAAGTTATGCTGTAGGCAGAAATGCAGATCCCGTATTTCTTTGCGGCTTCTGAGGAGATCTGATCAAGTTGCACACGGTTAAGGCTGCCGTCAACGGATTCTGTTACCTCTCGGGCGCATTTAGTCAGGGACCGTTGCTTTAGGTGCATATAAATGTCGTCAAGCAGTACCGTTTGAAACAGCCAAAGTATTAAAAGCACGGCAATTCCAAACATTGCAAATGAAAGAATCATTTTGCCTGTAAGGCTAGGATGGCGGGGATTTTTGCTTCTTTTATTTTTCTGCATCAAAACGGTAGCCAACTCCCCTCAAAGTAACGATATAGTCAGAATATTTGCCAAGACTCTTGCGAAGAAGTTTGATATGGGTATCAAGGGTACGGTCGTCGCCGAAATAATCGTAGCCCCACACCTCGCATATAAGTTTCTCGCGAGTCAAGGCGATATTTTTGTTTTTGAGCATATAGAAGAACAGATCATACTCCTTAGGAGTCATATCCGCACGCTTCCCGTCAACGTACACGATTCTGGCAGAAATATCTGCACGCAGTCCGCCGTCAGCAAGCTCTATGATCTCGTTTGCTGAAGCGGTAACCTTGTCAGACTTACCTGTAGAATCGGAGTTGTATCTTTTCATAACCGCATTGACGCGGAGCATGAGCTCTTTGGGAGAAAAGGGCTTCACAACGTAGTCGTCAATTCCCAGTTCAAATCCGTTTATGCGGTCGTACTCTTCGCCTCTGGCAGAAAGCATAATTATCGGAATATCGGAGAACTTTCTGATTTCGCGACAGGCGGAAAAACCGTCAAGCTCCGGCATCATTATGTCAATTATCATTATGTCGAAATTTTCCTTTTTGCAAAGATCAACCGCTTCCATGCCGTCGCCGGCCTCACTTACCGTGTGACCTTCATAGATGGCATATTTGGCAATAAGCCTGCGGATCATTTCTTCATCGTCAACAATAAGAATGTTATACATATAAGCCTCCTTATCATAAGTCTCAAAACGCAAAAGAGGGAACTTTAAGTATCCCCTCCTTGCGTGTATTTTCAAAATCAACTATCGAATTTTACGTTTTCGCTTGCTTTTTCGGGCACCTTTTCATAGCAGGTGACTTCAACCTCAATAAGCTTGCCTTCGCGCTCGATCTGGAATTTCAGCACATCCCCCACAGAAGATGCTGTAACAATTCCTTTGATCTCTTCTACTGTGGAAATGGTTTTGCCGTCAATTGCAACCACTCTGTCGCCTGCGCGGAGAACCGTGTCATTGTATCCTTCAACAAGGGAGGTAACATATACACCGGGCTTGATTCCATAGAAGAAATAAAAGTTGTTAGAAGAAGAAACCACTTCAAATCCAACGCCGATGTATGTCTTGCCGCGAACATAACCGTACTGCATAAGCTGCTCAGTTACGCTGAGGGCGTCGTTAATAGGAATAGCGAAGCCAAGTCCTTCAACGCCGGTGCCGCTGGATTTTGCATTAATGATACCAACGAGCTTGCCCTCCATGTTGAACATACCACCGCCGGAATTACCGGGGCTTACTGCGGCATTTGTCTGAACCAGTTGCATTTTAACTCCGTTAACGGAGATCTCGCGCTCGGTTGCACTTACGATACCGTTTGTAACAGTACCGCCAAGCTCGCCGAGAGGATTACCAACGACTACAAGTTCCTCACCTACTACCAGAGTGTCGCTATCACCGCAAACTGCGGCAGAGAGGCCGGTAGCGTCGATTTTGATGATCGCGATATCTGCATCGGTGTCATATCCGATAACAGTAGCTGTAAATTCCTCACCTGTTGTAAGGCGAACCAGGATGTTATCGGCTACAGCACTTGTTTCACCGGTGATAACGTGTGCATTTGTAACGATGTATCCATTTTCAGAAATAATCACACCGCTGCCCGCGCCCTGGGTAACATAGTTGTACCACGTGCTTTGAACGTTATACTCTGTTGTGATCTCAACGACCGAGTCCTTAACAAGAGCCGCAACGGAGCTGAAGCTGAGTGTCTCTCCGTCCGCTTTGTCAACGGATGTCTGAACGTCATCAACGTCACGGTAGATCACAACCGGAGTGTCCATTGAAATGTTGTCCGAGCCAACAATATTAGAGATTCCGGGCTGTCTGTCGCCTGTGATCTTTCCTGCAAAGTAGGTGCCAACGAATCCGCCCGCAGTAGAGAGGAGAATTGTAATGCAGCAAAGTGCAGCAACAGCACCTGCGGAGATTCCTTTCTTCTCCTTCTTTTTCTTCTTTGGTGCTTCGGGGGTGTAGGAAATACCCTGACCGTAAGGCGCACCGTAGGAATTGTTGGGAGCATTGTAGGTGTAATAGGGATATCCGTTTCCGTAGTATCCCCCATTCTGCTGGGGTTCGGGACGGTACTGGCGGTACTGTTCCTGAACCTTCGGAGGCTCGTTTACAGGGGCTTCAGGCTCGGGTCTCTTTGGCTCTTCATCTTTATTGATATAGTCATTAAGGTCGCTATCAAACTGATTGTTATTATTGTTGTTGTCAAATTCGTTCATAACATTACCTTTCTGTATTCCGTTTTGATTGTATTTCAGTCTATGCTCATATTGTAAAACCTCAATGTGACGGGAATTTGAAAAGAGGTAAAATGTTAATTGAATTATATTAAGAGCAATAGTAAATATTATGTGTTGGATTTGGGTGTAATTGTTACGATAAAGCCGTCGGCATTGTTGCCGGAGATCTCATACTCTACGCTTCCTTCTTCAAAGGGGAAGAGAATATCTGTGGTTTCACCTTCGCCGGCGGGAACGTAGTAGATAAGCCAACCGTCTTTAACCTGGTTTGCATCTTCTGCAGCTACGGCAGCGGTGGTTCTGTCAGATTTAACGTGGAACAGCTTGGTTGTAGCTGTGTATCCGCGGATGTAGTCTATGTATTCTTCATAGCAGTAGTCAAGAGCGTTTACCGCATAAGCGTGAGGAACGCCGATATATCTGAAGTGCCATGCTTCGTAAGCGGTATGTGTAAGCTCGGTCTTGTCTGCCTGGTAACGGAGGATGAATCCGTAGTCAGCGCAGTTGTTCCAGAGCCAAGGACCGAAATCGTGGTCAGCAACGGGAATTGACGCGTAATCGTATGTGAAGAAGCTGAGGTCCGCTGCAAGACCTGTGTGGTGCTCGCTGTGACCGGGAGTTGCAACGTACATTCTTGTATATTCTTCACCGCTCTGAGCGAGATTTCTGTCCCAGATCTGCTGCTGCTCGGTGGTGTCGCGATATCCGCTTGTGAGAAGGAGCCAGTCGCCGCAACCTGCTTCGCGCATATCGGCGGTCATTTTGTCAAGTGCCGCAAAAGCAGAGGGAGCAAGAGCGTCGTTAATTGAGGAAACCTGAAGATCGCTGTCCTTGTTTGCGCGAACATTTGTAAGGTTCACTGTATCAACTCTCGCATAGGGATGAGCGTAGTTAACAAGGATCTGATTACCAACGTCAAGGTCGGTGTGAGGCACGGTAACTGTAAAGTGAGAGGGAAGTGTAACAGGGGGCTCGGTTTCCGGAGGCTCTGTTGCGGTAATATCGTCGGTGTCGGGAGTCTCACTTGTATCGGGCGGGAGTACTTCGCCATCTGTCTCACCGAGGTTGGGCATTTCAGGACCCGGGGTGTGAGGATTATTATTCAAGTAGCGGATCGAGAAGGCAACAACGCCGACAAGGATCACCGCAAAAATTATAATACCCCAGTTGATCTTCGCTCTCTTGCGCTTTTTGGAAGTTGTATTATTTCTGCGAGGTTCGTTGTTCTGATAATCACGGGAATATTCTTCGTCTTCATAGATTTCAAAGATCTCTTCCTCGTCAGCGGTGAACTTGCGATACAGAGAACTCTCCTGCACCGGTGTGGATTTCACGGGTGCTGCTGTGGGACGAGGCTTTTGCGTCTGTGTAACAGGCTTTTGTGCAGACTGGGGCCTTTGAACAGTAGCTTGAGTCTTCTGCACGGTGGCCTGGGGTCTCTGTGCTGTTCCTTGCGGTCTCGTCGCAGTCGTCTGGGGTCTCTGGGCGGTAGTCTGAGGCTTTGCCTGTGTTGTAGCAGAAGCAACAGCGCCGCCGTTTCTCATAGCCGCCTGGCGTGCCGCTTCCATACGTCTGCGTTCTTCGTTTGTCAGGGGACGTCTCGCCTGGGGATTAGCTCCTGTAGGGCGGGGAGAGGTGGAAGCCGCTCTATCTGCAAGATTCTGTCTTACGGGAGTGGTTCCGCCGGGTGTCTTGTTTGTTTCGTGATTATTAGGGTTATTCAAAATTTACACCGTTCCTTTATTATGTACAAATCTATTTGCGTTTATAGTAATATTATAGAATATCCCCCCGATTAAATCAAGGGAATAGGGAAAAATATAATATAAAATTAACAGTATAGAAAAAAGCGATACCACATTATGTGATACCGCTTTGTTTTTTTGATTAGTCGTCAAGAGCGTCCTTGCGGGAGAGGTTGAGTCTGCCCTTTTCGTCAGTACCAAGGAACTTAACCTTGATTCTGTCGCCAACGTTGCAAACGTCTTCAACCTTTTCTGTACGCTTCTTGTCAAGCTTGGAGATGTGAACCATACCTTCCTTCTTGGGAGCGAATTCAACAAACGCGCCGATAGGAATGATTCTGGTAACAACACCTTCGTAGATCGCGCCAACTTCGGGCTCGAAGATGATGCCTTCGATGATCTTCTTTGCAGCCTCGATAGATGCCTTTTCGATACCGGAAATGAATACGGAACCGTCGTCTTCGATGTCAACCTTAGCACCTGTGTCAGCAACGATACCCTGGATAACCTTACCCTGCTTACCGATAACCTCAGCGATCTTGTCTACGGGAATCTTCATAGAGATCATCTTGGGAGCGTAATCGGAAACCTCTGCACGAGGAGCGGGAATAGCCTTGAGGATAACTTCGTCGATGATGTAGTCACGACCCTTGTGCGTTACAGCAAGAGCTTCCTTGATGATCTCGGGAGTAAGACCGTCGATCTTAAGGTCCATCTGAATGGATGTGATACCTGCGTGAGTACCTGCTACCTTGAAGTCCATGTCGCCATAGAAGTCTTCAAGACCCTGGATGTCGATCATGGTCATCCAACGGTCGCCTTCTGTGATAAGACCACAGGAGATACCTGCAACGGGAGCCTTGATCGGAACACCTGCGTCCATAAGAGCGAGGGTAGAGCCGCAAACGGAAGCCTGTGATGTAGAACCGTTGGAAGAAATAACCTCGGATACGCAACGGATAGCGTAGGGAAATTCTTCAACGGAGGGAAGTACGGGAATGAGGGAACGTTCAGCAAGAGCACCGTGACCGATCTCGCGGCGGCCGGGGCTTCTAACAGCCTTAGCTTCACCTACGGAGTAACCGGGCATGTTGTAGTGGTGCATGTAACGCTTTGTTTCTTCTTCGGAGATACCGTCGAGCATCTGAACGTCGGAGATAGAGCCGAGAGTTGCGATTGTGAGAACCTGAGTCTGACCTCTTGTGAACATACCGGAACCGTGGTCACGGTTGAAGAGGTGAACTTCAGCAGCGAGAGGACGGATCTGGTCCATCTTTCTGCCGTCAACACGCTTCTGCTCGTCAAGAAGCCAACGACGAACGATCTTCTTCTGGATCTTGTAGAGAACTTCGTCAAGAACAACGTGCATTTCTTCCTTGCCTTCGTCGAACTTGTTGTAAACAGCCTCTTTGATAGGAGCCATGCGAGCATCGCGAATGTTCTTATCGTCTGTGTCGAGAGCAACCTTTACGTCTTCAGCGCAGAAATCGTAAACTGCATCGAAGAGAACAGGATCAAGTTCAGCAGAGGGATACTCGAACTTGGGCTTGCCGATTTCAGCCTTGATTGTTTCGATGAATGCGCAAACCTTCTTGATTTCTTCATGAGCGAGCATGATAGCTTCGAACATCTTGTCGTCCGGAACTTCTGCAGCGCCTGCTTCGATCATTACAACCTTCTTTTCAGTACCTGCAACGGTAAGCTCGAGGATGGAGCGTTCACGCTGTTCTGCTGTGGGGTTGATAATAAGGCCTTCTTCCTCTGTGAGACCTACGAACACACCGCCGATAGGACCATTCCACGGAATATCGGAGATAGAAAGGGCGATGGACGCACCGATCATAGCTGCGATTTCAGGGGAAGCGTCGTGGTCAACGGAGAGAACGAGAAGGGAAATAGCAACGTCGTTACGGAGATCCTTGGGGAAAAGGGGACGGATAGGTCTGTCGATCACACGAGCTGTGAGGATCGCCTTTTCGCTGGGTCTGCCTTCTCTCTTGAGGTAAGAGCCGGGGATTCTGCCTACTGCGTAAAGTCTTTCTTCGAAGTCAATAGACAGGGGAAGGAAGTCGATACCGTCGCGAGGTCTTTCGGATGCGGTAGCGCAAGCGAGGATAGCTGTTTCGCCGTATCTTACGAGAACGGAGCCGTTTGCAAGGCCAGCCATTTTGCCGCTTTCAATTACAAGCGGTCTGCCTGCGAAATTGTAGGAAAAAGTCTTGAAGTTTTCGAACATTTCGTTTTTTACCTTTCTTTTTTCTTTAAATTTAAATTTTACCGCTCCGGTTCAGCACTTAAACAACTGCCTGATATATATCGGACCTTTGTTTAACTGCTAATCCAAAGCGGGCATGGGTACATGGGTAATTCTGTGCAAATAATTATGCCGCGACGGCAATATTTACCGCCGCGACACAACAGTTGCGATTTCGGATAAGCGGAAACTTATCTTCTGAGACCGAGCTTTTCGATAATAGCGCGGTAACGTTCGATATCGTTGTCCTTGAGGTAGCCGAGAAGGTTACGTCTGTGACCAACCATCTTGTTAAGGCCGCGACGGCTGTGGTGGTCCTTCTTGTTAGCCTTGAGGTGCTCGGTGAGAGTTTCGATTCTGTAGGTCAGAATAGCGATCTGAACTTCGGGAGAACCTGTGTCACCCTCGTGAACCTTGTAGGTTTCGATAATTTCCTGCTTCTTTTCCTTTGTGAGCATTGTAGTAGCTCCTTTCACCTATAAAAATTTATTTAATCCCCAAGCCTCAGCAAACGGCGGGTGAAACGTCATAAAGACCTTTGATCCGAAAACCGAGACACGGGCGACCAACGTATATTATAACATATAATTTTTGTTTTGTAAACAGAAATATTAAAAGAAATTACAAAAAATAAGCTGAATTTCTACGAAATATTTATTCCCAACTTGTGATACTTGACAAGCCGTGGGATCAGAGCAGATCTTCGATGTTTTTTACGATATCTGCGGCAATGGATTCGCGGCTGCGAGGCACAGTATCATTTTCACCGGCGCACTTGACAACGCGCCAATTGCATTTTTCTGCTGTATAGTTTGCTGCACGTCGGCAGGACAGTAGATATTCCTCGTCTTTTTCGTGAATATCTATTTTGCGTCCGGTTTCCGCACTGCGGTTTCTCACGAGAGCTGAAGACACGGATTCGGGCATATCCAGCAGGATAACGCGGTCGGGGGATGGGAGTCCAAGCTTTCCAAATTCGAAATCCCAGAGCCAGGCGAGAAATGAGTCCCAGTCCTCCTTGGGCATTTTGGAAAGCTGATGATACGCATTTGCGGTGGTGTAGCGGTTTGCGATTATATATGTATCGTCGCGGAGATAATCCTCCCGCCAGCCTGTAACGTAGCTAACGTAGCGGTCTGCGGCGAAGAACATTGATGCGGCGTATGCGTTGGTATCTGAGGGATTTTTTCCAAGCTTACCGTCAAGGTACATACGCACCAGCATTGATCCATCAGAGGCGTAGTCAGGGAAGTCTATGACCACGACCCGCTTGCCGTTGTCTGTGAGATATTTTCTGAGAAGCTCGATCTGCGTTCCCTTGCCGGAACCGTCAAGCCCTTCGAGTACTATAAATTTTGACATGATGTTATTTCCTTGATTCTATTTATTTGAGAACGGGGGGATTTACTCATCAAATGGGGTCTCGTCCTTGAGGCGCATTTCCATGTATTCCTGCTTTGTGATAAGAACCTCACGTGGCTTCTGCCCGTCGGGTGCTGATACGTAACCCAGCTCTTCCATTCGGTCAATAAGCTTTGCCGCACGACCGTAACCCAGGGAAAGTCTGCGCTGAATTAGAGAAGTGGAGATCTTTCCGCTTTCGATTGCCAGCTCTACTGCGGATTTAAGCATAGCGTCCTCGCCGGAAATTCCCGCATCGTCGGATCGCTTGTCCTTCTTATCATCGGAGTCGCATTTCTGTGCTTCACGCTCGATCTGATTTGCAACCTCGTCAGAGTAGCCGAAGCCTGTGTTCATATTCTTGATATAGGAAACTACCTCTTCAACGTCGGATTCGGAGATAAATGCACCCTGAACACGGATAGGCTTCTGCGCGCCTACAGGGTTAAAGAGCATATCTCCTCTGCCGATAAGGCTTTCAGCACCTGCTTTATCAATAATGGTACGGGAGTCGATCTGTGAAGAAACGGTAAACGCGATTCTGGATGGAATATTTGCCTTGATGAGACCGGTGATAACGTCAACGGAGGGACGCTGTGTACCGATTACCAGGTGCATACCTGCGGCTCTTGCCTTCTGTGCAATACGGCATATGGATTCTTCAACGTCCTTGGGTGCTGTCATCATAAGGTCAGCAAGCTCGTCGATGATGATAACGATTCTCGGCAAATATTCGTAGTCGGGATCGTCTTTGACAGCTTTATTATAGTTTGTAATATCGCGCACACCCACAGCCTCAATAAGACCAAAGCGGCGGTCCATTTCGGCAACTGCCCAGGAAAGGGAACCAGCCGCCTTTTTGGGATCACTCACAACTGGTACAAGGAGATGGGGGATTCCGTTGTAAATGCTGAGCTCAACCTTTTTAGGGTCGATGAGGATCATCTTCAATTCTTCGGGAGAAGCCTTATAAAGAAGGCTTGTGATAATGGAGTTGATACATACCGACTTACCCATACCTGTGGCACCGGCGATAAGCAAGTGAGGCATCTTTGCAATATCAAAGTAGATCGCTTCTCCGGCTACGTTTTCGCCGAGACATGCACTGAGCTTGCTCTTTGCTTCAATAAATCTGGAATCCTGGATAAGGGTACGCAGATGAACGGTTGCCTGATTCTTGTTGGGTACCTCGATACCAACGGCGGACTTGCCGGGGATGGGGGCTTCGATACGCACACCTGTTGTGGCAAGATTAAGTGCGATGTCGTCTACAAGGTTAACAATGGAACGAACTCTGGTGCCGGATTCTGGCAGAAGCTCGTATCTGGTGATGGTAGGACCGCGAGAGATATTTTCGATTTTTGTTTTTACGTTAAAGCTCTTGAGTGTTTCAACCAGCTTGACAGCATTATTCTGCAGCTCTTCTCTGATATTTTCCTTTCCTCGACCGGGGTCCTCTGTGAGAAGCTCGATGGGCGGGAATTTGTAGGTGGGAGCAGATGGGCGGACTGCCTTCTGAACTGTGGGCAGGGGAGAGGACACAGCTTCTCTGTGAACATCCAGAGTGTTGTGGGCCTCGGAGATCTTGTCGATCATTTCCACGTCCTCGGGATTTACGAAGATCTTGGAAACGTCAAACTCTTCCTCTTCCGTATTCTTTGCAGACTGTTTTGCGGCAGATGCGGATTTCTTTTCACGCATTGCCTGTGTTGCCATTTCAACAGCATCAAGAACGTCGCCGCCAACGATCTCGTCAGTGACCTCTTTGTCACGGGCATCTGTGGGATCAACGACCCCTGTCGATGCGCCCAGTTCCTCTGCGGTTTTAGGCTCAATGCCGTTTTTCTTCTGGCTCTTTTCTATTCTTTCCCGAGTACGACGCATTACTTCATCGAAGATCTGCTCGTCAACAGTTTCCTGATCAAGAGGAAGCTCCTCAGCTTCGATCTTTTCCGGGGGGATCTTCTCTGTTGTAATTGCGGGAGAGTCAATATCATCGTCGTAATCGCTGTCGCTGATGTTCTTTACATCGCGTTTTGCGTTTGCATCGGGATCATTTGAGGGATCAAGGGTGCTTGCCTTCTGCTTCTTTACACGATAAACCGTGGCATTGTTTCTTACAACGTGAGGCGTGGGCTGCTCAACTATAGGCTGTTGCTCATAAGGTTCGATTTCATCCTCAGCCTCAGCAAGAGCGGCTTTTTTCTTCTGGCGGAGATATTCCAGATACTCCTCTTCCTTAAGCTGCTTCTTTGTTGGGGGGGCGTTCTTTCTCTGTTCCGCTTCGAGTGCACGGCGTTCCTCACGTCTTTCACTTGCGAACTTGATTCTGTAAGCCACATAAATGTATACGCCGCGAGGAGTTATGCCTGCAACGTAAAGTCCGAGAAGGATCATTGCGGCAAAGATTATGATAAGAGACAATACCTTGTCAAATCCGACGATGAAAAGCTGACCGAGGAGGCCGCCAAACACACCGCCGCCCACGAGGGAAACGCCGTCGCTGTAATGCGCAGCAAGTTGGAATGTTGCCTGACCGCCACCGAGAATGTGCAGAAGTGCCGCGAGAAGAAGGAACACAACAGCGGTGCAAATACTGCGGCCGGTGTTCTGACCTTCGTTTACGTCACGTTTCCAAAGGAATGTACGAATGAGAATGAACACGGGAAGGGCATAAGCCGCACCTGCGAAAAGCCCGGTGAGAACGTTCTTGATAGCTCCGCCGATCTTGCCACCGCCTAAGATAACGCATCCTGCAATAAGGATCGCAAGAACCGCCATAAGATACGGCATCGCTTGATTGATAAAGGTATTTTCCGCCTTTTTCTTCTCGATATTTTCAATTTTCTGCTGAACCGGTGCTTCCGTCTTTTTTGGTTTCGTAGCCTGATTCTTCACGGTCGTTTTCTTTGGCTCAGTCTTTTTATAGGTTTGTTTTTTTGTAGTTGTGGATTTTCCGGAGTTTTTATTTGTACTACTTGTTTTTGCCATGACCTGTCCTTTCCGGAGAGTAATATATTTATTATAATTCTGTCCTTTTGTGTTTTGTATCAGCAGGCGAAAATTGTACAGAGGAATCTGCACAAACAACGCCAATATATATTTTAACATAAAACGTGAGAAAAAACAAGGATAAATTTCACTTTATTGTAAGTAAGGAAAAGAATTAATCTGCGGCTGCGAAAGAGGATGGCGAAAAAACTGAAAATACAGGGCAAAAAACTGTCGAAATCTTCTTGACAAGAGGCGCAGATGTGGTATAATATGAGATAAGTAGTGCGAAAAATCGCATTTATTATTTTTGAAAAAACTCATTTGCAAACGAGGTATATTATGACTGAATTCAGAGTTGGTGTTATTGGCCTTGGCAGCCGCGGTTTTGGCCACATTCAGGGCATTCTCACAGAGAGAGACGACACCGTTATCACAGCAGTATGCGACATTTATCAGGATAGAATTGATCATGCTATCGAATACTGCAATAAAAAGAAGGGTTGGACTGATATCTACGGTACAACCGATTACAAAGAACTTATCCGCAGAGACGATGTTGACGTAGTATTCGTATTCTCCGCTTGGGAAAATCATATTCCTGCTGCTATCTATGCTATGGATCACGGCAAGCAGGTTGGTATTGAGGTAGGCGGTGCTTACAGCGTACAGGACTGCTGGGACCTCGTTAATGCATACGAGAGAACCGGCATCCACTGCATGATGCTCGAAAACTGCTGCTATGACCGTAACGAAATGATGGTTATGCGTATGGTACGTGCCGGCGTGTTCGGTGAGATCGTTGCCTGCGAGGGCGGATATCAGCATGACCTCCGCGTTGAGATCGCCAGTGCTAGCACTACAAAGCATTACAGACTTCGCAACTTTATGAACCGTTGCTGCGAAAACTATCCCACACACGAGCTTGGCCCGATCGCGAAGACTCTCGATATCAACCGCGGTAACAGAATGATATCCCTTAACGCTATGGCGTCTAAGGCGCGCGGTATCAATACTTACGCAAAGACTCGTCCAAATATCGATCCTGCTCTTCAGACAGCACAGCTCAAACAGGGTGACATCGTAAAGACAAATATTTTGTGTGCAAACGGTGAGCTTATCACACTCACACTTGACAACTCTCTCCCCAGATTCTACTCCAGAAACTACACTATGCGCGGTACTGAAGGCTTCTTCAGCGAAATGACCGCAAGCGTATTCATTGACAGCGTTCACGGCGAAGAGGTGCCTGAGGCAGATCGCAAGGACTTCCACAACAATATCGAAGAATACCGCAAGGAATGGGAACATCCCGTATGGCGCAGATTTGAGGAAGAAGGAGTTAAGGGTGGACACGGCGGTATGGACTGGCTCGTATTCGACGCTTACTTTGAAGCACTTAAGAATGGTGAAGTTCCCCCGATCGATACATACGACACAGCGGCTTGGATGGTAATCACACCTCTGTCCGAGCAGTCTATCACACTCGGCGGCGCAGCTGTTGAGATTCCCGACTTCACACGCGGCAAGTGGACTCACAGAGACGACGTAGCCGACAAGAACCACGGCTTCTACGCTCTGGACAAGTAATTTAATAAAAAACGATCCCCTTACGAAAAAGTAAGGGGATTTTTGTGTCTATTCATACCGCACAAACGCAAAATACCGTCCGCTTGGCATCCACGAGTTTACGTTAATCGTACCTTGTCCGCCGTAAAGCTTGAGCAGACAGCGGTCTCCGGTGCCGTCCGGGTTCATTTGCCGCAGTTCGACGTTCTCGTCCGGCGGGTGCTTGTCCGGCTGTACGTCCGCTGGGTATGAGAGATAAACCACAGCCGTGCCGTCGGGTGAGATGTGAGGGAACCAGTTGTTTCGTTCGTTGCACGTTAGTCTGACGGGATTTTTGCCGTCCGCGTCCATTCGGTAGCAGTCCATCAGCCCGCCCCGAGTGGAATTAAAATACACGTGCTTGCCGCATGGCGAATACTCCGCGCCGTCGTTGTGTCCCTCGCCGAAAGTCAGCCTTGTTTCTTCTGCGGTGTCTAAGGAGAGGGAATATATATCGCAGGTGCCGTTCCGCTTTGAGGTGTAGAGTAGGGTACTGCCGTCGGGGGAATACCCGTGCAGGTAGCAAATGTTATCAGGTGTGAGCAGTCGCGGTTCAGCATCCCCTTCCAGGTCAAGGAGCCAGATCTTCGAGCCAATGCCAGGTACCTCGTCCGATATTGCAAGATACCGTCCGTCAGGCGAGAAAAGGTGATCGTTGTTACTGTGGGTGCAGTTTCCCGTGGGGATCACGCAGGTCTCGCCTGAGTCAAGGCGTATTCTGTAGATCAGCCCGCCTGCGTTATAGCAAAGCTCGCTGTCAGACCGAAAAAACGGGGCTTTTATGTGCTCGTCAGTTCGGAGAATCTCGCGTCTTTCACCGGTCTCCGTGTCAAAAATCTCGAGAATACTGTGCTTCATTCCGTCACCTCCTTTGAATACGCGAATGACTGTATATTCATATGAAAATTTTACCATTATCACTTGCGAAAGTCAATAGACAGTTGTACCCCCGCGGTATTGACAAAGATATTTCAGTATGTTATCATACAAATAATACAAATGAATATATTGTTATTTGAAGAAGTGGATATTAAGCGGTATGGAAAAGGAAAAAGTATTATCATTTCTGAATATAGACCTTAAGAAAAGTATAGACAAATTCATGATGAAACTGATCACATGGTTTTACGTAGGATTTAGCGTGTTTATCTTTGGAGGGGGATTACTTCTAAAGTTGATCAGTTTTTCGTGGTATAATATTTTAGCATTTTCCCTTTGTGTGATTTCAATTATTGCATTATTTATCACAATAAAAACAAGCAAAAAGCATACCGATGAGTGGTTTCACCATTTTTCTGCGGTGAGCTGTTCTGTTTTGGTATTGCTGTATGGTTGGGCTGTTTTTTCAAAAGGAGAGCTTATAGAGTTTGGATATCCACGGTTTGGATGGATGCATATAGCCGTTTCGATTTCAGCGGTAGCACTTGCGGTTTATATGCTAGTAAGATTTTTCAGAGTATACAAAATTACAATGAATCACTCTATAGAAAAAGCGAAGTCGATATTACTGTCACAAAATAAAGGTGGAATGTCTATACCGGCAGCGCTGGCAGTTTCCCCTATGATTTTTGTTAGATTGCTGAGTGGGCCTTTTTCTGAGCTGGGCTTGGGAATTGGTTTGTGCCTGTGGGCTCTTATGTGTATTTGGCTGATGTTGGCAGTATTTATGCTTCCAAAAATAATTGTAATTTTAAAATATAAAGTATACCAATGGCAGACGTAACAAAATGAATATAAAATCAACTTAAATACGGGAAAGGATAACATCAATGCCTTATATTAATGTTAAAACGAATGCAGAAATAACAAAGAAAACAGAGGTTTCGCTAAAGTCAAAGCTGGCGGCGGCAATGGAAGAAAGCTTCCCCGGAAAAACGGAAAGCTGGCTTATGGTAAACGTTGAGGGCTTCTGCGCTATGTACTTTGCAGGAAGCGACCTCCCCTGCGCGATGTTTGAGGTGGATATCCTCGGCAAACAGACACCGGAGGCTTATGAGAAAATGACCGCGGCAGTGTGCGCTCTTGCCGAAGAGGAATTGAAGATCTCTCCCGACAGAGTGTACGTCAAGTACGGCGAGTATACAAACTGGGGCTGGAACGGCTCAAATTTCTAAACAATAACGGAGGCAATATGGCAGAATTTAAGAAAATAACACCATTTGAACTGGCGGAAAATCCCTTCAAGCTGATCGGACAGGACTGGATGCTGGTGTCAAGTGCAAATCCCGAGGGGGAAGTAGGCGGACGCGACTACAACACTATGACTGCAAGCTGGGGCGGAGTGGGTATTCTTTGGAAGAAGCCCGTTGTATATGTTTTCATCCGTCCACAGAGACACACCTTCGGCTTTTCCGAGGCAAATGACAGAATGACTCTCTCGTTCTTTGACGAAGATTACAGACCCGCGCTGGCATTCTGCGGAAAGGAAAGCGGCAGAGACTACGATAAGGCCAAGGAGTGTGGACTCACACCTGTGTTCGATTCAAATGAAAACGGCCGCGCGGTTTGGTTTGACGAAGCTAAACTTGTTATCAAGGTAAAAAAGCTTTACGCCGATTGGATCAAAAAAGATGCGTTTACAGACGAGTCTCCTCTTACAACATACGCAGCGGGAGATTTTCACAAAATGTACGTTTGCCAGATCGAAGAAGTACTGGTGAAATAAGGAAAATCCACCGAAATTCCACGCCGATTAGGCAAAATCAACAAAAAAATCCTCCAAAAAATTACACTATGACAAGGTGAAAATTGTGTATTTGTATTGCAAATTAACTAAAAATAGTGTATAATTATTGGGTAAGGCTTTACGCAATGCATATTTTGTAGGCGAAAAGCTTGCATAAATCTTGAATAATTAATCTGGGTACATCGGATTTTCAGAGCATTCTGAATTATTTTACCAAGGTTTATTAAAAAATAACACATATAAGGAGTTCAAAATGGCAGACATCACAACAAAAGGCATCCGCAATATCGTTCTGCTTGGTCACGGCGGATCGGGCAAAACTTCTCTGGCTGAAACAGCTTTATATTTGGCAAAGGGTACTGACAGACTCGGTAAGATCACCGACGGTAACACCGTGTGTGACTACGATTCCGAAGAGATCAAGCGTGGCTTCTCTCTTAACCTGTCCGTTGCAAACGTAAATTGGAACGATTGCAAGATCAACTTCATCGACACCCCCGGCTTCCTTGATTTCCAGGGCGACGTTTACGCAGGTGTTCGTGTTGCTGACGCTGCTATCATTACTCTCGACGGTAAGGCAGGCGTAGAAGTTGGTACAGAGCTTGCTTGGGACAAGGCTACAGAAGCAGGTATCCCCACAGCATTCTTCATCAACAAGTGTGACGATACTGAAGCTAACTTTGACAGAGTGTACCGTCAGCTCCACCAGCAGTTCGGTACAGCTGTATGTCCTGTTCTCGTTCCTATCAAGGAAAACGGCGAAACAAAGTTCTTAAACCTCATCGAAATGAAGGTTTACACATTCGACGCTAAGGGTAAGAGAACTGAAGTTCCCGTAGAGCCTAACTCTGATCTTGAAGCTATTGCTGACACATACAAGGAACACCTCAACGAATCTCTCGCATCCACAAGCGAGGAACTTCTTGAAAAGTACTTCGAAGAAGGTATCATTACTCAGGAACAGGCTATTGAAGCTCTCCACCAGGGTATTATCGACGGTTCCATCGTTCCCGTATTCTGCGGAAGCGCTACTAACCTCTGGGGTTGCACATTCCTTCTCGACACAATCGCTGACTCCTTCCCGAGACCTACTGCAAGAAAGGTTGAAAAGATCATTAGCGAGAGCGGCGTAATGGATAAGCCCATCGAAGTTGACGGCGACTGCTCCATCTTCGTATTCAAGACCATCGCTGACCAGTTCGGTAAGCAGACATACTTCAAGGTAATGAGCGGTACTCTTACTAACGACCTCGTTCTTAAGAATGCTACCTCCGGCTCTTACGAAAAGATGGCTCACATCTATACAATGCGCGGCAAGAAGCAGACTGAAGTTACATCTCTCTGCTGCGGCGACATCGGTATGATCCCCAAGCTCGTTAACACCAATACCAACGATACTCTCGTATCCGGTGCTGAATTCGAATACAAGAAGATCACATTCCCGAAGCCTTACATGACAATGGCTATCATGCCTGCTGCAAAGGGCGACGAAGATAAGATCTCCACCGGTATCACCAGACTTCTCGAAGAAGATCCCACACTCATTTACGAAAACAACGCTGAAACAAAGCAGATGACCATCTCCGGTATGGGTGATATGCAGCTTGACGTTGCTGTTGCAAGAATGAAGGCTCGTTACGGCACATCCGTAATCCTCGAAAAGCCCAGACTTGCATACCGCGAAACAATCAAGGGCACAGCAGACGTTGAAGGTAAGCATAAGAAGCAGTCCGGTGGTTCCGGTCAGTACGGTCACGTTAAGATCAGATTCTCCCAGGGTACTGAAGACGGTCTCACATTCACACAGTCCGTTGTCGGCGGTACAGTTCCCAAGAACTTCTATCCCGCAGTTGAAAAGGGCCTTCTCGAAGCTATGACAAAGGGTGTTCTTGCAGGATATCCCGTAGTTAACCTTGCTGCTGACCTTTACGACGGTTCTTACCACCCCGTTGACTCCAATGAAATCTCCTTCAAGCTGGCAGCTCGCCTTGCTTATAAGGAAGGTCTCCCCAAGGCTAAGCCTATCCTTCTCGAGCCCGTTGGATCTCTCAAGGTTACAGTTCCCGACACCCTCGTTGGTGACGTTATCGGTGACCTCAACAAGAGACGCGGTCGCGTACTTGGTATGAATCCCAGCGAAAAGAAGAGCGGTTACACAGTGGTTGAAGCAGACGCACCTAAGGGCGAAATGATGGATTACGTTATCGCACTCCGCGCTATGTCCCAGGGCCGTGGCTCATTTGAGTTCACAGTTGACCGTTACGAAGAAGTTCCTTCCCAGGTTGCTCAGAAGATTATCGCTGAAGCAAAGGTTGACGAAGACTAATTGAACATGACAAAACGGGGGACGAAAGTCTCCCGTTTGTGGTTTTGGATAACAAAAAAGCGATGGACTTTGATCCACCGCTTTTATTTTTTTTGTTTATTTTACAGCTTGATTTCAGCCATGGGCATCTTTGCCGGATTGTCGCAAACCCAAGCCTCGGTCACGACGTCGCACTCGTTCTTGTAGAATGCGTAGAGTGTAACCTCCTTGCCCTTCATTTCGGGTGTGAGGCGGAAGTAGTAGGTGTATCCGCTGTCGGTTGCAAAGGGAATGTGCTCCCAGTTATTGATTCGGTGAGCGTTGGCACGGTCATAGCTGCCGATTGCCTTGCCGTCAAATTCCATAGAGCAGTACAGAGCCTCGTGACCGTGTACACCTTCAGTACCAACTGCAATATACGCGCCGTCAGCGTATTCTTCGGGAAGCTTAACGGTCAGCGCGCGGGTGAACTTGAAGCCTGTGTTCTCGAAAGGAGCGAACAGGTTGGTTGCGGTAGGCGCGTCAAGATTGATCTTATTGCCATCCATGTCGTATGCTACGAAGTGGATAATGCGGTCCATAGGTCTCGGGAGACGGAAGTAGCGCATTTCCTGATTTACAGCATAAGTTACGCGGATACGGCTTCCGGGGTAGTCCACAACTTCGTTCCAAACATCCTCGCATATGGGAACATTAACTTCAGCGAGAGTGTTGATTGCACGGCGATACATAGGCTTCCACTCTTTGAGATCACAGGAAACAGAACCCATGGGCTCAATGTTTGCTATAGGAGTTACCACCATACCATAGTCGACAGGTGCGCGGGGAGTGTCAAGACAGAGGAATTCGATCTCAACACGGCTAACGTTGTAAACTTTTCCAAAGTCAACACGGAGACAGCCACCGTCGATGCGTGAGTTATACAAGGTTGACTGACCGTCGAAGAAGGTGTCGTCTTTGCCGTCGAACATGAAGGAACATTCGCATCCGCGTACACGGTAGTTTTCCTGGCCGAAGAACGCATCACGAGCCGCCTTGACCTGGGGAACCTTAGTCTCTCCGGATCTGCGAAGCTCCTGCGCCTCAAATGCGTCGTTGGTGGATTCGTAGCAGGTTGCCTCGTAAAGCTGCTCGAGATTTTCGGGAGTTTCAGCGTCGGTCAGCTTGCCAAGGTTAACAGGGCGCGCTAGGGAACCTGAGCAGGTGATATCTGCTGTGATAGATTTGTTGCCGATAGACTCGATCTTGCCACCTGCGGAATAGATAAGAGCCTTTTTCGGAACTGTACCTGCGCCCCAAAGGGTCTCGTATTCGCAGTTTGTGAGAACGAAGTCTGTTGCCTCAAATCTGGACTTTTCCTGAACGAGGAAGAGACCTGCGCGGGCGGGTTCAACTTCAATTTCAACTTTGTCGTTCCACTTTGCGGTGGTGATGTACTTTTCGTAGGGGTGAAGAGCCTTGACTACGAATTCGTCACCTTCTTTGCCCCAAAGGCCGATCTCACCGTTAATGTTGAGAATGATCTTATTCGCCTTCCATGTGGGATTAGCGAATGTAAGAAGACGGGTTGTTTCGTCACCGCGGGATGCAGAATTCTTGGTGTAGTGATCCTCGGGAAGGGCAAAACCGTTAACGAGAATGTCGCGGTACTTTGCGTGGAGATTGTAGATCTTCGCAAGACGAGCCTGCTCATCGTCGCGGAGGAGCCAGGGGTTGCCGTAGATTTCGGGAGCGAGGATAAGGCAACGTGCGAAAGCCTGCAGGATCAAGCCGTCCTCGAAGAAGTTACAAGCGGAGGAGATGCACACGCCGTGGTCTTCAGTGAGGCGAACCATTCCGGGAACGAGTCCGCGGCTGAGCTCACCGATTCTGTGGTGAGGACCGGATGTGGTGTTGTATGACCAGATGTCAACATAAGTCTCAAGACCGCCGAGAAGATATGTAGTGGAGCAGATAGATGCTTCACCCAGGTCGTGACGGTGGTTGAGAGTGATAAGATCGGGAACGTACTTGCGGCATTCATCAACCATGCTCTTGAATGCGCCGCGCTTTTCTGCACGAAGCCAGTCGCAAACGGTGTCGAACTTGAAAAGGTGGAAGTGGTGATCGCGGCAAAGGGTGATGAAGATCTCGCGTCTCTTTGCCTCCTCCTCGGGAGTGTCGCCGAATCCGTCGGCACCTGCCCACATACCAAGGTCGCAGCCGAATTCCTCAGCCTTTTTTGTTACGTTGCCAAAACCTGTGGGGTACTGGCGGCGGGTCTTGGGATGATCAAAATGGCGGTGAGTGCCCCAAGGACCGTCGATGTTGCCCTCGTCCATGGCATATATCTTAAGCTGCATTCCGTACTCGTCGTGCAGCCACTTGAAGTATTCCAGGTTAATGAGAGTCTGCTCTTCGGTGCCGCCCTCGTCGGTGTTGTTGATCCAGGAGAAATACTGGGGAATTGACGGGGTTTTCTCATCCGCACCGGATGTAGCTCTGGTTTTTTCAAGCATAATTTTGCCTCCGTTTTTATATGTCAGATTTTTCTTCGATTATACCATATAATGGGGAAAATTGCAAGGGATTTGGCAATGTGACGAGATAAGAAAAACACGCAGGAGAATATCCTACGTGTAGATTGTTTTTTGAATTATTTGTCTGTATATACGCTAAAATTTTATGCTTTTTCCGGAACAAATCTATAGTATGTTCCATCCTTGAGTTCGATGTAAAGAGCATCGCCAAGTGAAGAAGCGTACACATTTCTTCCGGGTTCAACGTGGGCTGTGTGGAAATCCTCGCTTGGAATTTCGTAAGAATCTTCAATGAGAGTTTGACCTACAAGGGTATAACCGTCAGGCAATACCTTGAGTTTCTGTGCATTCGGAGTGTATGAATCATATACCCATACCACACCGTCATAATAAATGTACTCCCTCTGAATCTGGCCGCTTGGGAATCCTGTTCCGACTTTTTCTTCAGTTTCATTTGAAGAGGGAGTAGGAACATCTTTGTCAGTACAAGACAAAAGTGAGATTGTGGATGAAATTAATAATACGAAAATCAAGATAATCGAAATCGTTTTTTTCATGGTTTTACCTCTGCTCTGCGTTATTTAATTAATTAATAAAACGTCCGGTGTTATTTGAAACATTATACGCATAATACATGTATCGATCAAGTTCCGGAGCCTCAAGCCTGTAATCTAATACGATCAACTCGCCGTCTGTGTTTAGATAAAATAAATCTTCGCGCGGATTTTCAAGATTTGAAATAACGGAATCGTAATTCAAATCTAGCGTTTGAACGATGTCCGCTAAAGTCAATTTGCGGTTTTCGGAAACGCTAACATTAACGCAATAATACGTAAATCCTGAAATGTCGTAACCCTCGTGCTTGCTGATTATGAGAGAAACTATATCTCCATTTTTATATGCGCTGTAGTCTATATCAAAAGATGCGTTTTTGTTGGCAATTTTTACTATGGCAGGATCGTAGAAAAGCTCGTTAATCTCGCCATTGACAATTTCGTCAATTTCCGGGGATATTTCAACACGGGGAAGACGAAGCGAATAATCTAAATTCCACATTGTCCCGCTTGGTGTGTAGCCGTAGTTTTTCTCACTTTGATACAGCGCTTCAGTGACATATTCAGAGGCAGGCTTGAAGTTATCGTTAAAGATTTCCAAAGCATCTCTTACAATAAATGTGAATCCGTTGAAATATATATACAGATCGTACGAACCGGAGGGGGTGTCCGCCGTTACGGTATAAGGATTTGCGTCAACACGGGTTTCTCCGGTTTCAAACAAGTCTTCAAATGCTTCTGCATCGGGCATGTCTCTACCGTCGGTATAATAGTCATTATGGAATATATAGTCTGATCCGTCAGTAGCAGTATGCTCGGTGCTCACCAATCGGGAGTTAAAATATCCTGCCCAATGGTCGATAAACATAAACGGTTCGCCAATGTTTGTCGCCGTGAAGCTGATCCAGAATTTTTCGCCATGCTTAAAAGTTGTTTTTTCAAGCTCATATGTGATCTCAAGCTCAATGGCTACGTTGTCATTGAAATGTTTATTAGGGTACATTTCCTTGAAATATTCGCCCCATTCTTCATCTTCGTAGTCAACGAAATCATATCCATTGTATGAGCCGGAGTAATATTCGGCCGTATAAACGGTATTATCGTCAGGTTCAGGCGGAGTGGTTTCCGGTGGGAGAGTGGGAGACGAGTCTTCATTAATTATTTCCAAGGCATCTCTTACCACAAACGTGAACCCGCCGAAATAGATGTACAGATCATATTTGCCGGTGGGTATGTCTGCCGTCACGGTATATGGGTTTCTGTCAACACGGGTTTCGCCCTTTTCAAATAAATCCTCATACGGTCCTGCATCCAGAGAAGGACGGCCGTCAGCATAGTAATCGTTGTGAAACTCGAAATTAGTCCCAGCTTCCGTTACGTGCTCTGTATTAACTAACCAAGAGTCAAAGTAATTAACTTCCCAGTCGATATACATAAACGGTTCGCCCGCGTTAGTGGCTTTAAAATCGATCCAAAACTTGTCGCCGGCAGAGTAAGTTGTCTGCTCAAGCTTAGCCGTGATCTCAAGTTCAATGGTTACGTTGTCATTGAAGTATTTATTCGGATACGCTTTCTGGTAGACTTCTCCGCGGTCTTCATCTTCGTAGTCAACGAAATCATAGCCATTGTATGAGCCAGAGTAATATTCGGCCGTATAAACGGTATTATCGTCGGGTTCGGGCTCGGTTGTTTCAGAAGGTAGAGTGGTCTCTGGAGGAGTAGGGTAAATGCTTTTTTCCGGAATGTATCTGTAATATATACCTTTTTTGAGCTCAATATAAATTGCATCACCCGCGGTGGATATATATACATCCTTACCGGGTTCAATGTGGGCTGTGTGGAAATCCTCGCTTGGCATCACATAAGGATCCTCTAAAAGAGTTTGACCAATAAAAGTAAAGTCTTTTGGCAATTCTTTGAGCTTCTGTTCTGCGGTGTTATACATATCATATGTCCAAACCACACCGCCGTAGAAAATATACTCTTTCTGCAATTGACCACTTGGGAAGCCTGTTGCCGGTTTTTCCTCATTCAAGGTGACAACGGGCTCTGTTGTTTCGTTATTGATTTTGTTCTGCGAATCTTCGTTAACACAGGAAGACAAAAGCGTTAAACTCAAAAGCAATAATACAAAGATTGCGATTATCGGAATGGCTCTTTTCATACGTAGTCCTTTCTGATTAATCAACTATCTCAAATGTGTTTCTTAATACGGATTTATCTTATTACTTTGTAGATCAGCGTTGGCATATCCTCCACCGGTGCGTCACTCAACTTCAGCGATGAGAGGAGCATCTTTTCCGCGCCGTCGAGCTTTCCTTCGTCAGATGTGTACAGTGTTGCGATGGACTGACCCGCCGTGATCTTTTCGCCCGGGTTAATATGGAGAACAAGACCGGCTGAAAGATCCGGTTCGTCATCCTTTGTAACGCGGCCTGCACCCAGCATACAGCTTGCCAGACCAACTCGCTCCGTGTCCATTCCGCTTACATATCCGTCGTTTGCAGACACGACCTCGCGGGTGAACTTACCCACAGGCAGGCGGTTTTCCTTGATATATGAAACGTCGCCTCCCTGAGCCGCGATCCATGTGAGGAACTTCTCGTAAGCTCTGCCCGAATTAATCGCCTCGTTTACTGCATCAAAAGCCTCGTCCATGGGGATATTCTTCGCCAGAGACAGGATATTTGCCGCAAGGTTAACGCACACGGTCTTGGCGTCCCCCTCAAGCTCTCCGCGGAGGATCTCTACAGCCTCAATAACCTCAAGGGTGTTTCCGATCTTGCGTCCGAGGGGAAATTCCATTGACGTAACAAGCGCGCCCATGCGTCTGCCCATATCCCGACCGATCTTTACCATTGCGTCAGCTAGATTTACAGCATCCTCCGGAGTTTTCATAAATGCGCCGCTGCCGTATTTTACGTCAAGAACGATGGTTTCCGCTCCTGCCGCAAGCTTTTTCGACATAATGCTTGATGCGATAAGAGGGAGGGACTCAACCGTTGCTGTAACATCGCGCAGAGCGTAGAGCTTTTTGTCAGCAGGGGCAAGGTCGGCTGTCTGCCCGATTATGGCAACGCCAATGTCACGAACCTGCTTCATAAACTGCTCACCGGTGAGGGCGGTGCAGAATCCGGGGATCGACTCAAGCTTGTCAATTGTTCCTCCGGTATGACCGAGACCGCGCCCGGACATTTTCGCAATATTCACCCCAAGGGTTGCGAGGGTGGGGGCGATAACCAGGGAGGTAAGGTCACCAACTCCGCCTGTGCTGTGCTTGTCAGCGGTGCAGGGGAGTGCGGACAAGTCCACTGTGTCTCCCGAGTTCATCATGTGGTACGTAAGGGCAGAAACCTCTTCCTCATCCATTCCCCGGCAGCAGATAGCCATACAAAGTGCAGCTGCCTGATAATCGGGAACGTCGCCGCAGGTGTAGCCGTCAACGAAGAACTTGATTTCCTCATCAGAGAGCTTCTCACCGTGGCGTTTTTTTGAGATAATATCAAATATTCTCATTCCCGCACCTCACTTAAGATCTTTAGGTGAGAAGGAGTAGGGCAATATGTCCGCAAGAGTATGCTCTTTTATGTCCTTGCCGTCAGATACAACGAGAACGAAATCGTCGTCGCAGAACTCCCGCATAACCTGCCTGCAAACGCCGCAGGGGTATGTGAATGATGAGAGCTCGCCCCCCATACCGCCCACTACAGCGATCTTGGTGAATTTGCGCTTGCCGTCACGGACTGCGGTGAAAAACGCAACTCTTTCAGCACAAACGGTAGGACCGTATGCCGCATTTTCGATATTGCAGCCAATATAAACCTGGCCGTCGTCAGTAAGAAGAGCCGCCCCAACCTTGAATCCGGAATAGGGTGTATACGCCTTTGCCATAGCATCGATTGCAAGCCTGATAAGCTCACGTGAATCCATATCTGCCATCTCCTTTAGAATTATTCTTGTGTTTTGTCTCCGTCCTCTTTTTCGTAAAGAGCCGCGAGGACGTCTGCCTTTGTGATCTTCATAAGATCATCCCGTGAAACGGATTCCATTTCCGCAATTCGGTTTGCCTGCTCTGTTAAGAGCTTTTCAAATGTGTTACGCACACCGCGGGCATTACCGAATTCTCCGGCAGCCTCCTCCACAGCACGGAAGTATCCCTTGATTTCTTCTTCCGCATTCTCGTCGAGAACGTAGCACGCCTTTTTGCAGTTCAGCTTGAAAATGTCAAACATTTCGTCTGCCGAATAATCTGCAAAATCTATGTATTTGTTGAATCTTGAGCGGAGACCGGGGTTTGAGTCAATGAACTCCTCCATCAGCTCAATGTAACCTGCAACGATAACAACGAGATCGTCGCGGTTGTCCTCCATTGCCTTGAGGAGCGTGTCAACTGCCTCAAAACCAAAGTCGTTCTCAGTTTTTGAGGTTAGGGTGTACGCCTCGTCAATGAACAGTACACTTCCTTTTGCTTCCTCAAGCACCTTTGCGGTTTTGATTGCCGTCTGACCGATATAACCCGCTACAAGTCCGCTGCGGTCAACCTCAACCAGCTTTCCTTTTGAAAGGAGACCGAGGGAGTGGTAGACTCTCGCCATAAAGCGAGCGATCATTGTCTTACCTGTGCCCGGATTGCCGGAGAACACCATGTGCAGAGACATATCGGTATTGGGAAGATCGTTGTCACGGCGGAGCTTATAAACCGTCGCCATATTGATGAGGTTTTTAACCTCTTTCTTAACTTCACCGAGTCCGATATATGTGTCAAGCTCGGCTTTCAGATCGGCGATATCCTCTTTGGGCAGAACGTCATCCTCAGCCTTGACAGGAGCACCGCCGTCTCCACCGTCAGATGCCTTGATAAGCTCTTCGTCGCTTTTTTCCACCTTTGTTGAAGCGGGAGCATCTGCCTTTGGGGTGATTTTTGTACCGCTGCGTGACGGACCCCAGATATCGTCGCTGAGCCGCTTGATATTGTTTTCCGTCATCTTGCGAATGAGATCAAGTTGCATTGAGATGATCTCGTCTTTTTTGTCAGCCATTATTTAACAACACCTTTTTTGAGAATAACGTTTGCGTAGATAGCGCCTTCACCTGTAACAACTACAGCGTAAGCCTTCTTTGCTCTTTCGTAGAACTCGAATCTTTCAAGGAAAACAGGCTCCTTGTCTGTGTATTCAGCGGTAATTGCCTTGTATTCTTCCCAGATCGGAATGTCCAGGTCACGGTCAGATTCTGTCTTGTCCATAAGATATACGTTGTTATCGTATGTATCAAGGGGGAAGAGGGGAAGAACAGCTTTGAGCATTTCGGGAACACCGCACGCGTCTGCGCGGAGAACTATACGTCCGATGCTCTCGCCGGGGAAGTTACCGTCGGAGAATACGATCTCGTCGCCGTGGCCCATCTGTGCAAGAACCTTCAGAAGATCGGGAGAAATGATTTTGGAAATACCTTTTAACATAATTTAACTCCATTCTGCGGTGTTTACCGCTAAATAAATTTTTACATATACATTGTACCATAAAACATCACCAAATAAAAGATGCTTTTTTAAATTTAATCGAATATATTAGAGGATTAATAAAATATCTTGTTGATTTCCGCTAAGTTGATTGCGGGAGCGCAATCGAAAAATCAACGATTTTGATATTGCGGCAGATAAACTTTTTTGTTAGAATATTAGGGATTGAGTTTTGATAACATGATACTATGGAGGATTTTATGAATTTTGAAGCGCACAAGCCGGTGAAGCTTATCTTCGGTGAAAACTGCGTAAAAGAGAATTGTGAAGTATTCAGAACGCTTGGCAAGCGTGCAATGGTAGTAACAGGCAAGACCTCTGCTGACAAATGCGGGGCTATGGCTGACGTTGCAGCTGCACTTGAGGCTGCAGGATGCGAGTATGTGAGATTCAGCGGTATTCCTGAAAATCCGCCGGCACCCCTTTGCTACGAGGGTGGAGAGCTTGCGAGACAGGAAGGCTGCGACTTTGTAATCGGCATCGGTGGCGGCTCTGCTATAGATGCAGCAAAGGCTATTGCCGGTTACGCATCAAACCCACAGTGCGACGTAATGGGTCTGTTCGATGATTCCATTCGCACCAACGATTGCTTGCCCATTGTTGCGATTCCCACGACCGCTGGAACGGGAAGCGAGGCTTGCAGATATTCCGTGCTCACCACCCCCGGAGGCAAAAAGAAAAGAACCTTTAAGACAAGCTCCGCTTATCCCAAGTATTCTTTCGTTTGCCCGAGATATTCCGCTACAATGAGCGACAAGTACACGGTTTCCACAGCCCTTGATGCCCTTGCTCATGCGATTGAGGCGTATTTCTCACCAAAGGCTTGCGACGAATCCCGTGAAGCATCCCTTTACGCGGCGAAAGAAATCTGGGAAGTTCTGTTTATGGGAGCTGACGGAGACGGTAGAGGATACACAGACCGCCAGAGAGAAAGACTCTCAAAAGCGGCGACTGCGGCAGGAATTGCCATCGACTATTGCGGAACCGGATTCCCTCACCCCCTCGGATACGGACTTTCTCTGGAGTATGGCGTACCCCACGGAAGTGCCTGCGCTCTATTTGATGGCGCGTTCATCAGATACAATATGATCACCAAAGAGGGAAAGCGCCGGGCTGAGGAATTGGCTGAATATATCGGCACCACAACCGACGAGATGATCCGTCGTATACCTGAAATGAGCGGCGTTGATATGAAACTGTCAAAGGAAGTGCGCGAAGAGCTGATCGACAGAGTGGCTGAAGCCGGAAACTACGCAAACAGCATTTACAAAATTTCACGCGGCGAGATGTCGGATATTTACAAGAGAACATTTGAATAAAAAAGAGACTCTTTTGAGTCTCTTTTAATTTTTAATTTTCGCCCTCGTGATCGGGGTCATGCTCCGCGTCGGGTACTATAACAGAACCGGGAGCAGTGTATTCAATTTCGCAGTAGTCAGCGATCTTCTGCTTTGCCATATCAATGAGAACGCCTTTTTTAATGGTTTCGATGTCGTACTTTTCTTCAAGCTGTTCAACAGATTCAAGACCATATACGTTCTTTGCGATATCAAGAGCGCGCTTTTCAAATTCTTCGTTTGTAAGGGTGAGGTTTTCTGCTCTTGCAACTGCGTAGCAGATCATCTCTTCCATAACATCGTTTTCAGCTTCAGTCTGTGCATAAGCGTAGAATTCGTCTTCAGTCATATCGAAAACGGCTCTTACGCACTGTGCGAGAGTCAGACCCTTAACATTTGCATAGTCCTGAACTCCTGCAACAAGGTTTTCATACTTTTCCTTCAGCTCTTTCTCGGGATACTTGATAACTGTAGTGGTTGATACGAGCTGCTCCCAAGCCTGGGGAATGATGCTCTTGTATACGTTCTGCTGATAGTTTTCCTTGAGTGCATCAATTATGCTCTGTTCATAAGCTTCTATGGAGGGGTATCCGAGGTAAGCCTTTACAAAAGCGTCAGTATATTCGGGAAGCTCTCTTCCGCAAACCTTGAGAATGTCAACAACATAATGAACTGTTTTGCCTCTGAGCTCTGCAAGCTCAGTTTCTTCATCGGGAACAGAAATGTCAAACTCAACGTGGCCGCCGGCAGAAAGACCTACGAGGTTGTTTTCAAACTCCTTGCCGATCGTATCGCTGCCGAGGACCAGGGGATAATTGCTTGTTGTGCCGCCCTCAAATGAAGCACCGTCGATTGTAGCCTTGGAGTTAATGTAAACAGTGTCACCTGTCTGAGCCGCGCGATCTACCTCAACAGTGCGGGCGTAATATGACAGAGAGGACTCAACCTGGATCTTAACGTAGAATTCTTCGTCAACACTATAGGAATTTGTTACTACGTGGATTCCTTTGTAATTGCCGAGTTCAATATACTCTGAAAGATCGTAATCATAATTGACTGTGAGGAAATCGTCGTGCTTTTTTTGACCGCATGAAGCAAATGCCACGCAAACAAAAACAAGCGCCAACATAAGTGAAATTATCTTTTTCATTACCAATATTCCTTATTTTATTATTTTCAATTCTATATCATACCACAAATCTCGAAAAAAATCAAGTGGGTATTGTAAAAAGCCAAAAACGGACAGAGTTTTCTGAACAAATCGGCATTTGACATATAGAATATACACTATATGTTCACGTAAATCTATAGGTAAATGTAAACAATAAATGACACGATTGGATAAAAGGTCTTGAAATAATATTCCGAAAGAGTTATAATCATATTTGTGAAAAAAATATTTGCAAGGATGACTCAAATGTACGATATAATTTGTAATATGTGGAAGAATCCGGGTGCTGCATTTTCGGCAATGCCCGTGTGGGTGTGGAACAAGATTCCGGAGACTGAGGAGCTTGTTGCACAGATAAACGATTTTCGCAAAAAGGGTATTGACGGATTTGTTATTATGCCCGGCGACGAGCTTGGTGAGTGGTATCTCAGCGAGGATTATTTCAGCGTAGTCAGAGCTGTGCTTGAGGCTGCAAAGAAACGGTTTATGATCGTTGTTATAGCAGACGCCAGGTCACATGCACACTCTCCCTTGACCGCCTATATGGGCGAAGAGAAGCGTTTGCGCAGCAGACAACTTTATGCAAGATCTGCCGGTGAGGAGATTGCACCAGACGAGGAGATCCTTTTCAAAGTGTATGCAAAGCTTGAAAACGAGCTTCTGATAGATGTTCGACTTGAGGGCAGCGAGGGATACAAGGAATACAATATCGTTTTGGGATACGGAGACCCTGATAGAGCCGACGTTCTCAACCCAATTTATGCGGAGTCTCTCATAAACGGTGTTTACAATCTGTATGCCGATCAGCTTGGAGAATACTTCGGCAATACCTTGATCGGATTCCTGAACGAAGGGGAGGCGTATATCCCGGGCGGAAATATCCCCTGGACATACTACCTGGCAGAGGAATTCTTTGAAGCCGGCGGCGACTTTATGTCCCTTATGTCTCTCTTTATTATGCCAAAGAGCAAAAAGATCAGGAGAGAAGCGGAATTCACCCTGGTAGAGATTCTTCGCAACAGGCTCTCAGAGGCATATGTGAAGCCCCTTACAGACTGGTGCGGTGAACACAAAATTGGTTTGTTCGGATATTCCAAAGATATAAGCAACACGGCAGTTTTGTCTTCTGCTCACTTCCCGGGTCAGTATCTTGGTGGACAGATGGGACTCTCCCCCCTCACCGCCAAGGAGTCCGCTGCAGTAAAGCTTGCGTCAGACTGCGCTCGACACAGAGGACTTTCACGAAGCTTTGCCCTGTCATTTGATAAAAGCGGCAGAGAGGGAAACCTCTGGAACTTTACTCCAAACGATATGATGCGGAATTTGAATTACGCATTTGCTCGGGGATGTAATATGATAATGCCTGTGAGTTTTTATTACGCACCGGAGGAAGCTGCGGCAGATCAGCGCAAAACCCCCGACGTGGGCAGAGGAAACATCTGGTGGCAGGACTACCGCAGTATCGCAGGATATATCAAGAGAATGTCATGGCTCTGCTCAACAGGTACTAACAATCCCTGTGCCGCAGTACTGTGCTCCCCGGATTATGTCCCCACAATACCTGTAAAACCCCTTATTGAAGGCGGATATACATTCAATTATCTCACTCTGGACGACTTTATGGATCGGGCTCATATTCACGACGGCGAGATCCATATTGACCGATACAGCTACAAGCTGGTTCTAATTGACGGCAGACTCAGACTAAACGCAGACATCGTTCTGAAGCTGGGTAAGTTTATCACAGAGGGCGGGGTTATGTTCCGCGGATCCGATTTCATTGGCGCAGTTAAGAAGCACGTAAAGCCCACCTCATATTTCGAGGGCGAGGGAGGCGGAAACCTGCGCTTTACAGAGTACAGCAAGAGCGGTTGTCCATTCTTTGTGCTTGTGAACGAGGGATACTCTGAAATCAGCGGAAGACTCATTACTGACAAGAGCTTTGCGGCGGCTGAGTTTAACCCCTTTGACGGAAGCAGCAGTCAGCTTGGCGGAGAAATGGTAGATGGAGGATTTGCATATCCTGTGACCGTGCCTCCACACAGTGTGAAAGTCATCGGCATGAACTCGGCCGAGCTGCCCATACTGAAAGAGCCTGAGAAATCAGAGCTTATGGAAATAGCTGCCCTGGCTGAAGGCAGAATGACATTTAACTATACCTGTTCAGAGGGCAAAACAGTGAAGCTTTCCTTTACGGAAATTCACGAAATTGCTGACATTACCGTAAACGGAAAAGCGGCTGGCAGACTGATCTTCAAACCATACGAGCTGGATATTACCGATCTGGTTAAAAACGGCGAGAACTTGATTGGGGTAACTCTCACCGAAAGCCTTGCTAATAAGTACGGAACAGCAGTCCCCGCAAAATTCAGCGGATGCACCGTGAGAATCTATAACAAGAAATAAAAAAATACCGTCTTCCGTTTTTTCTCGGAGGACGGTTTTCTTTATTATTTGGACTTGCTTTCCACATTTATGGATATGGCATTTGTGTCAGACAGTATAGCGCTTGTTTTAGGCACTTCAACTATAATGTGCCATAGGGCTTCAACGTCGGTTGCGACTTCGGGAATGAATCTGATAACGTCAATGGTGTATCCCCGGTCGGTTTTGCTGATCTGCTTGACGCTGTGAGTGTATGATTCGCTTGGTTCATAGATCACAGCCATAACAAGGGATTTGGTTTTGAAGAAATCCTCTGTATACTCAGTGACCGCATCGTAAAAGCTAACGGAATACCAGGACTGCTCGAAGTTATATACGTCCGAGTTGTTACCGATATACTCAAGGAGCTCGGCGCGGGAGGAGATAGTTATAAGCTCGGGGTAGTCACCGCCCATACTCAGCCTGTAGGTGTACACATATTTGACAGGGTAGTGGAGGACATCCTCTCCGTCATCGGAATATCTGCCCACACCGGAATTATTTGATAGCGCAGCAGGATCTGTTTTTCTGCACGAAACGGTTGAGATAAGCAAAACAGCGAGAAGGGCAAAAATCAGAAATTTTTTCATAGTCATACACCTCCGTTCTAATATATAAGACGACAAAAAAAGGGAAAAGTTCCGAGGCCGGAGCATTTCCCTTGATTTTTATGAATTTGCGGTCGGGGTGTCCGATCACTCGTTTGTATCATTAACGATGGCAGCCTTTTCAGCTTCAAGCTTTGCCTTGAATTCGGCGCGGCGGATCGCAGCTTCAGCAGCTCTCTTTTCAAGCTCTTTCTTTCTTGTTACGATAGCACGGGAGATCTGATCTGTGTACTTGTCAATATCTGCACCGTAGTCAACGCACATCTGAAGAGCAGGGGTGTCATCCATCTTGTTAATGGAGAATACGTAGTACTTAACCTGATACTTGCGGTCTTTCTTTTCGTATTCGTAGATCTTTTCTTCGATAGTAGCATTCTTAAGCTCGTTGAAGAAGTATGTAGCGGTGATAGTTTCGTCGATAGCTTCGTCAATGAGAGAGAAGCGTCTGCCGTAAATGTAGATCTTTTCGCTGGTGAAGATAACATTGCAGCCCATGAAGTAGTTTGTACGGTTAACACCGTCAGCACCCTTCTTGTAGTAAAGGGGTTCTTCTTTTGCTTCAAAATCATAACCGCGGAGGTTAACAGGCTGGAGCATCTTGAGGAAGTTCTTCTCGTAAACTTCAAACTTCTTTTCGGAAAGTTCCTGGAGGTTCTTGATGCGTTCGGATATGTTGAATTCGATATCGGTATCATTAGACTTTCCGCCGGAGCCGAAGATCACGAAGGAAACACCAACGATACAAACGATGATTGAAATGAATGTAAGGTCTTTGATTCCTGTAGCAAGCAGAATACCACCAGCAGCTACGATTACCCAACCGATAAGCGCAACAATGGAAAGTGGGGGGGCTATGAAATATTTGAGATTTCTTTTGGTTTCCATAAAACTCTCCTGTGAATATTTTATTATGACGTAGAGTCATCTGTTTTCAATAATACATAATAACATAAAATTGCGGTCATGTCAAGTGAAAACGAGGGTAATCCAGCTACAAGAGTGGCTTTTTTTTACTTAATTGTCAGTTCTCGCCGGTAACTTTGATCACAAGAAGCTCCGGTGGATTAAAAATCCTCGGCAGATCGTCGATCATCAGACCTCTGCTGACGATAACGTGACGTGAGTCTATTTCATACTCACCCCCCGCGAACTCCGGGAAGAATCCTTGGTGTGGGGCGTAAAGTCCGTTCAGTATGAGTGGTATTCTTACCTGTCCCCCGTGAGCGTGGCCGCAAAGGGTAAGATCAAAGCCGAGAGAGGCGTACATCTTCGCGTATTCAGGACGGTGTGACAGGAGGATATCAAATGTGCTGTCTGACGTGGACAAGTCCTCAAGTGCCGAGAAGAATTCCAAATCGCTGTCGAAAAATAACGGATCGTCAATTCCGTGGAGACGTATTCCGTCGCCGAGATCCACTCCCTCTCCGTCAAGAACCGTGACACCGTATTCCTCGAAATGTTTTTTGATGTCATCCGTATAGTTTACCCACCGTTCGTGGTTGCCTGTAACGTAGTAGCAGGGGTATTGTTCTGTGATCTGGGAAAGGAGGGCGGCGGTGCCGTCAAAAGGACGACTGTCCTCTGAAATATCCCCAATAAGGAATATGGCTTCGGGTGCTGCATCATTGATCTTTTTAACAAGCTTTTCCTGGTTTTTGCCGTAATAAGTGGAGTGAAGGTCTGTTATTACCACATAGGTGTGCTCGTTCTCTGTGAAAGGGGAGGTGAGGGTATAGTACCTTGTGACAAGCCCGTCATAGAACGCCACACCAAAGAGGATAATAAGC
This sequence comes from Oscillospiraceae bacterium, assembly GCA_015064355.1. Taxonomy (GTDB): domain Bacteria; phylum Bacillota; class Clostridia; order Oscillospirales; family CAG-272; genus UMGS1696. Next base: position 13,556 of record SVSJ01000009.1, on the reverse strand, counting down.
ACAGCGCAAATACCGAGAAACACTGTAAGCTTTTTGCCCATTGATTTATTTTTCAAATTTTCTACCGTTCTTTCTGTTGTGAGTGTGTTTATTATATCATTCGCGCAAAAAAAAGTCCACAAAATCTTTGGGATAAAATGTAAACAGTGAATTAATAATCAAATAACTCTTGCGGAATTCTCGCAGAAGGAGTATAATAATAGTGTATGTTTAAATTTTTTAGTTGAGATTTTTGTCGTGCAAACCTGAAACGGCAATACGAAAGGTATTTATGGAAGTAAATGTTAACGAGGAGGCTGTTCAGAAGCCGAAAGGGAAGCGTGCCCTGGGCGCTGTCAGAATAGTACTGCTCTGTCTTTTCTCTGTAATATTTATTGTAAGTGCAGTTAAGTTTGTGCTTGATATATCAGAGCGAAAAAGAGGTAACGACCTTTACGGCGAGCTTAAGGGAATGTTTCCGGACGATGATTTTATTATTATCGTTAATGGTGACACCCGTGCAGTAAGCAAGCTTGACCGTGACTTTGGATATGCCTCGGAGCTTAGCATAACCGCAAGGCTTGAAGGACAGACACCGGAGGCCGAGCCTACCCCTCCCGATATTTCCCACGAAACAAGCACCGCACTTATGAAGGTCCGCGCCAGCATAGACTCCCTTCGGGAAATTAACAAGGATATCTACGGCTGGATAAGTATAAGCGGAACAAGCATAGATTATCCCATAGCACAGGCCTCAAACAATGATTATTACCTCAACCACGCCTATAACGGCAGCTATTCGCCTCTTGGGTCAATATTCGCTGATTACCGCTGTTCAGACAAGCTTACGGATAATATGAACACGGTGTTCTACGGACACAATCTTATGACCGGTGGCGAGGATATGTTCCACGATATCGAAATGTTCTTGAACCAGAACTTTTTTAATTCCACTCAGATAATTGTTTACACTTATCACGGAATATATGTGTACCAGCCATTCGCGGTGTTTGAGACCAGATACGATTACAATTACTATAAAACTCACTTTAAGTCCACGAAAGAGTTTCTTGAATTTACAAATGCCATGAAGAATAATTCACGATGCTACAGCGACGCTATATTCACGGAAGAGGACAGAGTGCTGACCTTGTCCACCTGTACCAACCGTGAGTACTTTACAAGATATGCTCTTCAGGCAAAACTTATTAGCGCTATAGAAGACTGAAAAATGACAGATATTTTATCAATAATCAAATGCCCGGTTTGCGGCGGAAAGCTGAAACGTATTGAAAAAAGCCTTGTTTGCGAAAACCGTCACTCCTTTGACGTGGCAAAACAAGGGTACGTAAATCTCCTGCCACCGGGAAAAGAGAAAAATGCCCGTACAGGTGATGAGCAGCTTATGGTAAAGGCGAGGGTAGACTTCCTCTCAGGCGATTATTACTCCCCCATAAGTGAAAAGTTTGCGGAGCTTATTGCCGAGCATATGCCCGAAGAAGAGACTGTTGTCCTGTGCGACATGGGCTCGGGAGAGGGATACCACACCTGCAATATAACCTCCTGCCTTGCGAAGTTGAAGAACAAACCGGTGCTGTCTTTGGGATTTGACGCATCAAAGCACGGTGCGGTGTATGCCTCACGTCTTGCACGTTCAAAGGGAATGATGTCATCAGGCGGGATCGGCGAGATGCTTGACGCTGATGCGCAGGCGTACTTCATGCCGGCCAATATCTTCCACTTGCCTGTGAGGGATCATTCTGTGAGTGTAGCGGTCAGTATGTTTGCGCCGATCGCCTGGGATGAGGTTTTGAGGATACTTAAGCCGGGCGGCATCCTTGCAGTTGTGGCGTCGGGACGTGAGCACCTTATGGAGATGCGAAAGCTGATCTACGATGACGTGCACATTTCGGAATTTGACCCTGTCTCCCATGAAGGTTTCTCGGAGATCTGCCGCGATAGACTGACATATAAAACTGAGATTCAGTGCAACGACGATATAAGAAACCTGTTCGTAATGACACCCTTTTATTATAAGACCACGGAGGCGGGCAGGGAGCGACTCTATTCACAAGAAAAACTTGATATAACTTTAGACACAAACTATATGATTTTTAAGGTGGAATAAACTATGTTGTTTTCTGTAATAATCCCCATGTATAACGAAAAAGCCAATGCTGTAAACTGCGCAGTTGATCTTACGACCAAGCTGGAGTCTGCCGCAGAGGCTCTCTCGTTTGAATATGAAATTATCTTTTCCGATGACGGCTCCCGTGACGGCTGCGGTGATCTTGTACGTGCGTGGACAGATGAGGCAAAGCTGAACCACGGTAACGTGATCGTTTATACAGCCGAGAAGAATTCCGGCAAGGGAATGGCAGTCCGTCTGGGTGTAATGCAGTCGAGGGGCGATTATGTTCTGTTTACCGACTGCGACCGTGCATACGGCTGCGACGTTATTGTGGAAATGCTCAGTGAAATAATGTCGAAAGGCTCCGACATCGTTATAGGGTCAAGAGCAATAGGCAAGGACGGATACAACGGCTACACATTTATGAGAAAGCTTGCGTCCAAGACCTATATGAAGGCTCTGTCCGTTGTTGCCGGCTTCAAGCACAGTGACTCCCAATGCGGCATCAAGATGTTTAAGGGCGACATTGCACGCCGGATTTTCCCTTTGTGTCAGGTGTGCGGATGGGCATTTGACCTTGAAGTGTTAATGATTGCCGATAAAATGGGATGCACGGTTTCCGAATTCCCCGTGACGATTATCAATCACGGCGAATCAAAAGTAAGCCTTCTCCGTGACAGCATAAAAATGCTCGAAGATGTGAGAAAGATCAAAAAAAGAGTTAAAACCCTTAAGCTTTGATTTTATCACGAGTAGAAATCGTGACAGCCTATTGAAACAACGTAATCACAGTTGTAGACGATCCAGAAGCTTGTGGCAAGCTTTTGGTTAAGGAAATACAATATGCTGTCGGACAGACGCGTATCCTCAAGGCAAAGCTTTGCTGCGAGAATCGACTCCTCACCTGCGGTCAGATTGATTGCTCCGTCAGCTGTAGGGCTGAACTGGACGCCGTTTTTGCGGTCAAAGATCACGTCGTAGATCGTGTCCGGGAACTCGTCGGAATCAACGCGGTTGAGAACTACGTTACCAACTGCAAGCTTGCCGATGAGGGGTTCTCCTCTGGATTCGGCGTGAATTATCTTTGAAAGCCAGTACAGGTCGTTTTGATTATAGAAATCGTCTCCGGAAATGATTGCACCGCGAACCCTTGTCAGATAAGTGGTGTGATCTGTTGGGGAATATTCGTAATCGAACCCGAATGCGTGGGCAATCTGGATCAAGGGAACGTACATAACGCCGTTTTGAATGAAATTGCCGTATGCGCACCAGAGAATACGTCCGTTTGCATCAATGTAGTATTGATCACGAGGGGCGGTCAAGTCAAGTGAGCTTGTAGATACGTGGGCAGTTTCACTTGAACTGTCCCACCACACCACAGAATTGTCAGCAAGGCAAGAGAATTCTCTCAGTCCTACGTATGCTGTATCTTTAAGAGTAAGTACCTCTCCTTCGTAATCGAAGCCGTCAATAACGACCCGTACCCCGGATCTCTTTAGCTGACCGCGACTTATCATCGTGTTTCCGATAAATCTGCCGGAGGTATAGTCTTGATATGTGGTTTTAGCCAAAACCGCGCTGTGCGGTACAAGCACCGTGAGCACAACAAGTGAGACGATCAAAAGTCTGAGTGTTTTTTTCATCATTCCTCCAATCTGCAGTGAATATCACTGCGGGTTAAGTTACAGTTTATCCGCACTGTTGCCGGCGGCTCGAAAAGTGGAAAGGAGCTCATCCGGTAACACTATTATACCATAAATACCACCCAATTTTAAGCGGTAATATGTACCATGGAAGGGAAAACAGTATTTCCCATTTCCCGCCTGTCATATAATGCCGATTTATCCGAAAATTATCAATGAACGGAGCTTCATAATGAGATATAAACCGTTATTTGCAGCGCTTCTTGCCTTATCCATGATGTTTTCTGCGGTCTCCTGCGGACTGATCGTGATACACGACACACCCGTATGGGAGGATCTGCCTGTTGACACAGAGGCGGAGCAGACCATGGCGCACCACGAGTTTGCAGAATACAATAAATTCGATGATCCAACAGACGGCAGAGCGCTGGCTGAGAAGCTTCTTTCTGAGCTGCCGAAGGCTGACTACGCCGGAGAGACCTTCTTTATCTCAACTCCGTCTATTGATTATATTTCTCCCGACGACACAGCATCCGTTGTATCCCGCCTTGCAGCCGAAAGAAACGCAACTGTGGAGGACCTTCTCAATGTGAATCTCATTACCACAAACGAGAGTGCAGATGCAATACTTGACAGAATGGAGCGCTCTGTTTTGTCCGGTGCATATTACAGCGACCTTTTGATGATCCCATCCTCATATGTTGGCAAATTCCAGGTGATGAAAGCCCTTGTGGATATTCAGACCATGCCTTATTTTGATCTTGACAAGCCTTACTTCAACCAGTCGTCCTCCGATGCTACCTCTGCGGGATACGCTACATACGCCGTGGCAGGAGATGCATCTCTTAACCCGAAGTCATATCCTGCCGTTTATCTGAATGCGGATATTCTTCGTGAAGGTGGATTTGAGCCTGACGAGATCTATTCCGCAGTTGCCGGAAACAACTGGACATGGGATAAGCTTCTTGAATACACCGAGGTTATAAGTCAGATAGGCTCCTACAATACACTTACAACAAATCTTTCCTCAAACGAGTTTATTGATATTGTGTTCAAGTCGGCAGGCAACGATTATATTATCGCAAAGGAAAGAAAAACTCCAATCATTGGATACAAGCCCGAAACCGCAGCAAAAACGGTGGAGAATCTTCGTGCCATGTATTCCGATCCCGCTGTTCAAATTGGTGTGGCAGACGGCGTAGTGCAAGACTTTGCCGCAGGGAAAACCTTGTTTATGGTCGAAAAGCTCCACGTGCTGGACTGGATGGTCAATTCAGAGGTACAGTGGGGTGTGGCACCCTTGCCCTGCGGAGAAAACAGCAACAGCTACCGCACGGTTATGTCAAGTGATCATTTGATGTTTGCGGTGCCTATAAACCACAGCAATACGGAGATGGTATCTCTTACACTTATGGCACTCAACGCCGCGTCTCACGGATATATTCACGATGAGTTCGTTGAATATAATATGACATACGTGCTACGTGATAACGGCTCTGTGAATATGCTTGATATAATACTTGATACGGCAACATTCGACTTTGGCCTCACATTTGGCAAGGCGTACCCGGAGATAGCCGACGCCACGTACAATCTTGTGCGCTCAAGTATTGAGAACGAGGAATGGACTCTGGATTTCAAGGAAAAAATGATGGCTGCTACCGAAATAATGAGAGAAAACTTCGGTGTGGCTGAAGAAGAACCCGAGGAAACCACCGCTCCTGCAGAAACAACCGAATAAAAATTTAAACCACGGTTGGACCGTGGTTTTGTTTTGCTGAAATTAAAATTATTTTACTTTAGTAAAAATATATTGACAAGTTTGCGCATTTGTGCTATACTTATATTAAAGTGACGAGGAGGTACGATATGTATATCAGCTATGAAAACCTGTGGAAGTTGTTGATCGAAAAGAAGATAACGAAAACCGAGCTTATGGAATTAACCGGAATCAGCTCCAGGACCTTGTCAAAACTCTCTAAAAATGAAACAGTCACAACGGAGACCTTGCTTCGGGTGTGTGAAGCTCTTGACTGCGATATTGCCGACGTTATGGAAATGCGAAAAGGCGAGGAGATAAAGAGCTTTTGGGAGCTTTTCAAGAGGAATGCTGCTCTCGTGGAAAAGGACGACAATTTTACTACCTACCGACTGACTGTGGGAGAGGACAGATACCTCATTAAGAAAACGAATAAATCTGCAAACAAGCATACCATTATTCACTGCGAAAAGGGTAAGATAATCTGGGAACAGATCATACCTCTGGGCATATCGCCTGTAAGAGAGAGAACGGTTTTGACGGGTAAAAATTTCTCCGAAAAAGGGGAGCGAGGCATAGTTTTAGTGTCAGGAAAACCAATGTGCTTCACAGGACTTGACGAAAACGGATTCGTTTCGGCGAAAGGTGCTGTACGGGCACTTGACGACATATACGTAATGTCCGCGGCTGCATTTAAGCTATTTGAACCGAAAAAGGTAACTGAATAACAAAAAACCTCCTACGAAAATAGGAGGTTTTGATTTTTGTTGTTTATTACTTCTTTGGAACAAGGAGCTCCTTGCCGCCCATGTAGGGACGGAGTGCTTCGGGGATCTTAACTGTGCCATCAGCCTGGAGATTATTTTCGAGGAACGCGATGAGCATTCTCGGCGGAGCAACAACAGTGTTGTTAAGGGTGTGTGCGAGATACTTCTTGCCGTTACCGTTTACGCGGATCTTGAGACGTCTTGCCTGAGCGTCACCAAGATTGGAACAGCTACCAACCTCAAAGTACTTCTTCTGTCTGGGAGACCAAGCTTCAACGTCGCAGGACTTGACCTTAAGGTCAGCAAGGTCACCGGAGCAGCATTCAAGTGTACGAACGGGAATGTCGAGAGAACGGAACAGATCAACTGTGTTCTGCCAGAGCTTGTCATACCAGAACATGCTGTCCTCAGGCTTACAAACAACAACCATTTCCTGCTTTTCGAACTGGTGGATTCTGTAAACACCTCTTTCCTCAAGACCGTGTGCGCCCTTTTCCTTACGGAAGCAGGGAGAATAGCTTGTGAGAGTGTAGGGGAGCTCAGCTTCTGGAACGATCTGGTCGATGAACTTACCGATCATGGAGTGTTCGGATGTACCGATAAGGTAAAGGTCCTCACCCTCGATCTTGTACATCATTGCTTCCATTTCAGCAAAGCTCATAACGCCGGTAACAACATCGGAGCGGATCATGAAAGGAGGAATAACGTATGTGAAGCCGCGCTCGATCATAAAGTCACGGGCATAGGAAATAACAGCGGAATGGAGACGAGCGATGTCGCCCATAAGATAGTAGAAGCCGTTACCTGCAACGCGGCGCGCGGAGTCAAGGTCGATACCGCAGAAGCGTTCCATAATGTCTGTATGATAGGGAACCTCGAAATCGGGAACAACGGGCTCGCCGTACTTCTGAATTTCAACGTTTTCGCTGTCATCCTTACCGATCGGAACAGAGGGGTCGATGATGTTGGGAATGATCATCATAATGTTCTTGATCTTTTCAGCAAGCTCAGCTTCAAGCTTTTCACATTCAGCAAGGCGGGCGGACTGCTTTGCAACTTCAGCCTTAACTTCTTCAGCTTCCTCGCGTTTGCCCTGAGCCATAAGACCGCCGATCTGCTTGGAGAGCTTGTTGCGGTTGCCGCGAAGGCCGTCAGCCTCCTGCATAATAGCTCTGTTTTGCGCGTCAAGCTCGATTACCTCGTCAACGAGATGGAGCTTGTTGTCCTGAAACTTGTTCTTGATATTCTGGCGAACAACGTCAGGATTGTCTCTTAAAAATTTGATGTCAAGCATTTTTTGTACCTCTTTGTATTTATAATAGATTATTTTCTGAAAACAAAAAATCTTCCGCCCGAATTGGGACGAAAGACTCGTGGTGCCACCCAAATTTACTGCAAAAACGCAGCCTCATTATGCGCGATAAAGGGCGCACCCTGACAGCTCGGAAAGTGGATACCGCAACGCCCGACGTCGGATCTCAGCACCCCGACTCTCTTTTGACGGACTTCATAGCGGATAGTTTTCGTCATTGCTGTATCTCATATACCCTATGAGTATAACAAAAACCACCTGAAAAATCAAGTGGTTTTTAAAATTATTTGCGAATTATTATTTGCCAACTCCTGTGTACTGCTGTTCAAGGCTTTCCTTGATAAATTCATAATCGCTGATCCAATCATCAATTATGCCCTGAGCGGCATTTTCGTACATCTTGTAATGAGAAGCAAACTGGTTATCGTTGTTCATTACGGAGAATAGCATACTTTCCATAAAGAACGTATAATCATTTACCTTAAGATACCAAGCTATTGCAAATGCGCTGTCATAATTATCTCTAATAAGCTGGATCATTTCAGCATTTGCGGATTCGCGTGCATATCGGATCTTCAGAGTTGATTCGTAATACTTGGGAATAACAGTGTTGGTGCTTTCGCGGCAGAGACTTTCAATAACTGCACTTGCAACCTCAAGGTTTGCAAAGGATACGGTTGAGGGGATAAATCCAACTTCTGCGGTATCATGAATTGGAGAAACGTAATTCTTCTGGAACTCGTCAAGCTTGGGATATGGCAGGATCGCGAAATCCACCTCGGAATTTGCGAATACTTCGGATTCGAGAGAACCAAGCATCTGACCACCGAGGAACAGCGCGCGGTCTTCGATAAATGCAGTGATGGTATCATCCATGTCGTAATTATGTATCTTTCCGATGGCACTTTCGGGAAGGTGGAACATTGTGGTCAGCTTTTCTGTGAGTGCTATGCTGCGATCATTGTAAATGTTGAGCTCGGGGTAACCTTCATCATTTCTGGTGATATATCCGGGGTCTGCAGAAACGAAGAAAGGAATCAGCGGTCCCCACCAGTCGCATGTGACAAGCCCGTATGTATCGCGGCGGTCTCTCTTTTTGTTACCTGTACGGTCGATATATGTTGTGTTGTATGTATATCCGAGGTCTTCGCCACCACGGAGGATTTCTGTCATTTTGTCAAGAGTCCATTCCTGGTTGCGTACGTAGTCATAGATAACCTCACCGTCCATACCGAGCTTTGTGTAAAGACTCTTACTGAACAGAAGGGTGTTTGTGTAACGGATAATGTCGATAAAGTAGTCTCCCATAAGAACATAGCGAGTACCTTTTTCGATGCCAATGCTGTCCATAAGGTTATCGTACCAGTGATCTTCTTCAAAGTCGAAGTAACGGCCGTAGCTTGCATCGTGGAACATACCCTCGGTGCAAAGGCTTGCAAGTCTGATATCGTTGATTATAAGATTGATATTGTCAGCACCGCCCTTGATCAGATCGCGGACACTTGACATGGCAATATCGTAGGAATAGTCAGATTCAATGTAGTTAAGCTTGACGTTGAGATTTTCTTCAACCAGCTTATTACGCTGAATGGCTGCGTCGGAAGCTTTGTCACCCTGAACCTCGTCTGCGCCCTGAATAAGATAGTTGGAGGATTTGAAAGAGTTTTCCTGCCCTTCAATAACATTAGCAGAGCTGTGAATTGTGAATACCTCACCCTTAAAGTTGAGGCCTTCGAGGGGATCAACGTCCGGAGCTTCTGTTGCGGGAGCTTCGGTATCCTTTGGATCAACGGGGTTACTACCGCAAGCAACTGAGCATAGCAGCATAATAACAGCCAAGGCCGCCGCGATAATACGGTACAGAATTGATGTGTTGGATGACATAAAAACCTCCATTTGTGCTATAAAGAATTATTAAAATTAATTATGCGCGAATTTAATTGAGTCTGACGGAAACCTCACCGCTGTCAAGAATGATCTCTTTGCCCTCACTCTGAACCACAAGAGCACCGCGGTCGGTGATGCTTTTGGCTGTTCCGTGCTTCACTATACCCTTTGACGTAAATATGATCTCCTGCCCCAGTAAAATTGACCGGCGAGTGTATTCCTCTGCATACAGAGAAAAATCAAACCCACTCTCGTATGCCAGAAGGAGCTCTTTTGTGATACCGGCGCAAAGAATATCCTTTGAAACATCGCAACCGCAGTCATTCAGCGAAACCGCCTCTACTGCAGAATCGGTAACAGTCGGGGTAACGTCAATGTTCACTCCCACTCCGATGATCAAATATCTTGATGTCATTGTTTCATAATCGTTTACGGACTCTGTGAGAATGCCACATAGCTTTTTGCCGCCAAGATAAATGTCGTTTATCCATTTTATGCCGCATTTGGCATCGCAGACAGCTTCAATTCCCCGGCAAACCGCAACAGCAGCGCAGGACGTTGCACCGATTGCTTGTTCAATGGGAATATTCGCCGGCAGAGCAAGGGTCATATAAAGTCCGCCGACCGGGGAAAGAAAGGACTTGCCCTGGCGACCGCGCCCGCCGCTTTGCTGATCCGCAACAATAAGCGCGGGGTGGGGAATGGTGTTTTTTATTAGTTCACGGGCATCTGTGTTGGTTGAGACAGTTTCGTGCTTGGCTATTACCTCTACGTCGTAACCCTCAAGATACGTGATCAGATTTTCACTTGTCATTATTAAACCATAATTATAATTAATTATAATCATTATACAAAAACTGTATTTGATTGTCAAGAAAAAACTGGCGTATAGCAAAAATGATTCGACCAAAATTGCCTTACTTATGTTGATTTTTACGATATTGAAGAATTTATTATAAAAACTGTTGATTAAATCGGAAATTTGTGGTATATTAATACTTGTGAAAAAATCTAATCTATATAAAGAGGTAAAATATGACTTACAACAAGAAATCCGTTGAAGACATCGATCTGGCCGGAAAAAGAGTCCTCGTAAGATGTGACTTTAACGTTCCGCTCAAGGATGGCGTTATCACTTCCGACAAGAGAATCGTTGGCGCGCTTCCTACAATTCAGTATCTCCTCGACAAGGGTTGCAAGGTTATCCTTTGCTCCCACATGGGCAAGCCCCACAGCATCTTCACAGAAGGCTTCGGTCTCACAAAGAAGGAAAAGCAGAAAGTTGAAGCTCTCCCCGCAGAAGAACAGGAAGCTGCAAAGGCTGCTCTTCTTGCAAAGGCTCTCACAGATGACAAGAAGAAGCTCACTCTCAAGCCCGTAGCAGACAGACTCAACGAGCTTCTTGGCAACAAGGTTACATTCGCTGAAGACCTTATCGGACCTGACGCACAGGCTAAGGTTGCTGCTCTTGAACCCGGTCATGCAGTTCTTCTCGAAAACACACGTTTCGATGCAAGAGAAACAAAGAACGGCGCAGACCTTGCAAAGGCTCTCGCTGACTTTGCTGACGTATATGTAAACGACGCATTCGGTGCTGCTCACAGAGCTCACGCTTCCACAGCAGGCGTTGCTGATTATCTCCCTGCAGTTTGCGGTTACCTTATCCAGAAGGAAATTTCCGTAATGGGTCAGGCTCTCGAAAATCCTGTTCGTCCTTTCGTTGCTATTCTCGGTGGCGCAAAGGTTTCCGACAAGATCGGTGTTATCAACAACCTCATCGAAAAGGTTGACACACTCATCATCGGAGGCGGTATGGCTTACACATTCTTCCGTGCAATGGGCAATCCCATCGGTACATCTCTTTGCGAAGAAGACAAGCTTGAACTCGCTCTCGAGCTTATTGCCAAGGCACACGAAAAGGGTGTAAACTTCCTCCTTCCCGTTGACAACATCATCGCTCGTGAATACAAGGAAGACGCAACATTCATGCGCATCTACTCCGATTCCATTCCCGACGGTTGGATGGGTCTCGACATCGGCGAAAAGACACAGGAGCTTTACTCCAAGTCTATCCAGGGTGCGGGCACAGTAGTTTGGAACGGACCTATGGGCGTTTCCGAATGGGACAACTTTGCAGGCGGCACACGTGCTGTAGCAAAGGCTGTTGCTGAATCCGGCTCCATCTCCATCATCGGTGGTGGTGACTCTGCTGCTGCTGTTGAACAGCTCGGTTACGCTGACAAGATGACACACATCTCTACAGGTGGCGGTGCATCTCTCGAGCTTCTTGAAGGTAAGACACTTCCCGGTATCGCTTGCCTCCTTGACAAATAAAAAAGATAATACGCGGGGGAGATGCTTTTGTACCTCCCCCAAACTACGTTATAACAAAACTGACAGAGGTAAATAAAAATGAAAAAAGAATCCCGTAAGGTTATTATCGCCGGCAACTGGAAAATGAACATGACTCCTTCCGCTGCAAAGACAGCAATCGCTGAAACCGCAGCTCTCGTTGCAGGCAAGAACGGTTGTGAAGTTGTTCTCTGCGTTCCTTTCGTTGACATCGCTGTAGCTGTAGAAGCTGCTGCCGGCACAAACGTAAAGATCGGCGCACAGAACGTTCACTTTGAAAAGAAGGGCGCATTCACAGGTGAAATTTCTGCTGATATGCTTCTCGAATCCGGCGTTGAATACGTAATCGTTGGTCACTCCGAAAGAAGACAGTACTTCGGTGAAACAGACGAAACTGTTAACAAGAGAACCCGCGCTGCTCTTGACGCTGGTCTCAAGGTAATCCTTTGCCTTGGTGAAGTTCTTGAAGAACGTCAGGCAGGTATCACCGAGGAAATCGTTTCTATGCAGACAAAGCTTGATCTTGCAGGCATTCCCGCTGAACAGATGAAGAACGTTATTATCGCATACGAACCCGTTTGGGCTATCGGTACAGGCCTTACCGCTACTCCCGATCAGGCTGAAGAAGTTTGCGCTATTATCCGTAAGGTTGTTTGCGGTCTCTACAACAATGACATTGCAGAAGCACTTACAATTCAGTACGGCGGCTCCATGAACGACGGCAACGCAGCAGAGCTTCTTGCAAAGCTTGACGTTGACGGCGGTCTTATCGGCGGCGCATCTCTCGTTCCCGAGAAGTTTGCAAAGATCGTTGATGCAGCTCAGGCGTAAGTTTTAATCAAATAAAAAACCTCCCAAAAGGGCGGGGTCCGTAAAACAGTTGCAGGCCCGGTAGATGTTTCTGCCAGGCCTTTTCTTGTATATATTACAGCTATGTGATAGAATCAACTAAACAATTAGGCATACTTGAATTTGGAGGTACCTATGTCTGAAAAAGCACTATATGTACTGGCGGGTTATGATGAAATAACCGAGATGCATCTGGCAAATATTCAAAACACATTATATGAACACGGTTTTACTGGTACTCATACCAAAAATATCCCACAGCATATAACGCTGGGCTCTTTTCCAACGGAAAAAGAAGCCGAGTTAATTGGTTTACTCCGCAAATTGTCAATAGATGTTCCTTCATTTGAGATAACTTTTAATCACATTGGTATTTTCGGAGGGGCTCGTGTTTTGTTTGTGGCTCCAGATTCCAATGACCAATTGTTGAAATTGAAAGAAATGTTCGGTAGTAGCTATAACTGGACTCCGCATACAACTATGCTAATTGATAATCCTGACACAATATACAAAGCTTTACCGTTTGTTATGAAAAAGTTTTCAGCCTTTAAAGGCAGAATAACAGCATTACATCTTTATGAGTTCTTTCCAACAAGACACATTATGTCAGTATGGTTTGAGCATTGACTACCCGAAGCATACTGAATAACAAATTCCAATTTGTCGAACAGACACAATGGCGCACTTCTATACACCATTTGGTGTAGTGCGTCATATGCGGCTCTGCCCACACAAAGCCTCCCCTGTGTAAGGGGAGGTGCTCCGAAGGAGCGGAGGGGTTGTCAATCCCTCAGTCAGCTTCGCTGACAGCTCCCTTTACACAAGGGAGCCTTTCCGAACCCGATACACAATACAAAAATCCGACCTATGTTCGTAA
>SVSJ01000008.1 GCA_015064355.1 Oscillospiraceae bacterium | reverse complement strand
GCGTGACGGAAGGAGCCCGCGTAACTTTGAAGTTTTGATATGTTTTATTGTCACGCATTCTCCCTCACCCGACTTCGTCGGGAGCTCCCTCCCGGAGGGAGCCTCAAGACGCGCGTAGCCTTAAGGGGTATGGGCTTTGTCCTGTGCCTTTGTAATACAAAGGCGAAACTGGCGCGATAAAACAGAACAATAAATATGAATTTAACGAGGTGTAAAAATGAAAAAATATAAAGTTTGTTCTATGCTTTACTACATAGCGGCAGTGTTGTTCTACTTGTCAGCAATTGTAACCTTCGTGGACGGAAACGACAATTCTATGGGTGTTGTATGGTTATGTCTTGGTTCAACACATCTTTGTTTAGGTTCTGTATATTTAAATAAGTCAAAAGAGAACAAAGATAATAAAGATAAGTAAGTTCCAATTTATCGAATAGAAAACGCCGACAGATTTCTAAAAAACTGTCGGCGTTAATTATTTGTTTACAGCGAATCAAACCTGCGCCATATGAACCAACTGACTATAAACTCTCCGCTAATTTTGCATTCCTTTGGAGTACTTCTTTTTTATCCGCAAAGGGAGGGATTCGCTCTCGCCTGCGGGCTCGGTCAGGGTCGGCTCTACAGTCCACTGGACTACTTAAAATATAGACTCGTCGAGGTTCCTTTCCGCATAGGAACCTCGCGGATTTGGCGTTAGCCAACATCCACCGTTCGAATCCCTCTTCCAAACTCAAACGAAACAAAAAAGCACCGACTTTGTCGATGCTTTTGTTTTCCGCAAAGGGAGGGATTCGAACCCTCGGTCGGTTATTAGCCGAACACACGATTTCCAGTCGTGCGCCTTAGACCAGCTCAGCCACCTTTGCGTGTGCTGTGTCTATTAAATGAGACACATTATTCACTTTTATCCCAGGATATCTCCCGGAACGCTCGATTATTATACCATACGAGGAGAGCTTTGTCAAGGGTTTTCGGAAAAATTATTTCCTCTTGATTCTCAGCTCTCCCGAAAGTCATGTTATTCTGCGATGATAATGTAAGAATAGATTTCCTGACCGCCGTTAATGAAGTACACTTCGGCATCGGGGTGGTTTGCGTTGATGTTTGCAAGGAGGGCCTTGTTATCCTCTTCCGTTGCGTCCTTACCGCTGAAGACGGTAACCATAAACTTTTCAGGGATCTGGAACATATTATCAACAAGGGCTGTCGCCGCGTCAACCTTTTCCTTCATTGATGTGATGATCTTCTTGCCAACGAATCCGATGTGATCACCGTTTTCAATATGAACGCCGTTCATTTCCGCATCGCGGATCGCGTTTGACACGCAGCCTGTAGTAACGTACTGCATTGCCTCAAGGGAGCCTGCGATCGCTTCGTCGGGAGTTTCCGCTTCGGGATTGAGAGACGCGATACCAACGTATCCCGCACCAAGATCCTTGCTTTCAACCACGTGCACGTCAGCCTTATCGTAAATGGACGCCGCCTGCTTTGCCGCCATAATTATGTTACCGTTGTTGGGGAAAACGAAGATATGTTCAGCGTTAATTTCTTCAAAAGCTTTAATAAAGTCCTCAGTGGAAGGGTTGTTTGTCTGACCGCCGCTTACGATAACGTCAACGCCGATCTCGCGGAATGTGCTCTCGATGCCCTCGCCGTTTGCAACTGCAACTGTGGCATATTTCTTTCTGGGAGCGGCTTTCTTCGGTGCATTTGATGTATCACTGATAGTCTCACTGTGCTGAACGGACATATTCTCGATCTTGATAGTGAGGAATTCACCGAACTGGCGGCAGAAGCCAAGAACCTTATCGGGAGTCATTGTATGAACGTGAACCTTAACGATGCTGCCGTCCTTGAAGGCAACGATAGAGTCGCCAACGGTCTTCAAAAATTCTGTGATCATAGACACGTCAAAGATAGCGGGATCCACCTTGCTGCGCTGAAGCTGAAGGAGGAACTCGGTGCAGTATCCGTATACCATTTCGCTGTCCTCGGTGAATCCGGAGAAATCAATTGCAGCAACGGATGCGCTCTGACGTCTGCTGGTTGCTTCGCTGATCTCCTCGCCCAGAAGAACCTTGTTAAAGCCCTCCATAATGTAGAAGAGGCCTGCTCCGCCGCTATCCACCACGCTTGCTTCTTTCAGAACTGTAAGAAGCTCGGGTGTTCTCTGGAGAGATGCGTACATTTCCTCGGTAAGATCAGCGAAAAGGGTGCGGATAGTGCTCTCGGGAGTGAGATTTGTCACCGCGTATGTTACCGCTTCTCTTGCAACAGTGAGAATAGTGCCCTCGGTAGGGGTGAGAACAGAGCGATACGCCTGCTTTACGCCGACCTCAAGAGCCTTTGCAACAGTTTCGGGATCTGCTTTGTCGCAGGATTCAAATCCCTTTGCCATACCGCTGAAGAACTGGGAGAGGATAACACCGGAGTTACCTCTTGCGCCCATGAGCATACCCTTGGAGAGCGCGGACATAACCTCAGCAAGGCTCTGGGATTCGATCTTCTCCATAGCCGCAACGCCGCTTTCGATGGTCATACTCATGTTGTCGCCTGTGTCTCCGTCGGGCACGGGGAACACGTTGAGATTGTTGACCTCGTCGGCATTTGCGCGAAGCTGAGCGGCGCCGCCCTGTGCCATCTTGGCAAAGAGAGAACCGTCCAGGCATCTTTCGTTTTCTGCGGTGATATTGTTGATATTGTTAGACATGGTAAATAAAAACCCTTTCAGTCAGTTATTTATATTACGTAGAAAAATATACAGAAGAATTGGAGCACGCTGCCCAGCACCACAAACAGGTGGAAGATAGAGTGCATATAGCGGTGCTTTTTGCCCACACCGTAGACCGCAGCGCCGATAGTATATGCTATGCCGCCGGCGAGAAGCCAGAGGATTCCTTCCATAGGAACGGAGTTCATTACAGGCTTTACAGCGATTATCACGCACCAGCCCATAAGGAGGTAGCAAGCCATAGACAGCTTTGCGTATTTCTTCAGATCAATGGCTGTAAATACTGCCGCACCCCCTGCGCATCCCCAGACCAGCCCAAAGAGGAGCCAGCCCCAACCGGGGTACACCGGTCTGACAGAGCAGATCGCAATAGGGGTGTAGGTGCCGCCAATGAGAAAGTATATCATACAATGGTCGATTATTTGCATAACCTTTTTTGAGGCATTGGTCCGCAGTCCGTGATATACACTAGACACGGAGTACATAAACACAAGGGATGCGCCGTAAACAGCCGAGCTGACTATCGCCCAAGGATCTCCCTTGATTGATGCAAACACCACGCAAAGGACAAGAGCTATAATTCCCAGTCCCCCGCCAACAATGTGTGAGACCATATTGAATATCTCTTCCCCTCGGGTGTAATCCGGCAAACGCCTGTCTGCCAGTTTAGTTCTTGTCATAATCTGATCCTATAAATCCTTTCTATGAGTATTGCCTGGGGCAAACTCGCAAGATTTCCCATAAAAAAGGGAAAATCTCAGTTAAATATCGACTAATGCCAAATGAGGTAGTAATACCTGCGGCAAACTTACTTATCTTTCCTTTGCAATAAAGAATATAGCAAGAGTACCGGGGCCGGAGTGAGCACCGATAACAGGCCCAACGTATGTGATGATCTCTGTCTTTACGCCGTGCTCATCCTCAACCATCTTGGCGAGGGCGCGGGCGTCGTCAATGCAGTCACCGTGGGAGATGAACACTGTACCGGACTTGGGATCTTCCGCTGTTTCGGTGTATTTGTCAGCCATTGTGCGGAGGGATGTTCTTCTGCCGCGTACCTTCTGCATAGCAATAAGGTGGCCGTCATTGTCAACGTGGAGAACAGGCTTGATACCAAGCATTCCGCCAACGAAAGCGGATACAGCACTTACTCTGCCGCCGCGCTTTAAGTAAACAAGGTCGTCAACTGTGAACCAGTGCGCCAGCTTCAGCTTGTTGTCTTCAACTACAGAGACAACCTCGTCAAAGGATGCGCCGGCTTCTTTTGCCTTTACTGCCATATAAAGAAGCAATCCCTGACCAGCACTTGCCGCCAGAGTGTCAATAACCTTGATCCTTCTCTCGGGGTACTTTTCTGCCAGCACCTTTGCCGCAACCTCAGCCGCCTGAACAGTGGAGCTGAGTCCGCTTGAGAAGCCAACGTAGATAACATCGAGGCCTTCCTTGAAGATGCCCTCAAAGGTTTTCTCGAATGTGGAAATATTGATTGCAGCAGTTTTTGCGATACCGCCGTCTCTCATTATCTGGTAGAATTCGGGAGAGGGGATCTCGTAGTTGCCGTACAGCTTGGGTGAATCGTTGAATGCGTATGTGAGGCTGATGTATCTCACGCCCCATTCCTTGAGGAGCTCCTCAGATATATCGCAAGCGGAATCGGTGAAAATGATGTAATCATTCATTTAATCTATCTCCTATTTAGGATTGTTGTGTGTGGGGTTAGTTAGGTTTGAACCCTTCGTTGCGGGACGTCGAGGACGCCGTCCCCTACCATCATAAAACCAACGTTGGTTCTCGCCAATATCTTTTATCTTTTATCTCTTATGTATTATCTATTTCTGCCTTACTTCGTTGTCACCCTCGAAGAAAAGTGCAAGAGCACCGGGGCCTACGTGAGAGCCGAGAACCGGTTCAAAGGGTACTGTGATAACACTCTTAGGCTGGAATTTCTTTGTGACAAGGGTCTTAAGATATTCCGCATCCTCGGGACAGTCAGCATGTGCTATGCCAATGATCTGATTCTTGGGGTACTCCACCAAGGAAACGTACTTTTCAGCCAAAGCCTCAACTGCACGGCGTCTTCCCCTTACCTTATCACAGGTTACGATCTTGCCCTGATCGTTTCCTTTGAGAATTGGCTTGAGTGCCAGCATCGTACCAACTACTGCCGCTGCTCCGGAAAGTCTGCCACCTCTTTTCAGATGCATCAGATCGTCTACCGTCAAGGTCTGGTACATTCTGCGACGCAGGTTAAGTATCCGCTCAACTATATCGTCCATTGCCATTCTGTGACGGCGACACTCGATTGCGCGGAGTACCAATAGCCCTTCGCCAAGGGATGCGCCCAGGGAGTCGATAAGTCTTATCTTTCTCTCAGGGAAAGATTCTGCAAGCTGCTGTGCTGCGATTCGTGCGGAATTAAATGATCCGCTGACGCCTGATGATAGGCCGATAAATAATATGTCATCTCCCGTCTCAAGGATGGAAGTCATGTAGTCAATGTAAGTCTGTGGGGGGATCTGGGATGTCTTAACCTCAGCCCCTTCCCTGATCGCACCGTAGAACTCTTCACCGTTGAACTGATCTGCGTCAGCGCAGCAATAAGGAGTTCCGTTTATGTAATAGGTCAGAGGAATAACCGTGATGTTGTTTTCTCTGACAATTGCTGCGGGTAGATTAGCCGCGGTATCTGTGATTATGGATAAGGGCATATTTCGCCTCCTTCTTTGCGGTTTTCACACAATATATTATACCCACAAGCCCCTCCACCCTCAACCTACTATCACGTTTTTTGACTATACTCCTAAGGTTCGGTGGAGTAGAGTCCCGAAAAATCACTCTCCCAGCAGTAGAATTTGGCCAAAATACGGGAATTAGCAGTAGAATTTACAGTTATTTCATTGATTTTACGTGAGAAGTATGGTAGAATAGCCTTGACTATAGAAATTCTGATCAAAAGGAGTGCGTATGGAAGACATTAAGCCGATTATTGCAAAAAACATATCAGAACTGCGCACTGCTCGCGGTCTGACTCAAATGGAGCTTGCGGAAAAGCTGAATTATTCTGACAAGGCTGTTTCAAAATGGGAGAGAGCTGAGTCTATCCCCGATATAACCGTGCTGACAAATATCGCAGATCTCTTCGGTGTTCCGCTCGACTATCTGGTTCGCATACACGAGGGTGCGCCGTCCAGTGCTGTTCCCGCGAAAACTGACGAAACAGAAAAGCGGATCATCTCAAAAAACGAGAGCCGAAAGAAGAGAAACCACGGATTCATCACAGGAATGTGCATAATTCTCGTGTGGCTCATCGCCATGACATTGTATATGATCCTCGACCTTACCATTGCCGACCGACTGACCCTTTTGGTGTTTGCGTACGCTGTGCCGGTGTCAATGATCGTTTGGCTGGTGTTCAATTCCATTTGGTTTAACCGCCGGTTGAATTTCCTTATTATCTCCCTTCTTATGTGGTCACTTCTCGCCTGCATCCACCTGACCCTTTTGCCCTTTGGATTTAACGTGTGGATGATGTTTATCCTTGGTGTGCCCGGGCAGATCATCATTCTCCTCTGGTCAATGATCAAGAAAAAAGGGGACGAGGATGACGAGGACGACGGAGAGCAGTCATTTATCAATATCGACTCCGAAAAAGAATAATATGCAAATAAAAAAAGACCCTACGGGGTCTTTTGGTGTTTTAGATAATAGATAAGACATAAGAGATATTGGCTTGGGCCAGACGTTGGGTTTACAACTGTAGGGGACGGCGTCCTCGACGTCCCGCAACGTGCGGTTTAAACCCAACGACATCTCGCGCCGTATCTATTATCTATTATCTTTTATCTATTATCTTAAAAAAGAGACTCCAAAGAGTCTCTTTTTGCTTTATTATTTGATCTGTTCGCCGAGGAGGGTTTCAGCAGCCGCGAGAGCTTCGCCAATCTTCGCGATCTCCTTGCCGCCTGCCATTGCGCTGTCAGGACGTCCGCCGCCCTTACCGCCGGTAACTGCAGACACTGCACCTGCAAGCTTGCCTGCATGAGCGCCTGCCTTTACTGCGTCTGTACCTGCTGCGGTTACGAAGTTCAGCTTCGCATCGTCGTGTACTGCGAATACTGCAACTGTGTCAGCGTATTTATCCTTGATCTGGTCGCAAAGAGCTCTTGCAGAGTCGATACCGGCATTGCCGAGATCTGCCGCAATAAGCTTAACAGACTTAACGGAAACTGCACTATCAATCAGCTCGCCGAGACGGTTTGCTGCCAGCTTGGAGTTGAGGCTGTCGATCTCTCTCTTGAGAGCGGAGATCTCGCCGTGGAGCGCGTTTGCCTTCGCAGCCATGTCAGCCGCGTTCTGTGCCTTGAGAGCGTGAGCTGTTTCAGTGATCACACCGTCCTTTTCAGCGAGAAGCTCAAGAACACCTGTGCCTGTTACGCCTTCGATTCTGCGAACACCTGCAGCAACGGAGGACTCGGAAATGATCTTGAAGAGGCCTATCTTTGCTGTGTTGTCGCAGTGCGTGCCGCCGCAAAGCTCGGTTGAGAAGTTACCCATTTTAACCATTCTGACTTCGCTACCGTACTTTTCGCCGAACAGTGCCATAGCACCCTCAGCTTTTGCGGTCTCAATATCTGTAACCTTTGTTTCAATAGTGTTACCGACAAGAATGTTTGCGTTAACAAGGCCTTCGATAGCGCGGAGCTCGTCAGCAGTGAGTGCCTGGAAGTGAGTAAAGTCGAATCTCACTCTGGATTCGTCAACGTAAGAGCCTGCCTGCTCAACGTGAGTGCCAAGCACCTTACGGAGAGCCGCCTGAAGAAGGTGCGCAGCAGAGTGGTTTCTCTTGATCGCCTCACGTCTGGAATCCTTGATGTCAGCCATAACGGTGTCACCAACCTTAACTTCGCCGTTTGCAACGGTGCAGAGGTGGATGTAAACGCCTTCAGACTTTTTTGTATCGTATACGTTAAGGAGTGTGCCTTCCTTGTAGATGGTACCTGTGTCGCCAACCTGACCGCCGCCTTCACCGTAGAAGGGAGTCTTGTCAAGGATAACGGTGCAGTCGCCCTCGGAAACAGCTTCAACAGATTCGCCCTCGGAGAGTATAGCGATAACCTTTGCCTCGGTGCGATAGTCGGTGTATCCTGTGAATTCTGTTGCGGGGAGGGAGGAGAGAGCAGTCTTTGATGCTTCAGACCAGCCGGAGATATTAGCTCTTGCGTTTCTTGCGCGAACCTTCTGATCCTGCATCAGCTTCTTAAATGTTTCCTCATCAATGTGGAGGTTGCTTTCTTCAGCGATCTCGCGGGTAAGGTCGATGGGGAATCCGAATGTATCGTAAAGCTTGAATACGTCTTCACCGGAAATGGTGTCGGAGCCCTCAGCAAGGGTTCCGCGAACCAGGTCGGAGAGAATGGAGAGGCCTGCGTCGATGGTTGCATTGAAACGGTCTTCTTCGATAGCCATAACCTTCTTGATGTAGTCGGCCTTTTCGCCAAGTTCAGGGTAGCCGGCTACGTTTTCAGCAATAACCACGTCGCAAACCTCTGTGAGGAATTCGCGGTTGATGCCGAGGAGCTTACCGTGACGAGCCGCACGACGGAGGATTCTTCTGAGTACGTATCCTCTGCCCTCGTTTGAGGGAATAACGCCGTCGCAGATCATAAATGTAGCACCGCGAACGTGGTCGGTGATTACGCGAATGGAAATATCGTTTTCACGGTCAGCACCGTAGTTCTTGCCGCTGATCTCAACTACCTTGTCGAGGATCTTGCGAACACCGTCAACCTCGAACATATTGTCAACGCCCTGCATTACGCAAGCGAGACGTTCAAGACCCATACCGGTGTCGATGTTCTTGTGCTCCAGCTCTGTGTAATTGCCCGCGCCGTCAGAATTGAACTGTGTGAATACGTTGTTCCAGATCTCCATGAATCTGTCGCAGTCGCAACCGGGCTTGCAGTCGGAAGATCCGCAACCGTACTTGATTCCGCGGTCGAAATAGATCTCGGAGCAAGGTCCGCAGGGTCCGCTGCCGTGTTCCCAGAAGTTATCAGCCTTGCCGAGACGGACGATGTGACTTTCGTCAACGCCGATCTTGTCGCGCCAGATGTGGAAAGCTTCTTCGTCGTTTTCGTAAATGGAGGGCCAGAGAAGATCTGTGGGGATCTCGAGGACCTTCGTGAGAAATTCCCACGCCCAGGGTATAGCCTGCTCCTTGAAGTAGTCACCGAAGGAGAAGTTACCCAGCATTTCAAAATACGTACCGTGGCGAGCTGTGTGGCCAACGCGCTCGAGGTCAGGTGTGCGGATACACTTCTGGCAAGTAGTAACGCGGTTACGGGGAGGTTCAACCTCACCTGTAAAGTACTTCTTCATAGGTGCCATACCGGAGTTTATAAGAAGAAGAGATTTGTCATTAATAGGTACAAGGGGGAAAGAGGGGAGACGAAGATGTCCCTTTGATTCGAAGAAAGAGAGATATTTCTCTCGCAGGTCGTTAACCGAAGTCCACTGCATTTTATTGTGCTCCTTTATATTTCTGAAAAGTTTGCATAGTTTTTCATAATATATTATTATATCACGGGCATCTCGCCTTGTCAAGAGAAAAGGAGCCTCTGCCCCACACCGCGACACAAAAAAACACCGACGGGTTAGCGTCGGTGTTTTGGTTTTGTAATTCCGATTAAGCTTCAGCCTCTGCTTCGCAGTCGCAGCAGCAAGTGTCTGTTTCGTCTTCGCAGCAGCAGATGGGCTCAACGTCTTCTTCGATGTCGCCGAAGCAGTCGTCGCAGTCACAGTCGCAGCAATCGCCGTCACATTCAAATGTTACCTTAAAGTACTTCTTGAAAAGGGTGTAAGCAACAGCTACAAGGGCGCCGATGGATACAACAACGCCTACAATAATGAAGATCACTCTGAGAGCATCAGTTCTCTTTCCGTTCATGGGATTACCTCCGTATATATAAATTATTTTTTGCAGATATACTTATCTATATAAGAGTATATCACAAAAATAAGAAAATACAATGGACAAATAATTAATTTTTCGTGAGAAATAAAGGAATTTGGCCGGCATATTTCCACTAATTGTTAGCAAAACGCAAAAAAATGCTAAATTATCAAAAAAAGTATTGCAATTATTCTTTTGGTATGGTACAATAGTAAGGCTGACAAAAAGAAATGGGATATTTATGCCCATAAAAATTAAAATCTATAATACGGAGGCAAAACTCATGCTTGAATATATTCTTGGTGGTATTCTTATCGCAGCGTCCCTCATTCTCATAGTTGCTGTTCTCTTCCAGGAAAGCAAGAACAAGAAGGGCCTTTCCGGCGCGATCACCGGCGGCGCTGACAACTTCTTCGGAAAGAACCAGACAAACAAAAATGAACAGATTCTCTCCAAGATTACTGCTATCGTTGCTATCGTATTCGTACTCGTTGTTGTCGTTTCTTTCGTTTTCCAGAGCAGATTTGATTACAACGTTGAATCCGGTACCAGCAATGGCGGCATCACCGTTACTGATGACGACCACGCAGATCACGACCACGATTAAGTAATTATTAAAGCAAAAACCGGCGAAGTCTATGTGGCTTCGCTTTTTTGTTTTTTCGCGGGGTTTAATTTCCACAAAAAATTTTTTGCCTCGCGTGCAAATTTTAGAAAAACTAATGTTGCAGGACGTTTATTATTGTGTTATAATATGATATATCTCAGGCTGATTTTTTTATTTGATTTCGGAGGAAATACAATGAACAACAACACTCGTCCCGAATCCATGCAGCGTATCACAAATTTCGAGCTTGCTAACGCATTCATCGAAGAGCAGATCAAAGAAATTCGCGCCCAGGTTGGCGAAGAAAAGGTGCTTCTCGCCCTCTCAGGCGGCGTTGACTCCTCTGTTGTAGCTGCGCTTCTCATTAAGGCTATCGGCAAGCAGCTTTACTGCGTTCACGTTAACCACGGGCTTATGCGTAAAGGCGAAAGCGAACAGGTTATCGAAGTTTTCGGTAAAGAACTTGACGCAAACCTTATTTACATCGACGCAACAGACCGATTCCTTGATCTTCTTGCCGGGGTTGCTGAACCCGAATCGAAGAGAAAGATCATCGGCGGCGAATTCATAAAAGTATTTGACGAGGAAGCAGGAAAGCTCGAGGGAATCTCCTTCCTTGCACAGGGCACCATCTACCCCGATATTCTCGAAAGCGTTAAGCAGGCTGAAGGCAAGAAGGCCGTTAAGTCTCACCACAACGTTGGCGGACTCCCCGAGGAAATGCAGTTTAAGCTGGTTGAGCCCATCAAGCTCCTCTTTAAGGACGAAGTAAGAGTGGTAGGCGAAGCTCTCGGTCTCCCTCATAAGATGGTTTACCGCCAGCCCTTCCCCGGCCCCGGACTCGGTGTTCGTTGTCTTGGTGCTATCACCCGTGACCGTCTCCACGCTCTCCGCGAAGCAGACGCGATCCTCCGCGAGGAATTTGACAATTTCGGCCTTGCTGAAAAGGTATGGCAGTATTTCGTTGCCATTCCTGACATCAAGAGCGTTGGCGTAAAGGACGACAGCCGTTACGAAGGTTGGCCTGCAGTTATCCGCGCCGTTAACACAAAGGACGCTATGACCGCAACTATCGAGGAGATCCCCTACGAAGTTCTGCACAAGGTTACAGCCCGCATTACCGGCGAGGTAGAAGGCATCAACCGCGTTCTCTACGACCTCACTCCCAAGCCCACAGGCACTATTGAGTGGGAGTGATGCACTTGCATATTATTTGCTGAAGATCAAACTATATCCAGCAAGTGCCCGAGAATTTTCCTGACGTAATATTCTCCAAAGTTGGGCAAAAATCAACTATGATTGCCTGCGGCAAGTTTGAGGTTGCACAGGCGATCGCATCACGCCCCTGAACAAAAAACTCACAATGAGGGATAAGAAATGACTAATTACGAAAAGATTATGGCTGCAGCGGAATATGTCCGCGCTCGCGTATCCATCAGCCCCTCTATCGGCTTGGTGTTGGGCAGCGGACTTGGCGGATATGCCGACACACTCGAAGATGCAGTTCGCATTCCGTACAGCGAGATCCCAAACTTCCCCGTTCCGACGATCCCGGGGCACAGCGGCGCTCTGGTATTTGGCAAGAAATGCGGACAGGCGGTAGTCGTTCTTCAGGGACGCATCCACTATTACGAAGGACTCCCGCAGCAGGAGATCACCTTGCCCATTCGCGTACTGGCAGCGTTGGGCGTAAAAACAGTTGTGCTCACCAATGCCTGCGGCGGCGTTAACCTTGGCTTCAAGGCCGGGGATCTGATGCTCATTTCCGACCACATCAATTACTCCGGTGCAAATCCCCTGATCGGACCCAATATGGACGAATTCGGACCCCGATTCCCTGATATGTCCGACCTTTACACAAAAGCCCTCCGCGACCGGATCAAAGATAAGGCGCAGGAAGCAGGTATTCCCCTCCGCGAAGGTGTGTACGCCATGTACTCCGGCCCCAATTACGAGACCCCCGCAGAGATCCGTATGTTCCGTATTATGGGAGCAGACGCGGCGGGCATGTCCACCGTTCCGGAAGCGATCGTGGCAGGTCACTGCGGTATGCAGGTGGTTGGCGTAAGCTGCGTTACGAATATGGCGGCGGGTGTGTTGCCCGTAAAGCTCAGCCACGAGGAAGTAACGGAAACCGCGAACCGGGTAAAAGAAGTGTTCGGTAAGCTGGTTGACCTGATCGTGGAGATCGTGTAAATAATTGGCGCAAAAATACCTCGCTTCGACAAGCGATAATACAATAGACTCTCAAGTGGCTTGGTATCCTTTTTCAAGCCACTTTTTGCAAAAAATGACATTCACAACGGAGATCAAGGAAAGCTCTTGGGTAATTGCCTCACTCTTCGCGCCTATGCTCCTCTTGGCTCATTGACAAAAGCAAAAAACTTGATGCAATTATAATAGAAAAACAAATATGGGATCCGACTGTCTGTATAAGATGTTGGATCCCTTTATTTTTGCGAAAAAATGCACATAATAACCACAAAAGATGAAAGGAAGAAGAAATGGCAATAACAATTATTCTCTTTATCGTTGGCCTGCTACTTTTGATCAAGGGCGGCGACTGGTTCGTTGACGGAGCGGCGTGCATTGCAAAAAGATTCCATATTCCCGATGTTTTGATCGGCGCAACGGTGGTCTCTATCGGAACGACCCTGCCTGAGGTTATGGTTTCTGCAAGCTCTGCGTTCAGCGGACACGGAGAGATCGCGTACGGCAACGCCATAGGCTCCATTATCTGTAACACGGCCCTTGTAGCGGCGGTTACAATAGCAGCCCGACCGTCAAAGATCGACCGCGGCGCACTTAAGCTGCCCGTTGCAGTGTTCTTTGTTGCGGCTGCGTTTTACACGGTTGTGGCTTACTGCATGGGGGAGTTCACCCGCTTGGTGGGGCTCATACTTCTTGGTTTTTTTGCGGTTTACATGGTTCTGTCCGCTCGTCAGGCAATGGAGTCCCAGAAATCTACCGTAGAGTCACCGGAAGGCGAGGATTGCGAAGGCAACAACTTTGCGAAAAATCTTGCAATGTTGCTGGTGGGGGCTGGTGTGATCGCGGTTGGTGCTGACTTGCTTGTGGCCAACGGAACCATCATTGCAGAGGCTATGGGCGTTCCTAAATCCGTTATTGCCCTGACCTTTATGGCAATCGGAACATCCCTGCCGGAGCTTGTCACCGCCATCACAGCCCTTGTAAAGGGGCATGGAGCTCTGTCCCTTGGCAACGTGATCGGCGCAAATATATTGAATTTGGTTCTCGTAAGCGGTGTCTCCACCTTCGTTTCCCCCTTCCGCGTGCCAAACAATACACAGGTCGCAGGGATCAACTTCTCCCTTCTCGTCGACATTCCTGTAATGCTGTTTGTTATGGCGTTTTTGACCCTCCCCGCTTTGAAAAAGGGACGACTGTCAAGAGCGCAGGGGATCATTCTGCTTGCCGTTTACGCCTCTTTCTGCGCTGTGCAGTTTGTTTTTTGTTGACTTGCAAAAAGCGTGCCGCCGTGGTATAATAGTGTCAGAAATTTCCCTATTTTCTCGTTACCCTAAGGAGCAATTATGAAATTCAACATCCACGGCGGAAATCCTAATGCAAAAATAACTGTCCAAAAAG
The DNA here is from genome assembly GCA_015064355.1 of Oscillospiraceae bacterium. Classification (GTDB taxonomy): domain Bacteria; phylum Bacillota; class Clostridia; order Oscillospirales; family CAG-272; genus UMGS1696. The sequence goes on along the minus strand of SVSJ01000008.1, from coordinate 55,657 downwards.
AGAAAGATGACGGCGGTGTTCTTTACTTTGACGTAAAGGTCGAGCTTGAAAAAGAGCAAGTCCCCGATGAATTCACCCTGACTTTCAGTATTCCCGATATAAACATTTATTCAGTATGGAGCCCGAGCATAAGATTTGATAAGCACCTGGGTCCCGATTGGGCAAAGCAGAATACCTGCTCGCGTCTTGCGTCCTGCATGCCCCTTCATGCGCTGGTATCAGCTGACGGTAAAAACAGAATGGCTGTGGCGATTTCCGACGCTGAAACACCTATATCCATCCGCACGGGTGAAAGCGAAGAAAGAGCTGAAATTGAGTGGGAGATCCACTTCTTTATCATAAAGGTGGCACCGCTAAAAGAATATTCTGCAAAGATCCGCATCGACACGCGTGATATTCCTTATTACGACAGCGTTTACGACGTTGTGTCCTGGTGGGAAAATGAATGCGGATATACACCCGCTTACGTTCCGGAGCACGCAAAGCTGCCAATGAATTCCCTGTGGTACAGCTTCCATCAGGATCTGCGAGTAGACGAGATAATCGAAGAGTGCAAGCTCTCAAAGGCCATCGGCATGGACACCGTTATCGTAGACGACGGCTGGCAGTGCGAGGATAACAATCGCGGTTACCACTCCTGCGGAGACTGGGAGGTGGTTCCCTCGAAGATCCCCGATATGAAGGACTTTGTTCGCCGGGTTCACGATACAGGAATGAAGATCATGCTTTGGTTCTCCGTTCCCTACATTGGTAAAAACACCAAGGCATACAAAAGATTCAGCGATATGATCCTTGACGAAACGGGAGACCGGGTTACTTGCTGGGCATTCGACCCCAGATACAAGGAAGTGCGTGACTATCTTGTAGGTATTTACGCAAAAGCAGTAGGCGAGTGGGGCTTTGACGGCCTCAAACTGGACTTTATTGATTCGTTTATACTGTCCGGCAAGTCTCTCGAATACGATGCGAGACGGGATTACCACTCCCTTGAGGACGGCATAAACGCACTTCTGGCTGAAGCTACAGAAAAGCTCAGGGGGATAAATCCTGAGGTACTTATAGAATTCAGGCAGTCATACGTTGGTCCCGCAGTAAGAAGATACGGAAATATGCTTCGCGTTACAGATTGCCCCAACGACTCCCTTTGCAACAGACAGGACACCGTGAACCTGCGGCTTACATCAGGCAAAACAGCGGTTCATTCGGATATGCTTATGTGGCACCCGGAGGACACCCCGGAAAGTGCTGCTCTCGAGTTTATCGGCGCCCTCTACAGCGTTCCCCAGATCTCGGTGAAGATTGCAAATCTGCCGGAGTCTCACAAGCAGATGCTCCACTTCTACCTCTCCTTCTGGAGAGAAAACCGGGACACCATAATGGATGGCAAAATAACAGCGGAAAACCCCGAAAGTGCCTACAGCATAATCTGTGCAAAAAAGGACGGTCGGGCAATCTACACCTCCTACACAGATACAGTAATTAACTGCACCGGCCTTGATTATGTTGCCGCAATCAACGCAACCCGACACAGTTTCCTCATTCTGACAGGCGCGGCAGGCAAATCTTACAAGGTTGTAAACTGCCTCGGTGAGGTTGTAAAAACAGGTGCTATCAAAGAAGACACTACTATAGTCAATGTTCCCCTGGCGGGAATGGTGACTGTAGGCTGACAGGAGGACTATATGACTGACGGCAAAAAACAGTTTCTGCAGGCAGTAAAGTTTACCCTTTTCTCGATTTCCGCAGGCATTATACAAGTCGCGACCTTTGCAATAATGGAGATATTCATCAAGGACTACTGGATCCCTTATCTCACGTCCCTGGTGCTGTCCATCCTTTGGAATTTCACCCTCAATCGCAGATACACCTTCAAGGCGGCGGTAAATGTGCCCGTGGCTATGGCAAAGGTGTTCGGATTCTATATTGTTTTCACTCCCCTCTCAACCTGGCTGGGAGACTTAGCGGAAGGTCACGGGGTAAACGATTTTCTGATCCTTGCTGTGACTATGCTCTCAAACTTCGTCCTTGAGTTTTTGTTCTGCAAATTTGTGGTTTATCGCGGTCTTGAGAACACTCTCGGCACAGACAAGAAAGAAGAGGAAGAATGAAAAAGATAAAACAAAGCCCGCGCATCGCCTACACCCTTGTATTCTTCGCGATCCTTGCGGCTATCGTTGTTATCGCTCTGTTTGTCCGCGACAGATTTATCCGTCCTTACGGCGGTGATATTCTTGTCACAGCGCTGATCTGCGCCTTTGTGAGGATATTCTTCCCAGACAAAATTAAGCTTTTGCCCCTTTGGGTATTCATTTTTGCGGCAGCGGTAGAAGTGGGGCAGTATTTCGGACTTGTAGATCTTCTGGGGCTTGGTAATATCCGGTTTTTCCGCATCGTCCTCGGCACCACGTTCTCCCCGGCAGACCTCATCTGTTATGCCGCAGGCTGCGCCCTGTTTTGGATAGCAGAAAAGATTGCAAGAAAATAAAACAAATCCCTCGTAATCCGGGGGATTTTCGTTGTTATTTATCGTAGGGAATGACGATGTTTCATCTCCATTTCAAACTTTGCGAGAAAAGTGGTCTTTTATCCTCAGGTATTCTATTTGCACTACGCGTGGGGCGCACAAGGAGCTCGTGCCGTTGCCCTACCGAGGTTGCGAAGCAACTCGTCGAGTTCGCCAAAGGCGAATCTCGGGTAAATACCCGGCACTCAAGGCGGGAGGCTGGCGCTGATTCTCCCTCCTTGAGAATCCACCCTCTTGGTACAACGTTCCGGCAAAATACGCTCGTATTTCCGTCCGTGGATTCACCAATTTAGGATGGCTTAAACCATCAGTACAGATTCAGATTAGCATGGGTAATTAAACCGCACATCCAATTTACACCAATATCTCTAATCTATTATCTAAAAAAGAGACCCCGAGTGTCTGCAAAATTGGCGGTAAAATGAAATTAGCCACCACGGTTTTCGTGTTGGCTTTTGATATGCAGAAAGCAAAGAAAAGCCCCGCGCGAGGCGGGGCGAGAGATTATTCTTGTGTTTTGGCCACCCATTCATCCCAGCGAGGATCTGCGGTGATTTCCTCTTTTACCTTAGTATAATCGGGATTACACCACCACGGCCAGTCATCGGGGAGGGATTTTGCAATAGAGTTACAAGGCTTTATTTCATATTTAACATGAGAAACAAGCGGCGCAGTAAAGCAGTGAGTTTTTCCGTCACACACTCCCTCCAAAGCTTTTGCATGATGCAAAGCACTGTCAAGCGATACAAAAGCATCATCGTGATATCCACGTTCCCATTGAACTCTTGAAAGATAGAGATATAGTTCGATAAGATCGCCATGGTATCTTCCCATGTTACCATCATCGCAAATCAAATAAAAGAGTGAAATAGCTCCTTTAATTTTTTCAATCGGCATATCGCTTTCGAAATGATGCTTGTTGGTAATCAAACCATATACAAGCTGTTGAGCAAACTGACTTGCTGTTTTCAAAAGAAAATCTCCAATGTATTTTGCTTCTTCTTTGCCATCGGAAGCAGCAGAAAGCAATATTTCTCTACAGTTTTTAAGTTCAGGCATTTTCTGAGCATATACAATAGCCTTTTCATTCTCTCCCACATTTCGGTAAAGCAAAACAAGAATTTGAATTGCCCTTGTAACCGTTGAGTTATCGGCAGCATTGTTAACAAGATACTCACAAAGCTTAATCGATTCTGTCCAATACTCATTAGACTTGTGAATATCATAATTATGCTGAATAAATCCTTCATCATCGTAATAAAGCCATTCCTTATGACGTCTCCATCCAGCTTCAGAAAGCGTATCCGCAAGAGTTATGAGCAGACGTTCATTTTGCGGAAACTCCGCAAGACCTTCTCGTAGTATGACAAGGCATTCGTCTACCCATTCATCATCCCCTCGGGATTGAATACCAAATGAATTGATTTTGTTAATAATCATATCGATTTTACTTTCTCTGTCATTATGGTATCCAAACAATTCATCAATGGTAACTCCAAAATAATTTGCAATAGACGGAATCATTTCCATATCCGGATAACCGCCATTTGCCTCCCACCGTGAAACCGCCTGCGATGTCACTCCGATAGCCTCAGCAAGTGCTTCTTGGGTGCGTCCGTCACGGCGACGCAGTTCGCGTATTTTTTGTCCTAAATCAAGTTGCATATAAGCACCTCCAAAATTCATTTCACCGGTGTGATTATATTATAGCACATATTCGTGAAAAAGCAATTATCAATTCGTTGTTTCAAATCCAAGCAATCCTTGGATTGTATCTTTTTCCGCTTTCCCGACACTTGCGTCTGGGGCAAGCATAGCGCGTGGCAGTCCACGCACCATCGGGCAGAAGCCCGAACCCACTGTCCGCAGAAGCACGGCGCACAAAAGCCTTCCTCCGGGAGGAAGGGGGACCACGAAGTGGTGGAAGGAGCCCGCGTGACTTTAAGTTTACATAAGCTTTATTTCAACGCGCTCTCCCTCACCCGACTCCGTCGGGAGCTCCCTCCCGGAGGGAGCCTTTCGCATATTCCCACCGATAGAAAACACCACCAAAGAAAAATTCTTGGTGGTGTTCGTGTTTTCTCCGCTAAAGATGCATAGCAGAAAGGTCTCTTTTTGTTTTTTATTCTTCTGTGGGAGCTTCAACTTTAACAGTTTCGTTGCCGTCCAGGAGGTCGCCAAGCTGATCAATGCTGAGCTTCTGAACCTTTCTGGGGCGGTGCTGCTTCTTCTCACCTGCGGGCTTTGCTTCAGCCTTTGCGGGAGCAGAATTCTGATTGTTATTGTTGTGCTTCTTGTCTCCGCCTCTTCTTCTGCGGCGGTTTCCGTCGGGAGCCTTGTCCGCACCCTCGTATGTTACGATGATCTTGCGGTCGCGGTCACTGCCAACGGAGTGTGTGGAAACGCCGGGATACTTCTGAAGCTCGCTGTGGATGATTCTACGCTCATAAGCGTTCATAGGCTCCAGGAATACGTTTCTCTTGTATTTCACTGCCTTAGCAGCCATACGTCTTGCGAGAGAGCGGAGGGTTTCTTCTCTCTTCTGTCTGTAGTTCTCGATGTCTACTACGATCTTCACGTAATCGCCGTCCTTGGACTTTGTCTTACGGAGAGCGCAAAGGTTAACGAGGTACTGGATAGAGTCGAGGGTTTCGCCGTGGTGACCGATAAGGATACCGGAGTCATCACCAATAATGTTGATCTTGGGATAAACTGTAGCGGTTTCTGTTACGATCAGCTCTTCGTCTTCGGGGCAAACAGCGGGAACAGCTTCCGCGCCGATTTTCATATTCTTGAGAAGTGTGTTTGCAAATTCAAGAGCAAACTGCATTTCTGCTTCGGTTACAGCCTCACGTGTGCGAGTTTCGGGTACTGCTACCTCTTCAACTTCACCGAGGCCGAGGCTTGAAAGAGCTTCTCTCTCAAGGAGATTCTCGTTTTCTCTTTCAAGATTTTCGATGTTCTTGTAATCCTCGTCAGATTCAGCAACGTCGTACTTGGAATCCTTCATCTGACGGTCACGGGTGTCTGTGCTTACAGGCTTGCCCTGGGGAGGCTTCTTGCCACGGCGCACATCGTTGTTCATTCTGCCGCCGCTTGCCTTCTGGGAAGAACCAAAGGTGTTTTCACCTGTCTTTTCAGAAACGAATTCGGAGAGATTTGCGGGAGCGTTAACAGTTACTGCGCTTGCGCTGATGTCAGCGTCGGCTGTGCTGGGCTTTCTCTGCTTGCTTCTCTTTCCGGGAAGAGCCTGATTGTTGAGTCTGGTCTTGGGCTGTGCCTTCTCTTCGGTAACGTTAGCAGCGGGAGCTTCAACCTTCTTTTCGGGCTTTGTTTCCTGCTTCTGATTGTTCTTCTGGTTATTCTGGTTATTCTGCTTATTGTTGTTTTTCTGATTGTTCTGCTTGTTGCCCTGCTTGTTCTGGTTGTTCTGCTTGTTATCCTGGTTCTTGTTCTGGTTGTTCTTCTGATTATTCTGCTTATCGTGCTGCTTGGACTTCTTGTCCTCGTCGCCGTCGCGATCAGTCAGGTTCTTCATAGAACGAATATCAGCAACAAGAGAACCAAGCTCTACAGACTTTGTCTCTGTAACGGTAACCTTGATCTTTGCGTCCTTGGAACCGATACCGAGGAAACCTTTTTTGGGCATCTCGATGATCTCGTAGGAGACCTCATGATTCTCGTCGCCATATTCACGGTTGGCAATAGAAACTGCCTCTTCAACCGTTTTGGCTGTCACTAAATAAGTTTCACTCATTTTCTTATTCTTTCTTTCAGCGTATTAGTCTTATTTGTTTTTGTAGGAGCCCTTTTCGTCGTCCTTGATGGGAGCTTTTACGTTTTTAACTTCCTTTTTGGGAGCTGCTTCGGCAGGCTTGGGATCTTCAAGTGCGGCAAGGTCTTCCTTGTGACGCTCGATATAGTCTTCGTCATCAATATAGTGGAGGCTTCTTACGAATTTTCCACTGCCCTTGTTTTCTTTCTTTCTCTGCTTACCGGACATATTTGCCTGTCTTTCGGCTTCCTTGTAGTCCTCTTCGGTGAACTTGGGCAGAGGCATCAGCTTGGAGATGACGATTCTCTGAACAGTCTGAAGAATGTTACGGAAGATCCAGTATACACCGATAGCGGAAGCAAGACCGAACTCAATGAATACAGACATGAGGGGCATTGTCCACTGCATGATCTTCATGGAACCGCTGTTCTGCTGAGCAGCTGTTTCGGGAGACTGATAGCTGAACTTCTGCATGATCTTCTGGGAAACTATCATTACAACGAACGTAAGGATCGGAATGATAACAAGCCAGTTAAAGGGATCAAATGACGGCATAGGAGTCTTGGAAAGGTCAAGTCCGAGAACTGTAAAGTTCGGGATAACAGCACCGTCAAGTGAAGGAGCAATGCTGATATAATCAGCTACGTTGTCGCGGATAATATTGATAATATCGATCTGGATATTATTTCTGCCTAATTCTACACCTGCTTCTGTCAGGTAATTCTGAAGGGCAGTGATTTCCGCTGCCGGAACGTTACAGATATATCTGAGGGGCTGTGTAACAACAGTATAGAGGAGCATAATGATGGGAAGCTGAATGAGAAGTGTACCGCAACCGCTTGCAGGGTTGAAGTTTTCTCTCTGGTACATTTCCATTGTTTCCTGCTGCATCTTCTGTTGTGTTGCCTGGTCGTTTCTGCCCGCGTACTTTTTGCGGATAGCCATAACCTTGGGCTGAAGCTTTGCCTGCTTGATCTGGTTCTTCTGCTGCTTAACGGCAAAGGGAATTAGAACGATCTCCATTACCAACGTAAACAGCATGATCGCAAACAGGTAGTTATCGGTTAAACTGTAAAAAAACCGAATTAGGTATCCCAAAGGGACAAGAATAAAATCAAACATTTATTTCTCCAATGGATTTTATTTTGCTGTGCTTACTTTTTCTTTTGAAAGAGCTTTTTCACTCTTGCAAAAAATTCCTTCCGCGACGGTACAGGGTCTTCCCCGCCCCGCGAAAATGGATTGCATCTGATAATGCGTACTACGGCAAGGACAGTTCCTACGATGATTCCCCACTCTCTCAAGGCGTCAAGGGCGTATCGTGAGCAGGATGGGGTAAAGCGGCAGGTAGGGGTGGGCTTCAGCGCTGAAAAGTACTTTCTGTACAGCTTGACGGGGATAAGGAATCCCTCGATAAGCCACCCGTGCACTTTTTTTATTGCCGAGCTGATTTTTTCCACCGTTTTCATTTGGTATTATGGGCTATCGACGACGTTTCTTCAATCTCTGCTCCCTCTTTATCGCCGCACAGCATATTCAGCGAGGTGAGAGCGTATTTCAGATCATTGTAAACGTCATTAGCCTTTGAGACCGTGCACTGAGTTTTCGGGCAGATAACGATGAGGTAGCCTCGCTTTACACCGTAGGTTTTGTCTATTTGGCGATATGCTTCTCTTATGAGTCGTTTTGCTCGGTTTCTCTGGACGGCGCCTCCGACTTTCTTTGAGGCTTGGATACCGATACGGTTGATTTTTTCTTTCAGGGGATTCTGCTTCTTCAAAATTGCGGCAGCCTTATCACGAAGCACGTACACGGTTAATGTGCGCGTGGATTTAGAGCCTCCCTTGCGAAAAGCCTTATGATACAGATGATTTTCACGAATTGCGTAGAATTTCATCGGGATCATTCCCCTTTCTTTGATTTTTCGCCATTTTCCCTTGACAAAAGTATAACCTCCGGCATTCCTATACGCGGAGGCTATTCATACTTCTCTCATTAGTGGGTGAGTCTGGCACGACCTTTAGCGCGTCTTCTTGCGAGAACCTTTCTACCGTTAGCAGTGGACATTCTCTTTCTGAAGCCGTGCTCCTTGCTTCTCTGTCTTTTCTTGGGCTGATATGTTCTAAGCATGATCACACCTCCTTAAAATTTTTCAATATGAATACCTTACGGCTGCGCAAACAATAAATCCGCGCAGATAGACAATTAATTATATAACAAAGGTATCTGATTTGTCAAGGGTTTTTTGTATTTTTCTTGATTTTTTCTTCATATATATGGGAAAGCCTCTTATGTGCCTTGCGCATAGCCCGGATGGGATATATAGGCAGTGAAAACAAAAAGAATCCCACCGTCAAGGACTCCGTCCTCGGTTTGTTCTTTTTTTGCACTACGCGTGGGGCGCCCCAGGAGGTTCGTGCCACCCCCTAGGGAAACCCGGCACTCAAGGAGGGAGGCTGACGCTGATTCTCCCTCCTTAAGAATCCTCCCTCTTGGCACTATGTGCAAGTGAGATTCGTTAGGATGTTGTTCGGGGCTGCACCAATTTAGTTTGGCTAAATCGTTAATTGGGCTTCGAATTAGCACGGGTAATTAAACCTATGGTTTAGTTTTTCTGAATTTAGAAAAGCAAATGTTTGAAAAACATCTGTGACAAATCGAACCGAGGCGGGCAAGTTTTCACTATGCGTGAAGACTGTAAGCCAAGGACAACCGTACTAACGAGTTTCCACTCTCGTTGAAAACAGGAGGGATTCTTAAGGGAGGACAGGCTTTGACTCTCCTCCCTTATGCGGCAGGTGATTCATAAGAGGCCTTGACGCGGAGGCCTCTTATGTGCCTGCGCATAGCCTGGGTGGGATATACAGTTTTGTGCGAACAAAGAGAATCCCACCCCCGAGGATTTCATCCTCGGTTTGTTAGGTTTTCATGCACTACGCGTGGGGCGCAATCTTTGCCTACGCGGCTGGCGCACAGGGATACTCGTGTCGTACCCCTGTGAACCCCGGCACTCAAGGAGGGAGGCTTACGCTGATTCTCCCTCCTTAAGAATCCACCCTCTTGGCACAACGTGCAGGTTAAATTCGTTAGTTCGCCTTTCGTTAACACGGGAAGCCTCGGGTATCTTTCATATCAAAACAAAAAAGACCCCGTAGGGTCTTTTTGTTTGCTTATATCTTATTTCATGGAATAGTCCTGGTTCTTGATCATGTAGCAAACAGCTGCAAGGTCGTATCTGGTGAGATTACGGTTGCCTTCGTAGCCCTTTTCTGTTGCAAGACCAAGGGAGAGAGCGTTGTCCTTAGCGGAAGCATTTGCATCGTAATCAACGAAGTCAACATTGTTGAGATTTTCGATGTATGCAAGGTATGCTGTAACCATACGGCAAGCTGTCTGGATGTTGCAGGGAGCTGTTTCGTCATCTGTGGAAAGGAGGATACCGTTCTTGAGTGCCCAGTAAGCTCTTTCGTCTTCTGTGTCAAGCTCACCCTTAACGTCGCACATTTCAGCGAGAGCTGCTGCGAATGTCTTGATAGAAACAACGTTTGTACCGGAGAAGTAAGCCTTCTTGCCCTCAACCTTTGTGGGAGCCATGATGCCAGCTTCTGTTACGTATTCAACAGCCTTTGCGTAGTTGGGAGCGATATAAGTGAAGGGGGACTTCCACTTGTACTCAACAGTAACAGTGTGAGATGCGTTGATCTTGCTGAATGTGTATGTCTTAACTGCACCGATGCTTACGCCGTCTACCTTAACGTCGGTAACGTAGTAGTTATCGGACTTGGGAACGAACTTAAGAGTTACGGTGTTATTCTTGTCAGCGCCAACGATTGTGGCGTTAGCAACCTTTACGCCGTTCTTGTATGCTTCAACAGTACCATTACCGTTTGTTGTGGTGCTGATAACATACTTACCTGTTGTGGAAGGAAGTGTGGGAGTTGTGGTTGTAGAACCTGTGCTGCCAGCCTTCTTGAATGTTACGCGGATAAATGTTGTGCCTTCAACCTCGAAGAATACCTTTTCTGCGGGGCCGCAGCTCTTGCCGTTGATAACAACTTCGTTTACTGCGTAGCCTGCATCGGGAACAACAGTAAGAAGCTTGTGATCGCCGATCTTGCCGTAGGGCTTATCGCTGAGCTGGTAAGTACCGCCTGTGCCGCATGTAACGCGAACAGGATAGTAACCTTCGGGAATGGGTCTGTAGTTAGGATCGTAAATACCTGTGCCGTAGTAAGGAAGTGTGTAAACGTGGCCGGTTGCACACTTGTAGTAGCCGTAATATGTGCCGTTGATGTTGGAGTAGTACTGGAGCTCGAGCTTTTCGTCGCAAGCGAAGCAGTTGTACTCTACAACGTAACCGGGCTTATAGTTGGGCCAGTAGGGGTAATCGGGATAAGTGAAGCCGGGATCGATAACATCTTCGCCGGGGAGAGAGCAACCGGGTCTGCATACGGGGCAGTACCAGTAGTTGTGGCAATCAGAGCAACCGGGAAGGTGGCAGTTGCCGCACCAAACATATCCGGGGTAGAAGCCGTTAAGCTTGAGTTCCTTGTCGAAGAGCTTGTGGCAAGTCTTGCAGAAGAATGTGGAAACATACTTACCGTCAACAACCTTAGTTGTGAGGTAAACAACGTTTTCGCTCTTCTTGCAGGTTTCGCAAGTAGCTACGTGAACACCGGGTTTGGTTGTATCTTCGGGCTCAACTACAGGGTAGAAGCCGATCTTGTTGCATTCCTTGTTGAGACAAGTCCAAACGATCTTGTTGTCGCTTTCAAAGAACATAGCAACGTTGTCACATCTGGGACACTGGTCGTACCAAACGGGAGTAGCGTCGTCAACCTTAACGTCAACGTCACCACCGTTAAGGTAGTACCACATATAGTAGTCGAGCCAGCTCTCGAACATAACGTCCTTGCTGTCTGCCTTGAAGGGGTTTGTGATTGTTGCAGCAGATGCTGTGATCGCAAGAGATGCGAGCATTACTACAACAAGGATAAGAGAAAGAATCTTTTTCATAGTCTTTTTCCTTTCTTAAATAGTTTAGGGTGTAAACTTTTACAAATTAAGTATATCATAACCAAATGTTGTAATTGTTAACAATTTGTTTATTTTTAATGGATTTTCTCGCTTTTTTCAAATAAATAACACTCTCTATTCATAATAGCGTCCTCCACCAATAATATAAGACGTAAAATACAGGAAAAAGTTCCATGTTTTGGATAATTTTTTTGAGTTATTTTTTCCCTCCCCTCGCCTTTGGTGAAAACAAACAAAACGTTCCCCGGTTTTCTTGTATAATTATCCCTTTACCCTCTTGCATTTTGAAGGTCGGAGGTGTATAATATGAAACTGTGCGAACAAGACATTACAAATAATTAATATAGTTGGAGGAAAAATTATGGAGATCCTTCTCGCCCTGTCTATTGCAATTTTTGCAGGGCTTATTATGTCCCGTCTTACTAAGATGTGGAATCTCCCCGCTGTAACCGCGTATCTGGTTGCAGGTATTCTCATCGGACCCTACTGTCTCGGACAGTTTGGTGTTCCCGGTCTCGGATTCATCAGCCACGGGGATGTAGAAAAATTCAAGATCATCTCTGAAGTTGCACTCGGATTCATCGCCCTTTCCATGGGTAACGAGTTCAGATTGTCAGAACTTAAAAAGATCGGTAAGCAGGCTACGGTAATCGCCATATTCCAGGCGGTTGTTGCAACGATCCTCGTTGATGCTGCGCTTATCGGACTTCACTTTATCTTCCCCGAGCAGCTTCCAATTTCATGTGCTATCACCCTTGGCGCTGTTGCAACAGCTACTGCTCCCGCCGCTACCCTGATGGTTGTTAAGCAGTACAAGGCGGAAGGTCCTCTCACGAAGATCCTTCTTCCCATTGTTGCCCTTGACGACGTTGTTGGACTTGTAGTTTTCGCAGTCTCATTCGGTGTTGCAAAGGCATTGGAGCATGGTCACATCGACATTATCTCTGTTCTCGTTAATCCTATCGTTGAAGTCATTGTATCCCTCGCCCTTGGTGCGCTCCTCGGATTTTTGTTCCACTTCCTCGAGCAGTTCTTCCACTCCCGCAGTAAGAGACTTACCATTTCCGTGGGATTCGTTTTTGTGGCGGTTGCCCTCTCAATGCTTGACATTCACGTTGGCCCTGTAACCATTGAGTTCTCTTCTCTTCTGGTTTGCATGATGCTCGGTACAGTGTTCTGCAATCTCTGCGATTTCTCGGAAGAGCTTATGGAAAGAATGGATCGCTGGACTGCTCCCGTTATGGTTCTGTTCTTCGTGTTAAGCGGTGCGGAGCTTGAGTTCTCCGTATTCAAGGACTGGGTCGTAATCCTCATCGGTATCGTATACATAATCGCCCGCAGTGCAGGTAAGATCAGCGGTGCGAGCGTTTCCGCAAAGATGACAAAGTGCGAACCCAGGATCCAGAAGTATCTGGGTATCACCCTTCTTCCTCAGGCAGGTGTTGCCCTTGGAATGTCAATGACTGCACTTGAGCTTGGTGAGGCAGGTATCATCATCCGCAACGTTGCTCTGTTTGCGGTTCTCGTTTACGAGCTTGTTGGTCCTACCCTTACAAGAATCGCCCTTGAGCGCGCCGGAGAAATCAAGGCAAAGCCTATTCCCCCGAGAGCCCAGGCAAAGCTGGAAGGCAAGAAATAAGCAAACACAAAAAAACAAAGGAGGTTCGTACCTCCTTTTTGTGTTGCTTCGCGAGACGTAATTTTGATTATTCGCTCCGGTCAATTAAACCTGTGGTTTTGTTTTTCTGCATTTAGAATGGCAAATGATTAAAAAACGTCTGTGTCAAATCGAACCAAGGCGAGCGAGTTTTCACTATGCATGAAGACTGTAAACCACGGACGACTGTACTAACGAGTTTCCACTCTCGTTGAAAACAGGAGGGATTCTTAAGGGAGGACAGGCTTTGACTCTCCTCCCTTAAGCGGCAGGTGATTCATCCGAGATTCGCAACGCGAACTCGATGAGTTGCTTCGCAACCTCGGAAAGAGAGCCTTGACGCGGAGGCCTCTTATGTGCCTTGCGCATAGCCTGGGTGGGATATACAGTTTTGTGCGAACAAAGAGAATCCCACCCCCGAGGATTTCATCCTCGGTTCGTTTTGGTATATATGTTAGATGGGATATACAGTTTTGTGCGAACAAAGAGAATCCCACCCCCGAGGATTTCATCCTCGGTTCGTTTTGGTATATGTGTTAGATGGGATATATCGCTTTGTGCAAACAAAGAGAATTCCAACCTCGAGGATTTCATCCTCGGTTTGTTCGGTTTTCATGCACTACGCGTGAGGCGCACAAGAGGTGTTCCGTGTCCACACCTCTTGTGAATCTCCGTCCACTCAAGGAGGGAGGCTGACGCTGATTCTCCCTCCTTAAGAATCCTCCCTCTTGACACTACGTGCACAGCAAATTTGCAAGGATGCTGTCCGTGGCTTCACCAATTTAGTGAGGCTAAGTTGTTTGTTGGTCTTCGAATTAACACAGGTAATTAAAACTATAGTTTAGTTTTTCTACATTTAGAATGGCAAATTCCCAAACAATGGTAGGGGACGGCCTTGCGTTCTCCCGCCTGACGGCACACATCAGACAAAAACGTGCGAATTGCAAAAATTTCCATCAAAAAAGACGGATTTGCATCCGTCGTTTTTCTTTTCTGTTACCCTATATACTTTTTTAAATTTTGGAAACCGATACGGATGCCCTTCAGGTTGTCTTCGATTCCCTCGAATTCAATGGAGATCCAGCCGTCGTATCCGTGAATCTTCAGCGCACCAATGGAACGGGCAACGTTTACGTCGCCATGACCGATTATTGCGCCACGCAGGAAATTGTTGCCGCGTGAGCAAAACCAGCCCTCACCGGGGAAATCAAATCCTCCCGGCTTAACATGGAAGTCCTTTGCGTGAACGTGGAAGGCGTATCTGGCCATTTTTCCCACGGAATAAGAGGGATCCTGATCCGCACAGAGGAAGTTACCTATATCAAGGGTGTATCCGAAATTTTTGTGTCCGACTGCGTTGATCAGCTTTTCACACAAAGCCGCCTCCTGAAGGAAGTGGCCGTGGTTTTCAAACATAGTCTTGACTCCCCGCTCCTCAGCATATTCGGTAACACGGCGGCAAGCATCTGCAAGGGTGGGAAGCACGTCGTCAAGTCCGATACCGTACTTTCTGCCAAGATCACAAGAGGTAATATCATGGCGGAGCATAGGCGCACCGAGATAAGCAGCCTTGTCAACCGCTTTTTTCAAATCGTCGATCACCTCTTCAACACAGTCGCCGCGATTCTTAAGGAAATCAGCCCCTACAAGATACGCAACCACCGGGAAATCAAGGCTCTGGCAAACCTCTTTTACCTCTTCCACGGTGATACCGTAGCTGTTAAGACTTCCTTCAACTACTTCAACGCCTTCAAATCCCTGCTCCTTGGCCCACTCCATACATTTGCAAAAACCCAGCTTTTCGGGATTCAGATAATCCCCGAGGCTATATGTTGATACTGCTATTTTCATAGAATCGTGTCCTCCAAAATCTTTTATATAGTCATTTTAACCTATCAAGTAACCTGTGTCAAGTCATTTTGCCCAAAGTTTTTTGCCATAGGTGACAAATCTCCTCCAAACGCTTGATTGGAGAAATGATTTGTGATACAATAATTCTATTGATTAATGAAGAGAGGTGACACCAAATGCTTTCCGTGACCCATTCCGCTGCAACATTCGGCGCTGACGGATACGAAGTTATCGTTGAATGCTCTGCCCGTCGCAGTCTGCCGTCCTTTGAGATCGTCGGACTACCCGATGCCGCGATCCGCGAGTCGGAAAAGCGAATCTTCACAGGCTCGGAAAGCAGCGGTTTCCCCATTCCCTCAGCGGAAATATCCATTAACCTTGCCCCAGCGGACAAGCGCAAGGAAGGCACCGCTATTGAGCTTGCAGTACTGGTTGCAATATACAAAGGCTGCGGTTTCATCTCCTGCGACACGGACAGTATGTCCTTTATCGGTGAGATCTCCTTCTCAGGTGAGATCAGACCTGTTCGCGGCGTCCTGGGTATGACCATTGCAGCCATCAGAGGGGGCAGGCGTGAAATATTCGTGCCGAAGGATAACCTGAAAGAAGCCTCCGTTGCTTACGGCGAGGGCATCTCAATTTACGGGGTGGAAAACATCCGCCAGCTTGTCAGTCACCTGAACGGAGCGGAGCTTATTCCGCCAGCCTCGTACAATCCATACGAAACAATAGAATCCTATCATTCAGATATAGACTTTTCACAGGTCAAGGGGCAGTTCAAGGCAAAGCGGGCTATGCTTACCGCCGCTGCCGGAGGGCATAATATTCTTCTCATAGGCCCGCCCGGCTCCGGTAAATCAATGCTTGCAAAAAGACTTCCCACGATCCTTCCCAGAATGAGCTATGAGGAGGCGCTGGAATCCACCAAGATCCACTCTTGCGCCGGTATGCTCAACTCCGAGATCCCCTTTGTGCTTGAAAGACCATTCCGCTCACCTCACCACTCCCTGAGCACTGCGGCACTTGTTGGCGGCGGCAAGATCCCTGCCCCCGGCGAGATCTCCCTTTCACACAACGGCGTGCTTTTCCTTGACGAATTCCCGGAATTCAAAAAAGACTCACTTGAGGCTCTTCGCCAGCCTATCGAGGACAAGTGCGTAACTATTACCCGTGCGGCAGGAAGGGTGACTTACCCCTCATCATTTATGCTGGTCTGCGCCATGAACCCCTGCAAATGCGGCTATTACGGCTCACTCCGCGGCAAATGCACCTGCAAGCCTGCCCATATTAAAGAGTATCTCGCGAAGATCAGCGGACCGATGCTCGACAGAATCGACATTCAGGTGGAAATGCCTGAGGTATCCTTTGCAGAGCTTACCGACACAGTTCCCGCCGAATCCTCTGCTGTGATCAGAGAAAAAGTTGAGGCGGCACGTCAGCTTTCCAGAGAAAGATTCAAAGAAAGCGGAATAGAAAACTACTCCTCCAAGTCAAACGCACTTATGCAGACTGATGAGATGCGTCAGTTCTGCGCCCTTGATGACGGCTGTCGGACTATTATGGAAAACGTATTTGAAAAGATCAATCTTTCAGCCAGAGCATACGACAGGATCCTCCGCGTGGCTCGCACCCTTGCTGATATTGAGTTTGTGGAAAAGAACTCAACCCCCGCAAAGATCGACGGAATTGTGGGCGGCAGGCTGAAGAAACAGCATATCACGGAAGCTATCCAGATGCGCGTTCTTGACAGAAAATACAATCTGTAAAATCATTTATATCAAAGCATAACGGAGCTAATTATGAAAATTATCATTGGCGGATGCGGCAATATCGGTGAAAACCTGATCGCCAATTTTGTAAACGAGGGGCACGATGCGGTAGTGCTCGATTCCTCACCACAGGTTATAACTGAAATAACCAACGTTTATGACGTTATGGGTGTTTGCGGTAACGCTGCCGATTACGAAACCCTGGAAAGCGCCGGAATCAGACAGGCTGACTTGTTTATTGCAGCGGCAGGTTCTGACGAGCTTAATATGCTCTCCTGCTTTCTCGCAAAGAGAATGGGCGTTCCCTACACTATTGCACGTATAAGAAACCCCGAATACAACGACGCGTCTCTGGGGTTTGTTAAGAACGAGCTTGGTCTTGCCATGTCGATAAACCCCGAGGCACTTGCAGCACGGGAGCTGTTCGACATTCTTATGCTTCCCTCGGCTGCAAAGATCGAGACCTTCAGCGGACGTGCTCTTGAGATAGTCCAGCTTAATATAAAAGAGGATTCACCCCTTAACAACATCACCTTGAAAGACCTTCGAATGAAGTACAAAGCAAAGGTCCTCGTTTGCACCGTACAGCGTGACGACGAGGTATATATCCCCGGCGGTGATTTCCTCCTTATGGCAGGAGACAAAATCGGCATTACAGCCTCCCCGGCGGAAATTGAAAACTTCCTGCGCCATGTCGGACTTATGAAGAAAAAGGCTCGCAAGGTTATGATCCTTGGAGGAAACAGAACGGCGTATTATCTGGCGAAAATGCTGATCGCCGGCGGCACCTCTGTGAAGATCGTGGAAGCTGATCCAACACTTGCGTCTGAGCTCAGCGAAACTCTCCCAGAGGCTGTTATCATCAACGGTGACTACTCTCATCACGAGCTTCTTTTAGAAGAGGGCATCGAATCTGCCGACGCAGTGGTAACGCTCACAGATAATGACGAGACTAATATTCTCCTCTCAATTTACGCGGAGACCCAGAAGGTGCCGAAGGTTATTACTCAGGTTAACCGGGACGAAATGCAGCGTATGGCTCGCAAGCTGGGACTTGACACGGTCATCTCCCCGAAAAAGGTCATCGCAAACGTGCTGGTTCAGTATGCACGAGCTCTCGCAAACTCCATTGGAAGCAGCAATATCGAAACCCTTTACAAGCTAATGGACGGCAAGGCAGAGGCTCTTGAGTTTAACGTAAGACAGGCATCTAAAGTCACGGATATTCCCTTGAAGGATTTGCATCTTAAATCCAATATTCTGATTGCCGGTATTATCCGCGGAAGAAAGACCATTGTTCCCGGCGGTATGGATATGATCCAGGTAGGAGATAAGGTTATAGTCATGACCAGCGGATACCGTCTCTCCGACCTTTCTGACATAATTGAATAAGGGGTAAAGTATGAATCTCAAAATGATAGTCTACACCCTGGGCCGGATCATTGGCCTTGAGGGTATACTCCTTACCCTCCCCCTCATTGTATCCCTGATCTACGGAGAGTGGAGCACGGCTCTGGCATTTGCCATTACTGCGGCAAGCGCCACTCTCGTGGGATTACTTTTATTCAAGCTGACCGGCAAGAGCGACCAGACTATTTACGCTCGTGAAGGATTCGTTATAGTTGCGCTTACCTGGCTCTTCCTTTCAGCCATCGGTGCTGTTCCATTCGTTCTCTCCGGCGAGATCCCCTCTTACATCGACGCGTTCTTTGAAACCGTAAGCGGATTCACCACCACCGGCGCGTCCATACTCACCGACGTGGAAGCAATGAGCCACGGTGCTCTGTTCTGGCGAAGCTTCACCCACTGGATCGGCGGTATGGGTGTCCTCGTGCTGATGATGGCAATCGTTCCCGACAACACCGGCCGCTCCATTCACATTATGCGTGCGGAAATGCCCGGCCCTACAGTTGACAAGATCGTTCCAAAGGTTCGGGATACGGCAAAGATCCTTTACCTTATTTATATAGCAATGACCCTTGTGGAGATAGTCCTTCTTCTGTGCGGCGGAATGAACCTTTTTGAAGCGTCCATTCACTCCTTTGGCACAGCAGGCACCGGTGGATTTGGCGTCAAATCAACCAGCATCAGCGGATATTCCCCCTACTGCCAGTGGGTCATAACCATTTTTATGCTCCTGTTTGGTGTGAATTTCAATCTGTATTATCTGATGCTGATTCGACGCTTCCGCTCTGTACTGAAAAGCGAAGAGCTTTGGACATACATTGGAATCGTTGTTGCGTCTGTTGTAATTATTACAGCTAACGTTAGCAGTATGTACTCAACTCTCTCTGAGACAGTCCGTTATTCTGCCTTCCAGGTTGCATCAATCATCACTACCACAGGCTACTCAACTGTGGACTTCAACCTGTGGCCAAGCTTCTCAAAAACCGTGCTTCTCCTTCTTATGTTCATTGGCGGATGCGCGGGTTCAACTGCCGGTGGTCTTAAGGTCTCCCGAATAGTACTCCTCATAAAGAGTATCGGAAGTGAGGTGCGGCATCTGCTTCATCCCCGCGCTATTACCACCGTGAAATTCGAGGGAAAAACCGTAGATAAATCCACCCGCAAGGGAATCGGAACGTATCTGGCTCTGTATTTCTTCCTTTTCGCAGTAATTTTCCTTCTCGTATCTATTGAGCCTTACGACATGGAAACAAACTTTACGGCAACTGCCGCCTGCTTCAACAATGTCGGTCCCGGTTTTTCACTTGTCGGACCTGTGGAAAACTTTTCCTTCTACTCAGGATTCACAAAGGCAGCTCTTTCCGCTGCAATGCTTCTGGGCAGACTTGAGCTTTATCCTATTCTGCTCACCCTTAGCCCCGCGGCTTGGTCAAAAAAACACAAATAATAATTTGGCCCAACTTCAAATACGAGGTTGGGCTTTTTTGATAGGGTAAATTCCGGTGGGTTTGAGCCGCACGCCGCAAAATATTTGCCGTTGTTGGATTTGTGTTGCAAATAGAATCCTCACCCTTTAGCAAGGGAGGCTCGATATAAGCCAATATCTTTTATCTATTATCTATTATCTTAAAACAAAAAAGACCCTGTGGGGTCTTTTTTAATTCTTTTCTTCTACGTAGTTTGCCTTGAGGTTTTCGTAGAACTTTGCTCTTGTTGTAAGCATATAGGGTGTTACATAGAATGTAAGTATACCAAGTGTAAGAGCACAGAGGAAAGCCCAACCGATAAAGCTCAGGTCAAGAATGAAGAGTTCCATCTTGTGACCGTTCATCATCTTGCGGCTCTTTGTAATAGCCTCGTTGCACTTGAGGTCAGGTTCATCAGCGAGAATGTACTCGGTCATTGCGTAGGAGTAAGACTTTACAAAACCGGGAATAAAGAAGAGAAGGGTCCAAAGTACGGTGTAAATTGCCTTCAGCAAGGTTGCGCCGAATACTGTGCCGAAATTGTTGAATCCGGAAAACAGATCTGTGAACTCAAGCTTGTTTGTGCGAGCCATGGCAAGGAAAGCTACCATAATACCATAGGCGAATAATCCAACGAAGAATCCTCCAACACCAATAGAGCTGAGAGCGGCAACGATAACTCCGTATACGATGTAAATACCAATAGCCACTCCAAGGTTACCTTTAAGTGCCTGCTTTGCTTCAAGCTTCATCTGCTGTCTTGTCATAGTTTACCTCCAAAACAAGTTAAAATATTTGTAGTATTTGCTGTTTTGATTCTACCATACTCGCCACCCAATGTCAATATGTAGTGATAAAATTCAACCTATACGCTAATTATATGGTATAAAGCAGCACAAGGGATCGCCCGGTTTAAACCTATATTTCTTTTTCTATTATCTAAAAACAAAAGAGACTCCGAGGAGTCTCTTTTTATTTGCAATTATTTGCATTATTTTACAACTTTGTCAAGTGTGCAGCCTGCGTCGAACTCAATTGTACCCTTGTAGTTCTTGAGAATACCTGTAACGGTAATTGTGTCGCCAACTGCGAGATCCTTTGCGCCCTCACCCTTGAGGCGGTAGCACATGATCTTATAATCGTCAAGGCCACCGATAACGATGGTAACTGTGATGTTCTGGTAATCTTCGCTCCAAGCGGTGTCGATTGCGGAGATTGTACCTGTGATTGTCTTAGCTGTTTCCTGAGCTTCGCCTTCAAGAAGCTTGTAGCCGGAAAGTGCGTTCTTTGCGCTCTGGAATGCATCGTTTGCTACGAGTGTGCAGCCTGCGTCGAATTCGATTGTGCCCTTGTAGTTCTTGATGATACCAACAACGGTGATTCTGTCGCCAACTGCGAGATCCTTTGCACCTTCGCCCTTAAGACGGTAGCACTGAACGGTCTTGTCTTCAACAGTCATGTCAACTGTGATGTTGCCATACTGGTCGCTCCAAGCGGAAACGATCTTTGAAACAACACCTGTCATAACGGAAGGATATGCAAGAGCGTCGCCTTCGCCGAGCATGAATGCTGCTTCAAGGAGAGCTGTCTGGGAGGGGATGTCACCCATACCAACGAGGATGCAGCCTGCGTCGAATTCGATTGTGCCCTTGTAGTTCTTGAGCTTACCTTCAACTGTGATAACGTCGCCAACTGCAAGATCCTTTGCGCCCTCACCCTTGAGGCGGTAGCACATAATGGGCTTGTCTTCCTTACCTGCTACAGCGATTGTAACGGTAATGTTCTGGTAATCTTCGCTCCAAGCGGTGTCGATATTTGTGATTGTACCGGAGAGGCGGTATACGTCATCAACGCCGAGGCCTTCTTCGATAGTGTAAGCAAAGTCAACGATTTCGCCATAGGTCATACCGTCAACGTTCATTGTTGCGGGAAGAATGTGGTTCCATGTGAGAGTTTCTGTGTTGCCCTCAGCGTCCTTGATTGTAGCTGTGAGAACGTAAGCAACTTCTTCGGGGCTGTCTTCGTTTACGTCGATAGTAACCATACCGTCTTCGCCGCGAACGATCTTAACGGATTCTTCGCCAACGTTAACTGTCCATTCAACGTCAAACTTAACATCACCAACAGGAACTACGCCGATTCTCTGGAAGTCCTTGTTTGTGTTTTCTGCAACCTTCTTGTAAACTGTCTTGATGTATGCAACTGCATCTGCGATAGAAGCAGGTTCATCAACTACGGGAGTTTCTGCAGGAGTACAGCTGGCAAATGCGGTAACGCACATAGCAAGCAGGAGTGCAAAAGCGATCAATCTTTTCATGATTAGCTCCTTATTCTTTTCGTTTAATTTTTAATTGTAATGTCGTCTACGGTAAATACCTTGATCTGGTATTCCCCATCAAAATAGTCAATGATTCCGCGGGCGTCAATGGTCTTGCCCTCGTAGCGGTCAGCGGTAACAAGCTCGCCGTTTTCCACAAGTACAACGGTGCGAACATTTACTGTAACTCCGTCAACCTCACAGGTGAGAGTCATAGCACCTTTCGATGAGCTGTCCTCGGCTGTAGTGGTGTAAACGCTCACTACTTTCAGGTTCTCCATTAATACGGAGGTGTTCATAGCCAAGTTTGCGTAATCGAATGTGCGGGTCTCTTCTTCCCCTGCCACTTCAACCTTGCCGTTCATAAAAGTGTCAGCATCGGTGAGAACGAATGCGGGACTGTGACCGGAACTGATCTTCTGGATATTGCCCGGATCGTCAGGCTTCATAAGGCGATATGTGAGACCGGACACCTGATATGTGCCGCCTGCTTCGTAATACTGCACGGTACCAACGATACGGGATCTGTTGCCCACGCTGAGGACGTTGAGTCCATCACCGGTGAGGCTGAATCCGTAGTAAATGCTGATGCCGTAATACATACCGGTTTCGGGATCGTACTCTTCGATGTAAACGCTGTTATTATCGTTCATGGTAATAACGCCCTCGAATGCGACTTTGATTCCGTTGTAATCTGCAATATTTGTGCGCAGCTCCTTGAGGGTAAGCTCAACTGCTTCGCCGTAGTAGAAGTCCGGATCTTTTTTGCCGGAATGAACGCCCAGGGACTGTTCCCTTGCCTGGTTGATCGCTGCAACTGCGGTCTCACCGTAGCGGTTGCCGGCTGCGTTTGATGCGATAGCCAGACCGTTCTGGAGGATCTCGATGTTCAGGTTACGGTAGTCAGCGTCGCTTGCTGTTTTGTACCAGACCCACGCCAGGTATCTGTCGCCGGTGGAGTCTGCGTTCCAGGTGCCGTTGTCCGATTCAATAATAATGGACGTAGCAGAGGAAAGCTTCTCTTTGGTGAAGTTGGCAGCCGCCTTACCGTATTCCTCGATCTTACCGGTGGATTCGGGTGTGTTTATTGCAAGGTATCTTGCCTTGAGCACGCCGTTTTCCATAACGGATTCGGGAACATTGAAATGAGTGGTATCACCGTCGATGAAGGTCTTGACTGTAACTTCAACCTTTGCGGTATCGGAGTTCATATCAAGCTTGAGAATGGAGGCATAGTCTTTGGCCTCGGTCTCACTACCGTCGGTGGCTACATTTTTCTCGCAAGCGGTAACACAGACAAGCATTACCGCAAGGAGAAGAACAGATATTATTTTAATAATTTTTTTCATTAAAGAAATATTATAATTAGCTGTTGTATTCGCATTCTGCAACTGCGTCTTCGAATGCAGCCTTGATCATAGCGTCAACGTCGCCGCCGTCGTCAGCAGTAAGGCACTTACAGATAAGAGCACCTGCCTGGTCACGAGCGGTAGAGGAGCCGTTGAATGCAGGAGATGTGTAGTAAGCGTCAGCCTGTTCGAGACAAACCTTAGCGGAAAGAGCAGATACGTATGTGCCGCCGTCAGCGTTAGCAAGGAAGTCTGCGTATACTTCGTTTTCAGCTACAGACTTGAGTACGGGAACGTAACCGGATGCCATAGCGAATTCAGCCTGGAATTCTACATTAGTTGTAATGAACTTAACGAAGAGCCAAGATGCGATAACTTCCTGGGGATTTTCCTTCTGGAAGATACATACGGAAGGACCCTGGGAGATAACCTTGCGGTTTTCTGTGCTTACCTGAGGAATGGTAGCGATACCAACTTCGAAGGGGTAAGATCCATCAGCGTTAGCTGCGGGACGCTGGTATGTTGCACCTGCGGAAGAACCGATGGACATATAGCTCTTTGTGCCGTTTGTGGATGTGAAGAGACCGGATGTGTATGCGCCGTAAAGGGTCTGAGTTGTGAGGTAACCCTTCTGGTACCATTCTCTGAATTCCTTAACGAATGCTCTGTTCTGTTCGTTGTCGAAGAGGAAGTGGTCGCCTGTTGCGCTTGTGTAGGGAGACTTGTACTGTTCGCACATTGTGATGAACCAGTTGGATTCACTGTCATATCCGAGAGGAATGGAAGCAGGGTCGATTGCCTTGATCTGCTCGCAAACCTTTTCCAGCTCGTCCCAAGTTTGGGGAACAGTGAGGCCGTTCTGGTCGAAGAATGTCTTGTTGTAGTAGAGAACTTCAGTGGACTTGGAGAGAGGCATTGTGTACATGAGGCCATCACCGAACTGCTTACCTTCGTTGTAGTAACCTTCGATGAAGTTGTCAAGTTCAG
Source organism: Oscillospiraceae bacterium (assembly GCA_015064355.1). GTDB lineage: Bacteria > Bacillota > Clostridia > Oscillospirales > CAG-272 > UMGS1696. The sequence continues at coordinate 31,518 of SVSJ01000008.1, read as the reverse complement.
CCTCGGTAAGACCGAGCTTTTCTGTTGTGCCGTCTGCTCTGGTGATCTCGATTTCGCTATCGATAAGGTTGTCGAGAGTTACAACTGCCTTAGCAAGGTTGTAGAGAGCAACGTGGTCGGGGTAGCAGTAAGCGATGTTGGGCTGGTTGCCAACTGTGATCTCTGTGGAGATCTGGTCGCGTACGTCATCGTAGCTACCTACCTGAGTAGATACAACGTGAATGTTGGGGTAGAGCTTGTTAAACTCTTCAATGTAGTAGTTGAGAACTGTTGAGAGATTAGATCCCATTGTGTTGTAGAAGGTGATGGTTACTTCGCTTCCGTCGTAGCCGCCTTCGGGCACTTCAAAGTTGGACTGTGCCTTGGTTGCTGTGTTGCCGCAGGATGTGAATGCGAACATGCCTACGAGCATTGTGATCATGAGGAGTACTGCTAAAATTCTTTTCATGGGTTTGGATTTCCGTCCTTCCTAAAAATATTAAGCATAATTTTGTTTATGTTAAAAGCTTGCACCACACTGTTTATCGAATGAAAGTTTTGCTATTACGTTAGTCTTACTTTTTTCTCCTTTAGCGAGGAGAAAAAAGTATCAAAAAAGAGGAACTTTTTTCTAACGCCTGGGTGTTTCGCCGACTGCGGTCGGCGAGAAGGACTCCGCGTCCTTCACCGCGGAAACTTTTGAAAAAGTTTCATCAAAACTTCATTAGCAATATGCGGGTGGATACTCGCTTTTTAACCCTTGATACCGCTTCGGCTTACGCCCTGCATGATGTATTTTCTGAGGAAGATAAATACAAGGAACAAGGGAGCTGAAACAAGAGCTACCGCCGCCATCTGAACGGGATAGTTTACGTCGCCCGTGGTCTCGGTGAAGGCGTTACGCAAACCGTTTGTAATAAGGCTGTGCGCTTCGTCGTTTGCAACGAGTCGGGGCCAGATGTAGGAGTTCCACGCGCCCATCATCTTAAGAATAGTGATGGAGATAAGCGTGGGAAGAGCCAGGGGAACCATTACCTTCCACAGGTACTTTATGTCGCTTGTACCGTCAACCTTTGCAGCGAGATAAAGCTCGTTTGGTATCTGCATAAAGTTCTGTCGTAGGAGGTAGATGTAGAACACGCTCACCAAAAACGGCACGATAAGAACCGTGTATGTATTGATCCAACCGAGCTGGGTTACAGTGGAGTAGTTGGTGATCGTGAAAAGCTCACCGGGGATCATCATAGTTGCAAGGAGACCTGCAAACAGCATATCCTTGCCCTTGAATTCCAGTCTTGCGAAGGCGAATGCGGAAAGCACCGTGATCACAAGAGACAGGAGTGTGGAAACCACGCCGACGATCATTGTGTTAATGAACAGCCGACCGAGCTTTGCGGTATTGAATGCATCCACATAGTTTGAAAGGAGGATCTGTTTCGGCCAGAATGTGGGGACAGATTCTCTGTATTCTGCAAGGGATTTAAGAGAGGAGATGATCATCCAATAGAATGGGAATAGGACGATTACCGCCATTGCGATAAGGAATGCGTAAACGATCACTTTAACGGCGATCTTTACGATCTTCTGCTGAACTGACACCTGCTGCATGTTCTTTTCCTGCATAGTTGTCATAACGCTTTTCTTAGCCATTCGATCCCCTCCTTAATAATGAACTCTCTTCTTGCTGACCTGGAGGTTGATCAAGGTAACAACAAGAATGATACCGAACAGGATGAGAGCCGCAGCACTTGCGCGACCCTGCTTGTTCGTTGAAAGGGCGTCGTAAATGAATCCCACCATTGTATTAAGTCTGCGGGGTGCATCGGGGGGACCCATATTTTCGCCGAATATACCGACGATGCTGCTGTATTCCTTGAAACCGCCGATAAATCCGGTGATAACAACGTATACAAGCATGGGAGAAAGCAGGGGAACTGTGATTTTTGAAAATACTCTTCTGCGGGGAGTGCCGTCCACTCTTGCCGCGTCGTAATACTGTTTGTTTATGCTCTGGAGGCCACCAAGAAGAATGAGGATCTTAAATGGCAGTGCATTCCATACTATGTAAACGATCATAACCACGATGTTTGCCCAGTAGCTTGAACCTGCGTTTATCCAGTTGATGTGAGTTCCGCCAAAGAATTCAATAACATTATTGACAATACCGGCAGTAACCACGATCTCGTTCTCAGTACCATAGAAGCTTCCTACAATGTTGAACATTGCCGCGAAAACCATACCGATAGCGATGGAGTTGGTAACGTAGGGCAGGAAGAATATAGTCTGGAGGAACTTCTGGAGAGGCTTGATGGAATTGAGGCAAACTGCGATCAGGAGAGCGAGGATGGTGGAGATCGGAACAGTAGTCACGCAAAGGAGACAAGTGTTCTTAAGGCAAGTTACGAATTCCTTATAGTCAACAACCTTTTTGAAGTTGTCGATACCGAACTCGAACACGCGACCGCCAACAGCCTGCAGGCCGCTGTAATCGTTAAGAAATGCCATTCTGACGGTGTTGATAATGGGCCAAACAGTGAATACAAGCAAGAGTATGATAGCCGGAGCGAGATATATCCAGGCTTTCCACTGATGTTTTTGGTCTACCATATCACTTCACCTCAAAATAAATTCTTTCTTCGGTTTCTTTATTGAAAATGAAGATCTTATGAGGCTTGATATCGTATCTTACGAATTCAGCACTGGGATCAACCTTGTTGTCCGCGTTGATAATGGAGCGGATAGCAGGGCTTACGCACGAATCGTTCTTGGAAACAACGCTTACGTCACGACCCATAACCTCAACGTTTGTGAGCTTGCACTTGAGTGCGCCGTTTTCGCTAAGCTCGAAGCCTTCGGGACGGATACCGATCATTACAGGCTGATCTTCTACGCCGGTGATGTCAAGAACTGCGTCTTCGCCGATGTAGATCTTGCCGCCCTCAACCTTACCCTCAAACACATTGATCGGGGGAGTACCGAGGAACTTTGCAACGAACAGGTTAATGGGGTTATCGTAAACCTCCTGGGGCTTACCGATCTGCTGAACGATACCCTGCTTCATAACTACGATCATATCGGAGATGCTCATTGCTTCTTCCTGGTCGTGTGTTACGAATACTGTGGTGATACCGGTTTCGCGCTGGATACGTCTGATCTCTTCTCTGGTCTGGAGACGGAGACGGGCGTCAAGGTTTGAGAGAGGCTCGTCAAGGAGAAGAACGCGAGGCATCTTTACAAGTGCGCGTGCGATAGCAACTCTCTGCTGCTGACCGCCGGAAAGCTCGCTGGGCTTACGGTCCATAAGCTCGTCGATCTGCACCAGACGTGCAGCGTTCAAAGCACGGTCAAGCATTTCGTCTTTGGAGAGCTTGTCTGCGCCCTTCAGATTCTGCAGGGGGAAGAGAATGTTCTGCTTTACCGTCATGTGAGGGTACAGCGCGTAGTTCTGGAAAACAAGACCAACGCCTCTGTTTTCCGTAGAAAGCTCGGTAACGTCGTCATCCCCAAAGTAGATCTTGCCGCTTGTGGGCTTCTGAAGGCCGCTGATCATATAAAGCGTGGTACTTTTACCGCAGCCGGAAGGTCCGAGAAGACCGATCAGCTTACCGTCAGGAATTGTGAAGGTGAAGTCGTTTACCGCAATGACTTCCTCGCCGGACTTTTTGTTACGGCTGGGGAAGATCTTTGTCAGATTCTCGAGTACAACTTTCATAAGATTTCCTTTCAGTTTTATTTTTTATTTTAATTTTTATTGTTGTCAGGGTTTAGAAATATTCTCTCTTTGCAACTTCTTCTGCGTGGAGCTGTTTTTTGTATTCGATCTGCTCTTCCATTGAATCAAATATTCTCTGGCTGGCAAAGTCAACCGCAACGGTATTTGCGAGAACGTCGTGGATAGCGGAATTTGTCTTTGTTGCAATAAGAAGAATGATCTGTAAAAGGCCGATAAGCCCGATTACGATCACCCCAACCACACCCATGCTGCCGAGGAATATCATTATCAGAATAAGCACAGGGATCATTGTCTCGACGGTGAATTTGCCAAGCACCGTGCGGATGAACAAAGATACCGTATTGATCTTCACGCCGTCATTACGCATAAGGGCGATGCCGAAGATCTTTTTACCGAGGGTCTGGCCGTTTTTGAAAACCAGGGGCAGGACAAACTCAAGAGCCAAATATGAAAGAAGAATACTGAACGTAGTGATTATTAGGGTCAGATTCACTATCATATTGTAGCTGTAGATAGCATCTTTGTCGGCGGAAACTGCGAAGCTTGCCTCGTCGAATACCGCTCTGTCCTCTTCCGACATGGCATCGTACTCGTCTTCGGTGATTCCGAATTCCACACCGTATTCTCTCTCGTATTTTGCGTAAGCCTCGTCAAGATCTGCTGCGTATTTGTCATATCCAAGGGCAAAAGAAAGGACTGTCGCCAATCCGACCGCAAGGATTCCAAGGAGGATCATATCAAAAATATAAGCGGAAATGCGTTTCCACATACTCGCCTTCTGAATGTCTACAAGCATATTTTGAATCTCCTCACAAATTTGATTTTCATCTCTATATACTATACCACAATTACGAAGAAAAATCTACACATTTTTAATATTATTTCAAAGTTTTCGTCAAAAAATAATAACAATTTGGTGCGTTTTTGAGCTTTTTTCTCGTTTCATTCCGCTACATAATATGCTATAATATAATTAATGATAAAAACTAACGGAGGATCACATGAAAGGACACAAGAAGATAGGCGCGTACCACCTTCAGAAAAACGCAAGAAGCGAGGCGCATATCAAAGCCATTGCGGACTGCGGAATTGACTATATTATCGGTCTCAACCGGGATTACGACACCCTTGACTTGTTCGAGAAATACGGCATTGGCGCAATCGTTGAGGGGGCTGTTCCCGGATGGTGGGGCGGACTCGGTGAAAACGCAGGAAAACTGCGCGAGACCAATCCTCTCGAAAAATACGACGAAAAGGCGGCAGAATTCCGCGACCACCCAGCTATCATTGGTGTATGCACAGGAGACGAGCCCTCTGCCCTGGATTTTCCATATTACAGTCAGGTAATAAAGAAGGTCCGCTCCCTTTTTCCCGGAAAGATCCCCTACCTTAATCTGTACGCAAGCTACGGTGTTACAGCCGACTGCCACGTTCCCCTCCAAAAGCAGCTTGGCACAGCCACCTACGAAGAGCATATTGAAGAATACTTGAAGCACGTTCCTCTCGAATACCTGAGCTTTGACCACTACCCCTACTCTGCCACACCAGAGGGATACATAGAAAACCTCCGCATTGTAAGTGAGGCGTGTCTGAAGCACGGCCGGGAAATGTGGGTTGTTATGCAGGTGAACTCCAGCAAGCCGGAGGAGTGGATAAGTGAAAATCAGCTCCGCTTCCAGGCCTTCACTGCCCTTGCTTGTGGGGCAGACAGGATCACTTGGGCGTGCTACTGCGCAGGCTGGTGGCATAATCAAGTGCTGGATTCAAACGGTAACAAAACCGAGCAGTACGAAAAGCTGAAGCTGGTAAACGGAGAGGTGAAAAGGCTTTCAAAGCTTTGCGAGGGTCGCGACTTCATAAAAGGCCATCAAGTAAGCAAGGGTGAAGCGTTATCGGTTTGCGGTGTGACGGTATCGTCAGACTGCCCACTGGCTGTCGGTGAGATGGATGGCGCCCTCTTTATTTGCGCCACGGATGACCCCCTCGACAAGTCCCCTGCCGCGAATAAGATCACCATCACATCCACTTCAGCAGACGTTACTGTTTTTGCCGCAAGTGGTGAGGAAACAGGCACAAAAGCCGGCGACGGCAAGTGCGTTTTCACTCTTCCCTCCTCAGGCGCCGCAGTGGTTTTGATCAAATAAAGAATATTGTCAAAATATCCCTAAAAAACAGCTCAAACGAGCGATAAATCATCAATTATCACAATGAATATTCACCCCCAAAACCCTTGACAAATATGAATATATAGTGTATAATAGCCGTATATTTATTCAAAATCATAATGGCGAGGTATTGCCGTCAATACACCGTCAAAAAAGCTTATTACACCCCGAAAATGAGGTTAATATATGACTAAAATATTCATCGACGGAAGCGCCGGAACAACCGGTCTCCGCATATATGAGCGACTTGAATCACGGCATGATTTAGAGCTGATCCGACTTACCGAGGAGCTGCGAAAGGACACCGAAGCAAGGCGCGAGGCGCTGAATTCAGCCGACATTGCCTTCCTTTGCCTCCCCGACGCGGCGGCTATAGAAGCGGTATCGCTGATAGATAATCCTGCTACCGCAGTTATCGACACATCTACTGCACACAGAACAGCGGACGGCTGGGAATACGGTTTTCCGGAGCTCTGCGGCAGACGTGAACGGATCGCCGGATCAAAGCGGATCGCAAACCCGGGTTGCCATGCCAGCGGATTTGTGGCTTTGGTAGAGCCCCTTGTCCGATGCGGCATAATCACAGAGAGCGCAAAGCTCACCGCACACTCCATAACCGGTTACTCCGGCGGCGGCAAGAAAATGATCGCGGAATATGAAGGCGACGGCAGAGATCCCCTCTTTGACGCACCGAGACAGTACGGGCTGACACAGAAGCACAAGCACCTGCCGGAAATGTCAAAGATCTGTGGACTTGAAACGCTACCGGTGTTCTGCCCCATCGTTGCACCATACTATGCAGGCATGGAAGTAACAGTTCCCCTGTTCAGAGATGAGATCTGCGGCAAGGTCCAGGATATAAAGGATGCTTACCGTGATTACTATAAAAACGGACTGGTCAAGTTCACAGACGAGGCTGACGAGGGAGGCTTCCTCTCCGCAGGCAAGTTCAGCGGTCGGGATGACATGGAGATCACCGTTTGCGGAAACGAGGAGCGGATACTCCTTGTTGCAAGATTTGACAATCTGGGCAAGGGCGCGTCAGGTGCAGCGATCCAGAATATGAATATCCTGCTCGGATGCGACGAAGCCGAAGGACTGAACGTGTAAAGTTAACAAAAACGTTGTTTAATAAAAGTTTTTGATCCAACTTTTTTCAAAAAGTTGGCAAAGTCCAGAGACAGAGTCTTTGGTCGAGCTCCGCAGAGTTCGAAACACCCAGGCGTTAGATAGAGTTCTTCTTTTTTGCTATCTTTTTTCTTCTCGATAAAGAAGAAAAAAGTAGAGAACATCACCACAACACTAAGGAAATAACAATCATGAACATAATCACAGGCGGCGTTTGTGCCGCAAAAGGATTTCTTGCAAACGGCGTGCATTGCGGCATCAGAAAAAACCGCACCAAGCGCGACCTTGCTCTGATTTACAGCGAAACACCTGCTTCTGCGGCGGCTGTTTATACAACAAATCTCGTTAAGGGCGCTCCCCTTGCAGTTACCAAAAAGCACATCGCAAACGGTGTGGCACAGGCAATAATCTGCAACAGCGGCAACGCCAATACCTGCAACGCAAACGGCGCGGAGATCGCGGAAACGACCTGCGCACTTCTGGCTGACAAGCTTGGCATTGCAGCAGACGACATCGTTGTGGCTTCCACCGGCGTTATCGGCCAGCCTATGTCCATTGAGCCTTTTGAGGCGGGCATCCCCTCCCTCGTTGACGGTTTGACAAGTAGCGGAAGTGAGCTTGCAGCGGAAGGTATCATGACCACCGACACTATCAAGAAAGAAGTGGCTGTGGAATTCGAGCTCGGCGGTAAGACTTGCCGAATCGGCGGCATCGCAAAGGGCAGCGGTATGATCCACCCCAATATGGCAACAATGCTGGTGTTCATTACAACCGACGCGGCAATCTCCCCGAAAATGCTCCAAAAGGCACTTTCAAACGATATAACAAACACGTTCAATATGCTCTCCATCGACGGCGACACATCTACCAACGATATGGTGGTAGTTCTCGCAAACGGTGCTGCAGGTAACGAGGAGATCACAGAAGACGGTGCGGACTTCACCGAATTTATGAAGGCACTTAATACTGTTACCGTACACCTCTGCCGTACTATTGCAGGGGATGGCGAGGGCGCAACAAAGCTGCTTGAGTGCAAGGTAAGCGGTGCGGGCGAGCTTTCCACCGCAAAAACCGTTGCAAAAAGCGTTATATGCTCCTCCCTCTTAAAAGCGGCAATGTTCGGTGCAGATGCTAACTGGGGTCGCGTTCTTTGCGCAATCGGTTACTCCGGCGCACCTGTTGACGTAACAAAGGTTGGTGTGTCATTCAGAAGCGCAAAAGGCACGATCGAGGTTTGCCGTGACGGTGCAGGCGTGGACTTCTCCGAGGAGCGTGCCAAGGATATCCTTCTTGAAGCTGAAATCGAGATCCTCGTTACCCTTGGGGACGGCGAATTCTCCGCTACCGCTTGGGGATGCGACCTGACCTACGATTACGTAAAGATCAACGGAGATTATAGAACCTAAAGGTATACTCCAAACAAAAACGGACTGTCGAGCAACGAAACATAGTTTCGTAACCAGTCCCTACACAAATAAAACAAAGGAACACCCATATGAACAATCAGTTTTCAAATGCGGAAAGGGCAATGGTTCTGACCGAGGCTCTTCCGTACATCAAAAGATATAACGGCAAGATCGTTGTTGTAAAATACGGCGGTAACGCAATGACCAGCGAAACCCTGAAGCAGCAGGTTATGGAGGACATCGTTCTCTTGTGGCTTATCGGCGTGAAGATCGTGCTGGTACACGGCGGTGGCCCGGAAATTTCCGAACTTATGGATCGCCTCGGCAAAAAGCCGGTTTTCGTTGACGGTCTCCGCGTAACTGACAAGGAAACCGTGGACATTGTGCAGATGGTGCTGGCGGGCAAGGTAAACAAGACCCTTGTAAATATGCTCGAAAAATACGGCGGCAAGGCTATGGGTATCTCCGGTATGGATGGTCGCCTTATTGAGGCAAAGATCAAGGACGAGCGCCTTGGCTACGTTGGTGAGATCACAAAGATCCACATCAACCCCGTGGTTGACCTTCTCGAAAAGGGTTACATCCCCGTAATCTCCACCGTTGGTTGCGACAAAGAGGGTAATGCCTACAACATCAACGGCGACACAGCGGCGGCTTACGTGGCAGGTGCCCTGGGGGCTGAGCGTCTTATTATGATGACCGACATCGCGGGTATTCTCCGTGACAAGGACGATCCCGACACTCTCATTCCCGAGATCACCATTGATGAAGCGGCACAGCTTTACAAGGATGGCGTTATCTCCGGCGGTATGATCCCCAAGGTGGACTGCTGTATCGAAGCTATTCACAAGGGAGTAAAGAACGTTATTATCATGGACGGACGTGTCCCCCACTCTATTCTTATGGAGCTTCTTACTGACGAGGGTGCAGGTACCATGGTAACTGGAGGCAAAAAATGAGCATAAAAGAGCTTGACCAAAAATACGTTGCGGGAACCTACAAGCGTTTCCCAATTGAGCTTGTTTCAGGCAAGGGATCAATTCTCACCGGAAGCGACGGTCGGGAATACATAGATATGGGCTCGGGTATTGCCGTAAACACATTCGGCATATCCGACGAAGTATGGCAGGCGGCTGTAACAGAGCAGATGGGCCGTCTCCAGCACACATCAAACCTTTACTACACAGAGCCTTGCGCGCGTCTTGCCGAGATGCTTTGCGAGAGAACAGGCATGAAAAAGGTGTTCTTCTCCAACAGCGGCGCGGAAGCAAACGAGTGCGCAATTAAAGTGGCTCGCAAGTACGCCGCAGAGCACAAGGGGGATGAGTACTACACCATCGTTACCCTTGAGCAGAGCTTCCACGGAAGAACTCTCACAACTCTCGCCGCAACGGGACAGGAGCATTTCCACAAGCTGTTCCAGCCTCTCACCCCCGGATTCGTTCACGCCCCGGCAAATGATCTTGATGCGACTCTGAAGATCGCGCGGGACAACAAGGCGGCGGCAATTATGATCGAGTGCGTACAGGGAGAAGGCGGTGTTCGCGCGCTTGACCCCGACTACGTTAAAGGTATTTACGAGTTTACCAGAGAAGAGGACATCATCCTCATAGTTGACGAGGTTCAGACCGGCAACGGCAGAAGCGGTGAGCTTTACGCATACATGAACTACGGCATCCAGCCGGACGTGGTGTCTACTGCGAAAGGTCTGGGCGGCGGGCTTCCCCTTGGCGCAACGATGATGTCAGAGAAGGTGCAAGGCGTTCTCGGATTCGGCGACCACGGCTCTACATTTGGCGGCAATCCCGTTTGCTGTGCAGGTGCGATCAGCATACTCAGCCGACTGGACGAAGCTTTCCTTGCTGAGGTGCGAAAAAAGAGCGAATACATTTTCGCAGAGCTTGGTGGTGCAGAGGGTGTTGAAGCAGTAACCGGTATGGGACTTATGGTCGGAATCAAGACCGAAAAGCCCGCAGCTGAAGTTTTAGCAAAATGCACGGAAAACGGAGTTCTTTGCCTGACTGCAAAGGATAAGGTACGCCTCCTCCCCGCCCTGAATATCCCAATGGAAACATTAAAGAAGGCAATCGCAGTCATCAAAGAAGCGGTGAAATAACCACCCCATAATGCGCAAACATTTTTTCATAAAGTTTTTGAAAGGGTTTGGGAAAAGCTTTTTTCAAAAAGTTTTCCCAAGATATACAATATGAATCTCAAAGGAAAATCGTTTCTGAAGCTGCTGGATCTCACTCCCGAGGAGATCGGCGGGCTGATTGATTTAGCATCCGAATACAAGGCAAAGAAAAAGGCGGGGATCCCCCACCGTGAATTTGAGGGCAAGAACATCGCCCTGATCTTCGAAAAAACCAGCACCAGAACCCGTTGCGCCTTCGAGGTAGCGGCGGCGGACCTTGGTATGCACCCGGTCTATCTTGATCCGTCGGGATCACAGATCGGCAAGAAAGAAAGCATCGCTGATACCGCCCGCGTTCTTGGCAGAATGTTCGACGGTATCGAGTATCGCGGATTCGGTCAGGAGCTGGTTGAGGATCTCGCGAAATTCGCAGGCGTACCCGTGTGGAACGGACTGACAAACGAGTTCCACCCCACCCAGATCTTGGCTGACTTCCTTACAATTAAGGAGCATTTCGGCACACTCGCCGGCAAGAAGCTTGTTTACACGGGCGACGCCAGATACAACATGGGCAACTCACTTATGGTGGGCTCTGCGAAAATGGGTATGCATTTCGTAGCCTGCGCGCCGGCAAAATATTTCCCCAATGCAGAGCTTGTGGCAACCTGCCAGGAGATCGCAAAGGAAACCGGTGCAACTCTTGAGTTCATCGAGGATCCTATGGTTGCAACCGTGGGCGCTGACGTGATCTACACCGACGTGTGGGTGTCAATGGGCGAGCCCGACTCCGTTTGGAAAGAGAGAATCGAAGATCTCTCCCCCTACCGCGTGACAAAGGCACTTGTGGACAACGCAGGAGAACAGTGCCGATTCATGCATTGTCTCCCCGCGTTCCATGATCTTGGCACGGCAGTTGGCCGCGAGATTTTTGACAAGTTCGGCATCGACTGCATGGAAGTCACCGACGAAGTGTTCGAGAGCGAGCAGTCCATCGTGTTCGATGAGGCGGAAAACCGTATGCATACCATCAAGGCCGTTATGGCAGCAACGCTGAAATAAACTAAAAAAGAGACTCCCACGAGTCTCTTTTTCGTTTGTTTTCTATTTAGCTATATCTCTGCATCCGCACTTGTTGGCAAAGAGAACAAGCTTGCCGTTTTCATTTTCTTCGCAGGTGTAAACGGTATAGCCATGGTCATCCTCTCCCATACCGATGAGATCGTAGCGACGCATCATACCGGAGAAGAGTGGAAAATATCCCTCACCAACTCCGCGATAATCTGTCAGATCGTAGGTTACTCGGTGCTCTGTGTCAAAGACCTTGTTTGTCATTCGCACAAGTCCTACTCCACGAGCAAACACCAGCCATTTCTTGCCTCCGCGATATTCGAGCCCTGCAGAGAGTCCTTCGGTATTAATTTCGACCTCGATACAGTCGTTGAATGTGTTTGCAGATGTGGTAACAGAGTCCACTCGTCTTGCGGTGTAGACCGTTGTATAAATTTTATCGCCGTGAGGAATCTCAATCTTTGTTTCCCGATCAAGTACAAGCTCATCCGGTGAGGTGTTGTCCAAAATGTCCATAAGAATAGAGAAGACATGATTGTAGAGGAACGGTATCTCCGTTGAGCCGGTGATATATTTATACTCGAAGGAGTATCTTCTGTCGTCGTAAAGGCGAATCTTTCCATCCGACCTGTCAACGTCGTACTTGCAAAAGAAGTTCCAATGTCCTGCCTGAGTGCGGTTAGGGTTGAATTCTTCGTCAGTTGCCAGAATTCTCTCCATCACGCTACAGGCGGATTCGGCGATAGTTTTTTCGTATGGTGTTGTTGCAAACTCCCTTGCGCGATTTATTAAGGGGGAAACGTCAGTAAGCGATTCGTTACCGTCGGGAAGGGTCTTTACGTAATCGTTACGCATCTTGAGAATCATGTCGATCGTGTTGTTTTGATCGTATTCAACCCGTCTGACACAGTAATAATGAGAAATATTCACCGTCTCTCCGTCTGCGTGGATCATTTCGTATTTCAACTCATGTTCCATTAAGTCAGACTGCTTTTCCATAGTGTATTCCCAAGAGTTACCTGCACAAAGAGGCAAAAGCTGATCTCCACCCACTATATGATAGCTTTTCAGCACTCTTGCCTCAATCTCAGCCGGCAAAATGCATTCTTGCTTGACAATGCCAACGCCGCGCTTGAAGTAGGTGTCCGTGCGCATGGGTCTCCAATCATCTATCTCCCGGGTTGTCCAAAGTTCGCAACCCTCGAACCTGCCTGCCGGAGTATCAACGGTCACATCCTTTGCCTCGAAAGTAAGAGTAACTCCGTTTGAACCGTTTATCGTGTGCCCCACGTCAACTCCCGATACGGTCATGTATCCATCACAACGAGACCCACAAAACATAAGTCTGTTGAGGTGAGTGTGCTCCGATAACAGCTCGCCTGCGTTATAGCCGGGGTCGCTCCAGTATCTGAGCTCGTTATCAATTATGTGGAAATTTACACCGCCGTTCTGCACTTCGTACGTACGCTCGTCTACTGAAGAGTACCTTTCGCTGAGTATTTTTTCGATCTTCTCTTCAGCCTGAATCACAGCGTAGTACGGGTCTTTTGGAGTGAGCACGGATTTCGCATTTTTAAATGCTGCAGCACAGTTTTCTTTGTCTCCTTTTTGGAAATATGTCCTGCCGAGGACAAGAAGCACCTTGCCAAGAGCTTTTCTAAAACCGTTTTCTGTGAGGAACGGGATCTGTGTCTCTTCAATAAAGCGAATAAGATCCTTGTCCTTAACACCCTGCAGCTCTCGTGTAACAATAAACTCCATCACCTCTTCATTGTGACCAAGGAAAGCCGTTTCTTTCATTTTTGCGAACATTTCATCGTTTTTACTGCCGGGAAGCCACCACCAGCCGCAAAGAAGTGTGGATGCCAGTGCGTGATTCTTGTCAACCGATTCGGGCAGATCTTCAACGGATTTAAGCACGTCTCCGTAAATCTCTTCAAACCCGTTTTTATTGAATCTGACCTTCCACAGTTTCAGTTCTTTAACCTTTTTCATAACCTTAACTACAAGGGTATCGTTTTCTTTTTCGTTCATTGCGCAAAGCTCCTTTCTAAGCTTTTGACGTCCCTCACGAAGTTGCCATTTCACCGTGCCTACGGGTGAGAGCATTTTTTCAGCGATCTCGGCTACGGTCAGACCCTCGAAATAATGCAGCTTTATCACCTGTTTGATCTTTTCAGGCAATCTGTCAATGCTGTCGTGAAGTACCTCATTTTCTTGGGAGGCGCTGTATTCCGCTTCGGCAAGACGGTATGTGAGAGAATCTGCGCTTTCGACTTGATCTATGCTGACGTATTCTCTGAACCGCGAAAGCATATTTTTGGCGCAATTTTTCGCGATCCTGCATACCCAAGCGCCGTACTTTCCGTGATCGCGTAACATATCAAGCTTTACAAAAGCCGTGACAAAAGCATCCTGCGCCGCGTCTTCTGCCATAAAACTGTTTTGAGTAATCGCGTAGGCAGCGGACAGCACGCTCTTTTGATGACGCAGAACAAGCCCCTCGTATGCCTGATGATCACCCGCAAGGGTAAGGGACACGAGTAGTTCATCGTTTTGTTCGGAATATCGCATTTACTTCCTCCATTGGATTCTTTTTGCAGCTGCTGATATATAGACAATTGGGATGTGAAAAAGGTTGGAAAAAACAAAAAAATATTAACAAATATCCATGGATCTGTGCAGTTTGGATTAATCCCAACAACGGGGCGTCGGGGACGTCGCCCCCTACGGGTGAATCTTGGCTTCGCCAAATTCGCGAGGTTTCTATAACACAGGGAAACCTCAGTGACGCTAGGATAATATCTATTATCTTTTATCTAAAAAAGAGACTCCCACGAGTCTCTTTTTCGTTTATATATCCGCTTCGGCCAGGTACTCGTGACCGTGCTCCGCGATGTATTTCTTGCGTCCTGCAAGGTCGTCCCCAAGCATAATGTCGAACATTTTTGCAGTTGCCGCAGCGTCGGCAGGGGTAACTCTGATAAGGCGGCGGGTCGCAGGGTTCATTGTTGTGCGCCACATCATATCAGGCTCGTTTTCGCCAAGACCTTTGGAGCGCTGCAGGGTGTACTTCAGTCCCTTTGCTTCAAAACGGGCAGTGATCTCTGCCTTTTCCGCCTCGTTGTACGCAAATTCGATCTCGCCCTTTGAGGGTGTGATCTCGTACAGGGGGGATTCCGCAATATACACCTTGCCCTCTTTGAGAAGGGTTGGCAGGAGTCGGTAGAACAGAGTCAAAAGAAGGGTGCGGATCTGGAAGCCGTCCTCGTCTGCATCGGTACAGATAATGATCTTCGACCAGCGGAGGTTGTTGATATCGAAGGGTACCATATCGGACTTGTGCTTTGTCTGGATCTCAACGCCGCATCCGATTACGCGGAGGAGGTCCAGGATAATATCGCTCTTGAAGATTCTGTCGTAGGTGGCCTTAACGCAGTTGAGCGTCTTACCGCGGACGGGGATGATGGCCTGGAATTCTGCGTTTCTGCCAAGCTTACAGGATGACATAGCGGAGTCGCCCTCTACGATGTAGACTTCGCGAAGCTCCGGATCCTTGGATCGGCAGGCAACAAACTTTTCAACGCGGCTTGCCACGTCGTTGCTGGTCGCCAGCTTCTTTTTCAGGTTAAGTCTGGTGGTTTCAGCCTGCTCGCGGGATCTCTTGTTAACAAGCACCTGTGCGCAGATCCTGTCTGCGTCTATTGGGTTTTCCGCAAAGAAATATTCAAGCTGCTCCTTTAAAAACTCGTTCATTGCGTCGGCGATAAAGGTGTTGGTGATGGCCTTTTTCGTCTGGTTAGCATAGGAGGGACGGGTTGAGAAGCTGTTTGTTACGATAACAAGGCAGTCTTCAATGTCAGTGAAAGTGATTTTTGATTCGTTTTTGTTGTACTTGCCTGTTGCCTTCAGTCTCTTGTCGATAGCGGAAGTAAACGCAAGGCGTACCGCTTTGTCCGGGGATCCGCCATGCTCCAGCCAGCTTGAGTTGTGGTAATGCTCAATAACGTGTACAGTCTTCGAGATAGTGAACGCCACGTCAGCGGTGAGCTTGTAGTCCTTCATATCCTCGCGGTCGCGGCCTTTTGTTTCAAGGTGGAAAAGGGCTATCTTTGTTTCAGCCGTGTCACCTGCAATCTCAGAAATGTAGTCGGTGATTCCGTTTTCGTAGAAGTATTCTTCAGTTTCAAACTCGTTTTTGCCTGTCTGCCACTTGAACACAAAGCGCACGCCGGAATTAACTACCGCCTGACGCTTGAGCATATCAGAGTAGTATTCCCGGGGAATATTGATGTCGGTGAACACCTCGAGGTCCGGCTTCCAGTGAATGACAGTACCTGTGCGGCGTTCCTTTCTCTCAAGTGGACGCACCTGAAGATCGGTCACTGCCTCGCCTTTTTTGAAGGAAATTTCGGAAAGATTTGTGCCGTTGTATGATTTTACGTTGAAAAATTCACTGGAATACTGGGTAGCGCAAGCGCCGAGGCCGTTTAAGCCCAGTGAGAACTCGTAAGCAGATCCATCGGAGTTGTTGTCGTACTTACCGCCGGCGTAAAGCTCGGAGTAGACAAGCTCCCAGTTCCACCGTTTTTCACCCTCGTTCCATCCGAGAGGTACGCCGCGGCCGAAGTCCTCGATCTCGATAGAACGGTCAGCGTATGCGGTGATGTTGATGACGTTACCGTATCCCTCTTTCGCCTCGTCAACGGAGTTGGACAAAATCTCGAAAACCGCGTGCTCCGCCCCTTCGAGCCCGTCCGAGCCGAAGATAACCGCAGGACGTTTTCTTACTCGGTCAGCACCCTTCAGGGAGGTTATTGATTGGTCATTATACTTTTGAGTTTTACTCTTCATTCTAAATATGCTCTTTCAATTTATTTATTTTGATTATTACTCGATTTAGGTTTCTCCGGGTCATTATTGCCCATATATAGTAATTTTACCATATTGGCAGAAAAAAGTCAAGTTTGGCAAAAACACCGTCTTTCCTGTGTTGACATATTGCCCGGTGTGTGTTATATTTTTAATATAATATCGTCTTATATGTGTGAGAAAGGGGGGGCATTATGAAAAGAATATTCGCGCTTTTGCTGGCAACCATGGCATTGTTGCTGGTTTCCTGCGATACTACCGCAGATCCACCTGCCACAGACCCCGTGATCACAGAGGCACCACGGACAGAATTGCCGGCTACGGCCGCGCCTGTTACAGAACCACCGGTGACCGAACCACCGGTAACTGAACTGTCGATAACCGAACCGCTCACCACTACTCCTCCCGAAACCGAACCGGCAGAGACAGAGCCTGCGACAACCGAACCAAAAACCACCATTCCGGTAGTTGAAATATTCACAGCGGACAACCAGCCTATCCTCTCGAAAACTGACTACGTTCAAGGAACTATGCTCATCGACGGACAGCGATACCCCATGAAGATACGTGGCAGAGGTAATGCTTCCTGGCACCAATTCGAGAAAAAAGCCTACAGAATAAAGCTTGACGATGGTGAATCCTTGTTCGGTCTCCCAAAGGATAAGGACTGGGTTCTGGTTTCAAGCCACCCTGATAAAACTTTGATCCGCAATTCCGTGGCTCACGCAATCGCTGCATCATTGGACGGCCTTGAATACACCCCCACCCACGTTCTCATTAACCTTTATATCAATGGCGACTATCGTGGGGTATACACAATTGCCGACAAGATCGAGGCAAACAGTGATAAGCTTGACTTTTCAAGAAAAGAGGGAGACACCCCCTCGCCATTCGGCGGACTTGATATAGGATTTCTTTGCGAGATCGGTTGGGATTTCGACGGAGAAAACGTTTACAACAAGGACTATTTTGACGCGGAGAAGGTGCTCCGCATTTACGTAAAAGAGCCGGAGATCCCCGTGCCCAATACCCCGGAGCTGACCTACACAAGGGAGTATATTTACGCAATGGAGCGGGCAATCCTCGAGGGCAATGGGTGGCAGGACTACATTGACATCGACTCCTGGGTTGACTGGTTTATCGTAACAGAGCTGACCTTCAACACGGAATCTGCATTCTACAGAAGCTGTTATTTATGGAAGCGTGAGGGTGGAAAGTTGATGATGGGGCCTGTGTGGGATTTCGACATGGCTTTCGGCAATCACATGGGTGACCTTTCCGGCTACGACGGCTGGTGTACCACCGAATCCACTTATGTGTACATAATGGAAAACTGGATGAATTATCTCCTTACATACGAGGAATTCACGGATGCGGTCAAATCCCGCTGGGCAGAGAAAAAGGATGAGCTTCTCGCCGTTGCCCTTGATGCGGTTGACTATTATTCCGCTTCTCTTGAGGGGTCGTGGCAGCAGAACTTCGAGAGATGGGATGTTCTCGGCAGGTACGTTGGCGTGGGAGCTGTTAATCCGTATATATACGATACCTACGAAAAGCAAGTGCAGTATTTGCGGGATTTCATTGATCAGCGTTGGGCGTACATGGACGAGCGGATCACAAATGGGGACATAACGCCCCACCGGCCTGTGGTGAATTTGCCCGAGGAAACGGAAATGGCCGCAACGGAAAACGTTGAATCTGAAACCGAATAATTAGCGTTACGAAATATTATGTATGGCGGGGGTTTATCTCCCGCCGTTTCGTTGTATACCGAAAACCACGCGATAGTCGCGTGGTTCATTAGAGGCTATAGCCGGTAAGCAGAAATGAGAAGGGGAGGAGCAAAAGTATAGGATTGTGGTAGGGACTGGCGTCCTCGACAGTCCGTTCCAATCGAAAAAATAGCATTAGTGCAATGGTGTTCCAAAATAATATATATTTTAAAAATTGTAAAGAGAAGTTAAGCAGAATATACATCATTAATGAGTATTGCGATTTTTGCACAAGCGGGGCGTCGGGGACGTCGCCCCCTACAATACAATTGTTGAGACAGCCCGTTTATGGGTAGCAAGTAAAAAATGCATGACTGACAGGTCCAATCAGTTTAGATAGGGCTATGCCCGAAAATGAAAAACCACCCGCTATGCGGGTGGATATTTATTTGGCAAAATCTATTCACCGGACAGTCGAGGACGCCTGTCCCTACGAATAATAAATTTCGTTGGGTTTGTACCAATATCTTTTATCTATTATCTAACCCCTCAATAAAACCCCACGTTGTCGATGAGCATTGGGTTACCCCCGCCTGATTCCCGGGCAAGTGCCTCAAGCTCACGGCGCATTTTTTTTGCAAGCTCCTCTTCACGGGTATCGTCAAATCGCAGATCCGCCCAAATCCTCTCGTTAAAGCTGTGGAAATACAAGGCGCCGCCTGTGGGGTCTGCCCCGTTAATTGCCGCCTCAACCGCATCCTTGCATATACGGTACAGCTCCTCGTCGATCTCCCCTGCCAACTTGCCGACTCCCGGGAATTCCCCTTCTGCTGATAGCGCCGCAACAGCCCCGGGCAAAGTCTCGGCAAGTCCGGCTTCTTTCATATTCAAAGTCACCGCCGCGATTCCCACCTTTCCGCCAAAAGACAAGTCTCCGTATGAAGCGGCAATAGCCCTGGCAAGGTAATCGGCTTCTGCCGGACACACCTGTGCGTTTGCCGCAACCCCGCAGACCAAACACATTACCGCCACAAGAATAATAATCAAAATTTTCCGCATAATAATATCTCCCGCAATTTAAACTCATTATCTATTATCTTTTTTCTGTTATCCGAATATACAAAAAAACTGCCGCCCGATTTTGGAAAACCGAGCGGCAGATTTTTATTTGATTTTTGAATTAATATTCGTCAGCACCCATGCCGAGAATGTTTCTCGCAAACTTTTCGATAAGCATTGCAAGTTCAGCTCTTGTTGCGCTGGTTGTGGGAGAGATCTTGTTTGTGCCTGTTGTTACGATGTAATCGTTAACATAAGCAACCTTAACAGCGTATTCTGCC
Source organism: Oscillospiraceae bacterium (assembly GCA_015064355.1). Taxonomy (GTDB): domain Bacteria; phylum Bacillota; class Clostridia; order Oscillospirales; family CAG-272; genus UMGS1696. The sequence goes on along the minus strand of SVSJ01000008.1, from coordinate 11,981 downwards.
CAGTCAGCGATCTGAGTCTTGTCGGTGTAAGGAAGGTTGATGCCGGATGTGGAAGTGAGAGGCTTCTTAGCAATAGAGGAAGCGTATCTCTGCATGATTACATACATCTGCTGATGTGTAATGGGATCTTCGGGACCGAATGTACCCTTTTCAGCACCGCCGTGACCTTCGATAATACCGTTCTGTGTTGCCCATGCGATGTAGGGAACAGCGTAGGAATAGTAGCCGTAACGAGGATCGTTCTTGTTAACGTCTGTGAATTCGGAGGTTGTGCCGTACAGTCTTGTAGCGGTAGCTTCATCAAGACCGGCAAGACGGCCGAGAACTGTTACGAACATAGCACGTGTCATTGTTGTGCTGGGGGAGAATCTGGTTGTTGTTGTACCCTGGAACAGGCCGTTCTGGTTTACGAACTTAACTGCTTCGTAGTAGTTAGCCGTAACAGAAACGTCAACAAAGGGGTTCTTCCATTCTGTTGTGGTTGTGTCGCCTGTGTTTGTGGATTCGCCCTTCATGAATGAAACGTCGATAGTTGTGTCGTCAGTTACTGTGTATATGAATGTAACAACGCCATTCTTTACTGTGTATTCGTCGTCGGATTCGTCATACTTTACTCTGCCGATTGCAACTTCGTCAACGATATATCCTGTAGAGGGCTTGATTGTAAGTGTGAGCTTGGAGCCGTGGCCGATTGCAACCTCGTCGTTCTTGTCAGCCTTGGGGCTTGCTGTAACTGTACCGTTCTTGCCAATTTCAAGGGTTACAACGTATACGCCGGGGAGGTTTTCTTCATCGTCATAGTCCTTCTTGAAGGAGAAGGATTCGTCCTTGTTCAGAACCAGGTCGATATCCTTGTCGTAGTAGCTGAACTTACCTGCGGTCTTGGAGGTGTTCATAATAACAAGTTCAAAGAAGGAAGGAATGCTGGGGTTAACTGTATCGGAGTAGAATTCGAGTGTGCAGCCGTTCAGGTCGATTTCAACGAAACGGGAGATGTCAAGGCGAGTTCTGCTTGCAACTCTCTGGTTGGAGCCGAGCTTGATTGTAACAGCCTTACCAGAGATAGGATATTCAGTTGTATCAAGATCGTTGATCTGGTCAATAGCATCGTCGATCTCATCATGAATACCGATGATCTTGCCTTCGTAGGAAACTGTAACGTTAACTTCTTCAACTTCAACTACTGTGTCAACATAGAGGTTGTCAATATAAAGTCTTACGTTTACAACCTTGTCGCCATTGTCTGTGTAGATGTCGTCTTCTTCGATAGTGCTTCTGTAAGCCATTCTGGAGGTTGACTTACGGTTGCCGGCAGAGGTGAGAACTTCCAGAGACATTACGTCGTCATAGTCTGCAAGGTCTGTGCCGTTGAGTCTGATCTTTGTGCCGTTTCTGGAAAGTGTATACTTGATGTAGTAAACATCGTCAATGTCGAATTTGTAGCCTGTGGGGTAAGAGCCTTCTTCGAGCACCAGGTCTGTGATCGCGTAGGGATCAAGATAGCCCTTGCTTGAAGTTACGGTAAATCCTGTAATAGCGATGGGGTATGTCTTACCGTCATATACGTAGTTGAGAACGAAGGAGGTCTTGCCTGCATCGCTTGCAATGAACTGCTTGTTCAGAGGAGATGTTGTGGGAAGGTTCTGAAGAACAGTAGAGGGGATAGTCTGAACCAGCTCTTCATCGTTGTAAATGGAGAGAGCTGTAACGCCGGTCCAGTCAAGTCTGTCGCCTACCTTGTAGGTCTTGTTTGTGAAGTTGCCTTCGATTCTGAAGCTGGGAGTGAATGTGGGTGTTGCTGTAACTGTGATAGTAACAGAGTTAGACCATTCGCCTGCGCAGAGAACCTTAACAGCCTTGTTGTTTTCTGTAGCAGCAAGCTTCTTGTCAGCTGCAAATGCGGCGTTGTCGATGTAAATTTCGTAGCCCTCTGTGAGAGTACCCTTAAGGCCGTTGCTGTATGTAACGGAAACTGTCAGGCCGGAGAGCTTGTCGCCAACAGCGAATGCTGTCTTGGAAAGGCTGAGCTTAACTTCAGTAATGGTGATCTCGTTAACTGTTACTGCAACGTCAGCGGTCTTTGTTACTTCGCCGATCTTTGCGGAAACTGTAACCTTTGTGTCCTTTGCGTCAAGAGCACCGGAGGGGGTGCAGGTGTAGTCTGTGATAACCTTTTCGTCGCCGTTATCGAAAACTGCTGTAACTTCCATTCCAGCCTTGCTGAAAAGGTCACCGGAGTTGTATGTAGTCTTTGTGGGAAGCTTTGTAACCTTGATCTCTGTGAGAACGCGGTCCTTAACTGTAATGTTATGTGTCTCAACGATGGCACCGCTTTCCATTGCGTAGATCTTTGTGCTGCCTGCCTTTACAGCAGTAACAAGACCGGTGTTACGGTCAACAGAAGCAATAGAGGGGTCGTCGGACAGCCATGTTACTGTCTTGCCTTCGGGAGCGGTAAGTGTAACTGTATTAGTTCCGCGAGCCGGGTCACCGTCTGCATAGAGGGTGTAGTCTGCCGCAGAAACAGCAACTGTCAGGACTGTGATAACAGCCATGCATAAGAGGAACACTTTAAGAAATTTCTTCATCTTTGTTTTCCTTTCTTTGTTTGGGATAGTTTTTACCCGCAGATAGCAGGTAAATATTTTGATACATAATAATCATATCACAATAATCCAAAAAAGTAAAGATGCGAGAGCACTTTTTTCATTGAATTAACTTTTTTGTCAGTGTTTTTTTGATTTTTCCTCTATTTAGACGAGGAGAAGAGGAAAAAGTTCCCGGGCTTATCCTAAATATTCCTCAAATTTCTTCACGTTTACGGTTTTGCCGATAACGGTGACGGTGTTTTCTTGTTCAAGAACGGTATCGGGGAGAATGTCGGTAGTCATTTTGCCCCCTGCGGTGATAGCGATAATATTGAGTCCGAAATTGCGGCGCACGTTAAGCTCGAGGACTGTTTTTCCGTGAGCCTTTTTCGTAAGCTTGATCTCGGCAATATCTATCTCGTCGCTGAGGCTGATATATTCAATTACATTAGGGGAAGCAAGACGTGCGGCAAGTCTGATAGCCATATCGTGCTCGGGATATACTACCTCAGCACCCAGAAGCTTGAGTATCTCACCCTGCTCTGTGCTTGTTGCCTTTGAGATGACCTTTGGAACACCCAGCTTGATCAGGTTCATTGTGGTGAGAACGCTGACGTCCAGCTTACTGCCGATGCAAACAACCGCAACGTCTGCGTCAGCGATGCCAACTTCGCGGAGGTTTTCCACAGTCAGCTCTTCAACCAGGAATGCGCTCTTTGTAAATTCAGCCGCTGCGTTGATCTTCTGGCGGTCTTTGTCTATTACGATAACCTCAGACCCCTTCTTTGCCAGAGATTCTGCAAGGGCAAATCCGAATCTGCCAAGTCCGATCACGGCGTAAAGGAGAGATTTCTTTGACTTTGATTTCTTCATAATGTTTTCCTTTCTGTTTACCGTTTTATCAACTTAATCAACCTATGGGGAACTGCTCTTCGGGTCGGGAAACGCCGCTTTCCTTGGTCCTCGCCCAGAGAGTTGCCACCGTGAGAGGTCCAAGTCTGCCTATATACATGGTGAGCATCAGAGTAATCTTCGACGCGGTGGACAGAATTGGTGTGATACCCGTGGTAAGACCGACAGTGCCCATAGCGGAGAAACACTCGAACATAATATCCCGCAGGGGAATATTTGGCTCGAAAGCGGTAATAGCGGTGGTAACGCCGATCGCCCAGATAAGACCGAGGGAGATAATAACAAATGCGCGGTGCATGATTCCGTCGGGAATCCGCTTGCCGAATGCCCTTGCCTCACGTCCGGTGGAATTGGATGCCAAGGATTTGATGAGGGCGAAGAAGGTTGTAGTCTTCATACCGCCGCCGGTTGATCCGGGTGAGGCACCTATGAACATTAGTACGCACATTATAACGATGCCCGCTGTGGAGAATCCCGAGTAAGGGAATGTGGCAAAGCCGGCAGTTCTTGCTGTAACGCTTGAGAAGAAGGCACCTAGCCAGGTTATGCCGTCTCCTTCTGTGAGTTTAACAAGTAACGTACCCCCGCAGAGGAGAATACCGGTCATTGTAAGAACGATTTTTGTGTGGAGTGAGAATCTTTCGCCGCGGCGGTGGAAAATAAGTTCACGGATCACGAAGAACCCAAGGCCGCCCAAAACGATCATAAAGCATGTAACCAGGTTGAAATACACGTCGTGGGTGTAGACACCGATACTGTCACCGTTGCCGAGGATATCAAAGCCGGCGTTATTGAAGGCGGAAATGGAGTGGAACACAGCCATCCACACAGCCTTACCGGTGGGGTAGTCTCTCACGAATGAGAAGAAATACAGCACCGCCCCCATTAGTTCAATGGAGAAGTCAAGAAGGAGCACCGCCCGGATAAGAGGCTTTATGCCGTTCCAGGTGGGGTAGTTCAAGGCCTCTTTTACAAGGCTGTTCTCCCGCTGGTTAAGCCGTCCGCCGAGAAGCGCGATAAGCCCGGCTCCAAGGGAGGTGATCCCAAGGCCGCCGATCTGTATAAGTAGGATTATTATCGCGTGGCCGAAGGTGGTGTATGCAACCCCGGTCTCCACGGTGATAAGCCCCGTTACGCACACACAGCTAACGGAGGTAAACAGCGCGTCAAGATAAGTGACACGGGTCTCGCCGGTGTGAGCGGCAGGCAAGGACAAAAGGAGAGAGCCTATAAATATTACCAGAAGGAAGCCCACGGCAATCATTTTGCCCGGCGACAGTTTCTTGCGTTTCTGCATTGTGATTCTCCTTTCTTGTGTGAAGTGTAGGGGTGGTGAGACATAAACCCGTAGGGGATGGCGCCCACGACATCCCGTTGCATCCGGTTAAAACCAATATATATTATCTTTTTATTCTATCTGCCGCCGCCATAATTGCGAGTCTTGCACTTTCATATGTAAGGCCGCCCTGCATGAATGCAGTATACGGAGGTCTCATAGGTCCGTCAGCGGAAAGCTCAATAGACGAGCCTCCGGTGAACGCTCCTGCCGCCATAATAACTGGGTCAGCGTAGCCGGGCATTTCCCAGGCTTCCGGTACAACGTGTGCGTCGATAGGGGATGCGGACTGGATTCCCAGGCAGAATGCGGACAGACCTTCGGGTGTTGCGCACTCAACTGTCTGAACTATATCGGCGCGGCGCTCGAACCACTTGGGAGACACGTTGAATCCAAGATAATCAAACATATACGCCGCAAGATGAGCGGTCTTCATTGCCTGCGCTACTGTATGGGGAGCGTAGAACAAGCCTTTAATAAGATTGCGGTTCTGACCGAGGGATGCGCCAACGTCAAGTCCTACACCGGGGCAGGAAAGGCGGTTGCCGCACAGTCTCACAGCCTCAGGCTCGCCAACTATGTATCCGCCGATGTCTGCCATACCGCCGCCGGGGTTTTTGATAAGGGAGCCGATTATTATATCAGCCGCCTTGTGATTTCCGTCGATCCAAGGGGAAACGTAGCAGGGCTCGGTGGTTTCGGTGAATTCGCCGTAGCAGTTATCAACCATAAACACAGGCTTATTTATGCCAAGCTCCGCGGCAAATTTCGCAGAGTGGTACGCTGCCTCTGTGATCTGTGCAGAGGTAAGGGTGGGTCTCGACGCATAGCCCTTAGACCGCTGAACGTAAACCACCTTAACGCGGTTGCCGAATTTCTCAAGGGCAGCCTTAAGTCCCGCCATATCCATAGGCTGGTTCTTGTCGCCTGTCATCTCGATCTTCTCAAACTGCACGCCGAAATCCTTAAGCGAGCCTTCCCCCGCGGGGGCTGTGCCGATGCCGATAACGTCGAGGAGTGTATCGTAAGGTGTGCCGGTAATTGAGAGAAGTATGTCACCGGGGCGGAGTATACCGAAAAGTGCAACGGCAATAGTGTGAGTACCCGACATAAATGACGGGCGCATAAAACCTGCCGGTGCGCGGAACACCTTTGCAGACAGCTCGTCGATCATATCGCGGCCGCGGTCACCGTAGCCGTAGCCGGTGGATGCAGCAAAGAGTGCCTCGGACACCTCGCATTCACGGAAGCAGTCCAGCACGTGCTCTGTATTTTCTTCGGAAATTCTGTCTATATCAGCGTAAATATCCGCCATATCACGCTCTGCCTGACGGCAAAGGTCGCGGATCTGTTGTGAGATTTTCATTATTATTCTCCTGTTTGTTTTCCAATTGGAGTAGATATTTATTCGTTATGAGTTATGATACGCTTCGCATAGTTATAAATTTGCTTTGCAAACGTTATGATATGATTGCCGCCACGTTCCAACTGTACCGCAGGTACATAATAACGTGACGAAGTCACTCTTAACTCATAACTTGCCGGCTTGGCAATCATAACTGCGCTGTGCGCCCCGTCTGCAGCCAAATGAGAAGCACGGATATATCCGCGGGATTAACGCCGGATATACGGGCTGCCTGGCCGATTGTATCAGGGCGGACACGGTCAAGCTTCTGCGCCGCTTCAAGACGGAGACCGCGGATCTCTTTGTAATCAATATCCCGCGGCAGGCGTGTGCTTTCCGACTTCTGCTGACGGGCAACCTCTTCAAGCTGGTGCTTGATGTAGCCCTCGTATTTGATCTCCGTCCATACTCTTTCCCGAATATCTCTGGGGAGCGCCGGACGGTTCTTATCGTAAGGGGATGTCATATCATAGTCAAGCTGGGGACGGCGGATCAGCTCACAGAGGGTCGTTCCGCTTGACAAGGGAGCGGTGCCTCTCTCTTCAAGAAGAGCATTGATCCCCGAGGACGGGCCGATATTCACGTGAGACAGTCTCTCGATCTCATCTCTGACAGCCTTAGTCCTTTCAAGGGTTGCAGCGTAACGCTCGTCGGAAAGAAGCCCTGCGTAATGGGCATATTCGGAAAGTCTTTCCTCTGCGTTGTCCTGGCGGATCAGTATGCGGTATTCACTGCGTCCGGTCATAATTCTGTAAGGCTCGTTTGTTCCCTTTGTAACAAGGTCGTCGATAAGGGTGCCCAGATATGATGAGTGGCGGGGCAGAATGATCTGCTCCATTTCGCGAAGGTACAAAGTAGCGTTCATACCTGCGAGAAGTCCCTGTGCCGCCGCTTCCTCGTAGCCTGATGTACCGTTGAACTGCCCTGCTCCGTAAAGTCCGTGAACCTTCTTGAATTCAAGAGTGCCGCGAAGCTCCAGTGGGTCGATGCAGTCATATTCGATAGCGTAGGCGTAGCGCATTACCTCTGCGTGCTCGAATCCTTCAAGGGAATGGAGCATTTCAAGCTGAACGTCGGCGGGGAGAGAGGAAGAAAATCCCTGGAGGTACATTTCGTCCGTATCATACCCCATGGGCTCAACAAAAAGCTGGTGACGTTCCTTGTCCGCAAATCGCATTACCTTGTCTTCAATAGAGGGGCAATAGCGGGGGCCTGTGCCGTGGATTTTGCCTGAATAAAGGGGGGATCGGTGGATGTTATTCTTTATGATCTCGTGAGTCTTCCCGTTTGTGTATACCACGTGGCAGGAGATCTGCTCTTTCTCGTTCAGCTCCCCTTCGTCGGTAAGGCGGGAGAACGGTGTTATGTATTTCTCGCCTTTCTGCTCTTCAAGCTTTGAAAAATCAATGGAGCGGCGGTGGATCCTCGGGGGTGTTCCCGTCTTGAATCGCATAAGCTCCACGCCGAATTTTTTAAGGTTTTCCGTAAGTCCCAGCGCAGGGAGGGAATTGTCGGGACCCGACTGACGGCTAACGTCACCCACATGGGTAGTGCCGCCGAGATAAGTGCCTGTGCAGATTATAGCAGCCCGGCAGGAAAAGTCACCGGACGGTTCGGTACGCACGCCCACAACAACGGGGAGTCCGTCTGCTCCGGTTTCGGTGAGAATATCCGTCACCTCCGCCTGAATAACCATCAGGTTCGGGGTGGCTTCAATAGTCTGCTTCATTATTCTCGAATACAAGGTACGGTCAGCCTGAACACGCTTGGAGCGGACTGCCGCCCCCTTGCTTTCGTTCAGCATACGGGACTGCATGGTTACCCGGTCAGCGGCGTATCCCATTTCCCCGCCCATTGCGTCGATCTCGAATACAAGATGTCCCTTGCCCGTACCGCCGATCGACGGGTTGCAGGGCATATTGGCTATCTGGTCCAGAGACAGGGTGAAAAGAGCGGTACGCATACCGATTCGCGCAGCGGCAAGTGCGGCTTCAACGCCTGCGTGACCTGCGCCCACAACGGCTATATCAAAAGTTGGATTGTTCATATAAGAGATCTCCTTCGGAGATTAGATAATTTATAATAGATACAACGTGCCAAAGCAACTGCATCGGCACAGCGCTCATAACTCAAACCGTCGTCAGCCATTCTGCGAACTTTACTACGGGCAAAATGGTGGCGGTGGATAATATAGTTGATGCGCCAACAAGCTCCGCTGCATATCCGGGAGACACGTTATAAAGCTCGCCGAACATTGTCACAGCGGTGGGGCCGGGCATAGCTGACATTACGCAAGCGAAAACTACCATATAATCAGGCAGGCCTATTCCCCAGGTCAGCAGGGTTACTAAAATCGGCATAATAACAAGCTTTACCGCGCAAACCCAGTACACCTTGCCGCTTGTCAGCATTTTCTTCAGACTGCGGCGGGCAATATTCGCTCCGCAAATGAGCATGGAAAGAGGGGTACACAGTCCGCCAAGATATGACGAAAGCTCCTGTACCACCTCCGGTACCGGTATTCTCGCGGAAAACAGGAGAATTCCGATAACGCAAGGGAGAGTACCAAAATTGAGAATTATCTTTCTCGGTGTGATCTTTATGTCACTTCTGCCTCTGGCAATAATGAGAATACCCCAGGTCCAGACAAACAGGTTAAAGCTTACCAGATAAAAGGCACCGTAGAAAAGGCCTATGTCTCCCATAAGAGCGTAAAGTATGGGGAATCCGATAAATCCGCAATTTGAGAAAAACATGGTGTATTCCGACAGCTTTCGCTCGTCCATGTCGCGAACGGGCTTTGCCAGGAAATAGGAGATCACCGCCATAACCGCATGGAGTCCCAGCCCCATAAAGAGGATCATAAATCCGGTTTTCAGATTTTCCTCTGTGTAGTCAAGGCCGAAAAACGAGCCTATTATGAGAAATGGCTGGCCGATCTTCAAAACTACACCGGACATTTTTTCGGTAGATACACTGTCCAGTATTTTCGCCTTGCCCCAGATAAATCCTATAAGCAAAATGAGAGCAAGGGTGCCGATTGTTGATATTAATGCTTGAAAATTCATTGTGTTCTCGCTTGAATATTTTTGATAATTGATTTGATGCGTGGGGATTTCGTGCTCTCCCCTAACTGCAACGTCTTATTCTTCCGTTTTTGCCTCTTCCGCCTCAAAATCTTCTTCGCCGTCGGGGGTGCAGGTTTCCTCGTCATATTCGTAAGGGATCTCTTCCCTCTCTACGGCTGTGGGTTCTTCTTCCGGGTATTCCTCGTCATCGTCGAGCTCTTCTTCGACTTCTTCCGCTTCTTCCTCGTTTTCTTCCTCATCGGGCTTGGCGATAAGAACGTCAACTTCCTCTTCGATATATACGCGACGGTTTCTTATTGCAAAGAATGCAATCGCAACACCGGAGACAATAAGTATTGCCACGATCACCGCGTAAAATGCGGGATTTTCGTAGAACTTCAACGGAGCTGTGTAAAGGATCCTACCACAGGTCGCGCAGGAGCGTTCTCTGCCGTCTTCGGAATATACTTCCGTGTGACCGGTGGCAGGCAATACTTCATCAATGATCTCGCCGCAGACCGTGCATTTACTCGCCCGCTTTCCGTCTTCAGTGCAGGTGGGCAACGTCTCTGCCACAATTTCGGTGAAGGAATGTCCTTCTGCCGCTCTGACTTCAGATTCCTCCTTGCCACAGATTTTGCAAATCTGCTTGAAAAATCCGTCTTCTGTGTGAGTTGCCTGAGTATCGGATACTATATCAAATTCGTGGCCGGAGGTGGTGAGGACTTCTGTTTTTGTTTCACCGCAAACAGAGCAGATGTAATTATCTGCGCCGTCAGCCTCACAGGTAGGTGCTACCGATTCCGCAAGCTCCCAGTTGTGACCCTCACCTGCACGCACTTCGCGAATCTCGTGACCGCAGGTACGGCAGACCTTGTGAAGGAGTCCGTCTTTGTCGTGTGTAGGCTCGGAATCCTCCAAAACATTGTAGTCGTGTCCGGGGGATTTTTCGTTGGTGAAATATGTATGAACATCGCAAGGATAACCCTTATCGTTTGCGTTATATGCTATCTGGCAAACATAGGAAACGTATCCGTCGCTTTCACAGCTCACCTGAGCGGAGCCGGTCTGTCTCCAAAAATGGTTGTCGGGAGATGCAGGAAGAGGGCGGATTCCGCTTCTCGCGCCACAAATAGTGCAGCGGCGGGATTCTGTTCCCACGAATGTGCAGTTTGAGGGGAAGTCCACCTCATATTCGCCAAATTCGTGGTAGTGGCCGGTGTAGTATGCAACAAGGGCATCTGCCTCGGCCTGTGCCATTTTACGAAGGTCGTCATCGTTGTCGAGAACTGCCAGGTCTGACCAGTTTGTCAGGTATCCGTGCTCAATTATCACAGAAGGGATACCGAACTTTGAGGACCAGGTGCTAATGGAGTAGTAGTCGCTGACCTTACCAAGCCACCAGGCACCGGGCATATCCCACTGCTTTTCGTAGTCCCAATAATACACGCCGAGGGAGTCGCCTGTGTCGGCTCTTGTGTAAACTTGTCCGCGTGGGATAGATACGGCCTCTCCGAGGTAGTCAAGAAGGAGATTCGCAACGTCATCTGCACAGTAGTCTTCAATAAGGCTTACATAAGCGGAGCTGCCTCTCACCCAGTTTTCGTACACTGTATTGCAGTGCATTGAAATAACAAGGTCCGCGCCCGCCTCTTTCGCTACCATAATTCGGGGAAGATATTTGAGATACACGTCGGTTTCGCGGGTCATATATACTTCAAAAAGCCCTGTTGCCTCCAGTGCATCACGAAGGTACTCCGACAGCTTCATATTGTATACTTTTTCGGGAACTGTTCCCTTGTCAGACCCACCGTCAACTCCACCGTGTCCCGGGTCAATGACAATGACAACCTTTCCGTTTTTCTCAATATCCGCTGCAGCCGGCAAGGCAAGCAGTACTGCCGCAAGTAAAATAGCTAAGAAATATTTTATAAATCTCAATTCTCTTCTTCTCCGTTTCTAAAAATAGCGAAAATGAGCATTTTATCTGCATTATACATTACATTATATAACTAACCGAGAAAAATTGCAATAGAAACCTTGGTTTTCTGCCTATTTTCGATGATTTTTTCGTCATCGGGTGTGGGGTGATGTGTGCTGTTCGCACGGAACACAAGGACTCTCGTGCCTTGCGCATAGCCTGGGTGGGATATATCATTTTGTGCGAACAAAAAGAATCCCACCCTCGAGGATTTCATCCTCGGTTCGTTCGTTTTTTTGCACTACGCGTGAGGCGTACAAGGATGCTCAAGCCGCACCCTTGTAAATCCCGGCTTTTAAGAGGGAAGACGAGCAAGCTCGATTCTCCCCTCTTAAAAATCTCCTCTCTTGACACTACGTGCAGGTAAAATTTGTTAGCTCACCTTCCGTGGCCGCACCAATTTAGTTTAACTGAACCGTTTGTTGGGTTTCGAATTAGCACAGGTAATTAAAACTATGGTTTAGTTTTTCTGAATTTAGGAAGGCAAATGTTTGAGAAAATATTTGTGACAAATCGAACCGAGGCGGGCGAGTTTTCACTATGCGTGAAGACTGTAAGCCAAGGACAACCGTACTAATAAGCTTCTACTCTCATTGAAAGCAAAGGGGGTTTTCTTAAAGGGGGAAATTGAGCCTGCTCCTTTCCCCCTTTAAGTGCCTGGATTCATAAGGAGGTGGCATGAACCTCCTTA
>SVSJ01000048.1 GCA_015064355.1 Oscillospiraceae bacterium | reverse complement strand
AATTCCGGGGTTTTCGATGTTTTTGCAGTAGTAAAAGTACAGTTTAGCGCTTGCTGAACTGAGGAGCACGACGTGCTGCCTTCAGACCGTACTTCTTTCTTTCCTTCATTCTGGGGTCTCTGGTAAGGAAACCAGCCTTCTTGAGGAGAGGACGGTATGTGTCGTCAGCGAGGAGGAGAGCTCTGGAAACGCCGTGGCGGATAGCGCCAGCCTGACCGGAGATACCGCCGCCTGCAACGTTAGCAACGATGTCGAACTTGCCCATGGTGTTTGTTACGCCGAAGGGCTGGTTGATGATGAGCTTGAGTGTTTCAAGACCGAAGTAATCGTCGATGTCACGATTGTTGATTGTGATCTTGCCTGTACCGGGATAGAGTCTAACGCGAGCTACGGAGCTCTTTCTTCTGCCCGTACCATAGAAATAAGGTTTAGCACTTGTATACATTATTTATACCTGTCCTTTCTTATATTTCAACTTCGTACGGAACAGGCTGCTGAGCCTGCTGCTTGTGTTCGGAGCCTGCGTATACCTTGAGTCTTGTGATAGCCTTGTCACCGAGGGTGTTGTGGGGGAGCATACCCTTAACTGCGAGCTGCATAGCCTTTTCAGGCTTTTCGTTCATGAGCTTGCGGTAGGATGTTTCCTTGAGACCACCGATGTAGCCGGAGTGTGTGCGATGGAACTTCTGATCAAGCTTCTTGCCTGTGAGAACTGCCTTGTCGCAGTTGATGATGATTACGAATTCGCCACAGTCAACATGAGGTGTGAATTCAGGGCGATGCTTGCCGCGGAGAATGTTAGCGGCGGTAACAGCTGTCTTACCGAGAGGCTTGTTAGCAGCGTCGAGGATGTACCAACGGCGTTCTACAGTCTCGGCCTTAGCCATGAATGTGGACATACTTATTCCTCCAAAAATATAGTTAATTTATTCGAACGGGACGATTATAACACTTCCGGGGGCGTTTGTCAATACCTTTTTTGAAAAAAATCCGATTATTTTAATTTAGATTAGCAAAACCTCTCGTTTTCTCCCTTTTTTGAGGTCAAATCACCCCTTTTTCTCATCGGTATACGGAATTTTTGTTTTTAGATAGCGGCAAATAATTCCTATTGTTTTAACAAATTGCAACATTATTTTATATACCAATATTATTTTTCTATTTTGTTGACTTTCGAGGGTGGGTGTGTTAATATATGGTTGAGTAGTTCCATTCTTGCCGGAGGTGCATAATGAAATTGTTTTATAAAAAACCTGCAAAACGTTGGCCTGAGGCTTTGGCCCTTGGCAACGGTAGACTTGGCGCCATGGTTTACGGCGGAGTAAATTGCGATATTATTCAGATAAATGAGGAAACTCTTTGGAACGGCAGATTTGATCCGTATGCAGATAACCCCGAATGCGCTGAACATCTTTCCGAGATCCGGGAAGCGATATTCTCGGGAGATAATAAGCGTGGAAGTGAGCTGACCTACAAATATATGGTGTGCCGCGGAAAGGGAAGCAATTTCGGACGCGGACTTAATGCCGACTACGGCTCATACCAGACAGCCGGAGAGGTGCATATTGAATTTGACGGTGTGGGAGAAGACCTGCCTTCGGATTATACTCGCTCTCTTGCGCTGAATGGCGGACTTGCCACGGCGGAATATACAGCCTGCGGAAAGCATTTTGTAAACCGCGCATTCACATCCTTTGATCTTGGTGTTTTGGTGGCGGAGTACAAATGTGATTCTCCTTTTGACGCAAAGATTACATACGCTAATTTGTATGAGAAGGCTCAATATAGCAAAGATTCAATTACCTTGTGTCACGCATTTGCCGATTCTATTGCTTACGCGGTGTACGGAAAGATTGATTGCGACGGAACGACATCAGCTGATGAAGAGGGAATCATAGTGAATGGTGCGACGAGAGTGCGTATCGTTCTTGACGTCCGCACCACTTATGTTAAACCCGGAATTGACGGTTTGCCAAGACCTGCAAACGATCCGGAGATTCCTCTGGCAAAAGCGAAAGAGGCTGTGGATGCTGCCTTCGATACTGATTTTGATGTAGCGTACGAGAGCAGTGCAGCGATACTCAACTCATTCTTAGACAGAGCGAGCATTCAGCTTAACGTAGCAGATGAGGTCGCAACTATTCCCACAAACGAGCGTATTAGAAGGCTACTGTCCGGAGAACGTGACAACGCACTTCTTTTACAGTACTTTACCTTTGGCAGATATTTGCTGATCTGCTCGTCATATAACTGCGTTCTTCCCGCAAATTTGCAGGGTCTTTGGGCAGGGGATTATGATGTGATCTGGTCAGCGGATTATCACATTAATATTAATCTGCAGATGAATTACTGGCTTGCGGAAACTACAGGTATGCCGGAACTGACCAAGCCCCTTATTGAGTTTATCAGATTCATTTCCGAACACGGCAAGCGTACAGCAAAGGTTCAATATGGGACAGATGGCTGGGTTGCCCACGTTATTTCAAACCCCTGGGGCTTTACCGCTCCCGGAGAGAGAGCAGACTGGGGCTCATTTATGTGCGGCGGTGCCTGGTGCACACAGCATATTACAGAGAGATATAATTTCTCCGGTGACATTAATGTACTCCGCGAGAACTACGATATATTCAAGGGCGCTGCAGAATTCTTCCTTGATTTCCTTGTGGAAGACCCGAGAAGCGGCTATCTTGTAACCTGTCCTTCAAATTCCCCGGAAAACTGGTTCCTCCTCCCTGATGGATCACGTGAAGCGATTTGCGCAGGTCCTACTATGGATAACCAGATCATTCGCGATGTGTTCGAGACTACTGCAATGGCGGCGGAAAAACTGGGAATCGACAGTGAATTTGCTGCGCATCTCAGAGAAAAGTCAGCTAAGCTTACACCCACACGTGTAGGAAAGCTTGGTCAAATCATGGAATGGAGTGAGGATTATGATGAATGGGAACCCGGGCACAGACATCTTTCTCCATTGTATGGTCTGTTCCCATCAAATCAGATAAACAGAAACACCCCTGAACTGCGAGAAGCAGCCCGCACCACTCTCCATCGGAGAATCGAGCATGGGGGAGGATACACCGGTTGGTCCAGATCCCTTGTGGCCTTGAACCTTGCAAGACTGGGTGAAGGAAACGAATGCCTCGACAGCCTCCGGAAGCTTATAACAAACTGCACTCTTCCCAATATGTTTGACAACCACCCCATGTGGACCATTAAAGATGGAATTACCACTCCTATTCCGTATGACGAAGAAACAGGGGTGGGAGATACATTCCAGATCGACGGAAACTTTGGCGGTGCGGCTGCCATAGCGGAAATGCTCATTCAAAGCCAGGACGGATATATAATTCTTCTGCCCGCGCTTCCTGATGACGGCGAGTGGCAGACTGGCTCTTTCAAGGGCCTTGCGGCACGTGGCGGCTTTACTGTTGACTGTGCTTGGGCTGACGGACGTGTGGTTGAATACACCGTGTACGCAGATGAAGAGCGAGAAGTTTGGATTTTTGTGAACGGTGAAATGATAAATACACTTTCAAAAAAGAGATAAACAAAAATTTACGAAAGGAGAGAGCAATGAAAAGGATCTATCCGATAATTCTTATTGTGTTAGCTGTACTCTTGACATCTGTGGCCTTTGCTGCTGAAAAACAGCCTGGGCAGGTTCTGTCATATTCAATTGGCGGATACACAGGGGACGAGACCGCATTGTTCTCACCTATTGAATCGGTGGCGCGAGGAGTCAAAAAGTTCGAGCTTTCCGAAGATGCTTTGTCAGTTTCGGGAGAAGCTGATGAAGTCAGAAGAAGACGCTCAAACGATATAGTAATGGCCTGCGCATATACACCAAAGGAATACAGCGGTGGAGACGGGCTTACGGTGGAGCTTGATTTGACCGAAAAAAAGATCAAGCTTAACGATTATTCTACGCTGGGATTTGGGCTCGGGGTAATTGGCGGATTTGAGATAAATCACGGCTACTCTGTGTACATTGAGCTTGTGACCTCAGACGAAGCTTATGCTTCCTCTATGACGGTTGAGGATACAGAGACTGCAAGCGACTGGTATATGGTATATGTGGATCTGTCAGAGGTGTACGGATACGCGGAAACCTTGCGCGTAACTGTTTACTTTGACGGGGACACAATGCCGACGCAGATCAGAATTGCGACACCTTTTGTTAATAAGCGGGCGCCTCTGGCATTTGAGCTTGCAGAACGCTTTGCGGCAGGAAGCCTCACCGCTCTTGAGGGACGTCTTACAGACACTCCCGGTCAGATCATTCCAACAGATCACGGTAACGCTGCCGTTAAAGGAAGAATCGTTACCTTTGATCGTCTGACTGACAATGCTACATCATATTTTGTGATCGAAGTCAGCGGAGCTGAATCCGGCAAGCTGACATTGAAGATAGATTATACTGACAACATAAAGAACAGAGCGTTTGTTTCAAGCGAGATCTCCATGACCGAGGGAGGGCTGTTCACCATTCCCGTGAAGATCGCGGGAGAGGTAATGTCCTACACCCTGACATTCGAGGGCGTGGAGTGCGAAGAAAGCTTCAATCTTGATTCGGTACGTATATACGACAGCAAGATTACTGAAATAGATGTTGACAGATCTGTTGGCACCCTTGACTCAATAACCAGAAAGGATAATACTGTGAAGTTTGAAGGTACTGTTGCCAGAGATGCGGCTAAAGCGTATTCGGACGGAAGCATCGTATTCTTCGGCCTCACGGGACATGACCCGGATATGGCAAAGGCTGTGGAAATCGGTCGTATCAAGGTTTCCACCAGATTTGAGTATACGGCTGATCTCCGTTCCTATCCTGTGACTGCTGATACGTTTATGTTTATGGCGGCAATTGAGGTTGGGGATAAGACCATTCCCATATCAGCTCCAAGATATTTCGATGGCGCAGAGCCTGCGGAGAACACCATGTCACAGGTGGGACTTCACGGCGCGGCACCTGCGGGAGCATTTGAATCAAATATCTCACATATAATCGTTGACATTCCCCTTGACAGACTTCTCGTAGAAAGTGAAAAGGAATCGGCCTACTCACTTACATACTCGGTATATGAAAACGGCGAAATCACCGTTAAAAAGACCAATTTGTCAGCGGAGCTTATTGAAGAGCTTGACAGAGATATAAACTTCTATATTTCCGTTGGCGTGAGAGTGTATCTGCGGTTTACATCAGAGGAGATAATCCCCTTACTTACATATGGCGGTAAGGCGCAGAATCACGGCATTTGCATAGACACCGAAGAGTCACGTGGCCTTTACGCGGCAATCGTCAGATATATTTCCGAGCGATATAGCGATATTGCGGGATTTGTTGTGGGTAAGGTGGTAAACGATGCGTTTAACGTAGGTAGCTTCACCTCAAAGAGCTTGCAGGAATACGCAAGAGACCTTGCTGAACAGTGCAGGATCACATATAACGCGGCATTCGGCAGCCACCCGGATATTTCGGTGATCGTGCCATTTGGAGCGGTTTCCGGAGGTGGAAATCACCTTTCCGAGAGGGTTCTCGGTGTTATGCTGGCCCACGGTATCGAGCGAGTGGGGAATATTCCCTGGACCTTCCTCTACTGTCTTGACAACAGAAGCGGCGACGTGGATGCGCCGGAGGATTTTGTCCGTAATCTTGGTAACATAGGCATTTCTGCCCCTGGTTCAATTATGTATTTCTACCGTCCGTATTACGACGAGCTTATGCGTGACTATTCCTCATTTATTGCGGGCAGCGAGACGGTAATGAGTGACTATTCATTTGCGGGATTTGCGGTGAACTCTTACCTTGAAATAGCAGGAAAGCTGAAAAACGCTGACGTTGTGTTTATGTCTCTTGAGGATATATCCTTGAGGAATAACAGAGACTTCTATGCTATACTTAAAGATTCCGCTGAAGATGTTGGATATATTTTCGAGTCCGTGGCAGCCGCAGATTCTGTTTCGGACAGCGCGCTCGGTGAATACACCGTGTGGGATTTCTCCGATAAGCATCACTCTGACGGATGGATAGCCGGAGGCGGCGTTGCGTCATGCCTCACCGGATACAGCGATATTTTTGAGGGGGATTACTTGCGTGTGCTGAAAACCCAGCTTGCGGGCGAGGAATACGGCGGAGCGGGAATCACCCTGTGTAATCTTGATAAAACAGTTGACCTGACCGGGGTTGACGAGATCCGGTTCACATTTGCCCTGGCTCTTCCGGATGACGCGAAGTCTTATTCCGAGGCTTCGGTTGTGTTCGTTATCGGCTCCGATGATTATAGGGGCGAGTTCTTTGCAGAGGGCGTTGAATTATCAAAGATGCAGACTGTGTCCTGTGATCTGACCGGATATGAGCACCGCGACGAAGTAAGCTATATCGGTGTAATGATATATGCAAACGATAATGTACGCTTTGAGCTTCTTTCCGCTGACGCATATAGTCTGACTCTTTCTGACGATGAGCTTGCTGATGCGTTCACAGGTGCGACAGAGCCGGAAGCGGACGAGGATCCAACCAGAACTACCGTTATTGCGGTGGTTGGATTGCTTGTTGCGGCACTGACATTTATCGTGATAATTCTTCTTTCACGCCGTGACAGAGAAGAAAGAGAGCTTCGGGCTGAATCCAAAGCAAAGAGGAGAGCATATGAAAAACAATACAAATAACAACCGTACAGAATGGGAAGAAAAGCAGAACGTGATTCCCGGAACAAAGCCGTTTACAAAGTTCAAGTACATTGAGCTTGGAGTGTGCGTACTTGCTGTGATCATCGGACTTCTCTATCTTTACGCGAAGGTTATCCCCCTTTCCGTGTTGTTCCCCTTGTTTGCCCTGTGCTTTGCGGCAATTCCCGTGCTTCGATTCCTCGACATAAAGGAGCGCGGTGGCAAGGGATTTGCGGAATACTTGCCGGCTGTTGCCTGGGCAGTTATGGCGGCAATAACCGTGGTGGCAATGATCGCGTACTACATCAAAATAAGCTAAAAAATAAAACGGTAAGGAGTGATCCTTACCGTTTTTTGTTATTTAGAGTATTGCAATAGCTTCAAGCTTTGCTAATATCTCTTTCATACGCGCATCATCTGCATAATCGGCATATCTGTTACTTTGGAGTTCTGCGAGAACCAGTCCGCATTCGTTTGATGAATAATCTTTAGAAAATTCATTTATGTCATCAAAAAGTCTGTTGATCATAAACGAGGTATGCATTCCCGATTTTCTTGTGTCAAATTTTATAGCGTGAAATGCTGATTTTTCAAGACAGAGTACGCTCTTTTCGGTATTACCAAGAATCTGATGATTTTTCGCTAGTTCTAAATAACAATGGCGCATTCTGCAATGATAGAAGCCAAAGTCTCCGTCGGGGCAAATTAGCTCAAGTAATGATATAATATATTCATACACTTTTATGGCATCGTTGGGTGTGTAATTACCTTTGCCGACCATATAAAAGCAATTGACCGATATCAAGTCCATCGTCTTCCATATATTGTTTTGACGTGCAGTTACCGCCTCATCCCCTTCAAGAGTGTGTGGTAAAAGCTCATTTTCAGTAACCCAGTAAGTGGTTGCCATTCTTGCGTATTTTTGAGCTTCGATCTTGTCCTCTTTATTGTAAGAGTAAATTAAGCAAAGACAATGAATTGCATTTGAACGGATTGCGCTGTCAGTTGAGTTGGCTAAAATATATTTACCGTATTCGATAGCTTTGTCGATGCCTTCTGGCGAACCATCTTTTCTTAACGCATACATAAGCGGACTCATGATTCTTGGTTCGTTTGGAAATTCTCGGTTTGCTTCAGTCCATAACTTGAGAAGTCCCGAGTTGTCTCCCTGTCTTGCAAGTTCTGAGGATCTCTCGCAATACTCACGGAGCCGCTTTTCTTTTTCGATCTCGCCTACGCCCAAAAGATCGTCCACGGTCACGTTGTAAAATGCGGCAATAGCGGGGAGCAGAGTGATGTCTGGGTAGCCCTCCTGTCTCTCCCATTTGGAAATTGCCTGAACGGTTATGCCGAGATGCTGTGCCAAATCTTCTTGAGTGTTGCCTTTTTCTTTGCGCAGCTTTTTCAGTTGTTCGTTGATTTTGATATCCATTTTATTTCCTCCGAAATGAAGTGACAAGCGCTTGTTCTGATTAAATTATAGCAGAATGACAGGAAGTACGCAATAACCGCGTTGTTCATATTCGGTTGAAAAATTAAACGAATGGTTGATAAAGAAAACGGTAAGGAGCGATCCCTACCGTTTTGTTGTTTAGTTCATCAGTTCAATAAATTCCGGATCGTCACGGATGAAATCGAATACCCGGTTGTATTTGACCTGACTTCGCAAAAGTTCTGCATTGGTTTCCGAATAGTTTTTCGATGTCCGAGACATATCGGATGTTGCGTATCTTACAAGTGGACTTGTAAACTTCAACACTTCGCAGGGCGGATTATCAGACTGCTTTGCGTGATGCATTGCTTTTGTCAGCGCGCGTACAGCTTCCTCCGCATCGCCCATCTCTGCATGGCACGTAGCAATCAGCTCATATATGTCTTTGATACGGCAGTGATAGAACAAGTAATTGCCATCACTAATGATTGTCTCCCATAAAGTCAGTGCACTTTCACAGGCAGATAGCTTATCTTTTGGATCGTTGTAATTTCCCTTATAAATATTACGTGTAATGCAATCGAGAAGGTTTATAATATTGTTGTGCTTTACAGCCAACTGTTTTTCTTTGCTTCCTTCAGTAGAATATGCCGTTTCAAGCAGGAATTCCTTACTCGTCCAAAAACTTGTGGCAGAATTTGCGAGGCTCACTGCTTTTTCTTCATCTGCAACGGCAGGCCATGCTGTGGGATGGGAATAGAGAATGACAAGGTGTTGCAGTGCATCACTTCTTATCTTGTCATCTGTACAGTCTCTCAAAATTCGCTCGCAGATATTTATTGCTTCCTTGGCATTGCTTTCATCAATTTCCGCGCCGCTACCCTTATACAACTGCATGATCAGAGCGTGAGAAAGGTTGGAAAGGCAAACGAAATCATTTGGATATTTCTGAGACATTTCTCTGCTTAGGTTTATGAGCTGCGGAATACTGCCCTTATTGGAAAGTTCGCGTACTCGTTCCTTATAAACTTCCATTTCAGCAGATCTTTCAGTTTCTCGTCCAAGCAGATCGTCTATTGTAACGTCAAAAAGGTTTGCCATAGGTATGAGCAAAGAAATATCAGGCATAGCGGTGCCGGTTTCCCAGCGGCTGACAGCTTGAGGGGACACGGAGAGCAATTCAGCCAGTTGTTCCTGTGTAAGGTTTTGCTTTCTTCGCAGTTCTTTGATTTTGTCTTTGAATGACATTTTTGTTTCTCCTTTGAGTTTGCTTGACCGGTCTGTGATTATATTATATCACATATTCATTGGATGTCCACCTCTCGTTTGTTGAGAATTTATCAACACACGGTTGTTTTCTCGAAAGAAAGCGGCGGAAGATGACCCCCCGCCTACAATTATTATTCTTTCACATCATCCCTGCGACGCTTGCCACACCATCGCAGAATACTGTCTCAACGGTTTTCTTGCATCCGACGGGGGAATAGAGCCACCTGTCTATGTGCCGAACTTTGTCCGTGTCAACGTAGTACCGGCAGGGAGCAGCTTCCGCCTCGCCGCAGGTGTCAATCAGCACAAGCTTTATCTTCATCCGCTCGGGAATAATGCTCTTTATGTAGACCGAGCAGCACTGCCCCGGTGTGGCACCGTCGTAAAGCTCTGCCAGCCCCGCAAGATTGGGGGAAAGCTCCACGAAAACTCCGTAATCTTCAACAGAGCGGATTATCCCCGTAACAGTCTGCCCGGGGGCAAAGGCGGCGGCATTTTCCTCCCAGGTTCCCAGAAGCTCACGGTGGGACAGATATATCCGCCCGTCCTCCACAGATGAGACCACAGCGTAAATAAACTCCCCGGGCTTGAAGCGGTCGGCAGGATGGGAAATGCGGGAAACGGACACCTTGTCAACGGTGAGCAGGGAAATTATCCCGCAGCCTATATCACAAAACGCCCCGAAAGGCTCGAGATGGGTGATCCTGGCGGGGATAATATCTCCCGGGGTGAGGGTGGAGAGATATTTGCGGTAGCACTCTACCTGTGCCGCACGGCGCGATAGGGTGGCAACTGTTTCTCCCCGCTGGTTTTCGCTGATGTTTGTGACCTTGAACTGAACCGGCTTTCCCACCCGTGTGATAATGGCTATATCCTTGATCTCGCCGCCGCTTGACGTTCCGTTTGGCACAAAGCAGGCCTCGTCCTTTGAGATGATTCCCCGTATTCCATCGGGGAGATCAACGGACAGCTGCATCGTGGTGCAGTCGCACATAAGACATGTGGATTCGAGGATCACGCCACGGGAAGCCGCCTCTTCAAAAGCCTTGCGGCTTTGCAGATTAAGCTTGTTGCCGGAGGATCTGCCGAGTGCCCCTTCAGGCAAATATGATTTGCAATATTCGTTTGTGATAGATAATTGTTCCGCCATTTTTATACCCCGCTGTGTTTTTTGTTAATTTGTTTTGATTAATAATATGACCGGGTGGGAGATTATATGACCGATCCTACCGGGCGGGTCGCAAAATTTCCCGAAAAGGGTAAAGGCACTTGATTTTTTTCGACACATGATATATAATTTTTTGGTATATTTTCTCGGGAGAAGTCAGAATAATGAAAAAGATAACAAAAATGAACGAGGCGGCGTGGGTCATCGGCATAATCTTTTGCGCTCTCGGCGTTTGTATGTGCACAAAGGCGAATTTCGGTCTTTCTATGATCGCGGCACCGCCGTATATTTTCCACGTGTGGTTGCGTGATGTTTTTCCGTGGTTTACTCAGGGAACATCCGAGTATGCGTGGCAGGCGATCATCCTTCTTGTTGCGTGTGTGGCTATGAGACGCTTTAAGGCCAGATATATCTTATCCTTCGGTGCGGCTGTACTTTCGGGATGGGCTCTTGACGGCTGGTTCCTTTTGTTTGGCGGCAACGGTGCTTACGAGGATCTTGTGCTTCGTATAGTTATGTTCGTGCTCGGCGAGCTTGTTACCACAATGGCGGTTGCGTTCATTTTCCGCACAACTCTCCCTGTTCAGATCTACGAGCTTGTTGTGTGTGAGCTTGCGGACAAGTTCAAGCTTGATAAAAACAAAGTGAAGCTTGTTTTCGATATCGTTATGCTTGTTCTGTCAGCGGTTTTCTCATTCACTCTCACAGGCGGGTTCGGTGGATTCGGAATCGGAACTATAGTTATAACAGTAATAAATGCACCACTTATTGCAATGTTTGGCAAAATCATCGACAAAATATTTGTTTTTGATTCGAGATTTCCGAAGCTTTCCGGTAAGGCTTGACAGACTTTGAAAAAACTAAAAAATATCAAAAAACATATTGACAACACAAAGTCATTATGGTATAATGTCAACCGTGCCGAGCGGAGAGGCCCCTTGGCGCGGCAGACAGTTTGTCGTTTTCTGAGTCTTTATGTCACAAGTTTGGGACTCTGAAAAATAACTTGAAAAATATATCAAAATATTTTTCAAAAAAGTATTGACAAACAAAAATGTCTGTGGTATAATAACATCCGTCGGTGAGAGAAATCTACTGACAAGTAACTATGGAAGCATAGCTCAGTTGGGAGAGCATCTGCCTTACAAGCAGAGGGTCATAGGTTCGAGCCCTATTGTTTCCATATGGCCCGGTAGTTCAGTTGGTTAGAACGCTAGCCTGTCACGCTAGA
>SVSJ01000007.1 GCA_015064355.1 Oscillospiraceae bacterium | reverse complement strand
AGGTGCAGAGTTGGTGTGATTTACGCAGAGGGTCCACCTGTTCCCATTCCGAACACAGAAGTTAAGCTCTGTCGTGCCGAAAATACTTAGCTGGCGACGGCTCGGAAAGATAGGTATACGCCAACACTAAACGGTTAGATTTTAATGTCTAACCGTTTTTTCGTTTTTCTGAGAATTTTTATCACATTTGTCACCAATCGGCAGAAGAATTCGTTAATATATATGTCGCGACAATGACAAGGAGGTGTGAAAATGCAAAGTGATGATGAAAGCAAGATCGCGGAGCTATATTCCCAATACGAGCAGTCAATGTATTATGAAGCCCGAGATATCTTGCAAGATGATTATTTGGCAGAGGACGCGGTGCATGAGGCTTTTATCAGGCTTATTCGAAACAGAAATAACCTAAAAGATATAGAATCTCCGCAGACAAAGAGCTATGTCAAAAAAACACTCCAAAGCGCAGCCATAGACATTTACCGTAGGAATAAGAAAGAGCGTGAGCATACCTGCAATATAGACGAAGCTGATCCTGTGTTTTCTGATTTCGATGAGCCTGAATACATTGCAGATCTTATTGATACGCTTCCGAATAAATATTCCAGTATTATCCGCTGCCGTTTAATATATGGCTTGTCGGTGAATGAGACTGCGGCTGTTCTTAAATTGACCGCAAACTGTGTGAAGAAACGATATGAAAGAGCAAGAAAAATGCTTGCAGAAATATTGAAAGAATCATTATAGGAGGTAATTATGAAAGAAAACCATGAATTTTCAGAAAGATATAACATGAAAAAAGCGAATCTCCTGGCTGCACTGGAAAAAGAGGAAAGAATCTTGTCTAATCATAGAGTGTCAAGACCTATGATTGCAGCAAAACTGCTCGTTGCGGCCGTGGCAATATTTGTCCTGTCAGTCGGTGTTTTTGCAGTATCTCACTTTATTGAATTCAGAGCGGAACAAAAAGGTTATGAGGTTGAGATAAAAGCATCTATCGGAGGCAATGAGACTGATCGCCCCGTGGAAAGCACCGATAGACCTGCACTCGCCTGGCGAGCAGAAGAAGGTGAGGTTAGTGTAAAGCTAAACTTCGGCTATATGCCCGAAGACATGTATGTGGATCTTGCGACACCTTATAAATACAGGAACGAGGAGTTCACAAAATCCATTACGTTTATCGGTCATGACCTGCTTCGAGATAGCTTTGAGGACTTGCTTGGTGGTGCGAAATACACTGAAGAGTTTAGCACAGATTCGAGCAAGGGATACATCATATTTGGAAGCGATGCTGATTTCTATAACAAAATGCTGTACCTTCTTTTTGAGGAAGAAAAGCTTGTCATAAAAGCATACGTTAGTTACGGAGTCAGCGTGGACGAGCTGAAAAATATTGCCGAGAAAATTACTGTAAGCTTTACAAACGAAACATCGGAAGCTCTGCCAATCTCCAATGAGCCAAAGGGCGGTGGTGCAAATATTCCAAAAGTCCACTACAGTGAGCCTAACCCCATATATTACGCGGATATGTATTCAGTCGGAGATACAGCCAAGCATAAAGGCTACTTTGATACTGAAACCACTGAAATCACCGTCGTATCAAAAGAAATAAGAGATGCTGTTGCGGGACTTGACAAGGGCAATTTCTTTAACTACAGATTTATCGAAAAATTTATCGATGAGAGTGGAAAGTTTGTTCCGTACGCGAGAACCGAATATATCCGCGGCGACGGAATTAACAGTTTCAGTAGCTTTGGCGAAACCGATTATTTAACTAAAAAGATGATCGTTCTTACGGTTAAGCTCACAGGCAAGGAAAACAGCGACGCTGAATCCTTCCTTCACTCGTTCAACTTATATGGTTTTACTGTCGAAGATGATGGAGAAATTTCAATAAATTCAAACTGCGACGGTTATGTATTCGACAGTACCCCCGGAACAAGAACCGGAACATATGAGGCAGTTTATCAAGAGTATCTTGGTGATGATCTTTGGAGAATTGGCTATATTATCGATGAAGAAGAGGCAAAAGATGAGCTTGTTTGGTTCACTACCAAAAATGCAATCGGTGAAAATCTCGGTTATATAATCAAATAATAGTGTATTCAACTCCTCGAGCAATCGGGGAGTTTGCTTTTTTCACCAACCATACCCCTTATTGACAATGAACTGAAGAAATGGTATAATAATTCAGCATTAATATGTTCTGCAGAACTGCGGACTTCCACAGGAGATATTATGAATTTGTTGCTTGATGCTATTTTAGCAGCCATAATTCTATTAATAATTATTGTTAACACCTTCAAGGGCTTTAAAACGGTATTAAATCTGCTGGTTACTATTGTGTCGTTTGGCGCGGCTATAGTTTTCGGCCCTGTTGTCGGACAGCTTTTTGCCACAGAGGTGATCTACGAAAAAGTGTCAGATTTCGTTGGAAATGTTGTTGACAGCATTGTTGGAGAGACTGTTGGAAGTCTTACAGTCGGCGACCTCGTTGATAAATTGCCAGAATCTCTCACATCACTTCTCGAAAAGGCAGGTACCAGCATCGAAGCTATTTTAGGCTCCATTGAGAAATCTGAAATCATAAGTGAAGAGGCTATCGCGGAATTTGTTGATAAGATATCCACTCCAATTGCCAATGGTTTGGCTATTGCCGCAGGTTGCGTTATCGTATTTGTGGCAGCTCTCTTGCTGATGCTCTTGTTTAAGGCACTTGTAATGCTGCTTTTGAAGGATCCTGCATTCAAAGGCGTTGGCCGTTTCTTTGGTTTCCTTGTTGGCCTTTTCAGCGCAGCCGTATGGA
This sequence comes from Oscillospiraceae bacterium, assembly GCA_015064355.1. Classification (GTDB taxonomy): domain Bacteria; phylum Bacillota; class Clostridia; order Oscillospirales; family CAG-272; genus UMGS1696. Next base: position 69,435 of record SVSJ01000007.1, on the reverse strand, counting down.
CGTGGATCATCTGCCTTGCCGTGGGTCTTGTGACACAGTACAGCATTCTCGGCGAGTACAATTCAGTATTAGTGGAGCTTACGGAATCATCACAGATCTACAATTTCTTCCATAATTTATCGCTTCAGAGCTTGATCGAGGGGTTCACAGCAAAATAACTCAACAGCGGTTTGGGAACTCCCGAGCCGCTCTTTTTCTTATTTTTTTAAAACTCTTGATTTGTCTACGGTATTGGAGTATAATTAATTTGAATAAATTTTCATTCAACCAATTGAGGAATTTCCTATGAAGCTTTCGGAAATATTTAATCAAAATAAACTATCAATTTCCTTCGAAGTGTTTCCGCCAAAGACTGACACGGCCTTCGACAGCGTAAAAACTGCCACGGAGGAAATTGCCAAGCTGCGCCCTTCGTTTATGAGCGTTACTTACGGAGCAGGGGGCGGCACGAGCAAATACACTCTTGATATCGCCAGAAATATTAAGGAGCAGTATGGTGTTCCGACACTTGCTCACCTCACCTGTGTGTCTTCAACAAGAGAAACTGTGTTAGAGCGCATAGGTGACATGAAAGCAGCCGGCATCGAAAATGTAATGGCGTTGCGCGGCGATCTCACTCCTGAGCTTGAAGCAAGCGACAGAAGCGGGTGGTACTATAAGCACGCGGTTGACCTTATCCGCGACATCAAGGAAAGCGGCGCGGATTTCTGCATTGGCGGAGCGTGTTATCCCGAGATCCACCCCGAAAGCGCAAATCAGCGTGAAGACATAAAGTATCTCAAGGAAAAGGTTGACGCAGGTTGCTCATTCCTCACAACGCAAATGTTTTTTGATAACAACTTGCTTTACAACTTCCTTTATAAGATCCGCGAGGCAGGTATCACCGTGCCCATTATCCCCGGTATTATGCCTATAACAAACGGAAATCAGGTTGAGCGTGCCATCAAGCTGTCAGGTTCATTTATGCCACAGCGATTCAAGAGCCTTGTTGACAAGTTCGGCACATCTCCTGCGGCGATGAAGCAGGCGGGAATTGCTTACGCAACAGACCAGATCATCGACCTTTATGCCAACGGGATCACCAATGTACACGTTTACTCAATGAACAAGCCTGACGTTGCGGCAAAGATCCAAGAGAATTTGTCCGATATTATCGGTTGAATATGATATACACAAAAACATATACCGCACCGCCAATTGACGAGGACGAGATCCTGCGATATGCCGGTGTTCGAGAAAAAACAGACGAAATGACAGACCTTTTGAGGGACGTAATGGCTGAAGCTGAAGGTGAGCTGACGTACAGAGTATGCTGGAGCTACTTTGATTTGACCCGCGACGGCGATGCTATGGACTTTGGCTTTGCAAAGTTTGAGTCTGCCGCTCTTGCGGTGTGCCTTGATTGCTGTGATCGGGCAGTATTGTTTGCCGCCACTGTGGGAATTGGACTCGACAGACTTATAGCAAAATACGGCACCGCATCTCCCTCAAAAGCGCTGATGCTTCAGGCAATAGGTGCTGAACGAATTGAAAGCCTGTGCGACGAGTTTTGCTGTTTTTTGCAAAATGAGCTTGTGAAATGCGGACGAAGCATAACCAGGCGATTCAGCCCGGGATACGGCGACTTGAGAATCGAGGTACAAGAGGACATTTTCCGTGTGCTCGATTGCTCCAGACAGATCGGGCTGACTTTAAACGAAAGTATGCTTATGTCACCAAGCAAATCTGTAACGGCGATCATTGGAATCAAAAACGGTGCGCCCGACGAAACAGAAGTAGACACCTGTGAGCTTTGCGGCAAAACAGACTGCCTGCTTAGGAGAAACAAATGAGAATTACCGAATACTTGAAAAATAACATACTGTATTTGGACGGCGGAATGGGGACTCTTTTACAGGAGAGAGGCCTTCTTCCCGGCGAATATCCGGAGAGGTGGAATATCATTCACCCGGATGTGATCGTTGGGATCCACCGCGCCTATTATGATGCAGGAAGTAATATTGTTTGCTCAAACACCTTTGGGGCAAATCTGCTGAAATTTTCCTCGGAAGAACTCGAAGAGATCATCAGCTCTGCTATGACAAACGCCCGTCGTGCCGCAGAGGAAAGCTGTGGCACACAGGAAAAATGGATTGCCCTTGATATTGGCCCCAGCGGACGTATGCTGAAGCCCTATGGGGACCTGGATTTCGAGGATGCAGTTGCACTTTTTGCCGAAACAGTAAAATTGGGTGTAAAGTACGGTGCGGATCTTATCTACATCGAAACAATGAACGACAGCTACGAAACAAAGGCGGCTCTTTTGGCTGCAAAGGAGAATTGCGACCTGCCCGTTTTCGTCTCCAACGCATACAGCGAGGACGGAAAGCTTATGACAGGCGCAACGCCTGCTGCTATGGTGGCCCTTCTTGAGGGAATGGGCGCGGATGCTATTGGTGCTAACTGCTCCTTTGGACCAAAGGCTCTGACTAAAGTAGTCGAAGAGTACCTTGAATATGCATCGGTGCCTGTGCTACTGAAACCTAACGCAGGACTGCCGAAGTCTGTTGGTGGAAAAACTGTGTATGACGTACTGCCGGATGAGTTTGCGGAGGACATTTCCGCACTTCTCGAGCGTGGTGTCAGAATTGCAGGTGGCTGTTGTGGTACAACTCCCGAATATATCAAAGCATTGGCCGAGAAATCCCGCGGTATTATCCCGGCTACGACTACAGAGAAGAATACTACAATGATCTCGTCATATACCCACGCTGTAGAATTTGGCAAAAAGCCTGTTCTTATAGGTGAGCGTATCAATCCGACTGGTAAAAAACGCTTCAAAGAGGCTCTTCGTGCTGGAGACATGGACTATATTCTCCGCGAGGGAATCAACCAGCAGGACTGCGGTGTAGAGATCCTTGATGTTAATGTGGGCCTTCCCGAGATAGATGAAATAAAGATGCTGACGGAAGCTGTTTACGGTCTTCAAGCAATAATTGACCTGCCCCTGCAGATCGACACGTCGAGCACCGTCGCAATGGAAAAGGCACTTCGCCGATACAACGGCAAGGCGATGATCAACTCTGTAAACGGCAAAAAAGAGAGTATGGATGAAATATTCCCCCTTGCGAAGAAGTACGGCGGTGTGATCGTTGCGCTGACCCTTGACGAGAGCGGTATCCCTGAAACAGCAGAGGGAAGAGTAGCAATTGCTAAAAAGATACTTGCTGAAGCTGAGAAATACGGAATCAGCAAGAAGGATATAATCTTCGACCCCCTTACACTTACAGTCAGTGCTGACGGTAATGCAGCTCGTGAGACCCTCCGCGCTGTGCGAACAATAAAGGAAGAGCTCGGATGCCATACCAGCCTTGGCGTGTCAAATGTTTCCTTTGGTCTACCGCAAAGAGATGTGCTCAACGGCGCGTTCTTTCTGCTTGCAATGGAAAACGGGCTTTCCGCGGCGATCATGAACCCCTATTCCATTGAAATGATGAAGGCATATTACTCCTACTCTGCACTTCTGGGGCTTGACGCAAACTGCGCAGAATACATTGAGTTTGTGCAAAATATGCCTGCTGCAGCTGCCGGTATTATTCCGGGCGGAAACAGCGGTGCAACAGAGGAGCAGTACAAATCCGAGCTGCAGAAAGCTATCGTAAAAGGTCTTGGAGATCAGGCGGCGCAAATCTGCAAAGAGCTTATCAAGACTCTTGACCCCCTTACTATAGTGCAGGAGGAGATTATTCCGGCGCTTAATCTGGTTGGTGTTGGATTTGAAAACAAAACCGTCTACTTGCCGCAGCTTTTAATGAGCGCAGAAGCGGCAAAATCGGCATTTGAACAGATAAAAGCCAATATGAGCGGAGCATCCGCTGACAAATGCTACTTCGTTATAGCGACAGTTAAGGGCGACATTCACGACATCGGCAAGAATATTGTCAAGCTGATTCTCGAAAATTACGGATTCCGAGTAGTTGACCTTGGCCGTGACGTGTCACCAGAGGCTGTGGTGGAAGAAGTTGTAAGGCTTTGCGCACCTTTAGTGGGCTTGTCTGCTCTTATGACAACCACCGTTCCAGCAATGGAGGAGACAATAGCAGAACTTCGCCGACACGCTCCCTGGTGTAAGATCGTTGTCGGAGGCGCTGTACTCACAAAAGAGTACGCTGATATGATAGGGGCTGACAAATATGCCCGCGATGCCATGGAAACCGTCAGATATGCTGAGCAGATATACGGTGAACTGGCGAAATAAATTCAACAAAAATACATACCATTTTCATTTATTTATGGTATAATAAAAAAGATAATAAGACAAACTAAAAGATATAACTGGAGGCAAAAATGCAGTATTTTCTTACGTTCCTCGAGGGATTTATCTCGTTTATATCCCCCTGCATGTTACCGATGCTACCAATATACATATCATATTTCGCGGCAGGAGCCGATAAAAAGTACAAGACCTTTGTCCGTGCTATAAGCTTTGTTTTAGGCTTTACAACGGTATTTACTCTGCTTGGACTTTTTGCAGGCACCCTCGGTTCGTTACTTGTAAGATATGAAACCGTGCTGAACATTATCTGCGGCGTGATAGTAATAATTTTCGGTCTCTCTTATATGGAAGTCATCCATCTCCCATTCCTCAAAGGAATAAACAGCGGTGTTAAGGTTAAAGGTGTATTTTCCGCATTCCTTTTCGGCGTTGTATACTCGATCAGTCACACCCCCTGCGTTGGAGCTTTTCTTGGTGCGGCATTGTCACAGGCTACATCCGCGGGAAAATCACTTGAAGGAATGCTTCTTCTCCTCGTGTATTCCTTAGGACTTGGAATACCCTTCATTTTGTCGGCGCTTCTCATAGATCAGCTTCAAAAAGCCTTTGCTGTAGTGAAAAAACACCACAGAGTAATCAATATTGTATGCGGCATATTCCTTATAGTTGTTGGTCTTATGATGGCATTTGGACTTATGCATAAATTTATAGCTCTCTTTGAGTGAGGATAAAACGTGAAAAATTTAAAGCTAATTATAGTTTTAGTTGTGCTTGTGATACTGACCGTGGGTGCTGTGATCCTGTATAACAACTTGTCAGAGGATTTCGACCCATTTGGCGAAGCACTTGACACAACTTTTGAAACCGAAGCTCCAGAAACCGAGGCACCCGTCGAAACAGATGCGGCCACCGACGTCCCCGGCGTTACCGAACCACCGGAAACAACTCAGCCGGCAGAGCTTCAGATCCCTGATTTTACAATGTATGACCTCTCCGGAAACCCGGTAAAACTTTCGGAGTTTGCAGGGAAGCCTATTATTGTTAACTTCTGGGCAACCTGGTGCGGACCGTGCAAAAACGAGATGCCCTACTTCCAGAATATGTACGAAAAATATGGAGATCAGGTGGCATTTGTTATGGTCAATGCAACTGACGGCGACCGCGACACAGTAGAAAAGGTCAAGGAGTTTGTGGCTGACAACGGATACACATTCCCCGTGTACTGCGATACAGAGCTTGACGGAGTTTACACCTACGGCGTGTACGCCTTCCCCTCAACCTTGATCATCAATGCTGACGGTAGTCTCTACACCGGACACGTTGGCGCTCTTACCCAATCACAACTTGAAAGCACTATTCAGAAAATACTAATGAAAAGTGAAAAATAATTTTTTAATAAAGGAGATACACTTATGAGTAAGTATTCCGGCACAAAAACAGAAAAGAACCTTATGGCAGCATTCTCCGGTGAATCCGAAGCGAGAAACAAGTACACCTATTTTGCGTCCGTTGCAAAGAAGGAAGGATACGAGCAGATTTCCGCTCTGTTCCTTAAGACTGCTGAAAACGAAAAGGAACACGCAAAGCTGTGGTTCAAGGAACTGAACGGCATTGGCGACACAGCACAGAACCTTGGCGCTGCTGCTGACGGCGAAAACTACGAGTGGACCGATATGTACGAAGGCTTTGCTCGTGACGCTGAAGAAGAAGGATTCACAGAACTGGCTGCAAAGTTCCGCCTTGTAGCTGCTGTTGAAAAGCACCACGAGGAACGCTACCGCGCACTTCTCAAGAACGTTGAAACCGCACAGGTATTTGAAAAGAGCGAGGTTAAGGTTTGGGAATGCCGTAACTGCGGTCACATTATGGTTGGCACAAAGGCTCCCGAAATTTGCCCCACTTGCAATCACCCCAAGGCATACTTCGAAGTTCACGCAGAAAACTATTAATCAAAAAAGAAAGAGCAGGGCTAAAAACCTTGCTCTTTTTTGTTTATGTAAGATGACGATTACTCAAAATACCCCTCGTCAGTTAAGTGCTTTTTCAGTTTTTCGCGAGTTCTTGCGAGGATCACCGACACATGGCTTGGTGCGAGATTATATCGCTGGGCGATCGCGCCGGATTTCTCTACGTAGAAATATCGCCTGAGAAAAATGTTCCTCTCTCTTTCCGGCAGAATATCAAGAAATCTGTTTATTGAATTTTCAAGCTCTTTCGCATTAACCTCATTCTCAACATTCGAATGAGCGGCAATACATTCCTCAAGCTCCGACAGGGCAATATCAATTTCGCCCCTGCCTCGTTTTTGCGCGTTCATCTTTTTGTATTTGTCAAAGGATAGATTTCGCGTAATTTTTGCAAAGAACAGCTTTAGTACGTCTGGACGGGTGGGTGGCATAGCATTCCACGCCTTAAACCAAGTGTCATTAATACATTCTTCTGTATCCTCACGGCTCCGGAGTATGTTCCCGGCAATAGCACGACAATACCCGCCATACTTTATGTCTGATTCGAGTATTGCATTCTCATCACGCTGAAAGTAAAGATCAATGATTGCGTCATCCTTCATAATGCTCTCCTTTAGGATAATTCTTCAAACTTAATGTCGGCCGTGGGATAGCTCTCGAGATATTCCTGATCAATAGCGGGTACGTAGTAGGTTGCATAGGTCTTTTTTCCGTCGTCTCTTACCTTATCCGGTAATTCAACATAGAACTTGTAATAAGGCAGCCAGGTTTTATCAAGATTGGAGCCGCGATATGCGACGGTAACGTGAGCGATATATTCTTCGCCGGGGAACTCTGTTTCAATATAGTTGGAATAGTAGATTCCCTCAAGGAGCAGAGCCTGCGCTTCTTCGCGTGTGATGGTAGGATAGTCGCCAAGCTTTTCTGCAACCAAAAGATCGTTAAAAATACGAACTGTGGACAAGTTGCCATCCGAGTCGAAATAGAAATTTGCGTATTCATAAGTTTTGTTAATAAGCTGCTCGGTGGGGTCTCCTGCACCGTCATATACTGTTTTGTCGCCCAGAACGACGGGCTTTTCATATCTGAGAAGGCCTGCGAACATTTCAGCACAGTACAAAAGGGTCTCCTCGGGATTAACGTTTATATCATATTCTTCCGGGATGATTGGCGCCTTGTCAAACCAAATGGTGACAGTACCATTTGCTGTAACTTCAATTTTGCCAAACTTCACAGTGAGCTCAATTCTCGTTACAGTATCGTCGGGAATAAGGAAGCCTCTGGGGTCGCCGTTTGAATCAGTAAACAGATGCTTTTTGATTCCCGTGAAGTCGTTATCGTATATTTTAATATCGAAGAAATCCAGTACATCGTAAACAACTGCAAGCAACTCACGCTCGGTAAGCCCGTAGGCAGTCATATAGGGATTGTATGACTTGTTTTTGAACGCGGGCATAGTTTCGGGGACATTCTCGGGAGCCAATGGTGAGCTGCCTGTGATCTCGCTAATGTCATATGCGGAGTATCCCTCGTATCCCATGCCGTTAACGTTGAACTCTGAGGGAAGATTTATCTTTTGCAGGCTTTCGCTTATTGTTGGCGTGGGGTCAATGATCTCTCCGGGAGACTGAGGGCGGAATAGAGTAAGACATATCACCGCAATGGAAAAACAAGCTGCGCAAGCTACCCAACCGGCATATCGTGAAAAGGGCTTGCGCACTTTTTCACTTGCCGAAAGATACTTTTCTTTAGCACCGCCAATGGCTTCAAATAATAAAGTTGATTTCATATATTCACCTCAAATTAATTGTAAAGGCCTTTCAACAGTATAAGACTGCTTTTTTCCAAAAATATTACACTCTGAAATAATTTTACCATAAAAATTTGTATATGTGAAGAGGAGCAGGGAAGATGCAGAAGATTTCAAAAAACTATTTCATTTTCCCTGAAAATATGTTACAATGGTAGTAACTAAGACAAATTTAAGGAGACGTGGCTATGAGCACAGTCAGACTTGGCAAAACCGGCATAATCTCCCCGAAAAACGCCTTTGGAGCCCTGCCTATTCAAAGGGTAAGCGACGAATACGCAGTAATGCTCCTCAGAAAGGCATACGACGCAGGCTTCACATTCTTTGACACCGCGCGGTATTATTCCGACAGCGAGCATAAGATCGGACTCGCATTCAGCAAGGAAGAGCGGGAACATATCACTATTGCTACCAAAACCGGCGCTACTACAGTAGAGGGCTTCTGGCGTGACCTTGAAACCAGCCTTTCAAATATGAAGACTGATTATGTTGACATCTACCAGTTCCATAATCTTGCTTTTTGCCCTAAGCCCGGCGATGGAACAGGACTGTACGAGGCAATGCTCGAAGCAAAAGCACAGGGCAAGATCCGCCACATAGGAATTACCAACCATCGCCTGAACGTGGCAAAGGAAGCGGTTGAGTCGGGGCTGTACGAAACCTTGCAGTTCCCATTCTGCTATCTGGCAACGGATCACGAAATAGAGCTTGTTCGCCTCTGCAAAGAGCACGACGTGGGATACATAGCAATGAAGGGCTTGTCCGGCGGTCTTATAACCAACTCAAAGGCGGCATATGCTTGGATGGAGATGTTCGATAACGTTCTCCCAATATGGGGCGTACAGAGGGAATGTGAGCTTGACGAGTTCATCAGTTACAACACCAACCCTCCCGAAATGGACGAGGAACTGAAAGCGCTGATCGACAAGGACAGACGTGAGCTTATCGGCAACTTCTGTCGCGGCTGTGGATACTGCATGCCGTGCCCCGTTGATATTGAGATCAACAACTGTGCCCGTATGTCACAGATGATCCGCCGCAGCCCGTCCGCAATGTGGCTGACCGAGGAATATCAGGCAAAGATGCTCAACATTGAAAACTGCCTGGAGTGCGGTCAGTGCAAAGCAAAATGTCCCTACGGTCTTGATACCCCCGAGCTTCTCAAACTTAACCTGGCAGATTACAAAGATATTCTCTCCGGCAAAATTAAAGTTTAATTTTTGAGGTGTAATATGAAATATAACGATTTCAAAGGTAAAAAGCTCTCCGCCTTGGGATATGGCTGCATGCGTTTCCCTGTATTCGAGGACGAAACTGTAAACGAGGAGCTTACCGCAAAGCTTGTTGACGAAGCCATCAAAAACGGTGTGAACTATTTTGACACCGCCTATATGTACCACAAATATCAGTCCGAGGTAGTGATCGGCAAGATTTTGAAGAATTATCCCCGTGACAGCTTCTATCTCGCAACAAAGTACCCCGGAAATATGGGTCAGGTGAGAGACCGACATCCCTCCGAGGTTCTTGACGAGCAGCTTAACAAATGCGGTGTTGATTACTTCGATTTCTACCTCCTTCACAACGTTTCCGACGATAACCTCGAGCTGTACTTCGACGAGGAGAGGGGAATAATCAAGTATTTCCTCGAACAAAAGGAGCTGGGAAGGATCCGCCACCTTGGTTTCTCCACACACGCGTCTGTAGGCGCTCTCCGCAAGTTCCTGGAGAAATACGGCGACGTTATGGAGTTCTGCCAAGTGCAGATGAATTTCGTTGACTGGGAGCTCCAGAGCGCCCGTGAGAAGTATGATATGCTCACAGAGCGTGGAATCCCCGTTTGGGTAATGGAGCCTGTCCGCGGCGGTAGACTTGCAGAACTGCCGGAAGAACACGAGGCAAAGCTTAAAGCGGTTCATCCAGAATATTCTACTGCATCTTGGGCGTTCCGCTGGCTAATGAAGCTGCCTAACGTTACGATGATCTTAAGCGGAATGACAACACCCGAGCAGCTTGCTGATAATCTCAATACCTTTTCCGACAAAGCAGAGCTCACCGACGAGGAATGGGAGCTTCTCCTTAACATTGGCAAGGAAATGCTTGGCACAGTTCCTTGTACTGCTTGCCGTTACTGCTGCGAGGTTTGCCCCGTTGGACTTGATATTCCAAAGCTGATCGCTATTTATAACGAGATGCTGTTCTCGCCCGGCTGGGGTGCAAGACAGAAGATTGCTGCAATTCCCGATGACAAGAAGCCATCGGCGTGTATCGGCTGCGGAGCCTGCGCTGACATTTGCCCCCAGAGAATTGACGTGCCCAAAACCATGGCAGACTTTGCTGAATTTCTCGAAAAGCTGAACAAATAAAACATAACAAAAAAGAGTAGCGAATTGCTACTCTTTTGTTTTGCTTAAAACTTGCCGCCGCGGCCGCTTGACACTGATCTGCCACCGGATCTGCCGCCGCTTGAGCTGTTGTTATTGGACTTGCGAATCTTGCTTACATTGCGGTAGAGGAACATATCGCGGCTGGTTGTCACATGCATACTGCCCTGGCGGATATAGCTGTTTGCCTCCGCCTTGATGCGCACACTCTTGTTTTTAGACGCCATAACGCCAACGGAAATCGCCGAGATGATCACGCCTACAAATACGCACACACCGATCCAACTTGCAGTTGTGGGGCTGTTTGCAGGAGCGTTGTAGTCGAAATCCGGATCGTATCCGTAAGGTTCACCATTTCTCGCCCGGCTTATAAGATCGTCGCAGATCTCTCCGTAAAGTGAGAACGCCTGTGCATATTCGCCGGAGGAGAGATAGGGAATGATCTCATTCTCCAGGCGGTCGTATCCCGCCTCGGTAATTGCATAAGCCCCATAGCCGTGAGACGTGATATACCAATCGCGAGTATCCATAATGACAAGGAACAGAACACCGTCGTCTGAATTACCATAGCCGTAGCCACGTTCTCTGAAAAACAGATTGGCACAAGCTTCGGGAGTCATGCCCATAAATACGCCGTTTTCGTTCATTGTGTAGGGCATAGTTACAACAGCAATATTAGTTTTATGCCGCTCACTGATCTCATTAAGCTGCGCAATAAGATCAGCTTCTTCGCTGTCCGTGAGAATATGAGCCTTGTCAACAAGCAGTTCTGGATCGTTGTATTCGTCAGCACTTACGACCACCGTAAGCAAAGCAAGGAGGATTAGCGCGATCAATACAGAAATAATACGTTTTTTCATCTTCACGACCTCCTTAAATGAATCCCAAAAATCTGAGAAGCAGGGAGACTGCGTAAGCTGCAATAGAGCAAACCGGAGTCAGACCGAGGAACCACAGAAATGCCGCCTTCTTGTCAATGGGGAGGTCGCCGACGAACTTGCCGGTCTGCCCATTCATTGCGAAGATGTATTTCTTGTCTTTCCAGGTGGTGTTAAGGATCCACACAGGGTACAGCGCATACTTTGCCTGACCGTTATGTATTTTCACATTACTGCTTTCGGGAACAACAGAGGCGTATCCGTAAACTGTGTCAGCGAATTTTATCTCTGTGCTTCTTTTCATTCGTGCGTTTGCCTGCTTTGCGCTTTCGTCGGCGGTAATGTCATATTTATCTGCAAGAAATCCCGCGAGATAAGCTGTTTTAAAATCAACCGCCTCGGAAAAATCATAAGGCTCAATAGACTGCATAAGATCGTCTGGCATTTTCGATGATCCGTCAACGGGAACACGCTCAAAACCGATATCCCCTCCGCGTACTACGGAATAATACTGTGTTTCCGTGTAAATGTAGTTGGTATCACTCCAGCTGCGGACACGGGTTGCTTTGTATCGGATATTTGCGTCTGCATCAGCATCGAACAGCCAGAAGGGAACGTACATACCCTTGATCTCGTCGATGTGGTTTTCGTCTTTAAAGATCTTCGGTAGCAGGGGCTTGCCGGAAAGGTGCTTGAGCAGCCCTGCCTTTGCCGCTTTTTTGTCAAGCTTAAAGGGGATAACGTAGTCGGGCTTGAGAACACCGGACAGTTGCTCCTTCATTACAACGGGATTTCCGCAGTACGGGCAGGATGTTGCCGAGGTAGTTTCTTCCGCAACGATCTCACCGCCGCAAGAATCGCAGGAGTACACCCGGAAACCGTCCTGTTCCTCGTCAGACCACTGGTTGTCGCTGGATTCCCACTCTGTGTCCTCTTCGGTGGGGGTGGAGGTAATAAGATCCTCGTCGTAGTGTTTCAGAGTATCAATGTCAAATTCCGTGTCACAGTAGGGGCATTTTAGGTTTTGCGATCTGCTGTCAAACCCGATGGCGCCGCCGCAACATGGGCATTTGTATTCAAGTAGTTCAGCCACAGATTAACCTCCAATCGTATAGATTTTGGATTTATTTTGTGTTATCTGTCATTTTCGTCGAAACAGTCGCCACATTCGGGACAGAACTTCGGGGGATTCTTAGGATCTTCAGGTTCCCAGCCGCATTTGTCACAACGGTAGAGAGGCGCATCTTCGGGCTTCTTTGCGCCGCATTCAGAGCAGAACTTGCCCTTGTTTACATTTCCGCAGGAGCAGGTCCAGCCGTCTTCAGGCTTCTTTGCACCACATTCTGCGCAGAACTTGCCTGTGCAAACTGCTCCACAAGCACATTTCCAAGAATCAGCGGGAGCGGTTTCAGCCTTTGCTGCGTTCTGCTTCTGACCCATAGCGAAAAGATCGCCTGCATTCATTCCACCCGCGTTTGCAGCCATGTTCATACCAATAAAGCCGTTCATAGCGCCGCCCTGATTGCTTGCCGCAGCTCTCATTGCGTCAGACTGAGCTTCAACGAGCGTTGCCGCAGCCATTGTAGGATCACGCATAATTGCAGCGCGCTGTGCGTTCTTGATGAGCTCTGCATCTTCTTCGGGAAGGGTAATGGGGTTGAGGGCAACGGAAACAACGGACAGACCGCGGAGGTCGCTCCACTTCTTGGAAAGAGCCTCGTTCATTGCATCTGCCAGCTCAAGTGCGTGAGCAGGAAGCTCGCTGGGGCGGAGACCGATGGAAGAAAGCTTGCCAAATGCAGGCTGGAGGGCGGAGATGAATTCTGCCTTAAGCTGTGCTTCAAGCTCGTCCTTGGTGTATTCTCTGGTAACGTTTCCGCACACGTTTGTGTAGAACAGAATGGGGTTTGTGATTTTGAAGGAATAAATACCGGAGCAACGAACAGAAACGTCGATGTCGAGACCGATATTCTTGTCAACAACGCGGAAGGGAATGGGAGTGGGGGTACCGAACTTGTTGTCGATAAGCTCCTTGAGATTGAAATAGTATACTCTTTGATCCTTACCGGTATCGCCGCCATATGTGAATCTGGTCCACATAGTCTTGAGAGTTGTTCCGATAGCTTCACCAAGCTCACCGGAGAAAATGCTGGGTTCTGAGGAGGAGTCAAATGTGTATTCACCGGGCTCTGCGCAGAATTCAACAACCTTTCCCTGATCTACGATGATCATACACTGACCGTCTGCTACAGCAATACCGGAGCCGGAGGATATGATATTGTCGTTTCCTTTTTTACCGCCTGCCTGCTTTGTGCCGCGAACTACCAGAGTATCGTTGTCAAGAGCTTCACAATAGAAAAACTCCTTCCACTGATCAGCAAGGGTGCCTTTGATTGTGTTAATAGCTGTTTTGATAAGTCCCATGGTTTGTCTCCTTTTTATTATTTTGTATTAGTTTTTTTATTGAATGCGTTTATTACTTCACCTGAAACCGTCGCCATTTTGGCGGTGTCAACCTTCAGAATGGCTCTGTCATAGGTGAGAAGTCCGTTTGTTTCGTCCTCAACGTCGCTGACTTGGGTGAGGATAGATGCGCAAAGACCACGGTCGATCATTGGGATCACCTCATCGCGATAGAGGGCGTAGAGGGCTTTCTCGAATTCCGGCTGCTCTGTGAAGAACTTGTACCCATAGGTTTTGTCGAGGTTGAATGAGTGGTCTGCTATCTTGCAGGAGTACCCGCCAAACTCGGACAGAACAAGGGGTCTGTCTGAACGCGGCTTAAGATCGAGCTTTTTGAAATACACGTGCTCGCTTGTGACGTCGCTTTCCTTTTCGTTGAACCATCCGGATGTTGCGTCCCAGGTCCTCGTGGGATCGTAAGCTTTCAGCTCACCGTAGATCCTGTCGGCATCGTATTGTCCCCAGCCCTCGTTGAATATGGTGTAGTAGCAAACGGAGGGATGGTTGTAAAGAAGATCCACGGTAGCGCGGGAGTCAGCTTCAAAGCTTTCCCGGCGATAAGGGGATGCGGAGTGGGTGATTCCTTTTTTTATACCAACGGTAGGAAGGGCTGTGTCAACAAGGAAGCTGTACTTGCCCGAGTTGACCATATCCTGAAGCACGATCATGCCTAGACGGTCGCAGTAATAATAGAACAAGTCAGGCTCTATCTTAATATGCTTACGCAGGGTGTTGAATCCGCATTCCTTCATTTTTGTTATGTCATAAATGAAGCCGACAGGGGAGGCGGGGGTGTAAATACCGTCGCTATAGTATCCCTGGTCAAGGAGTCCGTGGAAGAAGTAGGGCTTGCTGTTGAGTGCTATGTAAGCCTGACCGTCTGCTGTCTCAATTCCCACTGTGCGGAGGGCAAAGTAGGATTCGATCTTGTCTTCCCCCGATGTGAGAGTAAATTCATATAAGTAAGGATTTTCGGGAGTCCAGTTGACGGGAGAGGGTATTTCTATTGTTATTTGATTGCCTGTATAGGTCTTTTCAATTTCACCTGCGGGAGTCTTTATAACCACAGTTTTTTCTGCGCATCCGCCGACTGTGTCAATGGTAATGCTGTCAATAGTGGGCGTGAGACGTAGGGATGAAATGTAATCCTCGGGGACTGATTCGAGCCAAACAGCCTGCCAGATACCGCTTGTGGGGGTGTACCACATACCGCCTCTGTTACGGCGCTGTTTGCCGTATGCAAGTTCGCGGTAGAGGTTATCGAAAACCTCAACCTGGATTTCATTTTCGCCATTTGTGATCTGCTCGGTTATATCAAGGGTAAATGGGAGATAACCACCCTCATGTGCAGAAAGTAGTGTGCCGTTTACTGTAACAATTGCAATCTGATCCACCGCGCCGAAGTGAAGAAGGATTTTCCCTTTGTTAAATCCATCTGCCAAGGTGAAATTCTTACGATATATCCAGCGTTCGCCTTCTTTAAGTGTTCGCTCGATTCCGGAAAGAGCAGATTCGGGGGGATAGGGTACATTTATCTTGCCAACTGCTTTTTCATCACCTTTTTTCTTGACGGAAAGCTCCCATTCGCCGCAGAGTGAAACGTAGGAATCGCGCTTCAGCTGCGGACGTGGATATTCAGTCCAGTCTGTATCACCTGCAAAGTCAGTCATAAGAGTGCAGGTTCGAGGCTTTTTTGTCACGTGTCGGATAATGAGAAGCACAGCCAGAATAATAACGGGAACAAGAGCTGCGGAGAAAATATCCGCGCTTGGCACAAAGGATTCTGTGCCGTCGTTGTTGATGATAACCTCGGCATTCTTCAGTACGGTTTTGCCGATAAACGGTCCAACCACACCGGGAATGAGAACTTGTGAGAAGATACGGACTCCCTGTAACATACCTGCTTTACCTGCGGGTGTCAGATCGCGGATCTTTGCACCAAATACTGCCATACCGGACAGGTATCCGCACATCATAAGGAGAGAACCCACGAACACAGGGACAGTCTGGCGGAAAAGGAACAGAACAATAAATCCCACAGCGAGCCAAAGAAGAGCCCAGAAGGCCGATTTGCCAAAGCCTTTTTTGTCATAGAATCTGCCCCAGAAAGCGGTGACTACAGAGGCCAAAATAATAGCGGGTGCCATTACGAAAACGTAGTTTGCCATACCGAGAGATACTTCGTAGTAAATAATGAGGTAGGGCATGAATATCTGAATGGCGATATTAAAAATGATAAACAGAAGCAGGAAGAAGTAAAACTCTTTGTTTTCGGAAACGGTCTTCGGGCGGAAACCATAGATCACGTTTTTGAAATATCCCGTTTCCGAGGGGGCAGCTGCTTTGTCTTCAATAACGAAAAATCCGATCACACCCACAGCAAGAGTGCATACACCGATGATGGTGAAAATTGTCACCCAGGAGCTACTTTCGTTAAGGTCGAAGCCCATAAATCCGCCAAACACGGCGAGAATTGCAACCAGCGGCATCATTGCGTTGATACCTTCGGCCGCACCGCGATTGGAATTGTCGGTGCTGTCGGTGAGCCAGGCGTTGAACGCAGCATCGTTTGCGCTTGAACCGAAGAATGTCATGAGACAGTCGAGAACTATGGTGAGTGTAACGCAAACAGCAGATGCGGATACTGCAGCAGGGAACATTGCTCCGACCACATCTGTGCGAAGAAGGGCAAATGCGAAAATTGAAACGCCCCACAAAATATATCCGCCACAAATGAAAATCTTACGCTTTCCTATTCTGTCAGACAGTGCACCGATGAGAACAGTCGTAACTGTAGCAGCAACAGCACTTGCCGCAACCATGGCTGAAATGTCGCCTGCAGACGCCGAGAACATCTTGTATATGAACACGTTGAGGTACATATTCTCCACAACCCAGGCAATCTGTCCCATAAGTCCGAATATTATCAGAGCACACCAGAATTTCCGCGACAAACGAGTTTTCATATCATTCTCCAAAGTTTACATTACTTCATAATAATTATATCATCAAAAATTTCGTATGTCAATTATTATATGTGTGTTTAGAGGAGTAAGAATGAAAAAGGACGAGCCCAAAGACCCGTCCAATTATATTTTATTTATCCGCGTATTCCTTGCGGAATTTCTTCCAAAGAGGCGCTGCGGCCAGGCAAACTGCAATACCTGCGGCCGAGATGATTATCCAGGTGAGGATTGTCATATTCCAGCCATAGTTTTCTGCGATTGCTGCAAAGCCGTATGTTGCAACGGATGCGCCGATATATGTGCATGCGTTGAGAATTCCTGAGTAGGTTGCAACCTTGCCGCTTCGGAGGAATCTCTTGGGCACAACGGAGATGAGCATCAGGTTTACACCGTGCATACAAGCGATGATGACTGCCATAAGTACAAGGGAAACAGCCGCAGAGGCAGAAAGAATATTTGCAAAATACAGGGCCGCGGAACAAAGTGCAGAGCCACCGAATATGACAGACGCGCACATAACCTCGTTTTTGAAAACCTTGCGGTGTAAAAAGTCGAAGCACCAGAAGCTGAGAATGCTGAACACAGCCTGAATTACGGTGGAGATAATGGATTCTTCCTCGGGAAGACCAAATGTTTCGCAGAGATAAGAGGGCATCCAGTTTGTAACGCCGTCGCGGAGAGTACCCTGGAGGATAATGCCGAGCATGATCAGTGCAATAGGCAGGTATACAAACTTTGGCACAGGAACAGTTGCTTGCAGGTCCCCATTTTGCTCGTTGCTCTTTGTGGAAGCGTTGGCAGAAATGAGGAACTTTGGATTAAGGAGAGTCCAAGCGATCATAATAGCAACACACACGGCCGCGCAGAGGAGCATAATGGTTTTCCAATCCATAACCTTAAGAAGGAGAGGACAGCAGGTGTAAAGGAGGATCGTTGCAATTGATGATCCCCATGACACGCGCACAGCGGCGTAGCTGTATTCGTGGTCAGCAAGGTATGTTGACATAATACGCACGATAGGAGGCCAAAGCATTGACTGCGCAAATCCGTTTATACACCAAACCACGGTCATTGCGGGAATGGTACTGCAGAAAAACATTGCAATATTGCAGGCTGCGGCCAGAGAAAGACCTGATGTAAGCATATATTGGGGCTTTATCTTATCGCCGATAACACCGCTTATGACCTGGCCGACTCCGTAAACGATAGTCAGACCTGTTACAACTACCGCAAGCTCAGTTTTCAGCGCATTCATATCAGCGCAGATCTTAACCATCATAACGGCGAAATTTATTCGTGTCAGATAGCTTGCAAAATAAACCAGCGTGCACATAAGAGTTATGTTTTTTGCGCGTTTGGTGATAATGTTTTCCATAAATACCTCCCAGAACGTAGGGCTCGAACAAACGTAATTATAGCACCGCTGCAGCAAAATGTCAATTATTTATATGAATTCTCCCGTCAAAAAAGGACACCGAAGCGTCCTTTTTATGATATTAATTAAGTTCAATTATAATGCTTTCGTGAGGCAGAAGTGATACGACAGCATTATCTCCACAAAGCTTAAACGGCTTTTTTGAAGTTGCATTTCCAGTTACGCCGCTTACCGTTTTGGTTGATGGAACATCTTCCCAGTTAACGATCAGCATTACCTTGTCTGATTTCCACACAGAGGGAATTCTGATATCATCGTGGAGATATATTGGTCTGCATTCGTCTTGAGCGATTTCAAATGCATTCTCAATGAGTGCAAGTCCTTTTTCGTTCAGATTAAACATCAAATCCGAGAGAATCATGTTACCGCCGCTGACAGCAACAAAATTCGCCCAGGTCTCAGCTTCGATTTCATTGAATCTGTCCCCATTGGACCAACGCCAGTTGGAGGGGTCTTCAGTACCTTTGCTACGTCTTTGCGGCAGAACGTACTTGTCATGTTCCGGCCAGTCATCGTTTGAGGTTTCGTCTCCGCGAACAACAAGGAAATCGGGGTCGATTCTGGTAACGCGGTTGTTGAACATCCAGGTCCAGGCCAGGGTTTCAGCAACCCAGGCAACGTGGAAGAAGTGTATATGAATGTCAACTCCTATACGCATAGACTGTGCAGCGTCTGCATCGCACTGAACGGGAAGAGAGCAACCGAGAATAATTACGTCATCTCCTGTTTCCTTGCGAATGTCGATCATCAGATCTCTCAGAACAGAGAAAGGAGTGGCTGTGGGATCGTAAAACTTTTTAGCAATCAGAACACTGTCCAAAAAGTCTATTTTAAATACTCTGTATCCGTAGTCGTATAGTTTTTTATAGGTGTCAAGGATGTATTGTCTTGCTTCAGGGACAGTAGGGTCTATACAATACATATCACTGAAGAGCATTACGCCTTCTTCAAAGCTGTCATCCTTATGGAACCAGTGCATATGACCGGCGAGCATATCTGCGGTTTTTTTCATTCTGAGCGGTGCCATCCAAATTCCGGGGGTAAATCCGGCCTCTTTGATTTTGTTTGCCACGTAGTCGAGACCGCAGGCAAACTTATCGTTTTCCCACCAGTCACCCCAGTCGTGCTGCCAACCGTCATCTATGATTATATAATTCAGATACTTTTTGAGATTTGAGTTTTTGAAAAAGTCGAGGTTCTTAAATATGTCATCAGGGGTTACCTTATCCATATATGCATCCCAAGTGTTCCAGCCGGTAAGCTTGGGCATTGGAAAAGAACTCTTCGGAATATAACTGCGGTAAACATCATAAAGCTCATCTATCGTTATATTTTCAGAGAAAAAGAGACGTTCTGTAGTGATCGCATTTGATACCTGATAGTCTTCGGTGAATAGGGTTTTTGCAAAGTACGATAGGGTGTTTCCAACTCTTACAGTACCGGTGGCTATCATATTTTTGAAAGGAACGATGAATGCCATAGCCATACCCGCAGAAGCAAGGTCGGGGAATAATCCGGTTGCATTATTGGCATAAGACTTGTTTTCTGCCAACTCAGACGGATATCTGGTTTCGGTGTGATTTGTGGTTGTGCCGAAAAAGGGTATTCTGTCAGTTACAGATCCGGGTGTCATATCAAACACCAGGCTGTCAATGCGTACTATGTCAAGAGGGGATTCGCTTTTGGCGGAAAGTGTTACGATAACACCTTTGTCTACTTTTTCAAATATCCATTCTATATTTGCGTGATCTACCGCTGTATTATAAACGGTAACATTTCCCTCAGTTTTTCCGTTAAGACTTGACTCAGGAACATACACGGTTTTATCACTGAAATATATTTTAAATCCGAGATCCATAATAACCTCCATTTCTCGAATAAACGTTCAAATAAAACTATACGGGTAGACTCTTGCCTACCCGTATAAGTGAGTATTATATTGAAAGGGTTGCGATAGGCTTCTTGTTATTATTGTCACACACCCAAGCACGAGTTACAACCTGGCAGTCGTTTCTATAGAATGCATGAAGCTTGACTTCCTTACCCTTCATTTCGGGAGTAAGAGCGAAGTAATAAGTAAGACCGCTGTCGGGAGTTGCTGTCTTGTATTCCCAGTTGTTTACAGGGAAGCAGCAAGCACGATCGATTGCACCGACAACCTTGCCGTCGAATTCGATAGCGCAGTATACACCTTCTCCACCATGGATACCGTCAGTACCTATAGCGAGATATGCGCCGTCAGCATATTCTTCGGGAAGCTTTGTAGTGAGAGAACGTGCAGAGATAAACTCAAGCTTATTGAACGGAGCAAGGAGGTTGTTTGCGTGAGCAGTTGTCAGATCTATCTTGTTTCCGTTTGCATCATATGCAGTAAAGGAGAAAATGCGATCCATGGGGCAGGGGAGGCTGAAGTAACGTGCAGTCGCATTTACGGTGTATGTTGCGGTGCGCTTCTTGCCTTCGCAGTAGTCCATAGTGTGAACGCCACTCAAAACAACGGGGAGAGTCCACTGGTCGGCGGTTGTTTCAACACCTGCGAGAGGAGCAGTTTGCCAATTTGCAAGATCTGTTGAAACGCGGGCAGCAGCCTCGAAGTGAGCTTCATGTACCTGGTGCCAAGGCTCGTTAACTGCAAATGCTTCGATTTCGATACGACTGATATCGTATTCCTTGCCGAAGTCAACTCTCAGGCAACCACCCTCAATTCTTGTCTGCATATAAACAGATTCAGCATCAAAGAATGTGTCAGGCTTGCCATCGAACATTGCTCTTGCCTCTGTGCCGCGCTGAGTATATGCTTCCTGGTTAAAGAACGCATCGCGTGCAGCCTTGACCTGAGGAATATTTGTTTCGCCGGAACGCTTAAGAGACTGTGCTTCAAGGGAGTCGCAGTCTGCGGAGAAGCAGGTTGCTTCATAAAGCTGTTCGATATTTGCGGGAATGGGAGAATTCTTGAGGATGCCGAGAGATACAGGGCGGGCGATGGTGTTGTCGCCAACGATTGCGGCGTAATCAACGGATCTCTTACCGATTGAGCCGATGGCACCGTCAGCCTTGAAAATGCGAACCTTGTCAGCTTCAGCACCGGGGCCGTAAACAGTTTCGTACTTACATCCTGTAAGAACGAAGTCTTCCTTCTCGAATCTGGTCTTTTCCTGAACGAGAATAAGAGCAGCGCGGGCAGGCTCGATCTCAATGGAAACCTTGTCCCCTTCCTTAGCGGTAGCGATGTATTCTTCGTAGGGGTGAATAGCCTTAACGATATATTCTTTACCTTCGCAGTTTCTGAGAGCGATTTCTTCACCGATGGTGATAGTAACGGTCTTCGGGTTCCAGGAGGCGTTTGTGAAAGTAATAAGGCGTGTATCATCGTCACCTCTGGAAACGGCGTTCTTTCCGAATTCTTCTTCGGAAAGAGGCATACCGTCTACGAGGATATCCGCATATTTTGCGTGAACATTGTAGATCTTCGCAAGGCGAGCGTGCTCGTCATCACGAAGGAGCCAGGGGTTAGCATAAATCTCGGGAGCGAGAATAAGGCAACGGCTGAATGCTTGGATGATGAGATCGTCCTCGAAGAAGTCCACGTAAGAGGAGATACAAACACCGTGGTCCTCAGCAAGTCTCTGCATTCCGGGGGAAAGGGGACGTGTGAGAGGGGTCATGCGGTGATGAGGTCCGGAGACAGTGTTGTAGGTGTGAACGTCGATGTAAGTTTCAACACCTTCAAGAAGGAAAGTGGTAGCAGCGATCTCAGCCTCTCCAAGCCAGAGACGGTGGTTGAGAACGATAAGATCGGGAACGTACTTACGACACTCGTCCATTGTCTTTTTCCAAAGTGGATGCGATGACTCGCGGGGCCATCCGCAAACAGCGTCAAACTTGAACTGGAGGAAACCGAAGTCGCGGCAGAGATGAACGAGGAGATCGTGTCTCTTCTGTTCTTCTTCGGGGGTATCGCCATATCCGTCAGCACCGCCCCAAACGCCGAGACGACAACCGAATTCAGCCGCCTTATCCACGCAGGGCTTGTATCCGCGGGGATACTGCTTCTTAAGCTTTTCTGATTCGTATGGGTTGTCATAGTAACCGCCGCCATCAAGGTTACCTGCATCCCACGCGTATATTTTAAGCTTCATACCGTACTTGTCGTGAAGCCATTTGAAATACTCAAGGTTAGTTATAGTTTGTTCTTCCGTAGAGCCTTCGTTGGTATTGTTTACCCAAGAGAAGTATTGAGGCAATGACGGGGTTTTCTCGTCAGCACCGGAAGTGGCTTTTGTCTTTATGCTCATTTAAAGCTCCTCCATAGAGAAAATAATTTGACACATTATACCATAGAAATAACGTGGATTTCAAGGGTAGTGGGAATATTTATTCGTTATTTGTTGAAGTTCTTGGCAAGTCCGCCCTCGGATGTTTCGCGGTAGATTACTTTAAGGTCCTTGCCGGTTTCGTACATTGTATTAACGATCATATCAAAGGATATCATTCGTGAGTCTGCCAGAAAATCCGCAAGGTTGACTGCGTTCAAAGCGCGCATTGCAGCAATTGCATTTCGCTCGATGCAGGGGATCTGAACCAGTCCGAGGATCGGGTCGCATGTGAGCCCGAGATGGTGCTCAATGGACATCTCTGCCGCGTATTCGATCTGATCAAGATCAAGCTCGTAAAGCTCCGCTGCCGCTGCTGCTGCCATTGCACAAGCTGTGCCGATTTCCGCCTGACAACCGCATTCTGCACCGCTGATTGATGCATTAGTCTTAATCAGATTGCCGATAACACCACCAACCGCAAGGGCATGAATGATCTGCTCGTCGGTGAAGTTACGCTTGGGCTGAAGGAATTTCATAGTCGCAGGAACAACGCCGCAAGCACCGCAGGTGGGTGCTGTAACAATAAGACCGCCGGATGCGTTCTGCTCGCTTACCGCGTAAGCATAGGCACAGATAAGTCTATTCATCTTGGTTTCAGCACTTTCGTCGATGTGCTTTTGTCTGAAAAGGTAACGTGCTTTGCGCTGTGTTCCGATTCCGCCGTGGAGAATGCCCTGTGCCTCAAGGCCTTCCTTGATAGCGTTCTGCATTACCTTCCACACTTCGAGAAGGTAATCCCATATCTCCTCACCTTCGCACTCTTCAACGTACTGCCAGATGCGAATATCGTGACTGCGACAATACTCTGAGATTTCAGTAAAGGAGTTGAGAGGATAAACTTGGCTGTGCTCGTGGGGGGCTTCACCCTCTGCAATGATCTCACCGCCGCCTATGCTGTAGTATCTCTTTTTTACTTCAGCTTCACCGGAGTAAGCGAAAAGATCCATGGTGTTGGGGTGGTAATCTGTTGGGGTGTCGTAATCGTAAACGATTTCAAACTTTCTGCCGGCAAATGCTTCCTCAAGTACCCGGTCTGTCATGTGCCCGGGTCCTGTCTTTGCAAGGGAACCGTAAAGAATAGCCTTGTAGCTTTCCGCTGCCGGATTTTCCTTGAGAAAGGCTACCGCCGCCGCCAAAGGACCCATTGTGTGGGAAGATGACGGGCCTCTGCCTATTCTATATAAATATCTTAAAGATTGCATAGCATTACCTCGCGATATTGTTAATAAATATATTGTACCATATCAATGAAAAGTTTTCAACACAAAACTCAAAACAGGAATGGAAAAAACCGACAAATCTGCTGATGTGCCGGTTTTTTAATTACAGTCCTTTGTTTTTGAGATCTGCCACGAGCTCCACGTAAAACTCTCTTACGTCAAATTCCGGGATGTCCTCTCTGGCAAGATCAATAACGTCCATATGTGATATACCTCGGTCTCCGATTGGTCTGAGCAGGGTATATTTGTCACCCCATTCAAAGGAATCTGCGGTTACAAGTCCGTCGTTTTCACCACCGAAATTATTGACCATAAGATATGACAGATTTAATGGGAATCGACCGCTTGTGGAGTTTTTCTGAATCGACCCGATGCTCTGGCAAAGGATGCCCTCAGGCTTTGGTGTATTCTTGTCAAATTCGGTGCAAACGCTTGCGCGGAGATCCTGTACTGCTGCCATAAAGTCCGGGGTTGTGTCACCGAGATGACGCGCCATAATATTGTAAGCTCCTGCCACCTTTTTCTGAATATCCACGGGGATCTTGTCAAGGAGATAGTCGGCAAATTCGCATCCTCTGTGAGGAGAATTGACCGTTGTGAGGGAGGCGATATACTTATCCGCACCAAGATTATGTATCGCGTATCTGGTGTCAAGTCCGCCTTTTGAATGACCGATCACATTGACTTTTTCAGCGCCGGTTTTCTGGAGTATCTTTTTGATATGCTCCACCAGCTCCGCGGCACTGTCGGCGACAGAAAGGGCAGACTGGTGATTGCCGTAGAAGATCTCTGCACCGTTGAGTTTCAATGATTCGGGAATTCTGCCCCAATAATTGATATATTTGGAATCTCTGAAAAATACGCCGTGAACTAGAACAATAGGATATTTCGTCTTGCAGATCTGATCATTTAACCGTTCTCTGTCGCGATCGTCATTTTTTGCCTCAAATTTTAGTTCTGAATAAACAGTTTTCATAATACTGCGAAGGGCAAACAGATGAGCGATGGGAATGGGACCGCAGATGATTCCGATAATACGCTGCTTTATACCCAAATGAGCTGCAGTGAGATAAACGCAGATAATGCCGTTCCAGAAAAGGATCGCGTGAGCAATAACTGTGGTTACAACGCTCCAGATAAATTGCTCGAGATCCCACGGAATTAAGAGAAACGTTACCAGATGATATGTTGCCGATATAACGATCGACATACAAAAGATCAAAAGACACTCTGCACCGTGATTGCAGAACTTCATTCTTGTTTTTAGGATTGATGTGTCAGTAAATCCGATGAAAATGTTGGAGATTAAAATTGCAGCGATAGCAGAATACAGAACTACGGGATACTTAACTGCACCAAGATAAGAGTTAGCGGCAAAAGAGAACAGTATCAAAAAGAATATACGGAACAGAAATTTGTTATTTTTCATATATTCCTCCAGCTAATTATAACCTTACGAAATAATTATATCAACACATACAAATATTGTCAATAAAAAATAGTTAAGCTTTTCTGACTTATCCGTGGAATAAGATACATCGCCCGATGCAATAAAAAAGAGGCGGCGGTAGCCTCTTTTTGAGTTTATTTCTTTTTCTTGTTCTTAATAAGTGCCACAATGCCAAGTCCCACTACTATAACCGCAACGATTATACCAACGTTGAGAGCTGTATTAGGCTTATTTGCGGTGTTGCTCGCTACAGGAGCTTCGGTTGCAGGAGTCTCGGTCGCAGGAGCTTCAGTCACAGGAGCTTCGGTCGCAGGAGTCTCGGTTTCAGGAGTCTCGGTTTCAGGAGTCTCGGTCGCAGGAGTTTCGGTTGCAGGAGCCTCGGTTGCAGGAGCTTCGGTCGCAGGAGCTTCAGTCACAGGAGCTTCGGTTTCAGGAGTCTCAGTCGCAGGAGTCTCGGTCGCAGGAGCCTCGGTCGCAGGAGCCTCAGTCGCAGGAGTCTCGGTTGCAAGAGTTTCGGTCGCAGGAGTCTCGGTCGCAGGAGTCTCGGTCGCAGGAGTCTCAGTAGCAGGAGCTTCGGTTGCAGGAGCTTCGGTCGCAGGAGCTTCGGTTACAGGAGCTTCGGTCGCAGGAGCTTCGGTTACAGGAGCTTCGGTTTCAATAGGCGTGGTCTGATCTGCAGGAAGCTCTGCATCGGGGTCTACCAAAATAATGGTATTAACACTGGTGGGCAGGGGAGTGTATTCCGGTAAGGTGGCACCCCAGGACAGCCAGCCTGCGTAACCCTCGTCAGAAGGACTCCTGGAACTGCAACGCATAATTGCAGTACCGAACTCGAAACCGTTGAGATTCTTTTCCTTGGCTAAACCGTAGAATGACAGAGGAATCTCAATGATCGCGTGCATATATCCGTCTTTAAATGATATATTTGCAATATCAACATTTTTTGATGCATAAAGCCTGTCAACCTCACTCATATCTTTCGACATGTTCCAGTAGTAGTGGTAGTAGGTCTCAAGGAGCTGATATTCTGGCTCATATTCCGTAAGCTCACCAACGCCGTACCCTGAATAAGGATCGACCATTGAATCAAGAGGTTGAAGCCAGATGCGTGCACCATCACCACGGTGCGCTTCGGGACCGCCTGATGGCTCTGTATCGGGAGATTTGATGCCGATATACAAATTCTTGCGATCATAGAGAACATACATCCAGAAGTCACTTGGCTCGGGTTGAATAGTGGTCCTGCCCGCTGCGCCGGTTCCCGGAGTTGTGTAGTAGCAGGTGTCAATTTCCTCCGTCCAGTACTTGTGTAGCTCGGTGTTAGGGGAATTTTTGTCCACGTAGATACACGGCTCGCCCCAGGATTCGTCGATCTCTTCGAGGTTGGGAGCGGTGTCGGTTTTGTAGCCGTAAACCACGGTGCCGACTGCTGCATTTACGCTGACCGCAAGGATGGCTACGGAAATCAAGAGGAGTGCGAGGGTCAAGAACTTTTTCATGGGTCATACTCCTTGTTCACAAAAATTAATTTTGTAGTTTGCCGGTACAGCCATTATACAACATTTTCAAGCATTTGGGAAGTACTAATTATGTTCTTTTGCAAATCTTTATTCTAATAGCAAAGTATAACGCAAGGCACAAAATACTTGAGATGATCACGAGAGATATGATCATAACCGTGCAGGCGAGGAAATATGTGTCGGGGAGAATTCTGATCACAGGGTCGGTTCTTGGGTCGAACAGCCAAAGGTCGTTTGCAAAGAATATCT
Source organism: Oscillospiraceae bacterium (assembly GCA_015064355.1). Lineage (GTDB taxonomy): Bacteria > Bacillota > Clostridia > Oscillospirales > CAG-272 > UMGS1696. The sequence goes on along the minus strand of SVSJ01000007.1, from coordinate 42,465 downwards.
TGTGGAAGATAACAAAGGCACGATCCCAGTTGAGCGCTACACCGACTCCGATGGCAGATGGAATCGCAACCGCGAGAATACCCGTGTTACGCAAAACAGAGAGGGCATCGCTGTCCTTTTTCTTTATAGCTAGTATTGCGAAAACGCCAAGAACAACAAACGAGATTACTCCGATAATTTGCAGGGCAACAAATATCACCTTTACTTCTTCAAAGTGTATCCTGCCGCCCTCCGACATAGGCAGAGTAGGAAACTCGAGCTTCTCAGGGCCGAGAATTGAGTTGTATTCGATAACAGCGTCGTAGTTTGCGAGGATCTCCTCACTTGAGTATCCGGTGTATTCGGGGAGATGCTCCCGTTCCATAACACTCACATACAACCAGCGTGCGTTCAAGGTCAGGGTTACAGCCAGGGAAATCGAGAGAAGCATACCGAGGACGCCCAGCGCCCAGTGAATGATTCGTTTCATATTTACCTCCGAAAAAACCTCCCGTGGATATGGGAGGCTTTTGTCATTTTATTTTCTGTCAAGGAGATCGTCGATTGCGATGATCTTTCCTTCTTTAATGGACTTGTTAGCAGCAACACCAACGAGAATGGAGTAAGCACCGTCCATTGTTCCGGCCTTGTGTCCCATAGGATCGGGTACGTTATCACGGAAGATCATATTGCGGAGTCTCTGGTCTCCACCGCCATGTCCGCCGCCGCCGCGAGCAACGTGATATTCGGTGCAGTTGTTTTTGAGGTCGAACACCTTAATAACGTCCTCGTTTACCTTGGACTGGAAGCCGCTTTCGTATTCAGTAGCTTCAAGTCGGCCCTTTGAGCCGTTGATAACGATTCTCCAGCCTTCGTAAGCTGTGGTTGCGTTGAGAGAATAGGACATAATAGCGCCGCCGTCATACTCAACGTTAACGCACATTGTATCGTAAATGTCGATATCTTCAGCGTATACGCAGTTGTCCTTCCAGTAACCGTCGTACTGCTCGTTTGCCTTGTAGTAGGCAAGCTCTTGGGGTGTCATCTCGTAGTAGAACTCACATTCGCTTGCGTAAGGACATTCACAGCAACGAGTGGTGTTCGGGAATTTGGCGTTCTTCGCGCCGTAAAGATTCAGCTTAGCAAAAGCTGAAACCTTTGCGGGCTTCTGGTTGATCCACCAGTTAACAAGGTCAAAGTGGTGAGTAGACTTATGTACGAGAAGACCGCCACTCTTTGCCATACGAGCGTTCCAGCGTCTGAAATAGCTGGCACCGTGTGCGCCGAGATCCATAACTCTGTCAAGGAGCCATTCGAAATGTACGCTGTAAATGTCTCCTATCTCACCGGAATCAATGATCTGCTTTATCTTAGTTTTGAAGGGGGCAAAACGGTAGTTGAATGTTACGATAACTTCCTTGCCGTATTTCTCCTTTGCTTCAAGGATAGCGTTGCACTTGTTTTCGTCTGTTGTCATAGGCTTTTCCGTGATAACGTTACAGCCAAGCTCGAGAGCACGGATTATGTAATCGCTGTGGTAAGCATCAACTGTTGTTACGATAACGTAGTCCGGCTTAACTTCAGCGATCATTTTTTCAAAATCTTCGTAAACGGGCATGTCGACACCAACGCGCTTTACAAATTCTCTCGCACGGCCGGGGTTAATGTCGTAAACACCGCACATTTCCGTAACGTCAGTGAGTTCTTCAGCCATGGGCTTTCCATACATCCACAGAGCGCGGAGGGAAGAACCTACGAATGCATATCTCTTTTTCATAATGTTTTCCTTTCGTAAGAGACAAAAATATCATACATAGTAATTCTAACACCACGAGATGGAAAAGTCAATCGGTTTGCACAATTTTTCCTGAAGAAAAACCGCAGTTTAGCCTTACGGCTTCTGCGGTCTTTTGGGATTTCTCTTCAGTTCTTTCAGTATTTCGTTTATCTCGTCGTCCACAGCGGTGATCTCTGCCCAGAATTCCCGAGCTGACATACGAAGTACGCCCGTGCGGAACGCCTGAAGCTGTATAAGTCCGTCGGAGGTAACAACACGCACGTTGTAGTCCCGGCCGATCTTGTCAACGAACTTTTCGATATACGTGTCGCCAAGCTCGTCTTCCTTGGTGTATACCACGTTTACGCCGTTGTAGTCGAACTTTCTTTCCACAGCGCCCTTAACGTTGTATGCGTCAAACACCACGACAATATCACGCTTGGTGAATCCGTGGTAGTTGGCAAGAATATCGCAAAGATCCCGTCGCGCTGTCTCAAGATCAACCTGTGCAACCGCCTCAAGCTCATCTCTGGCAAAGAGCACGTTGTATCCGTCGATGACGTAAAGGGATTTCTTATATTTTGGAGCTTTAACGTCAGGGAGATGCGCCTGCTCTTTTGGCTTTCCGTAAACTCTCCGCTTGATCGGACCAAATTCACGCTCCATAATTGCTTCAAGCTCTTTTTCGTCAATATTGATGTTTTGGCGAATAACCTCCGGCGCCGGTGGAATTAACGTAGGATCATAGTTTTCGTGGATGTCCAAGGCTTCAAGGTGCATGTATTCCGGCACCTGCCACCAAGGAACAACAAATCCCGCGCCGTGGGAGCAGAATACGGAGTCCGGGGTGTTGTCAAGGTCCGCCTCCGGCTCGTATGCGAAGGACGCGATCACCTCATCGGCATTGTGGCATTGGGAATAACCGTCGACACGACACGAGAATCTGCCTCTGCCGTGGGTGTAAGAGGCAACGTCCTTTGCGTAATCTGATATTGTGGCAACAGGAGCGCGTCCCTTCAAAAGCGAGATGCCCGGCGTAGACTCGTGTTCGTCATATGTGCCGTGACGTGCTATAATATCCGAAATAGCGCGACCAACACATTCTCCCGGAACTTCAAGGGTGAAGGCGTAATAAGGCTCAAGAAGAACGCACTTGCCACGCTGTTTCAGCATCATCAGGCCTTGACGTACCGCACGGTAGGTTGCCTCGCGGAAGTCGCCTCCGACGGTGTGCTTGAGATGTGCACGGCCGCTTGTAAGGGTGATCTTGGCATCGGTGAGAGGAGAGCCGGTGAGAGTGCCCAGGTGCTGCTTATTCTCAAGGAAGAACATAACAAGTCGCTGCCAGTTTCGCTCAAAATGGTTCTCGTCAGCTACCGTATCGAATACCACGCCGGAACCTGCGGGGATTGGCTCGATAAGCAGATGAACCTCCGAGTAGTGGCGGAGCGGCTCGAAATGTCCTACCCCTTCACCTGCGGCTGAAACAGTTTCCTTGTACATTATCCGTCCGTCACCAAAGGCTACGTCAATTCCAAGACGGTCTTTTATTAGGCTCACCAGTATTTCGCACTGTACCTGCCCCATAAGCTGTGCGTGAATCTCGCCAAAGCGCTCATTCCATACGATGTGGAGCAGAGGCTCTTCTTCCTCCAGCAGCTTGAACTTTGGCATCAGCACACGGGGATCGGCCCCGGCCGGTAGTACGATCCGATAATTGAGAACCGGCTCGAGATATGGCTGTGATGTGCCTGTTTCAGCACCGAGGCCTTGACCTGCGTAGGTGGCAGATAGCCCTGTTACGGCGCAAACCTGACCGGCAGCACAAGAATCGGCAGTGTCGAATTTTGCTCCGGAGTACAGCCTGATTCCGGTGATCTTTTCTTCAATAGGTTCATCGGATTCCGCAGATGTGTATTTGAGGGTCTGCCGCTGCGTCAGCTTTCCCCCTGTGATCTTCAGATAAGTGATTCTGCCCCCTGTGGTATCGTGACCGATCTTGTAAACACGGGCTGCGAATTCATCGGGGTATTCTTTTGCGGTTGTGTATTTTTCGAGGGCCCTGATAAGGGAATCAATGCCGTCCATTTTCAGCCCGCTGCCGAAGAAGCAGGGAAACAGCTTGCGCTCTGCTGTAAGGCGGGCGACGTCCTCGTCATTTACCACACCCGACTCCATGTATCTGTCGAGAAGCTCCTCGTCAACCATTGCGATCCGCTCGGGGAGATTCTCTTCTGTGCTGAAATCAACGCATGACGAGGAAATGTGAGAATAAAGATCCCTCATCAAAAACTCACGGTCAAAAGAGGAGGAGTCCATTTTCGTGATGAAAATAAAAGTCGGAACATTGTAACGTTCCAGGAGATTCCATAATGTCTCCGTGTGAGCCTGCACGCCCTCAGAACCGCTGATCACAAGGATAGCGTAATCAAGTACGGATAGGGTGCGCTCCGCCTCCGCTGAAAAATCCACGTGACCGGGAGTGTCCAGCAGAGTGACCTTTATGTTCGGCGTTTCAAAGATCGCCTGCTTGGAGAAAATTGTTATCCCACGGTCACGTTCAAGCTCGTGTGTATCAAGATAAGTATTGCGATGATCCACACGTCCGGCTTTTTTTATTTTTCCGGTGGTGTAAAGTAGGGCTTCAGACAAAGTAGTCTTGCCCGCGTCAACGTGAGCGAGGATCCCGATTACCAGATTTTTCATATCGTTCCTTCGTTTACTAACTTCTTAATATCGTTTACTATTCGCTCATAGTCGAATTTACGTCCCAAACGTTTTCTCACAACGTAGAGCGAATCAAATATGTTTTGTAATATCAGCTGCTTTTTTTCTTCCAAGTCTGAAGTCAAATACTTTTCGTAATCAATTCGGAGCCAAATACTTGCAAAACGAGCCTTTATATGAAATTTCTTCATTTCGCCCATAATGTGCTCCGGAGCTATCACCGGAACAATTCCGATTGCATCGATCACGTCAGTATAATTCCGTACGTCTATGTTCTTCGTGATCAACTGCTGTAATCGGTAAATATCGTTATCGATTCCATGAACATTAGAGTAGTATGCTGGGGAATTGACGTTCAGACTCATATCGCTGTCCTCCTGATTTGATATAATAAAATATTATACCACAAATTCAGCCCCAAGTCTACAGCAAAACAAAAATCTCCCCGTGTTCTCTGACGTGGGGAGAAGTTTTCTTAAAGAATGGAGTATCTGCCTTCCATTGCGCGGCGAAGAGTTACCTCGTCAGCGTATTCAAGGTCACCGCCTACGGGAACGCCGTTTGCGATTCGAGTTACCTTAACTCCAAGTGGAGATACCAGCTTTGCAATATACATAGCGGTAGCTTCACCCTCTACAGTAGGGTTGGTTGCAAGGATAAGCTCGGAAACCGGGTGTTCTTCGTTGCCGATTCGGGCAAGAAGCTCCTTAATGGTCAGCCTGTCGGGGGTTACACCGCGCATGGGGGAAATAGTCCCGTGAAGCACGTGGTAAACACCGGCAAACTGTCTGGTCTTCTCTATAGCAAGAACGGCGCGTGGGTCTTCAACTACGCAAACGGTAGAGTGATCTCGTGTGTCGGATCCGCAAATATCGCAGGTCTCGTGGGTGGTAATGTTGCAGCAAACGGAGCATTTTTTGATCTCGGTCTTTGCCGCAATGATCGCCTGGGCGAAATCGTATGCTTCTGCTTCTGTGAAATTCAGCACGCAGAAAGCGTAACGGGCGGCAGATTTCTTACCAACGCCGTCCAGCTTGCGGAACATATCGGTCAGCCTCTCAAGGGGCTCAATATTTTCTGCCATGGCTTAGAAAAGTCCGGGCATGCCAAGGTTAAGGCTGCCGGTGATCTTGCCCATTTCTTCGTTGTTTGTGTCGTTAACCTTCTTTATAGCCTCGTTAACGCCTGCTGTGAGAATATCGGAGAGGGTCTCGATATCATCGGGGTCAACGATCTCGGGGTCGATGTCAATGGAAAGGATCTCAAGCTTACCGTTGATCTTAACGGTAACAACACCGCCGCCGGCCTTTACTTCATATTCGCGTTCATCAAGCTCGTCGCGGAGGTTGTTCATATCCTCCTGCATTTTCTGTGCCTGCTTGAGCATGCTCTGCATGTTGGAGGGACCGCCGCCAACACCCTTGGGAAGTTTTGCTTTCATGATTTATGTACCTCGTGTAAATTAAATATATCAAAATATTATTTGTAGGGGACTGCGTCCTCGACGTCCCACAAAAAAATTGTTAAAACTCTTCAAGCTCGTCAATAGCGGGCTTTTTCTTTGTTACCGCCCCCACAACAACCTCGATTACAGCACCGGGCTTTGTGATACCGCACATTCTGAATGCGGACTGCATGGACTGCATTGCGGCATCAGTTGTGAGCATCATTTTTGCAAATGCGTTTGCGGTGGTGATGCGGATGTACTCTCCTGCGTCGTCGGACTGGCAGTCACATTCGATGAGGAATCCGGAAACTGACGGGTTCTTCTCGGAGATCCGCTCCGCAACGTCGGAAAGATCTATGGGTTGCAATGATTTCTCGGGCTCATGCTGCGAGGTGCTTTCGTAGGGATCGACGTCCTCGATGGTCAGCTTGGTTTCCGTGTTATTTTGAGCAACATCATCAGATATTGCGTTGTTATTTTTGTGTGAGATGGTATTATCAACATTACGGTTTGTGATTCTCGGCGTAGACTCCAAAAGGCTCACTTTTTCTTCAAGAGCTGAAATCCTTGAGAGCAGGGCAGAGGTGGAGGTCTCAAGAGACGAGTCACTCATTTTTATAAGAGTGAGCTCAGCAAGAAGTCTCTTGGACTGCGGAAGCCGCGTCATTTCACGAAGTGCCTCGTCAAGAAGCTCAAAGTGGTATGTCAATACCTCGGGTGTGAATCTTCTGGCACCGTCGGCAAGAAGTCGCATTTCAGGCTCGGTGAGATCGAGATAATTGGTTCTCTCACCTTCCGGCAGATACTTGAACACCAGCATATCACGCCAGAATCCGATAAGCTCTGACCAGTAAACCGATATGTCCTTTGATGATGAGTCCACGGTTTTGATTATCTTAAAAATTGATGATGCATCATTTCGCGCTACTGCAACAGCGGATTTATAAAGGATCTCGATTCCCGTAAGACCAAGCACATCGGAAACGTGATCTGCTGTAACGTCGTGTCCACCGGCGGAGCAAAGCTCGAACAGGCTGATAGCGTCGCGCATACCGCCCTGAGACTGCTTTGCAATGATCTTTGCAGCGTCCTCGTGGAGGGTGAGTCCCTCTTTTTCTGCAATATATAAGAGTCTATCCGCAATAACATCGGCTTTGATGCGGCGGAAATCGAATCTTTGGCATCTTGAAACGATAGTTGCGGGAAGCTTGTGGAATTCTGTGGTTGCCAGAATGAAAACCACGTGCTCCGGCGGCTCTTCCAAAGTCTTAAGAAGCGCGTTGAACGCACTGGTGGAGAGCATATGAACCTCGTCGATGATATACACTCTCTTTTTCAGAGAAGACGGAACGTAGTTGACCTCGTCGCGAATATCTCTGATGTAGTCAACGCCGTTGTTGGAGGCTGCGTCCATTTCCAGAACGTCGGTCGCGTGGCCGTTGTCAATTGACTCGCATGCAAAGCACTTGCCGCAGGGATTTCCGTCAACGGGTGAGAGACAGTTTACTGCTTTTGCAAGGATCTTCGCGCAAGTAGTTTTACCTGTGCCGCGAGGACCGCAGAAGAGGTAGGCGTGAGAAAAGCGCGACTCACGAGCCTCGTATTTCAGTACCGAGGTAATGTGATCCTCTCCGCAAACATCGTCAAATGCGCGGGGCCTGTATTTGCGATACAATGCTTGATGCATATTGCGCTTCCTCCTGTTCCTATTTCCGTAGGGGGCGTTGCCTACGATGTTCCGAAATGATATGGCGTAAAAAATAGCTCGCAAATCAAGACCATACACCCAAAGATCGAACGGTCATTACGCACGACACCATAGTTTCCTGCTCGAAACAGGCTACCCTGCGGCGCATCAGCTAAACTGCTTAATGCTGCTTGGTTCCCCACCTGACATGGTTCACAGCCGCTAATCGCGCAAGACCCATTTGTCAACACATTCCGTATGGTACAGACTACGCAATAAACGCCCTCAAATCGGGATTCCACCCTCGCTGTAGCGGACTTCGAGTACAGGGACCCGCTGCTCCCCCGGCTGGTATGGCCTTGATTCACGAGCTATTTTTGCTTGCCAAATACTAAATTATTATATCATACACAGGACTGAAATGCAATAGAAAGATTGATTAATTCACGCTTTGTTCAAATTTGCCTGGGTAGTATTAACCGCCGTACCTTCCCCCACCCCCAAGCTCGCTTTCGATTCGTAGCAGACGGTTGTATTTCGCGCTTCTTTCGGCACGGACAGGTGCACCGGTTTTGATATATCCCGCATTCAGAGCTACTGCAATGTCCGCAATGGTAGTGTCGACGGTCTCACCGGAGCGATGGGAGAGAATTGTTCGATAACCGTGAGCACGGGCAAGATTCACTACTTCCATGGTCTCGGTAAGGGTGCCTATCTGATTTGGTTTTACAAGGATGGCGTTTGCGCGGTGGTTGTCGATGCCGTTTTTCAGCTTCTTCGGATTTGTCACAAAGTAATCGTCTCCCACGAGCATGCATCGGTCACCGATTCTTTTTGTCATCTCCGCCCAGCCCTCATCGTCGTCTTCTCCGAGTCCGTCTTCAATTGAAACGATGGGATACTTCTTTGTCATTCGGTCAAGCTCCCCGATCAATTCGGCTGTTGAATATTCTTTGCCGCACTTGGGAAGCGAATAGGTGCTACCATTTGCCCATTCACTTGACGCCACGTCCAGTGCGATCTGCACCTGGTCTGTGGTGTAGCCTGCTTCTTCGATTGAACATAGAATATAGTCAAGAGCTTCGTCGGAGGTGGCAAGATTGGGTGCAAAGCCGCCCTCGTCGCCTACCGTGGTAATGTGCCCGTCTTTCTTCAGAATTTCCCCGAGCTTGTGGCAGATCTCAGCACCTGCCCGAAGTGCCTCGGAAAACGTGCCGAATTTTGTGGGCATGATCATAAACTCCTGGATATCCAGGCTGTTTGCCGCGTGAGCGCCGCCGTTTAAGATGTTCATCAGAGGGATCGGAAGAGTATTGCCGGAAACCCCACCGAGATAACGGTACAGGGGCATCTTGTAGTATGTTGCAGCCGCACGAGCCGCAGCCATAGATACCGCGAGGATTGCATTTGCGCCAAGACGCTTCTTGTTTTCCGTGTCATCAAGGCGGATCATTCGGCAGTCAACTGTGCCAACGTCGCAGCGAACTCCGCGAAGCTCGTCGCATATGGTGCTGTTGACGTTTTCTACCGCCTGAAGTACCCCTTTTCCGTTGTAGCGTTTCTTGTCTCCGTCGCGGAGCTCGTGAGCCTCGTATTTGCCCGTTGATGCACCGGACGGCGCTGCGGCAATTCCGCAAGATCCGTCCTCAAGGACAACCATAGCTTCAACTGTGGGGTTTCCCCTTGAATCCAAAATCTCCCGCGCGCGCACAGTTTCAATATTGTTTTTGCAGTTCATAATTTCACCTCTTTTTTAGATTTGGAATGCTCCATCAGAGGTATTATTTACCGAAAAAATGCGGAATATTTGCCCACAGATTGATTTTTCTCGTGTTTTGTGATATCCTAACTGTATAAACACACGATCGGAGGCACAAATGAAGCTTGAAGATTTAACTTTGACTACCCCAGCTCTCACTCCCGGAGATACCTCCTGGTTTACTCACGACCGTTTCGGTATGTTTATCCATTGGGGAATATACGCCCTTCCGTCACGCGGCGAATGGGTGAAGAGAATGGAGAAGATCCCAACAGACATTTACGATAGAAAGTATTTCAAACATTTCGATCCCGACCTGTATGACCCTGATCTTTGGGCATCCTTGGCGGCAGAAGCGGGAATGAAATACTTTGTGATAACAACAAAGCATCATGACGGTTTCTGTCTTTGGGACTCCGCTTACACCGACTACAAGGTAACTAACACCCCATACGGTAAGGACGTGCTGACGCCGATGGTTGAGGCTTTCAAGAAACGCGGACTCCGCACAGGCCTGTATCACTCGCTTCTCGACTGGCACCATCCTCACTACACCATCGACCAGAATCACCCAATGTACGATAACGAGGAATACTGGGCAGGTGAAAAGGATCGCGATATTAACAAGTACATCGAGTATCTACACGCACAAACAGAGGAACTCCTCAAAAAGTACGATCCTGTTGACGTGATGTGGTTTGACTTCTCCGTCGAGCCTTATGACTTTCCCATTCCCCCCTATTACCACTACGAGGGAAAGGGAAAGGAGATATGGAAAAGCGAGGAGCTTATCAGAAAGATCCGCAGGATCAATCCGAAGATCATCATTGATGATCGCCTCGGTATAGACCAGGACGTTAAGACCCCCGAGCAGACTATGCCAACTGAATGGTACAGGGTAAACGGTACACCGGTTGTATGGGAGGCCTGCCACACCTTCTCCGGCGCCTGGGGCTACGCAAGGGACGAGGAGACTTGGAAAAGTGTTGATCAGCTATTGAAGCTCCTTATCGACAGCGTATCAATGGGTGGAAATCTGCTTTTGAATGTTGGTCCTACCGGTAGAGGAGAGATGGACGAGCGTGCTGTGGACAGGCTCAAGGGAATAGGCAAATGGATGAAGCGTCACTCCCGATCCATCTACGGTTGCACCCAGGCACCACTTGAATTCGAGTGCCCGAAGGACTGCCGATACACCTACAATCCTGAAACAAAGAGGCTTTATCTGCACATCTATAACTGGAATTTCGGCAAGATATACCTTCGCGGCGAGGTTTGCGAACACGTTGAGTATATCCAGCTTCTTAACGATGCATCGGAGATATTCTACACCGAGCTGCCAGAGCGTAATATAGTGGAGATCTCACTTCCCGTGAAGAAACCCACAAATGCAGAAATCCCCGTGCTGGAAATTTTCTTGAAATAATAATCAAAAACCAACCCGAAGCATATAATGATCATAGACGGATCATATATAGCGAAAGGTTGGTTTTTTATGACTATACATACAGTAAGACGGGGGGATACCGTGTACTCCATAGCCCGCGAATATGGAATTCCGCCCACACGGCTAATTACGGATAATATCCTTGAAAATCCCGGGCGGCTGGTGGTGGGACAGGATCTGATCATACTGTATCCCACGATCACACACACGGTGCGGGGCGGAGATACCCTTGAGAGAATACGTGAGCAGTACGGGGTGTCACTCATTGATATTTACCGCAACAATCCGATACTTGGTGGCTTGCCTAACATTTACCCCGGGCAGGTTCTGAATATCGCCTACGAGACACCGCCTCTTGGGGAAATATCCTCAAACGGATACGCATATCCTTACATTGACCGTGATGTTCTTCGCCGAACTCTCCCTTATCTCACCTACCTGTCCGTGTTCTCATACGGAATTCGTGACGATGGCACTCTTTTGCCACCGGCGGCTGACGACACGGAGGTTATAGCCTTGGCGCGGGAGTATGGTACTGTGCCACTCCTTGTGTTGACGTCTCTTACGGAGCGAGGCACGTTTTCCTCAAAGCTTGCAGCGGAGGTGCTGGCAAATGAAGCGCTGGCAACATCTGTCATAAACAGCGTGGTTCAGACGGTAACCGCAAAAGGCTACGGCGGGGTTGACGTGGATTTTGAGTATATCCCTGCAGAATATTCCGTCGCATATCCGGAGTTTGTTGAACAGTTATCGGCGGCGCTTGGGGAAGAATACCCGGTGTTTGTCTCCCTTGCGCCAAAATATCGGGCAGATCAACCGGGGCTTTTGTACGGCGGTCACGATTACGGCGGACTGGGAGCTGCGGCAGACAAGGTACTGCTTATGACCTACGAGTGGGGATACACCTATGGTCCGCCACTACCTGTGTCACCTATCAATGAGGTGCGCCGGGTCATTGATTACGCCATCACGGAGATCCCCAGGGAAAAGATATTCGTTGGAATCCCCAACTACGGGTATGACTGGGCGTTGCCTTACGTGCGCGGTGAGTCAAAAGCAGATTCCCTTGGGAATGTAGAGGCAGTACAGCTTGCACTTAACCGTTGTGCTTCCATCGAATACGATGAGGCGGCTGAGTCGCCATTATTCACATACTATGATCGTCCCGTTACCTACGATGATGCGGTGGAGCATATCGTGTGGTTTGGTAATGCGCGAAGCTCAGAGGCAATGCTGCGACTTGTGTCCGAGTACGGCCTTGACGGGGCAGGGGTGTGGAACATAATGCGATACTTCCCGGCGCTGTGGACGGTAATGAACCGGCTATACTCAATCCGCAAGCTATAACCGCGGGGCAACCGCTTCGCAAACATAACAAAGCCCATCTTCGATTTGAGGATGGGCTTTGACTATTCTATTATTCCCAAATGGACTTGAGTGAAGTGATCCGGAGCTTATCAATCACCGCGTCGCTGTCTGCGGAGAGGATGATCTTTGAGAGATCATAATTGATAGACACAGCAGGATCAACGATACCGGTGATAGCCTTGCCTCCGTCCAGATAAAGCTCTGCGCTGAATCGGTCAACTATCAGGGTGAGATCAAGCTTGTCAGATAGCACTGTCATGGGTATGGTTCTTTCTCCAGCGAATTTCACCACGTTTTCCTTGAAATCAAAGGTGAACACAGAGCCAAACACGTTCATTTCGATAATCGCGTCAGTAGGCTCGCAGCTCATCTTCATAAGATACGCACCGGGCTTTGCGGCGATTTCGTAGCCCGAATCCTTTGTGAGTTTTATGTTAGCGAAAACTCTGGTGGAGTCGTAAAGGGACTCAAACTCTGCTATAGGATTAGAGCAAAGGTAGTATATATCCCCGTGCTTTTCAAGGGTCAGCTCGTTTGGAACACTCATCTGACCGTTGAGCTTGAGGGTTGGAATGTTCCATCTGTCCCAGTCGATTCTTACTCTTCTGTCTCCTGGCATGTTGTAGAATGAATGGCCTGCGTAGTTTGTGCCGGAATAGCCGAGAGACATAGCTTCCTGTGATGGAACAAATCCTTCTTTTGTCATCTCGCCCACCATATATCTGTTGCGGGCGCCCATGATAACCCACTTGCGCTCGCCTTCCTTGGTGTACATAGTGAAAATATCCGGGCATTCATAGTCACCGGGGAAGTGGAACCTCTGGAGCAGCTCCCAGTTCATAAGATCGCTTGATGTGAGGATCCCGAATATATCCTGCTCAAGATACAGCGCCATAATGTAGCAGCCAATATCCTCGCAGTAAACAACGGCAGGGTCACGGTTGCCGTCTGTAATAAGGGGAACCATGGGCTTGTCGTGCTTTTTGATAGTCTTCAAGCCGTCGGTGGAGTATGCAAGACGCTGAATTATTGGATTTGTGGCGGTGTAGTAGAGAAGAACTGGGGGCTCGTCTCCCTCCTGCAAGCCTGTGAGATTGTGCTCGTCAATAAACGCACAACCGGAGAACATCTCACCGTACTTGTCCGGCCACATTGCAACGTCAAGCTCGTTCCAGTGAATAAGGTCGCGGCTGACTGCGTGTCCCCAGCTCATATTGTTCCATTTAGCCTCGCAGGGATTGTGCTGGAAGAACATATGGTACTCGCCGTTCAGATATATAAGACCGTTGGGGTCGTTTGTCCAGCCGTTTTTGGTGGTGAAGTGGACGGCGGGTCTGTAATCTTCCTTGTAAAGGTTCGGAAGATCCATTGTATCGGCTTGCTCGAATACAGTTTCGGCTCCCTCGGGCAGCTCAAGGTCGATAACCTTACCCAGATACGCCGACATATCAACATAGGCAGTAAAGCTGGGATTCTCCTTGTCGATTTTGATGTTCAGTCTGCAAAACAGATCACCTTCGTAGAAGAAGCGGTGCTGGATCTGGGGACAGAATGTGTTGACCGGGAAAACCAGATATTTGTGCTTGATTTCGATCTTCATATAGCAAATCCTCTGTATGTCTGATTATTTATATAATAATGGTATCATAATCCACCGGGAAAAGCAATAGCGGAGAGAAAAAATAAAATCGTCTGTTGTTTTTTTGAAAACATACTGACAAAATCGAAAATTTATGCTATAATTAGACAAATTATAGCTTAGGAGATGCGACATGAACTTTTTGGAAGAAAGAATCGTTAAAGACGGAGTGGTAAAGCCCGGTAACGTGCTGAAGGTGGACAGTTTCCTCAATCACCAGATGGACATTTCTCTTATGGATCAGCTTGGAGACGAATTCAAGCGTCGCTTTGCAGGTAAGAACATCAACAAGGTTCTGACCATTGAGGCGTCAGGCATTGCAATCGCTTGTTCTGTTGCCAGAGCATTCGGCGTGCCGCTGGTGTTCGCGAAGAAATCAAAAAGCGTGAATATCGACGGAGATATGTACGTTGCAGAGGTTGAATCCTTTACCCACAAAAACAAGAACCAGGTTATCGTTTCCAAGAAGTATTTAAGCCCTGACGATCACGTGCTGATCATCGACGACTTCCTTGCAAACGGATGCGCCCTCCAGGGGCTTATCTCCATTACCGAATCCGCCGGCGCAACGGTCGAAGGTCTTGGCATCGCTATTGAAAAGGGATTCCAGTTTGGCGGAAGAAGCATCCGCAACCTTGGCTACCACCTTGAGTCTGTGGCTATCGTTGATTCAATGAACGCAGAGACCGGTGAGATCGTGTTCCGCGAACAGTAATATAAATAAAAAGCCTATCTTCAATTGAAGACGGGCTTTATTTTTATTCTCTGTGAATATACATTCTGGAGGGCTCGTCCTCTCCGTCACCTTGGGCCGGACAGAAAAATTCCCAGCTGTATCTTTCGTAAAAAGATGTGTGATCTGTGAGAAGATACAAGGTGTCTATTCCGCGGTTCTTCATATCGCGGCAGATGTGATTGAGTATCTCTCCGGCAATTCCAAGCCCTCGCTTGTCCTCCTCAACGTAAACCGCGCAAACGTTGGGGGTGAGATCAGGACGATCGTGGAAATCGTTTTCGATAACTCCGGCGCCGCCGATTATCCGCTCACCTTCAACTGCAACATACCACTGGGGCACACGCCCGTCGCCACGGAGACATTCGTCCATGCTTTCAAGGTACGCAGAGAGGGGAATACCCCATTTTTTGTGAAACCAGAGAGCCATTTCGTCTTTCATCTCCGGCCGGTCAGATAAACTTATAATGTTGTAGTTCATAATGTTACCTCGTGTTTGCTGTAAACAAAAACAAGAGATAATGAACAATAGAAAAATCTTATCTATTATCTTTTATCTCTTATTTAGCCAACTTGTTGGCGCAAATTATGGAGACGGCGAGAGTCGAACTCGCGTCCGAAAACCTATCCACGCAACTTTCTCCGGGTGCAGTCCGTCTATGAAGATTCCCTGACGAGCCGCCGGCGGACAGGCAACTCGCTCAGGTAGCTTTTTAATGCGTGACGGTTACAAAAGCAAACTTACCGTTCACGGACGCCACTACGATGATGCCGTGGCCAAATAGGGGCTCACTCCCGATTAGAGGGACAATTCGGAGTCGTGGCAATCTCCGAACGGACAGCTGCACTTAGGCAGCGTAAGCTAAATTATCGTTAGCGTTTAATTTTAAGTTAGGGCTTATTTAAGAGTTTCCCCAAACTCTACCCGCTTATCGCACTTCAAAATCCCCGTCGAAACCTTTACGTCCCCATTCGGATCGATTTCTCGATGCTTATATATTATACCCTACCCGGAAGAAAATTTCAATGGGGTAGGGCATATTTTCATTATTTTTTGGTTTTGAGATAATTAGTTAATCCTCATAATCCCTGTGGCTTCTTGATTTTGTTACTCGCTCGATCTCGCGACCTGCCTGAGCCTTGGCATCGGATTCTCTCTTGTCCCACAGCTTTTTACCCTTGCAGAGGCCAACCTCCATCTTTACGTTGGAGCCGGAAAAATAAAGGGAAAGGGGCACGAGAGTGTAGCTGTCGCGGGTGATGTACTGCTGCAGCTTCAAAATCTCCCTCTTGTGCATCAAAAGCTTTTTGTGACGCATGGGATCACGGTTGAAGATATTGCCCTTTTCGTAAGGTGAGATATGCACACCGATGGCAAAAAGCTCACCGTCAATAACCCGGCAGAAGGAGTCCTTCAGGTTGACCTGACCCAGACGCAGGCTCTTGACCTCTGTGCCAAAAAGCTCGATCCCCGCCTCATAGGTGTCCTCAACAAAATAGTCGTGACGCGCCTTGCGGTTGACTGCTATTATCTTTTTGCTTTGCTTGTCCTGGGGCATAGTATCACCTCTTCCGAATTATCTTTCTATAATATTACCACAAATTTCATATTATTGCAAGACCTCATAAAAAATGCAGTGGGAAATATGGTATAATGAGTGAGAGAAACTGCTCCCTCAATTGTTAAATAAGTGAAGGGCAAGAGATTGACCCGGTGGAAAGGAGTGATGTCAATGGATAACGGTGCAAGTAGCTACCACCGTTTTCTCAAAGGTGATGACAACGGACTTGTTGAGATAATACGAGACTACAAAGACGGGCTGATCTTCTATCTGAACGGCTATGTAAAGAATATCCACATTGCAGAGGACTTGGCAGAGGATACCTTTTTCAAGCTTGCAGTGAAAAGACCCGCGTACGTGGCAAGGTTTACCTTCAAAACCTGGCTTTATACCATTGGCAGAAACATAGCTCTTAATTATCTGAAAAAAGCAGCGAAAACAGCTGACGGGTCAATTCTGGATTACGCTGACCTTGTGAGCGACGAACACTCACTTGAGGAAGAATATATCAAATCAGAGGATAAGATAGCTCTTCACCGAGCAATGAGAAATTTGAACAAGGATTATTTCTCGGTGCTGTATATGGTGTATTTTGAGGATATGACCAATGATGAAGCGGCCCGGGTAATGAGAAAGAGCAAGCGTCAGATAGAAAATCTCCTTTACCGAGCAAAGAATACGTTAAAAAAAGAACTATTGAAGGAGGGCTTTGATTATGAAAAGCTATGATGAAATGGCGAAAAGCGTACTTGAACGCAGAGACAGACATAGAGAGAAACAGTCAATGATGAAAAAAAGCATATCACTTGCCGTGATGTGTGTGTGCCTTACTTTGGTGATTGGTGTAGGTGGATGGCAAGTTGCTATGCAAATGGAAGAGCCGAATTATATATCGCCGGATAACACATCAGAAACTGATAACACGGGAATAATTACAGAAACCGATCCGCCCATTTTTGTGACAGAGCAGCCGGAGGCATCACATATTCTTGATACAACACCCGGACACGATATTTCGGAAATTCCGGTGGAGATTCCGGGGGATGCGACTGTTATACACATTCCGAACAGCTCCGGTGCAATGCAGGATATATGTATACCAATCACTACCGAAGGACTTTTTGAAAATGCTGATCTTGTAGTGATAGGAGAATTCCTTGGAACAGACGGCACGGAAGTTACTGAAAATATGCAGTTCATCAGTGATGGCAGAGTGAATATAAACGAGATCAAAAAAGGCGAGATCGAAACGGAAGAACCGCTAACGATTTCATACTACGGGGGTATGGTGACCGTAGCGCATATCGTATCTAAGGTTCCGTCAGAGCGTCTGGAGAAATACGGCTGGCTGAGTATGACTAAGGAAGAACAGCAGAATTTTGTGGTTACCTATTCGTCATCATTGACAAGTGCTGATCTTGTGGAAGGTGAAACATATCTCTTGTTCCTCGCCCAAAATGAATACGGATATTTTGTGATGTGCGATTCATACGGTGCGAGACGGATAAACAACGAGGGTCAAGCATACAATGTTTCAACCAGACTCTATGAAGAAATACCTACACTTGCAAAGTATTCTTCACTGGAAGAAGCAAAAACAGACGAGACATATGGCGAATATCTGCCGGAATATATCCCCGACGGCTTCTGGGTGGAGAGCATAAAACACTACAAAGACGAGAACAGCAACTATCTGTCGGGACTGTGGTCACGAGGATATGATGACATCAGGTGGAAGATAAGCTATGCAGATGAATATACCGAATCCCGTCGCACATCAGCTGATGACTTAGTGAATTACGATCTTTCTCTCTATCCGATACCGCGTGCGGAATCTGTTCCGGATGAGCTGCGGGAAATCGTTGATAATCCTGTGTTCCTTGCTGAAGAAGTAAACCTTGACGTGATTTACCGCAGAGCATATTGGATTGACGATGGAGAGGACTCGGGATACCGAATCAATTTCAGCGTACTGGTTGGCGACGTTGTAATTGAAATCAGAACCGAGGGAATACCCCCCGAAACTATTTACGACATGATAAATAATATAATCAAGTAAAAAACAAACCCACAGTTGACCTGTGGGTTCTTTCTTATTTATAAGTCTTTTCGATTGAAAAGCCCTTGCCCCAGACCTCGCGGACGGAGCTGACTATCATAAAGCAGTCGGGATCAATATTACGCACCAGCTTTTCAATTTTTACAAGCTCGCGGTTTGATACCACGGTGAGTACGATCTGGCTTTCCTTGCCGGAGTAACCGCCCTCGCCGTAGAGCAGGGTAACGCCGCGGTCAACCTCGGAGAGTATCTCTCCCTTGATCTCCTCCGACTTGTTGCTTATGATCTTCACTTCGGTTTTCGTGTCACCCCAAAGGAGGGTCTTGTCAAGCACAATGGAGGTGAGAAGAAGCAAAAGCACGCCGTACAGCAGATCCTCCGCCGTGTGGTAGAAAATCTGGCAAAGGATAATACAGAAATCGAAAACGTAGAGAACTATTGAAATTGGAAGCTTGAAATACTTGTTAAGGATCAGAACGGGAATGTCCATACCACCGGTTGATGCGCCGGATCTGATAACAAGCCCCAGAGCAAGTCCAAGGCCGATACCGGAGAACAGCACGTTCAAAATGGTTTTGTCGGTGATGAATATATCCTCGGGCAGTATTTTGTTTAATACTTCAAGGAAAGCGGGGTACAAAAGGGAAGATAGGATAGTAGTCATAAAAAACTTCTTCCCGAGGAAGATAAGCCCCACGACCAGCGCCGCGATATTAAACAGCGCAATAAACAACGGGATAGAAAAGTCGGTCAGATGGTTGATGACAAGAGCGATACCCGTTGTGCCGCTTGACATAAGATTGGCAGGCAGAAGGAAAAGCTTCACCGTTGTCGCATAAATTATATTGCCAAGGAGAACAAGGAAGATGTTTTTCATCAGGTAAGAAGTGTTTTTTGGTTTTTTCATAGTGCCACAACTCCTTATATAAAAATAAAACGCCTGTGGGTTTTCCCTAACAAGCGTGGATCGAGGCTAATGCCTAATACGTTAGTATTTTAACATATTTTTCCTGGGAAGTCAACATATCTGCGCCGATATTAGAAAATAATCTGAAAACTGAATAATGTTTACTTGCAGAGGAAAAATAATATAGAATCAAATCCGAATAAAAGCGAAAGGAATAAATAATGTCAGAAGCAGTAAAAACCAGAAAACGGTCCGGGGCATTTGGCGTACTTCAAAGAGTTGGTCGCGCCTTTATGTTGCCGATCGCATTGCTTCCCATAGCGGGGCTTCTCCTCGGTGTGGGCACGTCATTCACCAATGTGACGACCCTTGAGGAATACAATCTTATGGGGATATTGGGCCCCGGCACAGCACTAAACTCCGTGTTCAGCCTACTCGCCTCCGTGGGTACGGTAATTTTCGATAACCTCCCGATCATTTTCGCAATGGGTGTGGCTCTTGGAATGGCGGAAAACGAAAAGGGAACTGCAACCCTGTCTGCTGCAATCGCATTTTTGGTAATGCACAAAACTATAAACTCACTTTTGATTTTGAACGGTATGTTGGAGTCTGGTGAGCTCCACGAAGGTGCTGTTGCAAACGTGGTGGGCATCGAATCATTGCAGATGGGCGTGTTCGGCGGTATTATTGTAGGACTTGGGGTGGCGTGGCTCAACAACCGATTCTATAAAATACGCCTGCCAAACGTGATATCCTTCTTCGGCGGTACGCGGTTCGTTCCAATTATTTCTACGGTGGCGTACATTATAGTGGGCGTTCTAATGTTCTTCGTGTGGCCATTTATCCAAGAGGGAATCTACGCCATCGGCAACCTTGTGTTGAAGTCCGGGTATGCGGGTACACTTATCTACGGCTTCACGGAGCGAATTCTCATTCCATTCGGCTTACACCACGTGTTCTATCTTCCATTCTGGCAGACCGGTGTGGGAGGATCTGCACTGATTGACGGCACGATGATCTACGGCGCGCAAAATATTTTCTTTGCGGAGCTTGCCTCTCCCGCAACGGAGGTGTTCTCCGTTTCAGCAACTCGCTTTATGAGCGGTAAGTTCCCCCTTATGATCTTCGGCTTGCCGGGTGCTGCTCTGGCTATGTATACTTGCGCCAAGGACACAAAAAAGAAGGTGGCAGGCGGGTTGCTTTTGTCGGCAGCACTAACCGCAATGCTTACAGGTATTACTGAACCACTTGAGTTTACCTTCCTTTTTGTTGCTCCTGTACTGTACGTGATCCACTCCATCCTGGCGGGAGCTGCGTATATGTTAATGCATATTTTCAACGTAGGCGTTGGTATGACCTTCTCAGGTGGTATCATTGACCTGACCTTATTTGGCGTCCTTCAAGGAAATGCCAAGACCAACTGGATAATGATCCCCATAGTCGGTGTATTCTATTTTGCCGTGTACTTCTTCCTCTTCAGATTTATGATCCGTCGATTCAACTATATGACGCCCGGAAGGGAAGAGGACGGCGGAGAAACAAAGCTTTATACCCGCGCAGATTACAACGCGAAAAAGGGGGGCAAGAACAGCAAAAAAAGCAATTCCACGGAAACATCAAAGCTTATACTTGATGGGCTTGGCGGGAAAGATAACATCCAGAATCTCGACTGCTGTGCAACCCGTCTTCGTGTTACGGTAAAGGACGGCTCCCTTGTAGACGAGGGCAAGCTTAAGGCAAGCGGCGCCGCAGGAGTTATCAAAAAAGCCGACGGCGTACAGGTGGTATACGGTCCCCAGGTGGCAGTAATCAAAAGCGAGCTTGAGGACTATATAAACAGCTTATAAAAACAAAAGAACCTTGGAATAAGTCCCAAGGTTCTGTTATTTGTAATGTATTTATATCTTAACTGTCTTTCCGACTTTTGCGTTTTCGCTTATCTCAACTTCACCGCTGTATTCAAGCACACCGATCTCGCAACCGTCACCGATCACAGCGTCAATAGTGCGTACCGTTTCTGCCTTGGTGTTGTCAAGCTCAACTCGGTCAGCTTCAATAAGCGAAGTCTTAAGCATTAGACCCTTTGTGAAAATTCCAAAGAAACGAGACGTGTGGTGATTGCGTGAGCGAATAATTACCGTGCCGCCACCAATCTGTCCTATTTTGTTGATACCCGTGCCGTTTGCTTCAAGGGTGATTATTATGTTTTCCGCATTGAGAAGACCGTCAATATCACCAGCACCGGAAATCTCTACGTTCTCCCCCTCGCAGTCCCCAAATATGTGGGTTGCACCGGAAAGCTTAATTTCTTTTGCACTCACGTTTTTATTTACAGTCGCAGCGCCTGAGGCTTTGAAAAGGTCTCCTTTTACGTTTCCTGTAACTTTGAACGCACCGGAAACCGAGATCTTTCCATGACATTCAATATTACCGTCAACCGTAGCAGCACCGGAGGCGGAGAATTTTGCACAAATAATATTTCCGTTAACTTTTGCGGCTCCGCTGCAGCTAACTTCGTTAAATGTGCCACCGCCAATTGATCCTGCACCGGAGATAGATGTATTGGGATAATTTGTGAAATCCATATTAATTATTTCCTTTCTTATTAATAAGATCATTTATGACTTTTTTGCTTCTTCAATTTGTTTATCAAAGTCTTGGGTCATTTGCTTTAGAGTTACTTCTACATCGTTCATTCCTGCGGCAGCCTTTTCCATAGCCTCATTTACCTGCTCTTTGATTGAATCGGTGTCGATAACTGCGGTTTTCCCAAGAACGGAGGTGAGATCAACTATGACATTTCCCTCGTCAACGATAACTGCAATGGAGTGAACCTTGTCAAGGGGGATCTGGGTCGTGCCGCCATCCCACACGATCTTGAGCAGATTGCTGCCCTTGGGTTCATTTCCTTTGAGCTTTTCAGCAATTTTCTCAAGTGACATTTCGTCTTTAAGCGCAAGTATCGTCTCGATACGTTCTGTAATTGCGGCGCGAGGGAAGAAGGTTTCCTGACCTGTGACGGCTGACTTTTTCTCAAACCATTCCTCGGGTATCAGCCCCATTCGCTTCCAGCGGTACAAAGCACCGTATGATATGCCGTATTTTTCAAGCAATTCTTTCTTGGAGATAAGTTCCTCCACAAGATCACTCCTTTCAATGTGTATTGTAACATTGTTACGATAGTATAATAGCATAACATTGTTACGCTGTCAATGGTTTTTTCAGAAAAAATAAAAAAAGTGCGCTGTTTAGCACACTTTTTATATTATTATTCAATTTCTATTATTATTCAATTTCTATTATCTTCGTGCCCTTTACTATTCCCGCTTCGTTAAAGGAATCAACGGTCAGGTAATACTTCACACCTGCGTTAAGACAGCCGATATTTAGATCGCACTCGCCGTAAACGGTGTAGTGAATGTGCATTTCGCCCGGATCAACGCCAAGTCTGACGTAGTATCCCTGCGCGCCGTCGACCTTATCCCAAGCAACGTACATTTTGCAGGGATCACTGCACCTTACTGCAGTAAACTCGGGGGATTTTTCGGGAGGGTTTCCGTCAGGATCACCGAACACACGGATCGCACTTATAGCGAACTTGCCGCCTGCCGGTGCAGGACCGCAGTTGGTCACTTTGATATACCGCATATTTGTAGGCTTGTCAAGCTGAATATAGTCGTGGAGTACTTCGTATTCGTTACGGCTTCTGTCAACCAAAACACTATAGCTTTCTCCGTCGGTTGAGTATTCAACGATATACTTTGACGCGCCGTGTCCTCCGCCTTGAGCCGGTTCAATATCCAGATCTCCAAGGTTTATCTGAACCGCGCGTGCGGTGTAGATCTTTTCGAGATCTAGCTGTATCCACTCGCCTGCGTCAGCTGTTTTTGCGCTCCACAACGTAGAGTTGTTTTCGTCGTAAATCCTATCGGGTGAGTAATTCTTATCGAGAGTGGAAGATGCTGTTGCAGTCTTTCCGTAAGAAAGGTGCTCCCAACCTACATCGGGGGTTTCAAATGGAGTTGGATTATCACCGGGGTAGAGAGTAGGATAGTCCCCTCGGAAGGTGTTTGTGTATAGCCTGCCGTCTTCGGCGTGCTTGACAGGGAAGAGCGCGATTCTGCGCTCAAGACCGTGATTCACGTTCACCGAGGTTGTAGCGACACGCCACCATCTGCCGGTCTTGTCTTCAAACATACATCCGTGACCGGCACCTCTGACAAATCCGGTGGATTTGAAAGCAACGGGACTGTTGTCACAGAATGTAAACGGACCCATAGGATCATCCGCGACGCAGCATCCGTCGCAGTACGTCCAGTATTCAGTACCCGGGACGGCGTATGTCAGATAATACTTTCCGTTGTGTTTATGTACCCAAGCTCCCTCGAGCCACGTGTCGGTATTTATAAGTTCGTTGTTCTGTCCCTTACGCTCAAATCCGTGGTTTATCTTGTCTTGGTGGAGAATGGTTATGGGACCCTCTACTATATTCATATTATCCTTGGGGTCAAGTTTCCAAACTTCAAGGGGAGCATCCGGACTGCAACCGGCGTACATATAAACGTATCCGCCGTCATAAAGCATGGCAGGGTCAGCCCATTTATGGGGAAAGTTCACTGTTTCCCAAGAGTCGGGGTCTAACGGATTGTCAGAGCAGATGATCTCAGCACCGAAGAAAACGACATAGAGTTTGTCCTCAATAACGCACGCGCCGGGAGCGTAATTACAAAAAATAGGGTATTTTTCCATATCCATTTGAATATGCTTCCACTCTGCCAGATCGTCGGATACGAAATACCCACCTGCGCTTGAGAAGAACAGGTAATACTTATCTTTGAAAATTACGATAAAAGGATCTGCTCCTTCTCGGGCATTGATGAACCAGCGATACTGATACGGCAGGTTCATAGGGTTGCATATGGTGCGAATACTCATACGTACTCCTTTGTTGGCAATATGCTTTGCTCGGTTTATACACCGACTCTGTTGATTCCTTTGCCGGTGTTAATGAATGACGCAAGGTTTTCTTCCATAATACTCATGAGGCGCAGTCTCGCTTCAACAGATGTCCACGCACAATGAGGAGTAATTACAGTATTGGGGGAAGAGAGGAGGGGATTGGAGGGGTCTGCGGGTTCTTTTGCCAGAACGTCAAGTCCAGCGCCCGAAAGCTTACCGGAACACAGCGCCTCTGCCACGTCTGCTTCGTTCAGCACTGCACCGCGAGAGGTGTTCACGATCACCGCACCGTCCTTCATTTTTGCGATCATATCACGGTTGACCATACCGCGGGTCTCGTCTGTGAGAGGGCAGTGGAATGAAATATAATCGGACTCGGAAAGGAGCCTGTCAGCCTCGCAGAATTCGATTCCGTCAACTGTACCACTTGTTTTACTGCGGCGTGTGGCCAGAACCTTCATATCAAACGCCTGGCAGATCTTTGCAAACTTCATACCGATGGCACCGCAGCCGTACACTCCCACAGTTTTGCCCGCAAGCTCAACGAAGCGGCTTTCCTGGTATCTGAATCCGGGAACGCCTGTCCAGTTGCCGTCGCGAACCATATTTCTGTATCCCTCAAGATCAAATGCGTTGGCAAGGAGCAAGGAAAATGCGGTCTGCGCCACGGAAGCGGTGGAATAACCGGGCACGTTGCAGATCTCAACTCCGCGAGCGCGGCATTTTGTAACGTCGATCATATCGTATCCCGTTCCCATAGCGGAAACAAACTTGAAGTTGGGGCATTTTGCGAGAACTGCCTCGCCGATCTTCACACGATTTGTGAAAACGCAGTCAGCGTCACCGATAGCATCAGGTGCTTCCTCATCGGACATATTATCGTATACCGTCACTTCGCCGTATTTCTTAAGGTAATCCCAGGAAAGATCTCCCGGATTTACCGCAAAACCGTCAGTTACAACTATTTTCATATTAATTCTCCGTTAGTTATACAAATTCTCACCATCGTGAGCGAATATGCCAAGACCGCGGCCGGACACCATATCGTGTGTCGCAAGATAATCTGAAAATCTTCTCTGAAGCTCTGTATCGCGGGGCAATTCTGCAGGAACGTAAGTCTCACGCTTGCCGAACACTCGCCACAAGTCACGGTGATTCTGCTGATCCTCACGCTGGATTATATCGAAATTGTCCATAAAGCGTAGGATATTCGAACTCTCATGCATATATTCACGGTTGCCTGGCCAAAGGAGCCATGTGCTACAGATGAATACAGCTTTGCCGGTGCAGCCGAAGTAGCGGTATGCCTGTTTGAGGGAATCCTGAACCAGATCGTTCTTAAGTCCGCCGTCCTCGGGAATATGAATATTGATAACTGGGTCGCCACCCTTTGACACTACGCCGTGCTTTTCCCAAAGGACGCTCTGATGCTGGGGGATGATCTCAAACTCAAGTCTGCCGAGACGCACAAGATCGTTTGTAAAGAAACGGGATATCCAGTCGAGCTGGTTGTGAATACCAATGTGGTTCCAGTCCTTCATACAAACCTTCGACCAAATGGTGATCTCGCGCATTGAATCATAGTAGATCCGCTCGGAGTGACCCTTTGTATCATAAACCTTGCGAGCGTCGACTGCCAGAAGCATATAAACTGCCATCCAGCAGAGATCCGCATAAACGCCAACCTTTTCGGTGAGAGCATCGTAGAGTGCGGGGTTTTTCATATCAGCCTGAATAGCAGCGAAGTCCTCACCGTAGTCACGGAGAATAGTCTCGCAAACAGGAGCAACCGCATCAAAGTAATCCTCCGGCAAGCCGATGCCCAGAGCCAGCTTTTCTATATCGTATCCTTTCGATTTTGCAAAATCTGTATTGATCATAATGTACCTCACAGGTTCGTTTAATTGATAACTGCATTATACCATAAAGACAAGGATAGGGCAAGAATTTTCGGTGAAAAAATGCAACAAAAAAGCAGCCTGACCGTAGTCCTGCTGCTTATTATGTTTATTTGTCGTCCTCTTCCTCGTTTTCTTCCTCTTCGGGAATGATAACTTGAATGGAAGCTTCGGAGATTTGATGATCCTCAACCTTGCTTACGTGGATCTTAAGATGAGTTGTGTCCAGATTAATGTCCTGGTCACCGTCGTCGGGAATAATGCCCAGTGTGCCGAACACAAGACCTGTGAAGGTGTCGAATTCGCCGCGCTCAAGCTCGATTCCGATCTCTTTTTCGATGTCGTCAAGCTCGATGTTTCCGGTTATCGACCAAGTGTCCTCGCCGGTTTTCTTCATCTTGGGTTCATCGCCTGTGTTATCGGCTTCATCTTCGCCAAGGTCACCAACGATACATTCAACAAGGTCGTTAGTTGTTACGATACCAACCATTCCGCCGTATTCGTCAAGAACAACAGCGAGGGTGTTACCGCTCTTCTTCATATTTCTGAAGAGAACATCGGCTTTTATGTTTTCAGGAACGAAATATGCGGGTCTGACAGCCTCTGTCATAACGTTTTCGCGGTTCTTATCGTCAAGTCGGAAATAATCCTTGGCGTTGAGAATACCGATTACGTTGTCGGCAGAATCCTCGCAAACAGGGTACAGAGTGTGACGTGACTTGTGAATGGTCTCAGCCCATTCTTCCATTGACTCTTCAAGCCAAAGTAGATCAACGTCAGTACGGTGTGTAGCGATTTCGCCTGCTGTTAAGTCGTCAAACTCAAATACGTTCTGGATAAGTTCTTTTTCTTCGTGGTCTATGGTGCCGCTTTCAGCACTTGCGTCAACCATCAGAATGATCTCTTCTTCACTTGCCTGCTCGTCCGCTTCGTTGGGGTCGATGCCCATAAGTCGAAGGACAGCATTGTTGGAAATGGTAAGGAACCATACCACGGGCTTAAAGAGAGAGGACATAAAGCAGATAAGTCCGGACAGCGCAAGGGCCAACTTTTCGGTTTTTTTCATTGCAACACGCTTGGGTACCAACTCACCGAAAACAAGGGTAAAGTAGGAGAGAACCAGCGTGATGAAAATAACTGCGATCGTGTCGAGAGTTGCTTCGGGAATCTTTACGCCAAGGCCAACAAGCCAATCAACGATGGGCTCAGAAAAATGGTCGGCGGCAAAGGCACTTCCGAGAAATCCTGCAAGAGTAATAGCAACCTGAATGGTAGCCAGGAATCTTGCGGGCTGTTCAGTAAGCTTGAGCAGTCGTTTAGCACGCTTGTTGCCTTCCGAAGCCAGCTTAGCCAGTTTGGTTTCATTAACCGAGAGAATAGCGATCTCTGCGCTTGCAAAAACAGCGTTAAGCGCAATGAGAATTACCTGTACAAGTAACAATATCGCTGCAGAATCAGGATCCAAAGTAAAATTTACCTCTTTCTATGTATTGAAGACACACCAAGCCGTTTTATAGGCAGTGACTTCCGGCGGCAGATTTGGCTGAAACTTTTAGTGTAACAGGCAGGGAAATGCTGCAGGGAAGAGCACTTTGTTTTTCACAGAACAAAAGCTCTGCGCCGCACATCTTCAACGTGTGTTTATATGCGTTCAATTTACTATTATAATATATATCATCAGTTTTGTCAAGGGAATTGAGCCTTTTTAATCAAATATTTAAGATTATAATATTTGTAGTCTTATTGTTAATTTTATTTTAACAAAATTTGGTGTTTTTGTTAACCAATTTGCGGGTTTTTGTTAGTATAATGTAAAATGAGGGAGGTTGGGAATAATTTTCCAAAGCCCTCGGAAGTTTGTAGAGTAGAAATAAAGAAGAAAGAAAAAAGAAAAATCAAGAAAGGTAAAAAACATGACAATTTTTGACGCACTCACACTAATCGGCGGCCTTTGTTTGTTCCTCTTTGGCATGAACATCATGGGTCAGGCACTTGAAAGACGGGCGGGAAGCAGTCTCCAGTCACTTCTCGGCAAGCTCACTACAAATAGATTTATGGGCTTCATTACAGGTTTTGGTGTAACCGCGATCATACAAAGCTCATCAGCAACTACGGTTATGGTCGTAGGCTTTGTAAACTCGAGCCTTATGACTCTGCGCCAAGCAATTAATGTTATCATGGGAGCAAACGTAGGTACAACTGTTACTGCGTGGATCCTTTCTCTGGGCGGAGTAAGCGGAGATAGCATTTTCCTGAAATTGCTGAAGCCTATGTCCTTCACTCCGGTCCTTGCGCTTATTGGTATAGTGTTCTATATGTTCTGCAAGTCAACGAAAAAGAAGGACACGGGAACAATCCTTCTCGGATTTGCAACTCTTATGTTTGGTATGGACATAATGACAAATGCTGTGTCTGGACTTAAGGATATCCCCGCATTCCAACAGTTATTTGTTATGTTTGAAAATCCCCTGTTCGGCGTAATTGTTGGTGCACTTCTTACTGCATTGCTCCAGTCCAGCTCTGCTTCCGTTGGTATTCTTCAGGCTCTTGCAAAGACCGGTGCTGTATCATACGGTGCGGCTATCCCGATCATTATGGGTCAGAATATCGGTACTTGTATCACGGCGATCCTCTCATCCTTCGGTACAAATAAGAATGCAAAGAGAGCCGCAATTGTTCACCTCTCATTCAACGTGATCGGCACGGCAGTATGGCTTGCAGCATTCTGGACAGTGGACGCAATTCTCTCGCCGGCTCTGTTTGGACAGGCAGCTACAATGGGTGGAATAGCAACTGCTCACACCATATTTAACATACTTTGTACTCTCCTTCTCCTGCCTATGTCCGGTCTCCTTGAAAAGCTCGCATATAAGCTCGTGCCCGAAGGAAAGGCTCCCGAAAAGAAAGTCGAACTTGACGAGCGTCTCCTTGTTACCCCCTCCGTTGCTCTTGAACGCTGCAACATCGTAGCACAGGATATGGCAAAGGTTGCAATCGGTGCAATGAAGGACAGCCTCCTTTGTCTCAAGCAGTATTCAGAGGAAGTTGCAGCATCAGTTCGTGAGGCCGAAGACAAGACTGACCACTTCGAGGACGTTATAGGCACATATCTTGTTAAGCTCAGCACACACCAGATCAGCGAGCACGACAGTACAGAATCTACCAAGCTCCTTAAGATAATCGGTGACTTTGAGCGTATTTCCGACCATGCTGTAAACATTGTTGAGTCTGCTGAGGAAATGAAGGACAAGAGCCTCACACTATCTCCCGCGGCATCTCACGAGATCGACGTCCTTTGCCTTGCTGTAAGAGAGATTCTTGATCTCACACTTGATGCATTTATTAATGAGGACACACAGGTTGCATCTGCCGTTGAACCTCTCGAGCAGGTTATCGACAAACTGAAGGATGTTCTCCGTACAAGCCATATCATCCGTCTCCAGAAGAGCGAATGCAGCATAGAAACAGGCTTCGTTTGGAATGACATCATTACAAGCCTTGAACGCACATCTGACCACTGCTCCAATATCGCAGGCGGTGTAATTGATGCAGCCGAACACAATCTCAATCTCCATGAATCTCTCCGCGTAATGAAGTCCGACAGTGAATATTACAAGGAAAAATACAAGGAGTTCGCAGATAAATACGTTATAAGAAACGCAACTGTGTAAAATAAGACAAAAAATAAACGGTAGAGAGATCTACCGTTTTTTGTTTATTCGGTAACAACCTTGACAGGCTGCCCTGTTTTCATTGATTCGTTGCAAGCCAGGGAGAAAGCGAGAGACCGTGTGGCGTCTCGGTAATCGGAGCGGATCATACTCTTGTCACTGCCGGCCACAGCCTCAATAAACGCCTTGACGCAGAGGAAGCTTTCGTTTTCAGCATCAGCGGGGTATTCGAGAGTTGTTTCGTTGATCTGCTTGCAAATGCCGCTGTCAATTGCAGTTGCCAGCTCCTTCAGTGATCTTTTGTCATCAGCTATTTCAGCAAATACAGTCAGCTTTTCGGTGATTTTAAGCTCCGCACGGGAATCTGCTGCTGAAAAGACGATCTTTGAATCAAAGCACTTACCGTCTTTGGAGTAGCAGCCGGAGGTGATTGTTCCAAGAGCACCGTTTTTGAATTTTACTACCGTTACAGAGCAGTCATCAGTATCGTAATCTGTTACACCCTTCACAAAGCCTCGTGTGTTGTATGTGAATACCTCTTCAGGCTCTCCCATAAGGTATCTGATAATATCAAGCTGATGAATTGTCTGCTCAACAAGCTGCCCGCCGGAAAGCTCCCGGTCTCTCCACCAGAATGCGCCGGGAACGTGACCGATGCGTGTGCAGTCTACGCAAATGATCTCCTTGGAATTACAGAATTCAAGGGCGGGAGCAACAGTATTTGAATATCGGCACTGGAATCCCACCGAAGTGATCAGCCCTTTTTCCTCTGCGGCATCGCGAATCTGACGAGCAAGATCAATGTCGAGGGCGACCGGCTTTTCCACAAAGAAATGGATGCCGCGACGGATAACTTCAAGCTCTATATCACCATGGCAGTATGGAGGAACGCAAATGAATACCATGTCGGGGGAAGCTTCGTCGAGCATTTTTAAGTAGTCGGTGTAAGCCTTTGCGGAGCTTGCGCGCTTTGCCAGCTTCTGCGCCCTTTCTTCGTCAAAATCGCACACTCCCACTACCTCTACCAGATCCTCCAAACGGAGAAGCTCGTCAAGATGGTGACTGCCGATTCCGCCGCAACCAATGAGACAAAGTTTTTTCATGCCTTAATCCTCCTATAGAGCCAGACTTTTTTCTCAAAAATCAGATTTTCTATCAAAGTTTACTTATTGAACTTGAATTTTTCAAGATACAGTATATACTAATATTTGTAGAATGTCAATGATTGGAGAAATTTATGAAGCTGCTTCACACCTCTGACCTGCATCTTGGGCTTCGCCTTTGCGAGAGACCGATGAATGATGATATAGAACATCTCCTCTGTGAAATAATATACATAGCGAAAACCGAAAAGTGCGACGGTGTTATTGTAGCCGGAGACATATACGACAGAAGCAATCCGGGCGCGGATTCAGTTGCGATTTTTGATAAATTCGTTACGGAACTTGCCGATCTCGGAATCGCAGTGTTTGCTGTATCCGGAAATCACGATTCGCCGGAGAGGGTTGCATATATGGCATCTCTGCTGGGGAAAATGGGGGTTCATTTCTCTCCTGTGTACGACGGGAATATCGAGCCTGCTACTTTTGAGGACGAATTCGGGCGGGTCAACATCTGGCTCTTGCCTTTTCTGAGACCATCAACCGTCTGTGCCCTGTATCCGGAGTTTTGCGGTGAAACATACACCGATGCCGTGAAGTTTGTTATCAGCCGGATGAACATTGACCAAAGCGAGCGAAACGTTCTTGTGACCCATCAGTTTGTGGCAGACCCAAGGGCGACGAGGGAAGATAACGTGGGCGGAATAATGGCGGTTGACTACAGGGTGTTTGCGCCATTTGATTATACGGCTGTCGGCCATCTTCACTCACCTCACCACGTGGGAAATGACACGGTAAGATACAGCGGCTCACCTTTGAAGTGCTCTTTTTCAGAGGTGAATGACACAAAATCCGTTGAGATCTTGGAGATAGGCGAAAAGGGCAAGGTGACACTTCACCGCGTTCCCCTTCACCAGATTCACGAGATGCGGGAGATAAAGGGAGAATATGACTATGTAATGTCCCTGGAATGCAGAAATTCTGGGGACAGCCTCGACTACGTCAGAATTATCCTCACAGACAACGAGGACATTCCGGATGTAGTGCAGAAGCTCCGAGTGGCGTATCCGAATATGCTTAGGCTCACTTACGACAACGCCAGAACCCGTGAATACAAATCTGTGGACAGCCTTTCTCGGTATGAAATGGAGGCACTCACCCCGGAAGACGTTTTTTCAGAGCTATATGAAATACAAAACAACGCGCCTGCCGGTGAGGCGGAAATGAATATAGTAAAGAGAATTATGAAAGAAATAATGGGTGAGGTAGGCAGATGAGACCGTTACATTTGACAATGCAGGCATTCGGGCCTTACTCCAAAACCACCGATCTTGACCTGACTTCGCTGACAAAAGGCGGGCTATACTTGATCTGCGGGGACACAGGCTCGGGAAAGACTATGCTTTTCGATGCTATCACCTATGCCTTATACGGTGAACCCAGCGGAAACACTCGCGAATCCTCTATGCTGCGAAGCAAGTACGCAAAGCCTGAGGACATGACCTATGTTAAGCTGATCTTTGAAAATGACGGCAAGACCTACACCGTGTACCGTGAATGGGGCAAGGAAAAACTGAAAAAAGGTGTGCTGTGCGAGGAAAAATCAACTGAAGCGTGGCTTGACTACCCAGACGGACGTCGGGTGAACAAACACCGTGACGTAACAGGAGCTGTTTGCGAAATAATCGGCCTTGACCGAGACAGATTTCGCCGCACGGTTATGATAGCCCAAGGGGAGTTCCGCGATCTTCTTATAACGAAGACGGAAAAGAGAATGGAGATCCTCCGCAGTATATTCAAGACTGAGTTGTTCGCTACATTTGCGGAACGGGCAAAGGAGGAATACAGAGCAGAGCTTGGAAACGCAGAGCTTGTGCGCCAGACTGCACGTGGATATGCGGAAATGATCGAAACCGACGACGAGGAGCTGGCGGCTCTTCTGTCAGAGGTTCCATACGTGAATTATGATAACCTTTCAGCTTCCCTTGACGAATCCGACAAGACGGAGCGGGAAATAATAAACAGAATAGTCCGTGAGGGAGAAGAGGTTGAGAGAAAGCTCAAGGAAAGTCGTGTTCTTCTCAGCCGGGCGGAATCGGACAGAAATAATGAGTCTCGCAAAAAAGAAGCCGAAGTGATCCTTGAAAAAGCGGAAGATGAGCTTGCCGCAATCACAGAAAAGGAAGCAAAATCCCGCGTTTTCGGTGCGCAGATAGCGTCAATGCGGGAAAAGGCAGCGGAATATCGCAATACTTCAAGAGATTACGATGAGTTTGAGCTAATTTTTGCAGAGCTGACCGAGGCTTGCTCCCGCCGGGATGTGACAAAAGACCAGCTTCATAAGAAGGTTGCCAGACTGGAGCTTATACGGGCAGAGGCCGAGGAGAAATCCGCCCTTATCAAAGAACTGCTCTCAAAGGCTGACGAAATGACCGAGAAAGAAGCTCAGCTTGCTGATGCAAAAGGCAAATTTGCAGAGGAAAACCATAGGCTTACTGTTATAGAAAAATATCAGAGCACCATAGTTGAGCTTAAATCAGCAGAAAGTAAATATGCAAAAGCGGTTCAGAAAATGACGGAAATGCGGGAACTGTACTCGAGAAAAACCAGAGCGTATCTTGACGGTATCGCAGGGGTGCTGTCCGCAAAGCTTGTCGCGGGTGAGCCGTGTCCAGTTTGCGGATCTGTGGTTCATCCCACTCCCGCTCAAATCGACGATTCCGGGATAACACCGGAGGAGATCGAGGAGCTTTCAGCAGAAAACGACAGAATATCCGGTGAAGCGGAGCAGGCGGCAATTGACGTGAGTCTCAAACGCAATACTGCGTCAGAACTGAAATCAGCCATTGATATGTTCCTCTCTGACGGTGAGGACATAGCCGATGCTTTGGCATCAACCCGCAGGGAAGTGGATTTACTAAAAAAACTTATAGGTGATCTTGAATTCAGCCTGTCAAAGAAACCGGAGATCGCAAATAGTCTTAGAGAAGCAACGGAGCATCTTGACAGAATTAACGCCCTCAATGAGCGTGAAAAGGCAGATATTGAAAAGCTGAACACTCAGCTTGCGGCGCAAAATGCCTCTGCTACAGAAAAGCAAGAAAGATACGACTCCATAAGAAAAAGACTGCCGTTTGCGTCAAAGACAGAGCTTGACTTGGAAATTTCCAAGCTTTGCGCCGGGGCTGACCGCCTTGAATCAGAATGGAACCGGATCAAAAAGCTTGCAGAACAGGCTAAAATTGAACGTGAATCTGCCCGCGCTGCCCTTGAAACCATAAAAACGCAGCTTAATAACAGTATAGCTGACAAGTGCGAGGAATACGCAGAGCTTTCAGGGCGACTTGAGGCAATGCAGCGGGAGATTCAGGGGCGGATGATTAGTGCCACCTCGCGTACAGAGAGAAACCGCACCGCTGCAAAAATGCTCAGAGATACCCTCTCCGGTCTCGCACAAACAGAAATCAAACTCAGCCACCTTGCCGCAATTTCCGATACTGCAAACGGTACGGTTAAGGGAAAAGATAAAATTATGCTTGAGACATTTTGGCAGATCAGGTTGTTTGAGCAGATCATCCGTCGGGCAAATCTCCGACTTATGCAGATGACTGACGGTCGATATGAGCTCAGGAGACGGAAGAATTCCACCGACGGTCGCGGTAAATCCGGCCTTGAGCTTGACATTGTGGATCACTGGAACGGAAGCACGCGAAATGTCTGCACCTTGTCGGGCGGTGAGTCGTTTGCCGCATCCTTGGCTCTGGCGCTCGCTTTGTCCGACGAAACAGAAGCAGAATCAGGTGGTGTAAAGATCGACGCGATGTTCATAGACGAGGGCTTCGGTTCTCTTGACGATACCTCCCTTGAAACGGCCCTTACAGTACTCGAATCCCAATCGGGCGGACGGTCTGTGGGAATCATCTCCCATGTTGGGGCACTCAGGGAGAAGATCGAGCGCAAAATCGTCGTTACAAAGCAGGGCGGCGAGAGCAGGGTAGAGATCATTTGAGATTATAAGTTGACTCATCTCTAACTTGACTTTGCGCGGTCTATGTGCTAAAATTGATATAATGCAAAAATTTACTCGAAAAGAAGGTTTTGTTCTGAAAAATACAAACACAAAGTCCTCCTTCCTTGAGGGAGCGTTTATCCTGACAATTTCAACCGCTTTTGTAAAAATAGCGGGACTTCTCTTTACCATACCCATTGCTAATATGGAAAGCGTGGATATGAGTAATTTCTATTCAGCATACGACATATACAATATGTTTGCGGTTCTTGCATCGGCAGGCTTGCCTGTTGCGGTGTCGAGAATGGTCAGCGAAACCCTGGTTTACGGAAACACCGACGAAGCGGAGCGGATCTACAAGGTCTCCGTGCGAATCTTTACAATAATCGGTTCGATCATCGCGGCTGTTATGTTCTTCGGCGCTGAGCTTCTTGCGGGGCTTATCAGAAACCCGGGGGCGGCTATGCCTATCAGAGTTCTTGCTGTTACCGCGTTCTGCTCATTCGTAATGTCCTCACTCCGAGGATATTTCCAGGGCAACTCCAACATGCGCCACACCGCGTTCTCTCAGGTTATCGAGGCATTCTCGAAGCTTGTGTTCGGTTGTGCCTTGGCTTACATTATCGGTAAGGCTGAATTCACCTTCATGGACGGCTCTACCGGTGCTATTGCCGGCGTGTCCATTGGTGCTGTGCTTTCGGTTATCTACCTGCGAATTAACAAAAAACGCAGCGACAAAGCCATTGTTCCTTCGAACACTCCCGTGCGTGCTGACAAGGCTATCATTAAGGAGCTTTTCCGAATTGCGATCCCTGTGTCTCTGGGCGCGTCCGTAATGTCCCTTGTTAACCTTATTGACACAGCGGTTATCCTCGGTATTCTCCAGGACAGCCTTGGATATACTGAAAGCCTTGCAAAAGAGCTTTACGCCGCATTTGGTCACGCGAAAAAGATATTCAATTTCCCCTCTGCGTTTATCGTTCCGTTTTCTGTCAGCATTTTGCCCGCTCTTACTGCGGCATTTACCGCTAAAGACAAGGACGGCGTGGCAAAGAATATGACCACCTGCTTCAAGTACGCACTTATGCTGGCTCTTCCTGCCGGTGTAGGTATTGCCGTTCTTGCAGGACCCATAATGAACATTCTTTATTTCAACGTGCCGGCCCAGGCAGAGGCAGGAACACCGATCCTTGCGGTATTCGGCGTTGCAGTTATTCTGTACGCAGTGGTGTCTATAAGTGGCGCGATCCTTCAGGCGTTCGGCAGAGTAAATCTTCCTCTGATCAGCCTTTGCGTAGGTTCTGTAGTGAAATGCTGCCTCAACTTTATACTCGTTGGAATCGAGCCTATCAATATTCTCGGCGCACCTATCGCAACCTGCGCGTGCTACGTTGTAATGATCACCATGAATATGATCTTCCTCCGGAAGTACCTCTCGGGCTGCGGTGCTATTATCGTAAACACTCTTAAAACAACGGCCGCCGCTCTCCTTATGGGCGTTGCCGCCTATTTCGTGAATATCCCCCTTGGTTCTTTCCTCGGAATGAAGCTGGGCGGACTCGTGTCAATCTGCGTTGGCGTTGTGGTTTATGCAGTGCTTATAGTAGTGCTGAAGATCGTAACATTGGGCGAGATCAAGTCTATGCTCAGAAGAGGAAAGTAATATGTCATTTAACAAATTAGTTCGCGATAAGATTCCCGAAATAATAGAAAAAAGCGGCTATCGTCCTATCGTTCGTGTAATGGATGACGGCGAGTATCTGACCGCACTTCGAAATAAGCTTGACGAAGAGGTTCAAGAGTACCATGAAAGCGGCGAGATAGAAGAGCTTGCCGATGTGCTTGAAGTGGTGTATGCTCTGTGTGAAGCAGAGGGGCATACTGTAGACGAACTGCTGTCCGTGTACACGAAAAAGCATGATGAACGTGGCGGCTTCAAGGAAAAGATCTTCCTTATTGACAAAGAATAAAACAATTTTGAAAGGATATACGACAATGAAAAACAGAAACGAAATCCCCGCAAAATACAAATGGGACTTTACCCACCTGTTTGCAGACCGCGAAGCATGGGAAAAGGAGTATGCTGAATGTGAAGCAATGCTCCCCACAGTTGCAGCACTGAAGGGAACCCTTGGCAACTCTGCTGAGTCTCTCTACAATGCCTACGAGACCATCTACGCTCTCGAAGAAAAGTTCTCCCGTGTTGCCTCCTATGCTCATTTTGCAAAGGTACTTGACGGCGGCGACCCCGCAGGCCTTGAAATGACAGACAAGCTTCATATGCTCATTGTCAAATTCAGCACCATTATGGCATTTGCTGAACCCGAGCTTATGGCTATTCCTGAAGAAAAGCTTGCTGAATTTATGACATACGAGCCCCTTAAGGCAAAGTATTCCCACATCATCGAAGACTCCACACGTCTCCGCTCTCACGTTCTTGACGAAAAGAGCGAAGCTATGATGGCGCAGTTTGGCAAGATCACAGGCACAATGTCCGACGTGTTCAATATGTTCACCAACGTTGAAATGGAGCTGCCCAAGGTTATCGACGAAGACGGCAACGAAGCTGAACTGACCGCAGGTAACTTCGGTGTTTACCGTGAATCCACAAACAAGAATGTTCGCGATACTGCATTCAAGGCAATGTTCGGTACATACGGCAAGTACAAGAACACATTTGCAACCATTTACGGCGGCAATGTAAAGAAAGATAACCTCCTCGCTTCTCTCCGCGGCTACTCCTCAGCCCGTGAAGCAAAGCTTGCAGGCTCCAACGTTCCCGAAGCGGTTTACGACGCTCTCGTTGAGGCTATCCACGAGGCTATTCCCACAATGAGCAAGTATCTGAAGCTTCGCAAGAAGGTTATGGGAGTTGATAAGATCGACGTTTACGACCTTTACACACCTATGGTAGCTGACGTTGAATATCCCATGCCTTACGAAAACGCTTGCGAGCTGGTTTACAACGCAGTTGCTCCTCTCGGCGAAGAATATCAGAAGGTTATCCGCCGCGCCTACGAAGAAAACTGGATCGACGTTTACGAAACTCCCGGTAAGGAATCCGGCGCATTCTCCTCCGGCGTGTACGGTGTTCACCCCTTCGTTAAGCTGAACTATACAGACACCCTTGACGACGCATTCACCCTTGCTCACGAGCTTGGTCACGCAATGCATTCCTACCTCTCCTCTTCCAAGCAGGACTACGCTAACCACGGTTATCACCTCCTTGTTGCAGAGGTAGCGTCTACTTGTAATGAGGTTCTTCTTACAAAGTACCTCCTTTCCATTGAAACAGATCCCGCTCGCCGTGCATATATCCTCAATCACTTCCTCGAAGGCTTCAGAACTACGGTATTCCGCCAGACTCTGTTCGCAGAATTCGAGCACAAGGCTCACGTAATGGAAGCTGAAGGCAAGCCTCTCACAGCAGGCTCTCTCTCTAATATGTATGCAGAGCTCGAAAAGATGTACTACTGCGAAGCTGAATTCCGCGACGAGATCCAGTACGAGTGGTCCTATATTCCTCACTTCTACCGTGCATACTACGTTTACCAGTACGCAACCGGATTCTCCTCTGCAGTTGCTATTGCATCCAATATTCTCGAAACAGGGGACGCATCCGCTTATCTTGAATTCCTTTCCTCCGGCGGCTCTGATTATCCCATCAACGAGCTGAAGATCGCCGGTATCGATCTTACATCTCCCGACGTTGTTAAGAACGCTATGAAGGTGTTTGACGAAACCATCGACGAGCTTGCAGCAATTATCGGTTAAAGAAAATAAAAGCCCACAGACGAAAAATCTGTGGGTTTTCTCTTGCCTTGACAAAAAGATTCGGCGATGTTACAATAGATCAATGAACAATGATTGGAGACGCCTATGAAAATCCTGCTTACTGCATTTGACCCATTTGGTGGGGAAAGTATAAATCCCGCAGAAGAAGCGGTAAAGTCAGTCGCTTCACCCGATGGTGTGGAATTGTACAAACTGACTGTTCCCACGGTTTTCGGGAAATCTTCCGAAACTGTGATACAAGAGATTGACAGAATTCACCCCGATGTAGTAGTGTCGATAGGACAGGCTGGAGGAAGAAGCGGTATCACTCCCGAGAGGGTTGCAATCAATGTGGATGACGCTCGGATTGCGGACAACGAAGGGAATACGCCAAAGAATAAACCCGTTGTCACAGACGGCCCGGCGGCCTATTTTTCAACCTTGCCGATTTATGAAATCACCGAAGCGTTGACCGCGGCGGGAATCACCTCATCTATCTCAAATTCCGCAGGAACCTTCGTGTGCAATCACCTGATGTATGCCGTACTTCATTATGCTGCTGATAAATTCCCCGGTATGCGTGCAGGGTTCATCCATGTTCCGTTTTTGCCGGAGCAAGCGGTGCAAAAGAGAGAAAATTGCCCATCAATGCCACTTGATACCATAGTTTGCGGAATTGAGATCGCGCTCGAAACAGTTGCCGAAACAAAATAAAAAACAAAACCCACAGATCTGACGCTGTGGGTCTTTTTTGTTATTCTGCAAACATCTCGGTTGAGAGGTATCGGTCACCTGTGTCGGGGAGGAGAACAACGATGGTCTTGCCACGGTTTTCCTCTCGTTGTGCGACCTTGAGACCTGCCCAAAGAGCTGCACCAGAGGATATACCCCCGAGAATTCCCTCGGTCACACCAAGCTCTCGTCCCGTGGAGAAGGCGTCCTCTGCGGTGACGGTTACGATCTCGTCGTAAATCTTTGTGTTCAGAACACCCGGGATAAATCCGGCACCTATGCCTTGGATTTTATGCGTACCTCCGATTCCTTTAGATAAATACGGCGAATCAGACGGTTCAACCGCAATGATCTTTACGTCGGGTTTCTTCGACTTCAAGTACTCGCCGACACCGGTGATGGTGCCTCCCGTGCCAACTCCGCAGATGAAAATGTCAACCTCTCCGTCGGTGTCGTTCCATATTTCCGGGCCGGTTGTTTCAAAATGTATCTTGGGGTTAGCGGGATTTACAAACTGCCCCGCAACAAACGCCCCAGGAATCTCCCGTGAAAGCTCTTCCGCCTTCGCAATAGCACCGCTCATACCAAGGTTTCCGTCAGTGAGAACAAGCTCCGCACCGTAAGCCCGCATAAGGGTAATACGCTCCGCTGACATATTGTCAGGCATAACGATGATGCATCTGTATCCTCTCGCCGCCGCAACTGAAGCAAGTCCGATACCTGTGTTACCGGAGGTAGGCTCGATTATGACAGAATCTTTTGTCAATATTCCGCGGGTTTCTGCGTCGTCGATCATTGCCTTGCCAACTCTGTCCTTTGCGCTGCCGGCAGGGTTGAAGGATTCAAGCTTAACTATAAGGCGGGCTTTGAGATCATATTTCTTTTCAAAATTCGAGAGCTCGAGCAGGGGTGTCTTGCCGATCAGCTCTTCAGCAGATTTATATATTTTAGACATTGTTAGTCCTCCGTTTGTCTGGTATAGGTGTTAGATCAGTCGATGCCGAATTCCCGCTGGATCAGCCCAACCATAATTCCCGTGTTCAGCTCCATGGCGTCTATGGGGTATATGACCTTGACGTACCCGTGGTAGAACTTGTCGCGGAAGTATGCCATGGCATCTTCTTTTGTGCCGCCGTTTTTCAGAATCTTTGCAATAGCCTCCGCGGTTTCAACAGCACTCCTCTTTGCACCGCCGAGATAAGCCGCGGTTTCCTCTTTCCCGAGAACACCGTAGTGGGGAAGGAGTATGTTTTCGATGTCAAGAGCCTCGGCCTTTTCCATAGAGCTGAGTGCCATTTCGTATCCCACAAGATAAGAGGGAACGATGATTCCGTCGCCGCCGTAGACACCAAGGGTTTCAGATGAGAGGAGTAGCTTGTTTGCGGGGAGATAGAACCCGATAGAGCATTTTGTGTGGCCCGGAAGCGCAACAACGGTAAATTGCATATATCCCGCAACGATTGTGTCTCCGTCATTAACAGGAATATCAACTGCCAGCTCATCTATAAGATCCTCGTATTCTCTTGTACCGCAGGTCTCGGCAAATTTTCTGTCAAGATCACGCATAACGGCGCGGGCTGTGGGCTTTGCGAATATCTTTGCGGCGTATTCACCGGCAACAACCTTGGCACCGGGCCAATATTTCTTTGCGTAAACGGAGCCGAGAGCGTGATCGTAGTGTGAGTGAGTCAGAAAAATGTAATCAAGGACGCGCTCCCCAAGGGTAGCTTTGATATTATCAGCCACGGCGTATCCGGTAAAAGCGAAGCCGGAATCGTAGAGAATGGCAGTTTTTCCGTCGTCTATAAGAAAGGCGCTGTCGCCGGGATTTGCGCGCACGTCGGTTATCTTCAGGTTGTGCATGGTTTACCTCGTGTGGTGGATATGGTTTATGGCATTTCAGTGAAAATAACATTGTCAGCGGTAGCAACGCCACCGAAAATTTTGTCGTTATACCGGCCAGATTTGATATAATGCTCAACAATAAATTTCGCCGTAAATGGCATGTCAAGCTCCAATGCTTCATTTGGGG
Organism: Oscillospiraceae bacterium; assembly: GCA_015064355.1. GTDB lineage: Bacteria > Bacillota > Clostridia > Oscillospirales > CAG-272 > UMGS1696. The sequence goes on along the minus strand of SVSJ01000007.1, from coordinate 1,199 downwards.
TAACCCATTTGAGCTGACCCTCGTTTGATGTAAGCTCCGAGGCTGGTTCTGAAATCAAATCAGCGAAGAAGTAATAGTTTTGCCGAATCTCACCGTTTACCAATCGAAGAGTAATGTATTTAAGGGTGAGACTTGATATCATATCGGCTGTAACAGAAATCTCTTCTTCTAATTCGCGGAGGACACAGGCCTTGGCGTCGTTTAGTTCGGATTCTACAAAATGCCCGCCGGCTGAGCCGGTATAAACATCATTAACGACTTTTCCGCCTTGACGATACAGAAGCAAAAACTTGCCGTCTTTCATCAAATATATCGTAGCCATATTGCGTAATTTGCCGAGCATATTATTGCCTCCACATGTAATATATGAGTATTATAATACATTGCAAGTGAAATGTCAAAGAAAAGTTGCACCTGTTGCCCGATGTTAACATCCGTTGCTTGCTATAGAGGGGTATTTATGATATAATATCAAGGAAATAATCTTTGGGGGCAGCGTATGTTAAGTGAGAATCTGAAGAATCTGCGCAAAGCAAAAGGCCTGTCGCAGGAAGAGTTAGCAATAAAGCTGAACGTGGTACGGCAGACCGTATCGAAATGGGAAAAGGGAGTCTCCCATAAATAAGGATACAGGAATCAATCCACAGACATACATTGCTTACGAAAAATAAAAAATGTATGGAGAATTGATACTATGAAAAAATCCTTATTTGAAAACAATAGCCTTACTTATCGTGAAGAAAACGGACGCATAAAAGATGAATCAAAGAAACTATCAAAAATATCAGCACTTCGCTATTTGAAGTTGGTATTGAGTCAACCTCTTTGTAATTGCTCGCGTGTTCTGCAATGTTGCTTTTTGAAACCTTACCTCAATGATCTGAGGCGGTGAGGAATATTATGTTCTCACCGCTTTTTTCTTATAATAAATATCAAAAGTAATTGACATATACCAAAAACCGTGATATGATTGGTATATACCAAAAATAAGGAGCTATGTGAGATGCCAAGACCGAGAAAATGCCGCAAGGTTTGCAGAATGCCCATTGCAGATACATTCGTTGCTAATTCGGCTAAAGAGGAAGCAGTCGTTTTGACCGTTGATGAATATGAGTGCATTCGACTCGTTGACTATCAGGGTTTTTCTCAGGAGCAATGCGCTGAATATATGCAGGTATCTCGTGCGACTGCACAGCTCA
>SVSJ01000047.1 GCA_015064355.1 Oscillospiraceae bacterium | reverse complement strand
GTTGTTGGTTCGACTCCGATCACCAGCTCCAGGGGGAATTCCCGAGTGGCCAAAGGGGACAGACTGTAAATCTGCTGGCAACGCCTTCGGTGGTTCGAATCCACCTTCCCCCATCGGAAGAAAAGAGATCAAGCAAAGCTTGGTCTTTTTTGTTTCGATTTGTGACGGTGATTGAGAAGCCCGGTGCAAGAACGCCGGCACACTTTGACTTGCAGTCGCTTTATCGTTCTTGTCAGCATAGGGAGCGAAGCGAGTCTTGTTAAGTGGTTGACGAATCCACCTTCCCCCATCGGAAGAAAGAAACACGCATTGGCGTGCCTTCGATAAAGCAGATTTGAAATGTAGAAAATGCCGAGAGTAACCACTTCGGGTTCTCTCGGCATTAATTTTTACACATATATTATACCGCAAAATCAGCAAAAAATCAAGTCTTGTATTTACAAAATTAATATGCTATAATTAACAAAATCAAAAAAGGAGTGCTGTCAGATGATTCTGAATGCATTGGATGAAGTTTTGTTTTGGGATGATATTGCTGCCTTAAAGACCTTTACAAAGCAGAATTGCGATAGATTTTATCCACACGATTTTGAAAATTACCATAAGAATCAAGAATCGTTTTTCAAGTCGGTTATCCCCAATAAAGCAGAATTCATTCGTCGATTAGAAAGCTATGCAAAGGTTGGACAGCCTTTTTGGATTTCGGGTAGGAATAAGCTTAGTGATGATATTGATGCAAATTCGATGATTAAGGCTATTTCTGTAAGTTCTAAAATCGATAATGGAGAACAAAAAGCCAAACAAGCGTCAAAATGGCAAAAAAACAATCCTTCGTTTTGGAAATTCTACACGAATAATATCCTACATCAACAAGAAAATCGTATTCTTGAACTCACGATAGGCGCGGGCGGTGGAACAAACGCGGTTATGAGAGAAATGACACCTCGCGACTATTATATGGGTGTTGATATAGATTTTGTATGTGCAAAAAACGCTGACGCTCTCGCTAAATATTATAACATCAACGGTTTGGGTATTGCCACATCGTTATGGAAATTGCCTTTTGAAGATTGTATGTTTACCTCAGTATGTTCTAACGCAGGTTTGGAAGAATGTCGAGAAATTCCTACAATCATAGAGGAAGCATATAGGGTATTAATGCCCGGAGGCAAAATCGTTTTGCATTGTTTGAACACTAATAAAATGCAAGCGTATGCAAGATTTGAACAATACTGTTTCTCTGAAGAAGAAATGATATATTGGGCAAAGCAAATAAGAATGTACACGTCTGCTGAAGGTGTAGAAGAGTTGTTAAGAGCCGTTGGATTTAAGGCTTATAAACGAATGACTGATGAAAAATTAGGAAGTGTTCTTGTGTTTGAAAAATAATATGCGCTTTTGTGTCCACAAAAGCAGTGCTTGTCAGGAAAAGAAGACGGACTTTCGGGGCACACAAACCAAAGGCTCCCTTGTGTAAAGGGAGCTGTCACCGAAGGCGACTGAGGGATTGTTTTCGGTATAATTTTGATTTTAACAATCCCTCCGTCTCGCTTGCGCGAGCCACCTCCCTTTACACAAGGGAGGCTCTTTCTCCCCGACAGTACATCTAAAAGGTATAACATACTATACCTTGCAGGCAAGGACGTGCGAAAAGGAGTACGGACAAATTTATCCGTACTTCTTTTGTTTTGCGTCAGGTAAAACCTGCTTTATGGAAGGCACCCCTTGGCGTGTTTTTTTGTTTCAGTTATATTCGCTGACGCGAGTTATATTGGCTTTGCCAGTTATATTTGCTACGCAAGTTATATTGGGCTACGCCCAGTTCAGGCAGCGAATATAATATAACTCCGACGAAGTCGTGATATCACTTGAAAACAAAAACCCCTCGGATCACTCCGGGGGATTTTTATCTTAGCTTATAAAAAATAAGTAACGCTTAACTACAAATCAATAAACACTACCTTTACTTCTCATAGAATTATGCTATAATAAAATCACAAAAACGTTTTTGAATACTATTTGAGGAGGCATAATTATATGTCTATCGGAACAAAAATAAAAGAACTCAGAAGAAAAAACGATATTACTCAAGAACAGCTTGCAGAGTATCTCGGGATCTCCGCCCCTGCCGTATCTCAATGGGAATGCGAAAAATCAGCTCCGGATATCTCACAGCTTCCAATTCTTGCAAACATTTTCGACGTAACTGTTGATACGCTTCTTGAAGTCAACACCGACAGAAAAAGCAAGGTTATCAAAGACATCTGTGAAAGCGCAAAACGTCTTATGGCTGACGGACAACGCAATGAAGTTGAAATAGTCCTTCGCGACGGACTCAGAAAGTTCCCTAACTCTTATAAGATTATGGAAAGACTTGCAGAGGTTCTTTATATCAACGGCAAAAGAGAAGAAGCAATGTATATGGCCGAAAAAGTCATTGACGAATGTGTCGATATTGATACAAAAAGTGGCGCAATCACTACTGCCATGTGCGTTTACAGCGATCTTGGGAAAGTGGAAAAAGCACTTGAAATTGCCCACACTATGCCCGCAAACGGTCGCGGCTACTATCTCGGCAATCTATATACCGGCACACAGCTTGCGGAGTTTTTGCGGAAGAGCATTGTGGAAGAGATCACATATCAGCTCATATGCATGATACGACTCGCCCGTTGCAGTAACGGAAACGGCGAATTCATCCACACCACAGATGACCAGCTTACAATCTACAAGAAAGTCGTTACCATACTCGAAACCTTATTTGATGACGGAGATTATAATTTTGCTGCACAAATTGGAGCAGATTCTTACTACCACATGGCTGACATTTATGCAAATCTAAAGGATATGGACAACACACTTGCTTGCCTCAAAGCCGGCACAAAGTTCGGCATAATTTTCGACAATTATCCCGAAGATGCTGTTCAAACCTCACTGATTTGTCGTGGAGCGGAATACGGCGGTTGGTTGAAGAATTATCCAGGCCATAGTTACCGCGGAGAAATGCGCGAATGGCTGTCAAATGACAAGTATGACTTCATTAGAAATGACAGCAGATTTGTTGCCATTGTTGACAGTCTAAAATAACAAAAATCCCTCGGAGAGATCCGGGGGATTCTGATTTTATTTAATTTCGTTCAGATCGTAAGGCGTGGACTGGTAAACAAAGTAGTTGAGCCAGTTGGTGTAGAGGAGATTTGCGTGTGCTCTCCAATTTACGACAGGTGCCTTTGTGGGGTCGTCGTCCGGGTAATAGTTCTTCGGCACCTCAATAGGAAGTCCCTGTGACACGTCGCGCTTGTATTCCGCGTCAAGTGTGAGGGGATCGTACTCCGCGTGGCCAAGGATGAAGAACTGCTTGCCGCCGTCTGCGTAAATGATATGCACCCCTGCTTCATCAGAGGATGCGAGGATCTTCGCTCCGGGGATATTCTCCACGTCCTCGCGGCGAATGGTGGTGTGGCGGGAGTGGGGAACGTAGAACACGTCGTCAAATCCACGAAGGAGAATAGACTTCTGATAATCCGCCTTGTGAGGGAACACGCCAAAGAGCTTTTTCTCGAGGGGATATTTCTTCACACCGTAGTGGTAGTAAAGTCCCGCCTGTGCGCCCCAGCAAATATGCATTGTGGAGTGTACGTGGGTGCGGCTCCAGTCCATGATCCGGCAGAGCTCATCCCAGTAGTCAACGTCCTCAAACTCCATCTGCTCAACGGGTGCACCCGTGATTATCATACCGTCAAAGGTCTGATCCTTGATGTCGTCAAAGGTCTGGTAGAAGGCGAGAAGATGCTGTTGTGCGGTATTCTGCGACACGTGTGAGCTTGTGCGGATAAGGGTAAGCTCGATCTGGAGAGGCGTGTTTCCAAGCATACGGGAAAGCTGTGTCTCCGTCTCGATCTTCTTGGGCATAAGGTTAAGAAGAACTATCTTCAATGGGCGTATATCCTGTGTGATGGCGCGGGTCTCGGTCATTACGAATATGTTTTCGTCTGCCAGGGTCTGAACCGCAGGCAAGTCGTTTGGAATTTTTATCGGCATGGTGCTGTCGGCCCTTTCTTTATTTATAAATTATTGGTAGGGGAGGGGCTTGCCCTCCCGACAAGATCTCGCAATTATACGTTAGCAAGTGCCTGCTCAATGTCCGCAATAAGGTCAACTGAATCTTCAAGTCCGAGGGATACTCGAACAAGATCGGGACCTACGCCGCAGGATACAAGTTCTGCATCGCTGAGCTGGCGGTGGGTTGTGGTTGCGGGGTGCAGGCAGCAGGAGCGAGCATCTGCAACGTGTGTTTCGATTGCGATGATACGGAGGCCTTCCATAAACTTGGACGCAGCCTCACGTCCACCTTTTACACCAAAGCTAACAACGCCGCAGGTACCGTCGGGCATATATTTCTGTGTAAGTGCGTAGTCTGGGCTTGATTCAAGGCCGGGATAATTTACCCAGGCAACCTTCGGGTGATTCTCAAGATATTTTGCTACTGCAAGTCCGTTTTCTGCGTGGCGCTTCATACGAACATGTAGACTTTCAAGACCAAGGTTCAAAAGAAACGCGTTCATGGGAGCAGGTGTTACGCCAAGGTCGCGCATAAGCTGTGCCGTTGCCTTGGTAATGTATGCGCCCTCTTTGCCGAATCTTTCGGCGTAGGTAATTCCGTGGTAGCTTTCGTCGGGTGTGCAAAGTCCGGGGTACTTGTCCGCGTACTTCATCCAGTCGAAGTTGCCGGAGTCAACGATAGCACCGCCAACTGCGCTTCCGTGACCGTCCATGTATTTGGTTGTAGCGTGGGTTACGATGTCCGCGCCAAACTCAAAGGGACGGCAATGTACGGGTGTGGGGAATGTGTTGTCAATAATCAGCGGCACACCGTGAGCGTGAGCGATCTTTGCAAATTTCTGGATATCCAGCACCTTGAGGGCGGGGTTAGCGATTGTTTCGCCGAAGATCAGCTTTGTGTTGGGTCTGAATGCTGCATTTATCTCTTCTTCGCTTGCGTCGGGAGCAACGAATGTCACGTCGATTCCCATCTTCTTGAAGGTTACGGAGAACAGGTTGAATGTACCGCCGTAAATTGCGGAAGAGGAAATAAAGTGACCGCCTGCCTCACAGATGTTGAATACCGCAAGGAAGGTTGCCGCCATACCGGAGGAGGTGAGCATCGCTGCTGTGCCGCCCTCAAGCTCTGCGATCTTTGCCGCAACTGTGTCAGAGGTAGGATTCTGCAAACGTGTATAGAAATATCCGCTTGCCTCAAGGTCAAAGAGCTTGCCCATTGCCTCGCCTGTGTCATATTTGAAAGTGGTGCTCTGAATGATCGGAACCTGACGGGGTTCGCCGTTTTTGGGGTGGTATCCGCCCTGCACGCATTTTGTACCGATAGAATGCTTGTCCATATTGTACCTCGTGTATGTAAAGTAAAGAATATTCAACTAACTTATATATTGTAACACAAATATACGCCGCAAATCAAGGTCTGCGACGTATTTTTTGATATTTTTCTGATTAAAGCATATGTGCGCGGAGCTCTTCCGGCGAAAGGGGTGAAAGATCGGCAGGTGCAACGTCGAAAACAGTCTTGCAACCCGCGTCACCTCTCGAGTGCATCTTGTTAATAGCACGGGCAAAAGCTACCAGTACACTTGCAGTAAACTCGGGGTTGGAGTCAAGCTTCAAACTGTATTCGATAACGTGCTTGTGCTCACCGTTCATACCGGTCACTCCTGTGCGGATAACGTTTCCTCCGTGAGGAATGCCTCGGTGATCCCGCATAAGTTCTTCCATTGAGATGAAATTAACCGTTGTATCGTAGTCCGCAAAATAGTTGGGCATTGTCTTGATCTCGTTCTCAATTCGGCAGAGATCCGCACCCTCTTTGGCCACAACGTAGCACTCTCTCTTGTGCTTCTCTCCGGTGGTCAAAGTGGGATTCTCCCCTGCCCTGACCGCTGCCATAGCTTCAGGGATCGGTACAGTATACTGCCTTGCGTCCAGTACGCCGTCGATTCTGCGGATAGCATCTGAGTGCCCCTGGCTGACTCCTCTGCCCCAGAAGGTGTAGTCCTGTCCGTCAGGCAGAATTGCAGATGCATAAAGTCTGTTCAAGGAAAACATACCCGGGTCCCAACCTGCGGAGATCAGAGCGATATGTCCGCTTGCCGCTGCCGCTTTGTCAACCTTTGCAAAATGTGTTGGGATTGCCGCGTGAGTATCAAAGCTGTCGAGCACGTTGAAATGCTCCGCCAGCGCGGGGGTCATTTCAGGCAGATCAGTGGCGCTTCCGCCGCAGATGACGAGCACGTCGATCTTATCCTTGAAATCAAGTATATCGTTAACAGAATAAACAGGCACGCCGGTAAGGGTTTTGAGGGTCTCGGGAGCACGTCTGGTGAACACACCCACGAGCTCAACGTCAGCCGCGTGATGGGCCGCGCATTCCACTCCACGTCCAAGATTACCGTAGCCGTAAATTGCCAGCTTCATTTGTATTTCTCCTAGTTCAAGTTTTAATTACTTAACCATGTCGTCCATCTTGTAAAGTCCCGCAGGGCGTCCGCAAATATAATCCGCCGCCACGATTGCACCCTCAGCAAAGAGCGCACGGCTGTGAGCCTCGTGCTTGAGAGTGATTGTCTGAGCCTGGGTTCCGATAATGACCTCGTGCTCACCAACTATATTACCCATTCGGATAGCATGGATGCCGATCTCCTCGGATGTTCTCTTGCCCTGACCGCTGCGACCGCAATGATTAGTGGCCTCGGGGCGCACTTCACGGATAGCATCAGCAATCATCAGCGCTGTGCCGCTTGGAGCATCAAGCTTTCTGTTGTGGTGCTTTTCTATGATCTCGATCTCAGCTTCCGGCATTGCGGCGGCTGTTTTCTTTGCCAACTCCACAAGAAGCGCAACGCCAAGAGACATATTTGCAGAGTGGAACACAGGGATCACACGTGCCGCCTCTGCGATCTTTGCGTTTTCCTCGTCAGTCTGACCTGTAGTGCAAAGGACAACGGGGATATTGTTATCCACCGCGAAATCAAGAAGTGCAGAGGTACAGGAATGGTGAGTGAAATCAATAATGCAGTCCGCTTGCTTTACGGCAGAGGCGAATTCGGGGGTGAAATCCTGAGATGAGAAGCTTTTTACGGTAGGAACGCACTCCTCGCCTGTTGCGTCACGGTCGATACCGCCGATGAGCTGTGCCCCACGGTAACCGGTCTTTGCATAGTTTACCACTTCTCTGCCCATAAATCCGCAGATACCGCTTAATAATATTTTCATCTTAATTCTCCAAAACTATTATACGTTGATGCCGGCCTCGCGCATAAGTGCAATGAGCTTTTCCTCGTGATCCTTTTCCATAGGAGTAAGGGGAAGGCGGAGGTAATTCTCGCACCAACCCATAGCCGCGCAGGCAGCCTTTACGGGAATGGGGTTCACCTCGCAGAAAAGTGCGTCGATGAGGGGAAGGTAGTCAAGCTGCATTTTGAGAGCCCCTGCTGTGTCACCGTCCAGATACTTGTGGCACATTTCGGAGGTTTCCTTCGGGAGGATATTGGAAAGCACGGAGATAACGCCCTTGCCGCCCAGGGAGAGGATAGGGATGATCTGGTCATCGTTACCGGAGTAGATGTCGATGTCGTCTCCGCAAAGGTGAGCGATCTGTGCGATCTGTGAAATATTGCCGCAAGCCTCTTTGATTGCAACGATATTGGGATGCTTTGCAAGAACTGCGCAGGATTCGGGAGTAAGGTTGCAGCCTGTTCTGCTGGGCACGTTATAGAGGATGCAGGGCTTTGTACTTTCGTCAGCGATCAGCTCGAAGGACTTAATAAGACCCTTCTGTGTAGCCTTGTTATAGTAAGGTGTAACAAGGAGCATAGCGTCCGCGCCAACCTCGCACGCGTATTTTGTGAGGTCAATCGCGTAAGCTGTGTCATTGGAGCCTGTGCCTGCAATAACGGGAACTCTGCCCGCGATCTTCTCTACGGAATACTTGATAACGGCCTTGTGCTCTTCGTCCGTGAGCGTTGAGCCCTCGCCTGTGGTTCCAGTAACAACGATTGCGTCGATTCCCTCAGCAATCTGCCACTCAATCATCTCGCCAAGCTTATCGAAGTCAATTCCCGCCTCGGTAAGGGGAGTGATAATAGCGGTGGCAGCACCTGTAAAAATAGTATTTTTCATAAGTAACACCTCTAAATAATCAAACAAAAAGAGAGAGACCGCAGATGGCACCTCTCACAATAGCTCTGTAATTTGTGATAGCCCTCCGCATTTCTGCGACAACAAAACGGATCTTATCCGAGTTGCCAGCCGGATACCCGCCACGGAAATCCGCTTCGGCACCCGACCCTTTCATGCGCGGCTTTGGCAACCGTTATTCCGCAGTACTCTTATCAAGGTGCGCCTCTATCTAATGTATATTTTTAGAGATTATAACATATACATACCTCTTTGTCAATGGATTTATTCAAGGATTTTCGTTTTTTATACAGAAAAACCGCCCCGGCAATTACGCTCGAGACGGTTTTCGTTGTTTTTGATAAATCAATAATCGTGACCACAGAAAGGACATTTCGGATAATCGAAATCGTGCTTTTTGTGGCAGTTAGGACAGGTTCTCTGAGGAAGATTCTCGTCCTTCTCAGGCTCGTCGTCCTTGCCCATAAGCAGGCCTATGACAAAGACCACAAGGGCACACACCATAGCAATAAGTGACGCTGCTCCGGTGGGGTCAACCGCAAGAAGAAATACGCTCACAATTCCGAGCATTATGCCGGAGAGCAGGAATTTCAAATACTTCATAATTATTTCCTCTTGACTTATGAAAGTGCGTCCTTCAGGTCATTGAGCACCTTTTTCGCCAGTTTTTCGTTTCCGAAATCACGGCTAAGCTCGAACAGCCCGTTATACACCTCATCCGGCAGCTCCGAGTAAGGTTTTGTGGGGTACAGTCTGTGCTCGCCGATATAATCGTTAAGAATGAGAATTATCTGACGAAGGGAGTCATTGTCCGCGTAGTCAGTATACGAAAAGAGATTCACCAGAAGGTTGCCCTTCTTTGCGTTCTCCACGTCGTAAGGGGTAAAGCTGTTTTTGGAATACGACAGCTCGCCGTTTCTGGAGTCGATAATAAGCTCGTTGTAATTCTTCGCGAAGAGTGTGTCAAAATTCCGTCTCATTTCTGCCGCATTATTGGATGCCACAGACGCGATAACTGACACAACGATAATCGCAACAAGCAACACAAGAATTATTACGTTTTTGGGAGTGAGATACTTTTTTGCAAGGTTCTCACCGGCATTAGCTTCAATTACGTCAAGAACTTCAGTGTCGTCAGTTTTTTTCTTCCAGAATAACATAGTATTTATCGGCAGTTAAGCCTTCCTCATTTCTTTGTAAGGATCAACTTCAGCGGCAAACATGGGCTTGATATTCACGCTGAAAGTAAAGTGCTCTTCGTTGAATCTGTATTTTTCGTCAAGCTGCGGACCGCAGGAGTGAGAACCGATTCCCGACTGCTTGTAGTCGATGTTTACGGTGGTCTCCGGCTCTCTTACAAGCTCGTAGTGATGATCCATTTTGTCAAGCTGTTCGGGTGAGAAGTGAGATGCGTTGAAGTAGAAGGGCTCACCTGCAGTAAAGAGGAATCCGTGACCTGCAACGGTGTGTACCTCAGCCCAGCGGCATCCGAAGTGGCTGGAGTTTTCCTGGGGGAACACATAAGGCTCGTAGTTTTCTGTAACAGTGCTGTGGAATTCACCAAGCTTTGCAGCCAGGTTCTTGTCAATATAGCTTTCCATAGGACCGTATCCGAAGTAGCCCATCTGTTCGCTGCCCTCGGGCATTGTAAGCCTTACGCCGAATCTGGGATATGTAACACCCTCGTGAGGTCTCTTCCAGTCAACCGTATATTCTGCGTTTATTCCGTTCTTCGCTGTAACGGTATAGACTATCTCGCCACGGAGGATTACGTTTTTCAGAGCCGCGCCCATAGAGAACGCTGTCTTTATAACTGCCTTTTCTTCGTTTGCCTCAACCAGCTCGCATGAATAGCACTTAATTATTGCGCGGTCGTATCCCTGGAATTTCCAGTCGTCCAGGATGCGCATATCGTTGTCGATAGGCGCACGCCAGATCTGGGGAACGATCGGACGGGTGATAAGATGCTCGCCGTTGTCGCAAATGTCCTCGATCATACCGCTTGCCTTGCCGATAACGTATTCACTCTCGCCTGCGGTGATCTTGTAGGACTTGCAGGTTTCTTCAAGCACTACGGGATAAAGAGGTGCGCAGCAAGCCTTGCCGCCAGCACACTTTTCATCAGCCTTGATCTCGTGAACGAACTGCGCCATACCAACCTCGTAGCCCGCGTCAGCCCATTCGGTGGGAGCGTTCTGACGGAAGGAAAGGTCTACGGTAAAAATGCCGTTCTTTACTTCAGGAAGCGCATCGAAGAGAGTGATCTTGCGCTCTCTCTGAGGCTTGATACCGAGGCTCGGTACAACTCCGGATCTCACAGCCTTGCCGTCAAGCTTCAAGGTCCACGCAAGGGAAATATCGTCCAGTTCCTTGAAATATCTGCGGGACTTTACTACAATGGTGCCGGGTTTGATCTCTCTTACCTTCACCGGCATAATTGCCTGCTTCAGCTCAAGAAGACCTGTGTGAACTCGTCTGTCGGGATAAACGAGACCGTCAAGGCAGAATTTACTGTCGTTGGGCTTGTCGCCGAAGTCACCGCCGTAGGTATAGTGAGGATCCCCGTACTTGTCACCGATAGCAACGGAGTGATCTGTGAACTCCCATACGCAGGCACCGAAGAATTCCTTATTTGATTCGATAGCGTCCCAATATTCACGAAGGTCTCCGGGGCCGTTGCCCATTGCGTGACAGTATTCGCAGAGGAATAGAGGCATTGTGTACTTCTTGTCCTTGCAGTATTCAACGCAATAGTCCGGCGGCGGGTACATATGGCTGTTAACGTCGGTTATATCGGGGCGTCCCTCGGGGCAATATCCAACGTTTGCGCCTTCGTAGTGAACCAGGCGGGAGTTGTCCCGGCTTCTGATCCACTTTGTCATAGCTACTTGATTGCAGCCATACCAGGATTCGTTACCGAGAGACCAGAAGATTACTGACGGGTGGTTCTTGTCGCGCTCAACCATTCTCACAGCACGGTCAACGTATGCCTCTTCCCAAGCAGGATCGTTCGACAGCATTTCACGGGGATATGTGCCGTGAGTTTCAATATCAGTCTCATCACAAAGGTAGATACCATATTTATCGCACAGTTCGTAGAATCGGGGATCGTTGGGATAGTGAGAAGTACGCACCATGTTCACGTTGTGTGCCTTCATGATCATAATGTCACGCTTCATGTGATCCATGGGAGTTGCGTATCCGAGAATCGGGTGGCTGTCGTGGCGGTTAACGCCTTTTGCCTTAACAAGCTTGCCATTGATAAAGATGCACTTGTTCTGGATCTCGATACGTCTTGCACCAACATTAAGAGCGATATATTCTTCGCCGCAGGAGAGAACGAGAGTATAGAGATCCGGAATCTCGTCAGACCACAGCTTCGGGTTGTCGAGGGTTGCAAACTTGATGACGCCGTCACCGTTTACAGTAGTCGTGCCTTCTTCAACCACTTCTCCGCAGGGGCAGATCAGCTTGTATCCCACCTCAGCCGCGCCTGTGAGAGACAGCTCTGCCGTAAAGTCCGCCTTGGTGAAATCATCATTCAGATCGCACTTCACAAAAATATCGCGGATGTGTGTTTCTTCACGGAACAGGAGGTAAACCTCGCGGAAGATACCGGACATACGCCACTTGTCCTGGTCTTCGAGATACGAGCCGTCAGACCACTTCAGAACGAGGACCTTGATGGTATTCTTCCCTTCGTGGACAAGGGCTGTTACGTCGATCTCGGTTGTGAGGTGACTCACCTGGCTGTATGCCGCAAAGGTATCGTTCACCCAAACGTAGAAGGCGGAGTCAACCCCCTCGAAATTGAGGTAGATCTTCTTTCCTGCCATAGCTGCGGGAACGGTGAAATCACGGACATACAGACCGCAGGGATTCTCGTCTGGAACAAAAGGAGGATCAACGGGAATGGGATAGTTGATATTTGTATAGTTGGGCACGTCGTAGCCGCGATCGGTGAGAACCTGCCAACACATAGGCACAGTGATCTTCTCGAATCCGTCGGTAGTGAAGCCTTCACCCGTTACGTCGCACACGTCATTTACTGATTTGTAATACTTGAAATCCCACTCACCGCAAAGAGATTTGAAATAGGGGCTCTGGCCGCGGGTCTTGTGGATCGCACCGTTTTCGCACGCAAAGGGTACGAAATATGCTCTTGGGGTCTCGCATCCAACGTGGAGATGCTCCAGTGACTGATGATAGTTAAGATTAAGGGACATTTTTCTGCTCCTTCATGTATGGGTTTTGTCTCATTATATCACAGGAGAAATCAAATTGCTATAGTATTTTTAATTTTAAAATAAAAAAAGCCGACGGGAATGCGGACTTCTCATAAGGATGTTACCATTCTCCTTGTAGGGACCGGCGTCCTCGACGGTCCAAAAAGGCATAATTGCTCCGCAGAAAACAAATAATTAACCCCGACAGATTTTTTAAATCTGTCGGGGTATTTATTTTGTTCTGTTCGATAAATTGGAATTTGATTGCAAAATGATTAATGTTTTCTACTCTTGCGATTCTTTTTCCACTGACCGATTTTATCAAAAGCACCCAAGCAATGCAAGGCATACAATACCAATGAAGCAACGGCAAGACC
>SVSJ01000046.1 GCA_015064355.1 Oscillospiraceae bacterium | reverse complement strand
ACCCCGACAGACATTAAATCTGTCGGGGTTAATCTTTGTCTTCTGCGATGCAAATATGTTTTTTGGACCGTCGAGGACGCCGGTCCCTACAAGGAGAATGGTAACATCCTTATGAGAACCAGCCTTTACAGAGAGGCTTTTTTATTTTGCAGCCTCTGCATAAACTACCCAAAATTACACCAAACTAAATCTTGTAAATAAGTAAGCGAGGTGCTGATTATGGAGAAAATTACCTACAAGATCACAGACAAAAACGGAATACACGCCAGACCTGCGGGGCTTATCGTCCAGGTGGCGAAAAAATACAAATCGGTTGTGTCCTTATCCTTGGGTACGAAGGAAGCGGACTGCAAAAAGCTCTTTCAGCTAATGCAGCTTGGAGTTAAAGAGGGGGACGAGATAACGATTACCGCAAACGGCGAGGATGAAGGGGAGGCTGTTTCTGAAATCAAGCGCACCTTATGCGAGGTAGGACTATGAGAGGGGGCCGGACTATGAAAGTGCTGAGCGGGCGCGGTGCCTCTGACGGAATCGTAATGGGAAAGCTCAAAATAATTCGCCGTGGCGGGTCACAGACATCAGATGTGAGGACGGTTATGGACACGGAAGGGGAGCTTTGCAAGCTGGATGAGGCTCTCGCGGATGTGGCGGCAGAGTTTGACCGACTGTACGAAAACGCCCTTGCCAGACTCGGTGAGCAGGAGGCAGCCATATTTGAAATACACAAAATGATGCTTGAGGACGAGGACTTTTTAGACGAGATAAAAAAGCTGATCGGGGGCTCGAGAATGTCGGCAGAGCAAGCGGTGCGGCGTGCCGGTGAAGACCTTGCAGAGAAATTCCGCGAGATGGATTCGGAGTATATGCGAGCGCGTGCCTCGGACATACTTGCGGTCAGCGGTCGAATTGCAGAGGTGCTTCGCGGGGAAGGGCGAAAAACTGTTCTGGAGGAGCCGTCAATCGTCGCCGCAGATGACCTGACCCCTGCTGAGACCATTGAGTTTGACCGTGATATGGTGCTGGGATTTGTCACCGAGGGGGGCAGCGAAATGTCTCACACGGCTATCCTTTCACGAATGATGGGTATTCCCGCAGTGGTGAGCGTAGGCGGACTTTCTGACGAATACGACGGGCGAGAGGTGATGCTGGACGGAACAAACGGGGTTTTGTATATTGATCCGACATACGAGATCGCCAAGATCTACCGTGAGAGCCTGAAACGGAAGCACGAGGAGGAGCAAAGACTGGAGCTGATGCGAGGTCTCCGCTGCGTAAACAGGTACGGGGAGAGGGTATACGTAACCGCAAACGTGGGTGAGCCTGATGACGTTGACGAAGCAGTGGCAAACGACGCCGAGGGGGTAGGGCTGTTCCGAAGCGAATTTATCTTTATGCGCAGAAGTTCACCTCCGACTGAAGAAGAACAGTACGTGATCTACCGTGATGCCGCAAGGAAACTGGGGGGAGCGGAATGTGTGGTACGCACTCTTGACGTAGGGGCTGACAAAAGAATATCATACCTTACAGGGAACATCCGCGAGGCCAACCCAGCAATGGGTATCCGCGCCGTACGGCTGTGCCTGCGAATGCCGGAGCTGCTTTTGACACAGTTCCGCGCCTTATACCGGGTGTCGGCAGAATACAACGTGTCAGCTATGATCCCCATGATCTGCCTGCCGTCAGAGGTTGAAAAGGTGCGTGAGATAGCGCGGGAAGCAAGGGAATCCCTGCTCCGTGAGGGCGTGACTGTGGGAGACATGAGAATCGGCATAATGATCGAGACTCCGTCTGCTGCAATTCTCTCCGATATACTGGCCGGAATGGTGGACTTTTTCTCCATAGGCACCAATGATCTTATCCAGTACACCTTGGCGGCTGACCGCGAGAATCCCGACGTGGCGTACTTAGCGGATCCATTGCCCGAGAGCGTGCGCCGGCTGATAAGTATGACCTGCACGTCTGCAAGGCGAGAGGGAATACCTGTGTGCGTATGCGGTGAGCTTGGTGCAAAAATTGAGGAGATCTCGTTTTTGGTCGAGCTTGGGGTGACGAAATTATCCGTCGCGCCGTCAAAGATCCTCCGTGTGCGGGAAAAGATACACGAATCGGTTGCGATCTATCAATGAAAACAAAAATCCGATGTGAGGGAGACTTCCGTCGGATTTTTTGCGCTTTAGCAGAATTAAGCGTTGATTTTTGAGTTATTATGTGATATAATCTGTGTAAGAATCAATTTCGGAGGCATAATATGGCTCAGAAGAACAAAGTTACCTTTTCTGTGAGAATCGACGAGGATCTTTACAAGAAGATGCTTGCGGTAGCAAAGTTTGACGGACGTGACGAGAACAACCACCTCTTGCATCTTATCCGCACAAACGTTGCGTATCACGAGCGTATCCACGGAAAGATCGACCCCTCGAAGATCGAGCTTCCCGCTCAGTCGGAAGAATAAAGGGCTACAATTTAATTTTACTTATATATTTTGGAGGACATTATGGCAAAAGAAAAGAAAAAGAGCACATTCTGGTCTGAATTCAAAACCTTTATCGCACGCGGCAACGTAATCGACATGGCAGTCGGCGTTGTAGTTGGTTCTGCCTTCACAGCTATCGTTAATCAGCTGGTTAAGGGCATTATCAACCCCTGCATCGGCAAGCTTATGGGCGGCGCAAGTCTGTCTGATCTGAAGATCATTCTCACACCCGCAGTAGAAGCAACCGAAACCACAGCAGCAGTTGCTGAGGTTGCAATCGAGTACGGTGCATTCCTTGACGCTATCATCAACTTCCTTATCGTTGCGTTCTGTATTTTCCTAATCGTACGCACAATGAACAAGGTTAAGGATGCAATGAAGAAGAAGGAAATCGAAGAAGCAAAGGCTGAAGAAGCACCCGCAGCTCCCGCAGAACCCTCCGAAGAGATCCTTCTCCTCCGTGAGATCAGAGACTCCCTCAAAAAGTAAAAACGAAAAAGCTCACTTCGGTGGGCTTTTTTAGATAATAGATAATGGATAAGAGATAATAGATAAAAGATATTTTTGAATCAACCTACGGTTAAGCGGCGCACTTGATTTTTAGGGTGAGAGTATGGTATAATTTGGACAGAAACTACTTGGAGGACGTTATGAAAGACAAACGCAAACTGTTCGGAATCATTACTACAATTCTGGCAATCGTCCTGCTGTGGAATATAATTATCTTTGGCTGGATGAGATATAATCCAAAAATTGAAAAGCTTAATAAAGCTATCAAAAACGAAGACCTTGACGCGGTGATAGAATTACTTGAGACAGGACTTGACCCCAATATCCCTGATGCACGCGATAATCTTTTGTCTTCTCTTTGTGAGGATGGTGCGGATTACCCACTCATAGTAGCGGGTGGAGCAAGAAATTATGAAATATACAAAACGCTTTTTGACTATGGAGCAACGGTAGAAGTGCCGGAGGAAACCGGAAGATCTACTATATATCCTGTTATCTGCACACGGTATGAGCCCTCTACGTTTTCTATTGTTAAACTGTTGATAGAAAAAGGCGCCGATACTTCTATGGAGGGAGGCGGAGTAAAGCTTGTATTTACTGCCGCGGAGATTCCACCTGCGTACAGGGGAGAAATTCATGTGATCGACGGTAAACTTGTTTTTGATTACAACGAAGATGTCGCAAAGGAAATAACGGAAATAGTAATTATGCTATTAGGCGATGAGTCGGTTAATATTACTACCGACTGGAATCAAAGCCTGTTAATGCAAGCGGCGGAAAGTGAGAATATATATCTGGTGAAATACCTGCTTTCAAACGGATGTGATCCAAAAATAGTTGATAAAGCAGGGAAAACAGCTCTTGATTTTGCTGTAGATACAGGTAATCAGCAGGTTATCGACTTGATTACTGCTGCGCTTGAAGAATAAAGAAACGAGGGCGTTATGAAAAAGAGAACTTTAATCATCTTGGCGATTGTTGCTGTGCTTCTGATTCTGTTGCCCATAGTATTTCCGTATATTCTAACTGTCTATATGGGGGTTGCATCCGGTGTGGCATTTGGTGCGTTGGCCATATATGGTACAGTCGAAAGCTGGCTTACACCTCCCCCTCCGCGTCCCGAGGTGGAATATGCCGAGTTCCCCTTTGAAATTGTTTATACCATAGACGATGAAGAATTTACCGTTAATGACATATATGTTTGTGAATTTGAAGGCTTTAAATCAAACGGAACGGGAGATAAAAAGCGGGAATGGAAAGGATATATAAAAAGTACAGGGGATTTCAACGTGGTGTTGATAGAGGACAGAAATACGAAGATCCGTTGTGACGTCGGGTCTCCCGAATATTATATGAGCGATCCGGAATACGGCACAGAAGAGTATACTCCCTATATTTACGTTACCGGTGCGCTTCCCGAGAAGATCGACGAGATAATAGAGCAATACAATGTAGAGCTTGTAAGCTGGAACTTGTCTGAACCAATAGAGAACGAATATAAATAATATTTGTGGAGGAATAATTATGTTAACATTGTTAATGAAAACCAAAAAGCACATCAGCGTTATTTTGGTTATAATAATCTTACTCCCTTTTGCTTTGACTGGATGTTATGACGTACAGCCCACTAATTATACATATGTTGTCCCATCTAACATTTGTCAAGCTAGATTTGCTCTCTCTCCGGAAGAGTTTGTTCAAGATCCGTATCCATTTGGATGGTCAGGTGATTTTTGTGAAAGCGCAGAAATAGACAAGCACGGAAGCTTAGTACTAACATTAAGTGATTCTCAACAACAAATATGGTTTGAAAAATCAATCAACATGGTGAATGAGGCTATAGAAAAAGGATTTGCTATTTCTGACGATCGTTTAGAAATAGTCACGACTTATTCTACCGTAATGAATCATCCTTTTACGTTATTATCAGCAATATATGCGTGTTTGGATTTGCAAATATTAAATAAATATTCCCCGGAAATGCTCTATATTGATCTGATTATCATTGACGACAAAACCGGTGCAGAAATTTCGAGAACTAAATATCCCTTTGAAGATATACGTATTAGTTATAAGGATGGACAATTTAGTTCAAATTAAGTACTGCTCTGCTTGACACTCAGACATAAAACGAAAAACACGGCCCCCCTCACGGTCAACCACGTGGGGGCTTTTTTCTCGAAAATCCGCACCTCTGTTTTACCATTCTACTTGAATTTTTCGGCATAATCTGTTATAATATACTGAATAACTATTTTTGAGTAAATAATTATATACCATATATTTGATACAGAGGTTTTTATGGCTCTTACCGAAAAGCAAAAGCATATCAGAAATTTCTCGATCATTGCTCACATCGACCACGGCAAGTCTACTCTCGCTGACAGAATCCTGGAGTTTTCCAACACAGTTGCACAGCGCGATATGTCGGAGCAGCTCCTTGACGATATGGACTTAGAGCGTGAACGCGGCATAACCATTAAGGCGCGCGCCGTGCGTATCGACTACACAGCCCCCGACGGGGAGCAGTATGCCCTCAATATGATCGACACCCCCGGCCACGTTGACTTTAACTACGAGGTTTCCCGCTCTCTCAACGCTTGCGAAGGCGCACTTCTTGTTGTTGACGCTACCCAGGGTATCGAGGCGCAGACTCTCGCTAACGCTTATCTGGCAGTTGACGCGGACCTTGAGATCGTTCCCGTTATTAACAAGATCGACCTGCCCTCCGCTATGCCCGACAAGTGCAAGGCTGAGATCGAGGACGTTATCGGTATTCCCGCAGAGGACGCACCTGTTGTTTCCGCGAAAACCGGACTTAACATTTCCGACGTAATGGATGCAATCATCCGCGACGTACCCCCGCCGCAGGGAGATGCTGATGCACCCCTGCAGTGCCTTATCTTTGACTCTGTTTACAACAGCTATCTCGGAGTTGTGGTTTATATCCGCGTTATGGAGGGTACTCTCAAGGCGGGCGACAAGATCAAGCTTATGCACACAGGCGCTGAATTTGACGTTGTTGAAGTTGGCGTAATGGATCCCTTCGGACTTCGTTCTACGGGTTCACTTTCCGCCGGCGAGGTTGGATATTTCACCGCATCCATCAAGAACGTAACCGACACTCGCGTTGGTGATACGGTAACTCACGTTGCACGCCCTGCAGACGAGCCGCTTCCCGGATTCAAGAAGGTGCAGTCCATGGTGTACGCCGGTATCTACCCCGCAGACGGCGCAAAGTACAACGAAACCAAGGACGCTCTTGAAAAGCTGCAGCTTAACGACGCGGCATTTACCTTTGAACCTGAGACCTCAATCGCGCTGGGTTTCGGATTCCGTTGCGGCTTCCTCGGCCTTCTTCATATGGAGATCATTGAGGAGAGACTTGAGCGAGAGTTCAACCTTGACCTCATCACAACAGCCCCCTCGGTTATCTACGAGATCACAAAGACAAACGGGGAAGTGATCCGTATCGACAACCCCACAAACTACCCCTCTCCCGATGAGATAGACGTGGCGGCAGAGCCTATTGTGGCGGCTTCTATTATCACCCCCACCGAATACACAGGCGGCATTATGGACCTTTGCCAGGATCGCCGCGGCGTGTTCATTGATATGAAGTACATCGACACAAGCCGTGTTGAGCTTCACTATAAGCTGCCGCTGAATGAGATCATCTACGACTTCTTTGATGCTTTGAAATCCCGTAGCCGCGGATATGCCTCCCTTGACTACGAGCTTGAGGGATACGAGCCCTCCAACCTTGTAAAGCTTGACTTCCTTCTTAACGGCGACATGGTAGACGCACTTACGTTTATTGTTCACTCGGACAAGGCGTACGGCAGAGCGAGAAAGATCGCCGAAAAGCTGAAGGACAACATTCCGCGCCAGCTCTTTGAAGTACCGATCCAGGCGGCTATCGGATCAAAGGTAATCGCAAGAGAGACAGTACGTGCCCTTCGTAAGGACGTTCTTGCAAAGTGCTACGGCGGTGACATTACCCGTAAGAAGAAGCTGCTTGAGAAGCAGAAAGAGGGTAAAAAGAAGATGCGTCAGCTTGGCTCCGTTCAGGTGTCTCCCGAGGCATTTATGGCAGTTCTCAAGCTTGGCGACGACGATTAATCCCGGCATATTACATTTCATAAACGAAAGGCATGAGCTTCATGCAGATAAATCTGAATGAAAGAAAGCGGCTTGGACTATATATCCACATTCCGTTTTGTAAATCGAAATGCGCATATTGCGACTTCAATTCAGCCGTACCGCAGAACGCAGAGCTGATAACGAAGTATGTTGACGCACTTATCGCTCATATGGAAAGCTACCGTGAGGCGGCAAGGGTGTACGAGCCTGATACCGTGTTCATTGGCGGCGGCACCCCTACGTCCATTCCCAAAGAGGAGCTGACCAGGCTGATACGCGCAATAAAAAAGAATTTCAATCTCACAAAGCGGGCGGAGTTTACGGTTGAGGCGAATCCTGCCACCGTGACCTACTCCACCCTTGTGAAACTGCGCCGTATGGGTGTCAACCGTATCAGTATGGGGCTTCAGAGCGCGCACGAAAATGAGCTGAAGGCTCTGTCCCGCCTCCATTCCAGAAAGGATTTCGTTCAGTCCTTCAAAATGGCAAGAGAGGCAAAGATCGATAACATCAACGTGGACCTGATGTTCGGAATCCCTCATCAGACCTACAATTCCCTTATGCACACCTTGCGGTATCTAACATCTCTTGAACCCGATCATATATCTCTTTATGACCTGAAGATTGAGCGGGGAACACCGTTTGCAAATAATTACGAGGAGATACGCCCCCTCCTGCCCGACGAGGACACGGAAGCGGATATGTATCTCGGGGCAATAGAGTTGCTCCGCGACAAGGGATACCTGCAGTACGAGATTTCAAATTTCGCTCGCCCCGGTAAAATGTGTCTCCACAATCTAAAGTATTGGAACTGCGACGAGTATCTTGGCTTTGGGGTGTCGGCACATTCATATTTCAACGGCAACCGCTTCTCCTTTACTCCCGATATTGAAAAATATATCGACGGTGTGACGGTGAAGGAATCCAAAGTGAAGAT
This sequence comes from Oscillospiraceae bacterium, assembly GCA_015064355.1. Classification (GTDB taxonomy): domain Bacteria; phylum Bacillota; class Clostridia; order Oscillospirales; family CAG-272; genus UMGS1696. The sequence goes on along the minus strand of SVSJ01000046.1, from coordinate 5,171 downwards.
CACGGAGAATCTGGAGAGCGTTGAGGAGCGGGAGAGAATGGGCGAGTACATTATGCTCCGTCTCAGACTTGCTGAAGGTATTGACGGACGTGAATTCACACGCCGATTCGGTTTCTCATTTGAGGCTTTGTACGGTTCAAAGTGCCAGCGATTTGTCCGCGGTGGATTTATGACAATGTCAAACGGCAAGTACGCCCTCACCCCCGCGGGAATGTTTATTTCAAATTACATAATTTCCGATATTCTGGAGTTTGAAGATTTCGGAAGATACTATTTCGGAGGCTAATGCCTAACTATAAAGCAAAAGGAGCTACACTATGAGAAATGCGGTTTTTATCGGAGAATGGAAGGGAACTCTCGGAAACGTATATCCCCTGCCCATTCGTGAAAAGCTTTACGGCTTTTTGAATTTCGAAACTGACAATATAATTTCTAAAAATGAAATAGACGAATATAAAGATGTCCTTTCCCGGGCAGAATATGCTTTCGCAACCTGGGGAATGTCACGTTTCACAAGAGACGAAATCCGCGAGTACCTCCCTAATCTCAAAGCGGTGTTTTATGCTGCCGGTTCTGTTCAGCATTTCGTAAGAGAATTTCTCGAAGAAGGGGTAGAGGTGTTCAGTGCGTGGGCAGCAAACGCTGTTCCCGTGGCGGAATATACTTTTGCCGAGATCATGCTTGCCACAAAGGGCTTTTTCCAGAAGCTCCACAGACAGCATCTTGGAGACGATTGGAGCCACCGCAGAGTGCCTGTGAACTTCCCCGGAAACTATGAGTCGAAGATCGGTATTATTGGAGCCGGAATGATCGGTAAGATGGTTATCGAAAGACTCCACACTCTCGATAATGTTGAGATCCTTGTGTTCGATCCATTCCTGCCTGACGAAAAGGCGCGAGAACTGGGTGTGACAAAAACTGATCTCAAAACCCTTTTTGCTGAGTCTGACGTTATCTCCAATCACCTTGCGAATAATCCCCAGACTGTTGGTATGCTGAACGGTGAGCTCTTTAGCCTTATGCAGCCCCACGCCGCATTTATCAACACAGGTCGCGGCGCGCAGGTGGTTGAGGCCGATATGATCGAAGCACTGCGCCAAGTTCCCACCCGCGTGGCTATCCTTGACGTAACAGAGCCCGAGCCGCCGGCGGCAGACAGCCCCCTATATACTCTCGACAACGTGTTCCTTACCCCACATATCGCAGGATCTATGGGCAACGAAGTTCACAGAATGGCTGAATATATGTGCGAGGAATGCAAGGCTTACGATGCAGGTGAGGCAACACGATACGGCGTAACTCTGAAAATGCTTGAAACAATGGCGTGAGGTAAATATGGCAGAAAAGTTTACATACAAAACAAAAGAATCGTTCCTTGAGGCACAGCAGAAGGCGGGAGTTACTCTCCCTTATTCCGACGACACTTCTGTTCTTGCAAGAGAAGTGAAAATAACCGACACAAACCTCAAGATGAAGAACTCCATGACCATTCACCCAATGGAGGGCTTCGATTCTGAGGAGGACGGCTCACCAAGTGATCTGACAATGCGCAGAGTGACCCGATTTGCAGAGGGTGGCGCAGGTCTCATCTGGTGTGAGGCAACTGCTGTAGTTGAAGAAGGCAGAACCAACACAGGCCAGCTTTGGATTAACGAAAAGAATCTTGATTCTTATAAGAAAATGGCTGAGGTTATGCACGAGAAGTCTGACGGTGCCCCCGTTATTCTCCAGCTTACCCACTCGGGCAGGGTATCAAAGCCTCACAACAAGCCCGAGCCCATTATCGCCTATCACAATCCTATGATGAACGAAAAGTTCAATATTGACCCCGATTATCCCGTTGCAACCGACGAGTATTTCGACACCCTTGCCGAAAAGTTCGGAGACGCCGCACGCCTTGCCAAGGAAGCAGGATTTGACGGTGCGGACGTAAAGTGCTGTCACAAGTACCTGTTCAGCGAGCTTCTTTCCGCTTACAACAGAGAGGGTCGCTACGGCGGATCTTTCGAGAACAGAACAAGACTGTTCGTTGACTCAATGAAGGCGGCAGCTGTCTGGTGCGACCGTGATTTCGTTCTCGCATCCCGCTTTGGTCCTTATGACTGTATGCCATATCCTTGGGGATTTGCAGCAGACCGTGACGATTACTTGAAGATCGACTGGGAAGAGCCGGACAAGCTTTACAAGATCATGTACGACTGCGGTGTGAGACTGGTTGACATGACCCTAGGCACACCTTACTATAACCCCCACGTTAACAGACCTTATGACAACGGCGGTTACGAGCCTCCGGAAGAGAGACTTGTGGGCGTTGAGCGTCTCATTAACGCGGCGGCGCATATGAAAAAGACCTTACCCCAGATCACGCTCATAGGTACGGGCTACTCCTACCTCCGCAAGTTTGCTCCAAACGTTGGCGCAGGTGCCATCGAGGCAGGAATGGTTGATGCGGTAGGCTTCGGCCGTATGTCATTTGCTTATCCGGATTTTGCCCGTGATATTCTCGCAGGACGTGAACTAGACAACGGCAAGGTTTGCCTGACCTGCTCCAAATGCACGTCTCTTATGCGCGCAATGTCTTGTACCGGTTGTCCTATCAGAGACCGGGATCCTTATCTCGGTATTTATCAGAAAGTATTTGCAAAATAAAGAGGTTTACATATGAAAAACGGAAAAAGATGTGCCATAGTGACAGGTGCGGCTCGCGGAATCGGTCGCGGCATCTCCATCACCCTTGCGAAGGCAGGATATACTGTTTGCGCAGTTGGAACGAGACCTGCCGAGGCAGTTAGCGAATACCTTGACGAGCTTTTGTCCTACTCTCCCGAGTCATTCTACGTAAGCGGTGACATCTCCAAGGAAGAGGACAGAATTCGCATTACCGAGGCGGCGTTCGACGGACTTGGCGAGGTTGACGTGCTTGTGAACAACGCAGGTGTTGCACCGAATGTGAGAGAAGATATGCTGAATATGAGCGAGGAAAGCTTCGACCGAGTGCTTGGCATCAACCTCCGCGGCACTTTCTTCCTCACACAGAAGATCGCAAAGAAAATGGCTGAAACAAAGACAGACGCAATGCGTGCTGTTGTGTTCATTACCTCCATTTCTGCGACTGTGTCCAGCGTTAACCGCGGTGAGTACTGCATCTCCAAGGCGGGACTTTCCATGGCGGCGACTCTCTACGCTGACCGACTTGCAGAGTACGGCATCCGTGTATACGAGGTTCGCCCAGGCGTTATCGCAACGGATATGACGGCGGGGGTACGCGAAAAGTACGAGCGACTGATCGACGAGGGACTTTGTCCCATTGCCCGTATGGGTCAGCCCGAGGACGTAGGCAAGACTGTACTTGCACTCTGCGACGGCTACCTTGGCTACACCACCGGTCAGGTCATCGGCGTTGACGGCGGTATGATGATTCAGAAGCTGTAAGGGGAATTAATGCTACAATATAACAAAAACAACGATAATCTTGGCAAATGCGTTGAAGAATTACCGCGACATAAGGACATGTTGCCGTTATATTTGGATATTTTAAAAAATACCGACAACCATATTATACGCGGAGAAATGGCATATCTGATAAGTCAGATGGCGCCTGATGATGAAAATTTCAAGGCTTTGCTCATTCAGTTGATCAACTCTCCAAATACAGAACGCGCCAGAGGAAGTCTGCTGTATGCACTTCAATTTCTCGACTATTCTGATGACGCAAGTGTTGACATGCTTTGTGATCAGCTGATGAATGGCAATTGGGAGTGTAGACAAAAGGCGTTTCACATGCTTGGTCAGCTGATACCGAAGATGAACGGTGAAAGCAAGGCGAAGCTTGAAAAGAGCCTTACAGAACACGGTGAAATCCTTGCTGAGCGTCTGGATATGGTTGAAGAACTTATAGACACTATTGCAGAATGACAGTATAAGTGCTTGATATTTTTCTGTTTTGTGGAGTGTGTGAATATGAAAAACAAACGATTTAACGTATACTATCTGTTGTCTTGCATTGGTGTTATTATTGCCTCATACTATCCTCTCTCCATGGGAGTGCGGGTCATAACCGATATGATCGTCGACGGTACTGTGCTGAAAGAAAACTACCCGAAATATATCATTCCGTATACCCCGATATGCATTGCGATTATCATTGGTGTTCTGATTATGCCGCTGTGTATCAAGCTGTTAAGGAAATACGCGCTTGTCGGTGGTGTGTCCGTTGCAACTGTGGTTTTCTTTGTGCTTGAATTACTGTTTGAACAAAAGGTTGTCGTAACAACTGCCGAGACTGTTATCAAACTTGAAGACTGGCAGATGTATATGTGCTATGTGCCGCCGGAGGGTTGGGGCGTTCCCGTAACCACATACAAAACGCAAACGGCAGTTGATATTTTGATGGGAGATTATAGTCCGGCATTCAAATTGCACTTTTATATTATCTCTGTTGTTCTTATCCTAACAATTTTGAACTGCTTGTACGGATTCGGCCAAATTATAAAGACAGGTGAAAAGAAGCGCCTTAAATCTTTGATTCTACAGTCCGTTTGTTCCCTCACATTCCTTGGACTTTGCATTCTCGCTTGCTTCACTGCTTTCTGGAGAGACGGAAATATTCAAGTGTCTCCTTTATCAGCAACTTTGATGGCAGTATTCTTTATACTGTTAGGTGTAACGGTGGGCGTTTTCGTAGGCTCGCTTCTCTTGGAAAGACGCAAGTCGGTTTCGGTATGTATTCCCGCGATTGTTTCTTCTGCAATGACGCTGCTGATGTATATCGGAGAGATGATTCTGCTAAACGGACACCTATATATCTTTGGCGAGGGATTCATTTTTAACAGCATACCCGGGATAATTCTTGCACCGATAGACCTGTTGATTATTGTTTTGTCAGGATGCGTGACCGCACTGATATTTGCATTGCTTAATCGAAAAAATAACACAAAAAACAAAACCGCAGGGTAAAACCTGCGGTTGTTTTATTGTATCGCGAAAACCACGCGATAGTCGCGTGGTTCATTAGAGGCTATAGCCGGTAAGCAGAAATGAGAAGGGGGGGGAGCAAAAGTATAGGATTGTGGTAGGGACTGGCGTCCTCGACAGTCCGTTCCAATCGAAAAAATAGCATTAGTGCAATGGTGTTCCAAAATAATATATACTTTAAAAATTGTAAAGAGAAG
>SVSJ01000045.1 GCA_015064355.1 Oscillospiraceae bacterium | reverse complement strand
ATACCGAGGAAGGAAAACAATATGATGAAGAACGAACCGCTTTCCTTGAAAAATACGGATTGACGGTTATCAGAATACCGAATACGGAAATACATAAAAACTTTCGGGGTGTTTGCGAATATATTGACCGCCTCGTAGAACAATCCCTCAGTCAGCTTTGCTGACAGCTCCCTTTACACAAGGGAGCCTTTTTTATGTTCACCTATAACTTGTCAATTTTCCTGACAAGCACTGCATTTATGTACACAAATGCAAAATACGGCATATCCCTTTCGAGATCTGCCGTATTTTGAAAAACTATCCTTAGGGTACAACCCTATGCGAGTTCCTTTTGTTTTTATTAGTTTTCGGGTTTCCAGTCTGTACCCATTTCGAGGAACTGCTCGTATGTTATGGAAACTACGTCCTTTGCAGCATCAAGAGCTTCCTTTACTTCAGGCATACCGTCACGCTTGGAGTTGATTACGATGAGATTGCCGTTGTTTTCTGCGATTTCAATAATTGTTTCAGGGTTCCAGTCATAGAAGGGGCTCTCAAGGTTCAGCGGAATCACTCCGGGTTTTGAACCTGTGTTGTACCTATCACCGTAGAAAAAGTTATCCTTGATAACGATATTGTAGGGTGTTGCCCAGCCAAGCGGGTCATCCATCGTTGTCTTTGTCATATCCATAACAAGCTTGGACATTTCAGGATATTCCTTTGCCCAAATATCGTTATACATATATTCATTCAGCTTGTTCTTATGGCTCATAGGTGTACGGTAGTATGCATCAACATAAATACCGCAGATACCTGTTACAACGTGCTGTGCACTAATAACAAGGTTGTCTGCAATGTACATATTACGTCCGTTACCCATTGCAACGCCTGAACCCTGGATATTTTCAAAGATGTTGCCGTATGTGTTATTGTTGCCGTTGTACATATCCCAGTATGCAGCATGAGAACCACAGTAGGGATAATCCTTGATCTTGCGGAGACGGCTTTCCTTGGGAATACCAACATTCTTGATATAGTTGTATCTTACGGTACAGTCAACCATATTAATGGTACCACCGTAGATAGCGCCCATATCGTCGCAGATCTTACATACGTCGTGAATGTAGTTGTACTCGATCACGTTTCTTGTGCCGCTCCAGTGGATGCCCTGGTGCTCGCCGCCGAAGATCTCATTGTGAGATACGGTATTTCCGCAGCCGCCAAAGGTGATACCGCCGTTATATCCGCGTGAAAGAAGACCGAAATCGTGAACATAGTTGTTTGTAAAGAGGTTGTTACCGGGAGTAAGGGTTGCCTCGTCACCGCCATCCATCTTAACTGCAACAGCGCCTGTGTTATAGATCCAGCAAGTAGAAACAAGGTTATTGTAGCCGGTAATGTCAATTGCAGTATGTACCATTTTGCTGACGGTGCAGTCGAAAATGGTAACGTTGTTTGCTGTTGCCTTAATACCGGTGCCGGCAGAGGTTTCAACAGCCAGGTTTTCAAATGTTGTGTAGTCCGCGCCTTCAACGCTGATAATTGTGCTGACAACGGGAATTGTAAGGGTCGCTTCCTCAAAATCCTCTGTGGGATAATAGTAGAGGACAGCGTCACGGTCGATGTAATATTCGCCGGGGAAGTCAAGCTCTTCTGGAATATTGTAGAGGAAGAATTCAAGTCCGGCTCTCGGTGCAGCAGTTCCGGGGAACAGAGTATAGAACTCGGTTTTATCAGCGGAAATGCCGATGAGGGGTGTGTCGTTGATTCTCCAGAGGAAATCAGTGTATCCGGAAAGGAATACGCCCTTGTATGTGTTCCAGGATCTCATACGCTCGATGGTTTCCTCGGGTACGCCAAAGGTCATTGTGTCTTTCCAGTCGCGCTCTCTTCCCTCGGGATGCTCAGCTGAGCCGTATTCAATAATGATCTGATCTTCGCCAAGGTTAGGATAACGTGCAACTGTCTGCATTTCTCCGTTTTTGAAGAGACGAACAGTGCTGGAGTTGAAGTATTTTCCGTCGAAGTACTTTGCCATCTGCTCAGCAGTAACGCCGATCTGCTTCAGGTCATACTGAAGGATCTTGTCAGCCTCAGGGAAATACTTTGTAGTGTCACCTGTTGCGGGAGCGAAATCCTTTGCTGTAAGAGCAACGCCACCGATAATTGTTGCACCGTCTTCACCGATATAGCGAACAGGGCAATCCTCTGTACCTGCGTCCTCTTCTGTGAGAGCGAAGGTTTCGCTGAGAATGTAGTTACCGGATTTCAGCACGATGTCAATGCCGTCATACTTTGACTTGTTAACGGAACGAGCTGCGTCGCGCGCTGCTTCAATGATCATGGGATCCTTTGCAGTACCTGCGGCAGTCTTCTTGCCGTTTGTGGCAACGTAGATAACGAGCTTGCCGTCTTTTACTGTACCAAATTCGGGGCCCTCATCCTCATCCTTTGCGAACATTGTGCGGATAAGGCGAACAAGATTGAGGGTTCTTGTGAATGATGCAGCGGGAGCAGCCGATACTGTTACTACCATTCCGCCAAGCATACAAAGCACGAGAATCAGGGAAATGATCTTCTTCATAAATTTCTCCTATGATTATAAATAGAGTTAATTTATTATACCATATACACCCATAAAAGTAAAGATGGGGTTCACAATATTTTTTGTTGCAAAGTGATAATTTTCTTCGCAATTATGCATAATATACAATTCTATAGATAGCAATAAACCAACTTGCACAAACGAAAAAACGCCGACCACTTTTTTTGTTGATCGGCACTTTTATTTAATTATTTTCTTTTTGCGATCCTGACTATATCCTTACCTGTCAGATTGGGATAAACCTGATACCGCGGCAGGCATCGTAGCGAGTCGGGATTGCCACGTTCAATCGTTGCAGTTCCCTGCTCCACGGTCACAGAAACCGAATATCCAAGCTCGCGAAATATCCCGTCTATCTCCTCGGTATGAGCGCCAAAGGGATAAACGATTATTGTTCCAACCTCCGGGAACAGCTCGCCAAACTCGTTTATCATTTTATCAGAGTCTGCCTTCAGCTGATCCCGCAAGGCCTCTCCCGTCATTGGCACGTTGACTCCCTTGTATCCGTCTGCGTGAATAGCGTGGAGGCTGTAAGTGTGGGATGTCAGCTCGATTCTTCCTGCTATACTTTCGTCGGGAACAAAGTGGTCGTGCTGGTGTATCTTTCCGCCGATCACAGCGCAAGTCAACCCGGCTTCGTACTTTTCGCAGATAGGCAAGGCGATGTCGATCACGCTTTGATACCCGTCGTCTGTTGACAGAACCACACATTTTTCGGGCAGGTCTCCTGTGCCGTTTACAAAGTTGATCAAATCGGTAAATGTCACGCAGGAGTATCCGGCCTCGGTCAGAGCTTTGACGTGTTCCTCGAACATTTCGGCGGTAATATCGAAGTCGCCGGGCTCACCGTCGGATATATAATTGTGGTACATAAAGATCGCCACGTCACGCTTGTTTTCGTCTTTCTTTTCTGTGCATCCGACAGCAAGGGTGAGGATCAAGGTTATCAGTACAGCAAACACCTTGAGTGCAGTTTTTTTCATTGTTTTCTCCTGTTAATCGTTGCGTCTGTCCTTTTCAGCATCTATTGCAAGCACCAGCATAAGTACGTTCAGGGCAAAGTCAGGATTTTTCACGTCAATAACATAGGTATCCGTGAATTTCCACAGCTCCTTTGTGATCGTCGCGATTTTGTCTCCGTCTGCGGAGTACACGCCGTAATCCCACTCGAAGAAGTCCCCCTCAACGTACCAGCCCAGGTATTCCATATCTATCTCGGGTCTTAAAAAGGTTATACGCTTACTTATTATACCCGCATAATCTCTGCCTATGTAAATCTCAAATTTCGGGTGGGAGAACCACTGGAGCTTTTCCTTTATGGTTCCAAGATACCCACCGTTTGCACCGTATACGTGCAAGGTCTTCCCCCAGTCAAGCTCACCCTTGACCGTGTAAACAGTGTTGCCGGCTTCGTCGTAAATGTCGTAAGAATCAAGCCACGACATAAATCTTTGCTTGAATATGAGTTTCATAATTACACCTCATTTGAAGTTATGTCTTTAATAACGCAATTTGCCCAAGAGCCCGACTTGATGATCGGTATTCCAAAAATGAGTTTCACGCCTTCAACAAACTGCACGATAAAGAATATGGTAATTATACCAACGCTCGTGTATCGGCAGAGGATGAATGATATCACGCAAGGCACCACCCAGGTGAATACCGAGTCAAACAGGAAGGTAAGAAATGTTTTGCCACCCGAGCGGATCGTGAAATATATGCCAAACACCAGGGCGTGCAGGGGAAGAGATATACCGGCGATTGTGAGGCAGCTTGTTGCAAGGGCTCGAACCTCCGCCTCTACGTTATAAAGCATGGGAATAAGCGGTGCTACTGCTACAACGATAGCCGCTATGCCGATCTGTGAAACAAAAGTGAAGAAAAGGAGCTTTCTGTCTGTGTCAAATGCCGCTTCCTTATCTCCCGTTCCAAGCTTTTGGCCTACAATAATGCCGACAGCGGATCCCATTGAAAGCATAATTACGCTAAAGAGATTCCAGGCTGTGCTTGAAATATTCGTTGCCGCTACTACAGTGATCCCTCTCTGGGCGTAGTTGCTGTTGATAAATGTCTGTCCAAGGGCCCACATAATTTCGTTGAGCAAAAGAGGTGCACCTGTTATCATTATCTTTTTCGCAAGTGCCGCAGGGATTTTCATTCCTCTGTAAACACCCTCGATGAATTTGTATTTATTATGTTTTACGTGGGTGAACACTATAACGAAAACAAGCTCCACCACTCGTGAGAGCAAGGTTGCAATAGCTGCACCGGCAACACCAAGTCTCGGAAAGCCGAAGTGACCGAATATGAGTAAATAGTTGAACACAAGGTTTACAACAATAGCGATAACGCCGCCAACCATCGGAATAACAGTCTCGCCCATTTCACGCAAGGTACTTGAATATACCTGAACGATTCCGAATGGGATCAAGCCTATCACGGCGATCTTCAAATACCGCTTTGCCTCGGCAAGGGTCATGGCTATATCCTCTGCCGTATTATTTTCGTTTTTCAAAAACAGCAATACAAGCTCTTCGTCAAATGTCAGGAACAAAGCGATTGCGGCGGCTACTATTACTGCAGAAAACAAAAGCTTAAATCTGAACGTATCTCTCATTCCATGCCAGTCTCCGTAGCCGAAGAACTGTGTTCCGTAAATTGATGCGCCTGCAAGTCCGCCGAAAATGGCAAGATTGCACACGAACAAAAACTGGTTCACAATGGAAACCGCGCTCATATGGATGGTTCCAAGCTCGCCTACCATCAGGTTATCAAGCAAGCTTACGAAGTTTGTTATTCCCTGCTGTACTACCATAGGTATTAAAAGCACGAGCAGCAAGCGATAGAATTTTTTATCTCCGATAAATTTTTCCTTAAATGTCATTTTTGTCTCCAGGGTTAATTTTCTTTGCAAAACAGATCCTTCAAATATTTCAGTGTGTCAGCCAGCTTATCCACGTCAAGACTTTCGCCGTAGGCTACGGGGGATTCGAGGGTGATCGTTCCGTCATATCCTGCGCCACGAAGAAGTGATGCTGTCTTTTTGAAGTCCACCGATCCCTCGCCGGGATGAAGTATAGGGCGAAGAGCGCGGAACTGCCTGTATGTTCCGGCAAAATCACTTATGTGAACGTGCTCGACCTTTTCCATCAATGCAGAGTCAAGGAGTATACCCTCGATCTGTCTGTGAAGCATACCGAAGCGGGTGTCAAACACAAATCCGGCATTATCCATTGACGGCAAAAGCTTCTGCCAGTTTCTTCTGGGGTTGAATATTCTTGATGGGATATTCTCGATGAGAATCTTCACACCGTACTCCCCTGCCACTTCCTTGAGTACTTCAAATTTTTCTATATTGTATTCAATATGTGAGTCCGAATTAAATCCGCCCCAAAGGTGGAGAACCATACGGTCGATACCAAGCTTTTCCGCGTAAGTACAATTATATCTGAACAGGTCAAAAGCTGACGAAGATATTTCATCCGCTGTCTCACGGTCTCCTGTGGCATATATTCCTCCGGCATCGGACAGCATTGTTCCAATATCCTTTTCACAATGTATTGTCTCTGCCTTTACGCCAAAGTCCTTGACTGCTGAAACAACTGCATCTCGCTTATCATAATAAAACTTCAGCATCATAAGCTCAAGACCGTCGCACAGTCCTTCAGAATAAAGGCTTTTTATTTCACCAAGGGCGCGCACATAGTCAAATCCGTTTTCCGGAGCAACCATTGTACCCGTGGATACAAGTATACGGTTCATTATATTATTCCTCTTAAATCACATATTTTCACAGTTTAATCATACTATATACCACAGAATTTGTCAACAGATTTTGAAGTTCGCGTGAATGCAAAATATCCAAAAAAATTTGTAAATTCATAATTTGTCTCTTTTTATTTCCGAAGTAGTGTAGTATAATAAAGTGGGATGTAATTATCTCAAGTATTGAACAAATGAGGTTAATATGGCAGAATTTAACCAGATCATTGATACGTCAGACATAAGTCTGCTTTATCCCGATAACAACTTTACAAGAAAATATACTGATGAAAAAAAGTCTGCGGCTCTGACGAATATAACTGCGGAGCAGCTGGAGCTTGATTATCTCATGGAGCTCAAAACCTGCGATTTCGGCAGCTTCTATACAGATGACATAGACGTTATCCTCTATCGTCAGGACACCTTCCGTGACATTGCGGAAAATCCGGGGCTTTCAGATATTCTTCTGAAGATGATTCCCTTCCTCAACGATATAACAGAGCTTCGCCGTCTCGGAAGCGACTCGGCTGCAGCCGGGGATAATTATCTCTACAGTATAGCGGAGGTTGAGCTTTACACTTCCCTTATGGAGATGCTTCAGAACGAGCTTTTGCCTTTGGCACCAAATCTGAAGAGTACCGCGTTCCGCCGTTTCGCTGAAAGGATAAACACTCTGACCGGCAGCGAATATTTCACAAATATCAACGAGCAGCTTAACGAGCTCACATCAAGAGTTCGTGAAATAAAGAGCGTGACCATCGGTGTAAATCTTGACTCACAGCTTCGCGCGGAAAAGGCCGGAGTTCTCTCCGTTAACAACGAACAGTTCAAGTCCGGTGACCTTCTCAACAAAATGCTCCGCCTGGATTTCAAGAATGACGATATGACCTGCATTGCTCCGCTGATCCCCTTTAAAAAAGGACAGTCTGACAATCAGCAATACGCTCTGTCAAACGCCTTCAACGGTGCAATTACCGAAATCTACAAGCAGTCTGTCCGTTCATGGAAAAAGGTGATACAGCACTACGTTCTTGAAAACACCGATTTCCTTATCAGAATGATGCCAGAGGTTGAGTTTGTTACAAAGGCCTCCGAGCTTATAAAGAATCTCAAGTCAAAGGGCTGCCCCCTCTGTCACCCGGAGATCAGGCCTGCCGCAGAAAAAGCATTTGACGCAAAGGGCCTTTGCAATCCTATAGTGTCTTTAAAGCTTGACGGGCCTGTTGTTCCCAACGATTTCAAATTCGACGAGGACGGTATGATCTACGTGCTGACCGGTCCTAACCGTGGCGGTAAATCGGTTATCACCTGTGCCGTGGGTCTGGCATTCGTTATGGCTCAGCTGGGTCTCCCCGTTTGTGCAGATTCCTGCGTGATAAGCCCCTGCGACGAGATCTTCACCCATTTCCCCACAGGAAGCGAAGACACCATTGACAAGGGTCGTCTTGGCGAGGAATGCTCACGCCTCAGTAGCATTTTTGAAGAGGTAAGTGAGAACAGCCTTGTACTCCTTGACGAATCTCTCTCATCCACAGGCTCATTCGAGGGCGCGTACATCGCCTCTGAAGTACTCCACGGCTTCTCAATGGTAGGCTGCCGCGGAATCTTCTCAACACATCTTCATGATCTGGCCGCGTCAGTTGACTCAATCAACGCAGAATGTGTACCTGCGGGGGGTGTCAAGGTTGACAATCTTGTAGCCGCAATTGAGGCAGGCAGCCGCAGCTTCAAGATCCTTCGTGAAAAGCCCGACGGAAAAAGCTATGCCCGTGACATCGCCGACAAATACGGTCTGTCACTTGACAAAATAATGAATAAGATCAACAAATGATTGGAGAACTATGAAATGAACGAACTTCTTCGACTTCTGGAAAACGACGCCCGTCTCTCTCCCGAGGCTCTTGCCCTTATGCTTGACAAAGAGGTTGGCGATATTAAAAAAATGATCGAGGACGCGGAAAGCCAGGGCATCATCCTTGGCTACCAGACCAAGATCGACTGGGATAAGACAAACCGCGAATACGTAAGCGCAATGATCGAACTGAAGATCACTCCTCAGCGCGATCGTGGATACGAATATATTGCTCAAAAGATCTACAACTACCCCGAGGTTGAGTCCTTGTACCTTATGTCCGGCGGATTCGACCTGGCAGTTATGATCAAAGGCAAGACAATGCGCGAGGTTGCATTCTTCGTTGCGGAAAAGCTTGCGACTATCGAGGACGTTATCGCAACATCCACCCATTTCGTTCTGAGAAAATATAAGGACAACAACGTTATCTACGGCGCAGTTCCGGTTGACGAGAGAGGACACGAATTCTAATGCTAGACTACTCAAAGATCCTTTCGGATTCCGTTCAGGATATCAAGCCATCCGGCATCCGTAAATTCTTCGATCTGCTCAACGAACGAAAGGACGTCATAGGACTCACAGTCGGTCAGCCCGACTTCGTTACGCCTTGGCACATTCGCGTTGCGGCAATCGAATCCCTTGAAAAGGGCAAAACATATTACACATCAAACAGCGGTACTTTAGAGCTCCGTGAGGCGATCTCCGATTATATGTCACGCAGATACAGCGTACAGTATGATCCCAAAAGCGAGATCATCGTAACCGTTGGCGGCAGTGAGGCTATTGACATTACTATGCGCGCGCTGATCAACCCCGGTGACGAGGTTATCGTGGTTCAGCCCGCTTTCGTTTGCTACGGACCCCTCGCATCAATTTGCGGCGGTACCCCCGTTTATATTAATACAAAGGAAGAAAACAAGTTCAAGCTGACCGCTGACGAACTTCGTGGGGCAATCACACCGAAAACAAAGCTCCTTGTTCTTCCCTATCCCAACAATCCCACAGGTGCTATTATGACCCGTGAAGATCTCGAGCCTATTGCCGAGGTTTTGCGGGAGACTGACATTATGGTTCTCTCCGACGAGATCTACTGTGAGCTTACCTACGGTCGTGAGCACGTTACCATCGCGTCTCTCCCCGGTATGCGGGAAAGAACAATTATCGCAAGCGGATTCTCCAAGACATACGCTATGACCGGTTGGAGACTTGGTTATACTCTGGCACCGGCTGAGGTTACCCGTCAGATGCTGAAGATCCACCAGTACGGAATCATGTGCGCGCCTACCGCATCTCAGTTTGCGGCTGTTGAGGCTATGCGCAATGGAGACGAGGACGTTAACATGATGCGCGCCGAGTACAACAGACGCCGCCGCTATATTGTGGGCGGTCTTCAGGGTATGGGAATCGACTGCTTTGTGCCCGAGGGAGCCTTCTACGTTTACCCCAATATTTCAAAGTTTGGTATGTCCTCTGAGGAATTCTGCCAGCGACTTCTTGACGAAATGGGCGTGGCTATCGTGCCCGGCACAGCCTTCGGTGAGTGCTGTGAGGGATACGCGAGAATCTCTTACGCTTACTCCGTGGAGCACATCGCAAAGGCGCTCGATCGCATCGAAAAGTTCATCTCTACTCTGAAATAGGCATATTGACTTAAAAAAAGTCAAAAATATCTGCGATTTTGTAAAATAAAAAGCTCTCTACCTATTGCAATTTAGAAAAACTTGTGGTATAATTACCAATGTTGACGTTTGATTAATGAATCCATTGATGGAGGTGTATTGATATGGCAAAGTGCTGCATCTGCGGTAAGGGCGTTACATTCGGTCACAATGTATCTCACTCCAACCGTAAGACAAACAGAGCGTGGAAGCCGAACATCAGAAAGGTTAGAGCTGTTGTTGACGGTACTCATAAGACCGTAAGCGTATGCTCTCGCTGCCTGCGTTCCGGTAAGGTTACTCGCGCATAAGTTTAACGAAATTAAACATTCAGAACTCCCTGCAAACCGTAGGGAGTTTTTGACGTTCTGCATCCGGAGGAAAAAATGAAAGGACACGTTTGTATTATATCGTCAGAAATGCCGCGGGAGATCAGGGATTCCCTCTCTCGTGATTTTGACGTGTTTACCCTTCCCCCGGATCCACTGCTCGACAAACCTGTCCACTCTCACCCCGATATGATACTGTGCGTGGTCGATGATAATCTGATCCTGCCAAGGGGGTATTATGAAGCGCATCATCAGATGATTGACTGCATCACCGAGACCTGCGGTTATAGCTTGATTTTGTCCGATGCTCCCCGTTCCTCCGTTTATCCTCATGATGTTGGAATGAACGTAGCAGTGGGAAAACGGTTCATCATCTGCCGGACGGAGTCCACCGCCCCTGAAATTATCGAGGCGGCAAAAGAGGCAGGACTCGAGATCATCCCGGTAAAGCAAGGCTACGCCGGCTGCTCATGCATCGTAACTGACAAGGCTGTGCTGACATCTGACGAGGGAATACACCGTGCATTAACGGAGCGCGGAATCGACTCGTTTTATGCCGACAAGTCCGGTATCGCCCTGCCCGGCTATGACGTAGGCTTCATAGGCGGATGCGGCGGTTTTGCCGACAGAGTGCTGTATTTCTGCGGCAGTCTTGATTCTGTTGCGTGTGGCACTGACGTGCGACGGTTTGCTGAAATGCACGGTTACGAAATATGCGAGTTGGCGGCAGACCGGTTGACGGACTACGGTGGAATTAAGATTTTATAATCCCCTTGACAAAGCGCAAAAAAAGTGCTATTATATCAATAATTATTAAAATGCAATGACGGGAAACAAGTAGCGCCCTTATCTTACTTCAGAGACGTGACGGTCGGTGCAAGTCACGGGAGATACCTGCGTGAATACATTCCCCGAGCAGCGCACCGAAAGATCGCCCCGATTCAGTAGGCTGTGACGTCTGACGAGCGTTATTTCGTCTGGGCATACGCGAGACGCAAGTGCCTGCCGAGGCTTTGTTCGCAAGAATAAGGCAAACTGAGGTGGTACCACGGAAATATCCGTCCTCTGCTGAACACCAGCCGGGGACTTTTTTATTGTCGGCTGAAACGAAAGGATCATATATTATGGTTATTACTGATTTACTCGAAAGAAACGCCAAGCTCTATCCTGATGAAGTGGCTCTTGTGGAGATCAACCCCGCAAATCAGCCCGATCCCAATACAACTTGGCACGAATTCTCCCTTATCGAAGCAACTCCCGGCGAAAGATACAGACGCGAAATGACCTGGAAGGAATTTGACACCAAGGCAAACCGCTTTGCCAACCTCCTTCTCACCCGCGGCGTAAAGAAGGGCGACAAGGTTGCCATCCTTCTTATGAACTGCCTTGAATGGCTCCCCGTTTACTTCGGCATCCTCAAAACAGGTGCGCTGGCTGTTCCCATGAACTACCGTTACTCTGCTGACGAGATCAAATACTGCGCAGAGCTTGCTGACGTCTCCGTTCTGGTGTTCGGCCCCGAGTTCATCGGACGCGTGGAAGCGGTTTACAAGGATCTTCCAATGATCACCGACTACTTCTTCGTTGGCAAGGACAAGCCTGATTTCGCCGACAGCTATAATCTCGTTACATACTGCTCATCCATCGCTCCTGCCGTTGAATACGACGAGGACGATGATGCAGCAATCTACTTCTCTTCCGGCACAACCGGCTTTCCCAAGGCTATTCTCCACGCTCACCGCGCTCTGATCAACTCCTGCCGCACAGAGCAGAATCACCACGGTCAGAATCGCGACGATGTGTTCCTCTGCATCCCCCCGCTCTATCACACAGGCGCAAAGATGCACTGGTTCGGCAGCCTTCTGGCAGGTAGCCGCGCTGTTATCCTGAAGGGCGTATCTCCCGAATGGATCCTCCGTGCAGTTTCCGAGGAAAGAGCTACTATCGTTTGGCTTCTCGTTCCGTGGGCTCAGGATATTCTTGACGCAATCGACCGCGGAGATATCGATCTGAATGATTACCGCCTCGGCCAGTGGAGACTTATGCACATCGGCGCACAGCCTGTTCCCCCGTCCCTTATCAAGCGTTGGAAGACTATATTCCCGAATCACGAATATGACACAAACTACGGTCTGTCCGAATCTATAGGCCCCGGCTGCGTTCACCTTGGGGTTGAGAATATTCACAAAGTTGGTGCAATCGGCGTTCCCGGTTATCTCTGGGAGGCTGACATCGTGACTCCCGAAGGCAAGAGCGTTGGCGCGGAAGAAGTTGGCGAGCTTATCGTTCGTGGTCCCGGCGTCATGAAGTGCTACTACAAGAATCAGAAGGCGACCGACGAGATCCTGAAGGGCGAATGGCTCTACACAGGTGACATGGCAAAGCGCGACGAGGACGGTTTCATCTATCTCGTTGACCGCAAGAAGGACGTTATCATTACCGGAGGCGAGAACCTTTACCCCGTTCAGATCGAGGACTTCCTCCGCAAGAACGACAAGATCAAGGACGTTGCCGTAATCGGTCTTCCCGATAACAGACTTGGCGAGATCGCGGCGGCTATTATTGAACTCAAGCCCGAATACACCGCTACCGAAGAAGAAATCAACGAGTTCTGCAAGGAGCTCCCCAGATACAAGAGACCTCGCAAGATTATCTTCGCAGAAGTTCCTCGTAACCCCACCGGCAAGATCGAAAAGCCCAAGCTTCGTGAGATCTACTGCGGAAAGCGCCTTGTTGAAGCGCAGACCACAAGATAAACAAAATTGGATTTCGCGCACGAGAATTTGTAATTAACTAAATAAAATGCAATACCGTCGGCAAAAAATTAAAACTTTTTGTCAAAAAGGTATTGCATTTTTCGTTTTCGTATGATATAATAGTACCCGTTGTAGGGGTATAGTTCAGTTGGTAGAACACCAGTCTCCAAAACTGGGTGTCGCGGGTTCAAGTCCTTCTGCCCCTGTAAAACAAAAAACGCACTTTTGTCTTGTGACAAAGGTGCGTTTTTTGAACTAAGTGTTCCGCAAGCGGAACGTGAAGTATGCTTTGCAAGTGAAGCGCACTTCGTGCGTGAAGTGTGCCTTCGGCACGATATGCGGAACACTTAACTTCACTTTGCGCCAACGGCGCAATACTTCACTTGGGCGCAAGTCCAAGCTTCACTGCGGCTTGCCGCAACTTCACTATTGAAATATTTGCAAGAATGTGGTATAACATTAGTAAAAGTGAGGTGCATATCATGTCCGATTCAAAACTCCGCACACAATCCATGGATTTTGCGGTTCAAATCATAAATCTTGTGAAATCCTTAAAGGAAAAGCGAGAATCCATAATATCAAACCAGATCGGCAGAAGCGGAACCTCTATTGGCGCAAATATCCGTGAGGC
>SVSJ01000044.1 GCA_015064355.1 Oscillospiraceae bacterium | reverse complement strand
GCGCATGGGGTATTCAATTGAGGGATGCTCTGGTTCGCGCCTTGCTCGGAGTTCCCAGTTCGTAGCCGGGCACTCTATCCACTGAGCTAGTAGCGCATGGGGTATTCAATTCGGGGATGCTCTTGTTCGCGCCTCGCTCGGAGTTCCCAGTTCGTAGCCGGGCACTCTATCCACTGAGCTAGTAGCGCATCGCTGAACGCTCATATATAATACCACATTTGACCGGCTTTGTCAATAGTTATTTTTGAAAAAGTTAAAGAAAATTCAGCGTTTTCAGAGATTTACAGCCCGCGCAAAAATTCAACCATCTCTGCAAACGTACCTGTTTTGCAATTTGGCATCTCACCCTCGTTGATGAGCCAATCTGTCACGAGATAAGTGTCCATTCCCACAGCTTGCGCTGCCTCGATGTCCTCCTGACCGTTATTGCCGATCATAAGGCATTTCTTCGGGTCGAGCCCCATTTTCTCGCAAATTTCCGTGTAGTACGCAGGATTGGGCTTGCAGGTGGTGGAGTTTTCGTAGTGTGTTACAAGGTCAAAATCTTCAGGGGAGAGTCCGACAAATCCCATTCGTACTTCAGTTGCGATCATTGGGAAGATTGGGCTTGTTGCGAGGATCACAGCTCCTGCCTTTTCTCGCGCCAGCAGAACTGCGGTTTTTGCAAGGGGATTTTCACCTGTAAAGGCAACAGTTTTTCTGAAATCCGTGTGATAAAATTCGTCAAACTGGGGGATATGCTCGTAAACCTGCTTTCCCATAACGGAGGCAAATGCATCCCAGAACCGCTCGGAATTAATGCAGCCCCCGTCGTTTGCAGTCATTTCCGCAACGCCCTTCCACATACCGCTAATAAAGGCTTCTTTTGTGTAGCCGAGCGGGGCAATATGCTTGTACAGCAGACCAAAGTATCCACGTGTAAATTCGTCATAATCCATTGGAAGTAGGGTGCCGTCAAGATCAAATAATATCGCTTCGTATTTCATTTTTACACCATTCCAATGATTCTGCGTGCTCTGAAGTCACCGTGTGCTGCGGATTTTTTGTACCAATCCATTGCGGTGTCCTTGTTCTCCTCAACGCCGTGGCCTTCGGAATAACAGTTACCTATGAGATATTCTCCATACGCCACAGCTTCAATGTCATCAGATGCCAGGGACGCCTCAAACCACTTCATTGCCTCATCGTAGTCCTGCTCCACATATGTGCCGTCGTAGTAGAACTTTCCAACCATTGTCATACCCTTGCCGTGGCCTTGGTACGCTGCCTCTTTGTATAGATTGAAAGCGCGCTCGGGGTCAGCCTCAAGTCCGTGACCGTAGTGGTAGCATATTCCAAGGTTATAGGTGGCATCGGTGTACCCCTGCTCGTGGGCCTTTGTCAGGTATTCAGCAGCCTTTTCCTCGTTTTCCGGGAGGAATTCACCGTAAATAAGGAGCATCGCAGTGGTGTACTGTGCTTCCGCGTCACCTGCGTTTGCTTTGTTCACGATTGCTTCCAGCTTTTCTTTGGTTATATTTATCATTTTACCGTTCATTGTTCAGTCTCCGTGTAGTAGCTATTTTATATTATTATACCACATTTTCTGTGAATTTGGAATATTTTATTCTTAAAGAAATCGTGAAATATATTCTCAGATACCATTGACATGATTTGTGTATTTTGATAAAATGAGGTATACTAAACTATATCGGAGGACGATATGAATAAACTTGTCAACTTCATCGCAAATTCTCTTCTTAAAGGTGTAAAGCCCACCGTGTACTTCGAGGATGGAACCTCAGTTCGCGTGCCAATGAGCTATAATGACGACGGAAAAACCGTAACTTGGTTTGGCAGATGCGACGGTGCAGAGCTTGTTATCAAAGCTGAATACACAGACACATCCGCTGTTTTTTATATTGACGTTAAAACTACCCGCCCATTGTCTGACAGACCTGTTAACGTGCCTGCCAACACCGACGGCGCAGACCGCGCTCTTATATATCATCACGCCGGCAGCCCCTGCTGGATGTATTGCACTTGGGATCTGAACATCACAGACCACGGCGAAAAGAGCGAGAATATGCTTCTCAAAAAGGGAGACGATCACTTCGCTGTTACCACCCTCGTTGGAAAGTCTCACCGCTCCGCAATTGACAAGGACGGATTCTTCTGCTACGTTGGCACAGCAGGAGCTACAGCCTTCTCCGGACCTGTTATTGCTGTTACCGTGGATTCCGATCCACTTAAGTCTATGGAAAAGAACTACCGCTACGCTCACGAGGTTGGAGCAATTGCCGTTCCTCTCCGCGACGGACGTACATACGATCCTATGTTCGAAGAGTTCGGCTGGTGCAGCTGGAACGCATTTTATCAGCAACCCACATCTGCGAAGATCTACGAAAAGCTTGACGAGCTCAAAGAGAAGAACATTCCCGTAAAGTGGATTATCATTGACGACGGTTGGTCACCGGTAAAGGAAAACAAGCTTCTTGACCTCAAAGAGGACAGAGAAAAGTTCCCCGAAGGGCTAGGGGAATGTATCCGCCGCATCAAAGAGGACTACGGCATTGAAAAGGTCGGCGTTTGGCACACGATCCACGCATATTGGCAGGGAATTCACCCCGAATCCGAGCTTGTGAAGTCTTATGCGGATAGCCTTGTGTATAGCCCCGGCTGGAACAGAACCGTTCCCATCAATGATCTTGAAAAGCAGTTTAAATTCTGGGACGATTGGCACGGTTATCTTGCAAGTTGCGGCGTTGACTTCGTTAAGGTTGACAATCAGGGCGGCTGCGGATATCTCTACATCGGTATTTGTCCCATAATGGAAGGCGTGTGGATCAATCACGAGGCAATCGAGCGCTCCATTGACAAGTACTTCGGCGGCAACGTTATCAACTGCATGGGTATGGACCTTGAGAACGTTCAGACCAGACCTCGCTCCGGTATGAACCGCAACAGCGACGACTTCTATCCTGACCGAGAAAACGGATTTGCAATGCACCTTCGCCAGAATATCTACAACGCTATCTGGCACTCCCAGATCATGCACTGCGACTACGATATGTGGTGGTCTGGCAAGTCTGATCCGGTGCAGAGTGGGCTTCTCCGTGCAATCTCCGGAGGCCCTGTCTACATCAGCGATGCTGTAGGCGACACAAACCGCGACAATATTCTCCCCGTAGTAGGCGAAAACGGCGATATTTGCCGACTTGACCACTACGCAATGCCTACGTATGACTGCATTTATTACGATTGTCTCAAGGAAGAAATGCTTGTTAAGACATTCAACTGCAAGGGAGACTCCGTTGCTCTCGCGCTCTTTAATATCTGCCGCAAGGATATTACAGAAACATTCAAGTTCAATGTGATCCCCGATCTTAAGGCAGATAAGGAATATGTTGCATACGAATACTTCACAAAGAAGTTTACCCGCATTACCGCAGACAGCGAAGAGACAGTAACTCTCGCGGAAGGTGATGTTCGCGCATACTCCATTTATCCAATCATCGACGGTGAATATATCATGTTCGGTGACGACACCCGCTACATTGGTATCGGCGCAAGAGAACTGAAAAAAGTATATCTCAAAGATATCCTGTGATTTTCAAAACATTAAAAACCCCGACGGACTTATCATCTGTCGGGGGCTTTTTTCATATTAAACTGCGGTTTTTCTTTATCATTTTTTCAATATTTGAGAGGCCGTCGGACTCGCTAAGATATTCCACGCCATCGTACATAACTGAAGAAACGTAGAAGAAATATCCGTCCATGTAGATCCAGTTTGATGCTTTTAGCGTTATTTCGGTGTCTTCCTTGACTACATTATAAAAACCGTTTGTGTATAATGCTTTGTTACTGTCAGAATCAATCTTCAAGCTGACGGGATACTCACTGCAGTCTTTCGGGAGATTGTCCACGCTCACTCCATAGAACGGCGCAATTTCTTCCTTACTTTCGAGGAGAACTTCAATTATTACGTATTCGGCTGTAGCAATATCTGCGCTGCCATAATCCTCGCGAGGCGTATGGTCTTTGTCATAATAAGTAATATCTACAATTTGTGCGCTGTACTCCTGATAATTACTCGCGTCTGTCAGATGTTCATACATAATGCTGTTGTATCCGCAAGAGGTAAGCGGGGATAGCAAGAAGAAAATGGATAAAACCAGAGAAATAATCTTTTTCACGGGAAAACTCCTTTCTGTTTAGTTGATACTATATTATCATGTATTCCGAACAAAAACAAGAGGTACTTTTTCTTTCTTCAAAATCATTGACTTTACAGTTGAATTTTGATAAAATGAGATGAAAAAATACCCTTTCCGGAGGACCTATGAAAAAGAACATTTCATACACAGTAAATGAGTTTCTCGCAGGGATTAATCCCAGCGTTTATCTTGCAGACGGCAGAGTTGTTACACCAGCGCTGGCTTATAGCGAAAACAAGTGGCAGGGCGAAGCAGAGGGCGTAAAGCTGACAATCACCGCTACTACAAAGGGAAACAGCACCCTTTATTCCGCGGATGTAATATCCGAGTCTCCTCTCGCAGCTCGCGCGGTTATTATGAAGGTTGACACTACCACAGCCGACGCAATGCTTGATATTCACGACGATACTTGTCCTGTTTGGAAGATGAGCGGATGGTCAGCACACAAGGACGGAATTAATATCATTACACAGAACTTCCTCGCGAAAAAGGGAGATGACCACTACAGCCTCGTTTGCCTTATGGGAGATATATTCCGTTGCGAGGTTGACCAGGGCGGACTGTATTTCTGGGCAGGTATGGACGGATTCACCGAGCTTCACGGCGGATTCTTGACCGTGACTGTGGACTCCGATCCTCTCAAAGCAGTTGAGAACAACTACCGCTTTGCTCATGAGATGGGGGCGATTAAGGTGCCTCTTCGCGACGAGAGAGAATATCCCGAGATCTTCGAGCACTTCGGATGGTGCAGCTGGAACGCATTTTATCAGCAGCCCACATCTGAAAAAATATACTCAAAGCTTGACGAGCTGAAAGCAAAGAACATCCCCGTAAAATGGATCATAATCGACGACGGCTGGTCACCGGTGTGGGAAAATCAGCTCACTTCCTTTAAAGAAGACCGTGAAAAGTTCCCGGAAGGACTCAAAGAGTGCATCCGCCGCATCAGAGAGGACTACGGAATTGAGAAGGTTGGCGTTTGGCACACACTTCACGCATATTGGTGGGGCGTTTGCGCAAATTCCGAGCTTGGTAAAGAGATGGAGGACTGCCTGTTTCTCGCAAATTACAAGGTAGTGCCCATCAACAATCTTGAAAAGCAGTACAAGTTCTGGGATACCTGGCATTCCTACCTTGCCGACTGCGGCGTCGACTTCGTTAAGGTTGATAACCAGAGCACAGGTGGAGTTTGGGCAGGCCATTCTTCAACCGTACTCAGCACGGGTATAGCTCACCAGTCAATCGAGCGCTCCATTAAGAAGAACTTTGACGGACTCGTTATCAACTGCATGGGTATGGATATGGAGAACGTTCTCTCCCGTCCCTTTACTGCAATTAGCCGTAACAGCGACGACTTCTTCCCGGACCGTGAGAACGGCTTTGCAAAGCATCTTATGCAGAACGTGTATAATGCTATCTGGCACTCCCAGGTAATGCATTGCGACTACGATATGTGGTGGTCCGGCAAGTCTGATCCGGTGCAGAGCGGACTTCTTCGCGCCATCTCCGGCGGTCCCGTTTACATCAGTGACGCTGTGGGCGACACAAACCGCGACAACATCCTCCCCGTAGTAGGCGAAAACGGAGATATTTGCCGTCTTGACCACTACGCGATGCCCACCTACGACTGCATTTACTCGGACTGCGCCGCAGAGGGACGTTTCGTAAAAACCTACAACTGCAAGGGCGACTCCGTTGCGCTGGCTCTCTTTAACGTCTGCCGCAAGGATGTGACCGAGACCTTCAAGTTCAATGTTATTCCCGACATCGACGCGACCCGTGAATATGTGGCGTACGAATATTTCACGAAGAAATACACCCGTATAACCGCGGAGTCCGAGGAAACTCTTACCCTTTCCTCCGACGATGTCCGCGCTTACTCCCTCTACCCGATTATGGCAGACGAGAGCGGCGAATACATCGAGCTTGGCGAAACGACCCGTTACATCGGCATTGGCTCAAGAGTGAAGAAAAAGGTGTATGTGAAAAATTTAATGTAATAAATAAAGCCAAGGCTGATGACCTTGGCTTTGTTATTTTTGTGCGGTTAATTTTATTCAAAACTTTGCTTTGAAAGAATATAATCTTTACATTCTTCCCAAGTGCAATCAATGAATGCATCCTTGAACAGTCTAATAACAGTTTTGTTGGAGAGCTTTATCCAAATTTTATTGCCTTTTTCAGTTATATCAATAATATCCGAATAATTACATGTTACTACATGAGATACTTCTTTAAGTGAAATATTCTCATCTCCGAACATGATTGTTCTTTTCCAAAATTTGCAACCATAAGTTTTTACCAAAAAATTATATTGTCGCTTCAAAACTATCGCATCTCGAATAAATGCCGAATAAACTGCCAAAATGACGAAGAAAAATGAGAAATATATTGTGATTCCATCAACATTTGGAATGAAAATCAGAGAAAATATTCCAATAAATAGAAAGCCAAACGCAATAATACAATATGAAATAAAGAAAGCTAGACGGACTCCAGTGAACTTTGATTCTTTTGCGAAAGATTTTAATAAATTATAATCGACAGTATATTCATTCGTCATTTGATCTCTCCTATTCCTTTATACGGTTGAGTGACTTTTCTGTATCAAACCCTTCGGGATAACGAGCTTTCAGCTTATCTATATTCTTCTCAAATATCTCCTCAAGTGGAACTTCGAGAGCGGTGGCAGCTTCTGCAAGATACCAAGCCACGTCTCCGAGCTCTTTGATAAGCTTGTCTTTGTCGAGAGGGTGGGCGTGAAACAGATGCTTTTTAACAATGTCAACAGCCTCGCCGGATTCGCCGCAAAGCCCCATAACGCTGTTTATGAGAACGTCTTTTTTGTCGAGCTCCGGATTCAGCGTGCGCATCGCCAGATTCTGATATTCGTTGACTGTCATCGTAGTACCTCAGTCCACTCTTCTGTAGATAGGAATATCCTTGGTGCTAACGTGGATCCAACCGGATTCAACGGGCTCGTCGGTGTAGTAGTTCACCCACTTTGCACCGGTGGGGAGATATACGTCGCGCTGGTCTTCGGTGCCTGGGAAAATGGGCGCAACCAGAAGATCGTCGCAGAAGAGCCACTGGTCGTCAATCTTGTAGGTCTCTGGATCACTTGTGTAATCCATAACCAGCGCACGCATAGGCGGCTTGCCGGTTGCCTTGTATTTGTCAAACGCAGCGCGGAGTCTGGGGATCATCTTGTAGCGGAGCTTGAATATCTCACGCGCCTCTTCTTCACATTCATGAACTACCCACGGAATGCCGTCGTAGTTCCATGCGTTAACAAGGCACATAGCGGACATTGCAACGATCTGCAGACGGCGGATGCAGTCTTCCGTACCAAAGCAGAAACGCACCTCGGGAGACCAGAGAAGGCCTGCAAAGCCCGAATTAACTACGCCGCGTACAAATTCACGGTGGTCGTACAGGTCGCTGTACAGAACGAAGGGATAAGAAGACGCAAGGGCGCCGATCTGACGAACAAGGGAGTATGTAGGCTTGTCTCCCAGTGCATCAAGGATCGTCTTGGAATAGAGAGTACCGAAAAGGGAGTGATACTGCTCACCATCCATACCGGAGGGGAACTCGGAAAGGAGAGGGAATCCCCAGCTTCCAACATAGTCGCCGGAGTCACACTCGTCAAGCTTGAATCCGTCAACACCGATGTCAACGCACTCGCTCTTGTGGTGATCTGCAAAGATCTTCTTGGCTTCGGGAATAGAGAAGTCTGGAACGATACCGCTCATGGTGATGTAGTCGCCGGAGTATGGGTAGAGCTTGTCATAGAGGCAGCTTTCGGGGTGAGTGTATGCGTGTTCCCAAAGATTAACGTGGTATCCCTTGTTCTTCAGGTATGAAACAAATCCCTTGGGATCGGGGAAGCCTTCAAGATTCCATTCAAATGTGCAGGGGTACTTGTGGCTGTGCCAACCCGGCTCGACGCCGATCATATCGCATGGAATATCAGCCTCGCGGAGATAATCTGCGGTTTTTTTGATCTGCTCCGCATTCCAGCGTGTATAGCAGCGGTACATCATACCAAGACCCCAATCGGGAACGTCAGCGCCACCGCCGGAGAGCATATTGTACTGCTTAACGATGTCAGTTATAGTGTCACCCTCGAAAACGTACACGTCAACGCCCTCGGAAATGGGAATAAGCACGCTCATTACCATATCGTTTTCAAGGCGGATCTTGTAAAGCTCGGCTTCCGTGTCACCGCCGCCCTCAATCATATTCTCCTGCTTTTTCATGGATTTCTTTCTCTTGCCGCAGTAGAAATCAGCGTAGCGGGCTGTGTCAAAATACATACCGTAGCCCTTGTTTGTAACAAAGAAGGGAACAGGTGCGTGAGAATCTCCGTTCTTTGAAACGGGGTCGGAGTTAACGCACAGCTTCAGCTTTGATCCTGTGTGGTTGAATTGCTTTAATTGAAGACCGAAGCCGAAAACCTGGGTGCCGGGCTCCATGGGGAACTCAACGACAAATCCGGCCTTGGTTTTTCTATAGCGGAAGTTTGATTCGGGGTATTTTACGTCAGTTTCAACGTAATTGAAGTTATCACAGAATTTTGACGGGACAAACTCGTCGGGAGTTCCCAGTGTAAACTTTTTCATGGGGATACCTCGTTGTGAATAGATTTGCATATTGCTGTTTTTATTATATCATAGTAAATTGCAGAAAACAAGGTGGGTGATGAAATTGTGATGAGGTATTGCAAAAAAGATCCCCGCCGAGATGACAGGGATCAATTTTTGTTATGTTTTATTCTTCGTCAAGTGTTGCTTCTGCTTCAGCCTGGATAGCAGGGTCATAGGAGATGACGGGCTTAACGTCCTTACCCTTGACTTTGCGGTCGATATAGTTCTTTGTGATCTTAACAACAAGCGGGATCATAAAGAGAACACCGATAAGGTTGGGGATCATCATAAGGCCGTTGAATGTGTCGGAGATATCCCATGCAAGGGAAGAGGTAAGAACTGCACCAAAGATGATTGTGATAACGTGGATGATGCGGAATACAACTGTAGACTTAGCTCCGAAGAGGTATTCCCAAGCCTTGGAGCCGTAGTGGGACCAGCCGAGAACGGTTGTAAATGCAAAGAGGAACATTGCAATAGCAACGAATTTGCTACCGATATTGCCCCAGGAGAATACTTCGTTGAACGCACCGCCAACAAGTGTTGCATCTGTAAAGCCGGCTGCGATCTCACCTGTCTTTGCATTGAACACACCACCGTTGAGACCGCCGGAGGTAAGAACAACGAGAGCTGTCATTGTGCAAACTACCATTGTATCTGCGAATACCTCGAAGATACCCCACATACCCTGCTTAACGGGTTCCTTAACGCTGGAGTTGGAGTGAACCATAACGGAAGAACCGAGACCTGCCTCATTGGAGAATACGCCGCGCTTGAAACCGTTTGTCATAGCAATAATAACGCCACCGATACCGCCGCCGACAAATGCTTCGGGAGCGAATGCGTTTGCAAAGATCGCCTTGAATGCGGGAAGGATTGCCTGATAGTTGATACCGATAATAACAAGGCTACCTGCAACGAAAAGAACTACCATGAAAGGAACGATCTTTTCAGCTACATTTGCAATTCTCTTAACACCGCCAAGGGTAATTACAGCGGTGAGGATCATAATAACGACACCGATAATAATGTTGTAAAGAGAGATCTCGCCAAATACGTTAATGCTTGAAAGAGCCTTAACATCAAAAGCTGCTGCAACGTTTGCAACGATCTTGTTTACCTGACCCATACTTCCGATACCGAAGGATGCGAGCATAGTGAAGATACAGAAGAGAACAGCAAGGATCTTACCGGGCTTTTTGAGAGTAGCCTCACCGTGATTATCCTTGTAAGAGTAGCTGCCAACACCGTCCTGCAGGTAGTACATAGCACCGCCGGACCATTCGCCTACGCTGTTTTTGCGTCTGAAGTAAATACCGAGTACGTTTTCCGCATAGTTTGTCATCATTCCGAAGAAAGCGGCAACCCACATCCAGAACACGGCACCAGCACCGCCTACGCAGATAGCAGCGGCAACACCTGCGATGTTACCTGTACCTACTGTTGCGGCAAGAGCTGTACAAAGAGCCTGGAATGGGGAGATAACGCCCTTTTCCTTACGGTGCTTCAAAACATTCTTTGTGAATAAGCTGCCGATAGTGTTTTTCCACCAAAGCTTAAAATGAGAAAGCTGGAATACCTTTGTGCTGAGTGTTACGATAACACCTGTGCCGATGAGAAGTGCAAGGCCAAAAATGCCCCATACCACTCCGTTGATGCTGCCGTTTATTTCGGCAACTTTTGATAAAAACTGTTCCATTGGGTTCCTCCGTATATAAATAAAATTAAAAACAAAAAAGCGGAACGCGAAGATGCGAACCGCTCGGATAATATACACGGGTAAAAATTCAAAGTGAATGAAATATTAGTTCTACTTTGTCCTTTTGCCTGAGAGATTAGCGTCCATCGCTTTGCACCTTCGGCACTCAATTTAATGAGATTCTCCAAAGTTTTGTCGGCTTGCAGTCCTCATCCCACAGGGACACCTGAGAGCGTTACTCCTTCGGCAGCAAATGCTATTTCCTGCAAACGTCATCCAAAAACTATTTAATTTTTAATAATTATACTACCGCTTTTTCGATTATGCAATAGTTTTTTGAATAAAAATACGAAAAACTATGAAAAACGTCGGTTTGCACGAAAAATTATGAATAGAACCTCGGTGGTTAGTGGTATTGACTACCTTTTACCCAATAAACCGAAACTCTATTTTTATTGCCTCGGTGTTATCCTCCGAATACTCGATCTCCTCGGACACCGTCCGCGCCACCTCAAAAATTTCGTAACCCGACTTTGCAACCGACGCGATAAGCCTCTCGCATAACAAGCAGAAGCCCAGCGCATCGCGAAATTCGAGTGCGTCCTCTGCCTCTGTGCAGTGCCTGAAGATGAAGTATGCAAGTGCTCGCTCAAGTGGCAATTCAAACTCCGCGGGTGTGGAAAGATCTGAGGAATAGCCTGCGAAAAGCTCTCGGTGACTCTCGTCGAGATATTCGAGATTGTCGAGCAGGTAGCGCCAGTCCTCGTCAGTCAATGCCGACGGCGAGATGCCAAACTCTTCGTGAATTTTCTTAATTCGCTCCGGGTAGGGAACTGCCCCATCGGATAGGATAGAATAAACCTTATCCCTGAGAGGCAGGGTGTCAAAGCTATCACATTCCTCACCGCAGATTTCGCCGATCTCCGTGATCTCACAGTAATCGTCCGAGGTGAGTATAAGCCTGCATGCTTCCTCACAGGACATGCCAAGGCCCACTTCTTTTCCCCGCGGCGTATCGTTGTAAAACCGCGGATGCTCACGGCAAATGTCGCAAAGGTATTCTTCTCCAAGCTTCCTTATGATCCTGCAAAGCCCCTGCTCGTCAAGGTGAGGACAGCGTTCATTGGCACAAAGGCGGAAGTGAGGCGTGTCTGCCGTATCAATGCTTTCTCTGATCTTGTCAGAGTAATCGCAGCGAGCGTCGGTGTATTTCTCCATTGTGTCGGGGTCAATGTCGATCTCCCAGCCGATGCAGCAGGAGTGCTGGCACTTGTCCGCAATGCAGATGAACTCTTTATAATATTTCGGTGCGTATAGTTTCATTGTGCTTCCTTATTTCATACCAACATATCCGGTTTCGCGGATAATGTACTGACCCTCGTCGGAGAGGACCCACTCTATCAGCTTGTCAACGTTTTCGTTGGTGTTTCCCTCGTATGTTACTGCGTAAACCGGGGCTATAATGGGGTAGGTCTCATTTTGGATATTCTCAACGCTGGGGTGAACACCGTCTACTGAAATAACCTTTATGTCAGGATTTTGAATGATCCCCTCAACGTAATATCTGAAAGAGAAGCCTATGGAATTTGATCTGCTCTTGTAGTCGGCAACCTCTTCGATTATCTCGCCCATTCCGCCGATAACTTCTTGCATGTCGGGTTCCATCAAAGGAGTATCGCCCATAAATCGAAGCATCATGCTCTGACTTCCGCTGCCGGAGTTGCGCTGGAATGCCACGATCTTCTCATCATTCCCCCCAACCTCGCTCCAGTTCTTGATCTCACCGGAGTAGATCGCGCGGATCTGCTCGGCTGTAAGGTTGTTTATTGGGTTGTCCTTGTGAACGAAGAACACAAATGCCTCGTATCCGATCTGCGTGTATTCAAAGGTTGTGCCTTGCTCGGCAGCGTATTCCCTCTGCTCCTTTGAGGGATATGCACCAAAGAAAACGTCAGTCTCTTTTTCCGCAAGACTTCGATATCCGCCCATGGTATTGTTGTACTCGAAAACTCCGTCATAAAGCCTTGTGTGATCGGGGTACACTGCGTGTACGAAAGCTGAATAAACGGGGAATGCAGCAGTAGCACCGTCAATTACCGGTAGCTCTCCCGAGAGTTTGAGACTTGCGTTGTTAAGCTTGACTATCTTCGAATCTTCTTCAAAAGGCAGGTATTCGTGGGTGTAAATATTCGGCGTTACGTCTATGGTAATAGAATCCATATAGGCGTCAACCTTTTTGTCAACGACGAAAGCGCCGCCTAAAATAACCGCAACGCTGAGATAAATAATCAGGTACACCTTTTTCTTTTCCAGCCAGAGAAGGGGGATTATGGCAGGTACGAGCAAAAGCGCCAGCCCGGTGATGATCTCTTTCGTCCCAAAGCTGAATAAGGCACCCAGCAAGATTCCGGGGGTTATGTAACAAATAAATATCGTCAGTAAGATTTTTGCTATAGCAATAAACGTTTTCTTATTCATGGCAAATACCTCCTTTTGATTCGATTATAACACAAACGGGGAATGATGTAAAGCGAAAAATAGTTAAGTGGCGTTGGGCATTGACAAAGGGCGAAAAAAGGAATATAATTTTGTTGTAAATAGACTGACGCTGGGAGGTACTTATGAGACTTTACGGAATAAAAGCGAATTTTCTTGGAGACAGCATAACCGAGGGATGCGGAACAAGTGATGCCACACGCACATTCCACGCACTTCTCGGACTGCGCCACAATATGACAGTCCGCAATTACGGAATAGGCGGCACACGAATCGCGCGACAGACCAATCTTTCAAAGGAATGGCCTCAAATGGACCGCGACTTCTGTATGCGAATAGAGGATCTTGATCCCGATGCTGATCTGGTGGTAATCTTCGGCGGTACAAACGATTATGGCCACGGTGACGCTCCTTTCGGAGAAGAAGGAGACCGCACACCGGAGACTTTCATCGGTGCTTGCCACTATTTGTTCAGACGCGCGCTGGAGCGTTTCCCGGAGGCGAGAATTGTTGTTCTCACACCTGTACACAGATATGAGGAGGACAAGCCGGACGTGAAGGGACGCACCCTCGGTGACTACGTTGAAGTGATTCGCTCTGTGGCGGACAAGTATTCTCTCCCGGTGATCGACCTGTGGGCAATATCCGGAATCCAGCCGGAGATCGACGTGATCCGTGAGAAATATTGCCCAGACGGACTTCACCCCAACGACCTGGGCCACGAAAGAATGGCTGACGTGATCGAAGCAGGGCTTATCGCACTTTAACAAAAACAAAAGAG
>SVSJ01000043.1 GCA_015064355.1 Oscillospiraceae bacterium | reverse complement strand
GTGGCAGACGTAGTCTGACGGAAGGAGCAGGCGTTACTTTGGGTTTGGATTATTTTTATTGTTCCGCACTCTCCCTCAGTCACCTACGGTGACAGCTCCCTCCCGGAAGGAGCCTTTTTCTGTCCAATTTTGCTCGTCAATTTTCTCCTCACCGGCTATAGCCTCTAATGAACCACGCGACTATCGCGTGGTTTTCGGTATACAATAAAAGAAAACTCTGAACCGAATTGGCTCAGAGTTTTTTGTTTCGATTAATCAATTGGGGGAGTCTTGATAAGCTCGTAATTGCCGGACTTCAGCACCTCGATAAGCTGTGGGATGCTTGTGATCGGATCGTCAGTCATAATACCGCCGCGAGGCATATGATCTCTGTCATGGTGGTCTGTGCCTGAGGTCTTGATCTTGCCATAATGCTCTGCGAATGCTTCAGCCAGGAAATTGTGGTTGTCGTGGTCCAGGTGACCGTTGTACACCTCGATCGCATCAACGTGGTCGGGGCGCATCATAGCCATATGTGGACGGAAAGGATGCGCCTGAATAATGAACATACCTGCCTCGTGTGCCTTTTCGGCAAAGGTTCTTATGCTCTTTGTTATATTTACGTCAATGGTCTCGAGGAATTCCCGAGTTATACCAAGAATAACGTAATCGTTGTTGTTCTCAACAAATCTGCATTCCATCCCCATAAGAATGTTCAGCTTTCCCTCCGCAGCTTCAACAAGCTTATCGTAAGCTGAGAACTTGTTCTCGATCTGCTCCATCCACCACTCACGGTCATCGGGATTCCAAGCGGGGTCGAAGTGATTGGTCAGAACAACGGTGCTGTAGCCGTGCTCAAGGTATTTTTTTACTATTCCTTCAGCAGACTCATTGGAGCATCCGCTGCCGTCTCTGCTGTGGCAATGAAGTTCAGTTTTGTATTTCATATTGTGCCTCTTTATCTTTCTACAAGGATTGTCTTGATTTCAAAGGGACGGAACTTGAGAGTTACCTTTCCGTCAATCACCTCAAGCTTTTCCTGCTTATTTTCAAGCATATCGGTAATCCACGCAGATTTTGCCCCGTTCAGAGTTACTGTGCACTTTGTTGTGTTTCTCTCGCACTCGTACAGACGGAGAACGTACGCTCCGTCCACGTCTTCTGCGTTCTTTACAGTCTCGCAAATTACGCCGGGAGCGGAAATATCAAACAGCTTTGGCGCCTTCAACTCACCCTCTGTGATAACAGGCTTGTAGTTAAGCTCGTATGCCGGGTAAACTACATTTTCTGCCTCAAAGGCACCTGTGTGCGGCAGGAGAGAGTATGTGGTTTCGTGTACACCGATCTCGTGGTACGGGTCGGGACGGCATCCACCCTTGTGAAGAGTGAGGCGCATCTCGCTGCCGAATGCGGAAAGACCGTACTTGCAATCGTTAAGAAGTGCTACACCGTAGCGTGCTTCAGACATATCGGACCACTTGTGGTTGCAGATCTCAAACTTTGCGTCTTCCCAGGAATTGTTTTTCGTGGTGGGGCGGTCGATGTGACCAAACTGGATCTCATTCTTAACTGTTGTTGTGCGAAGGTTCAGGTCGAATCCTGCTTTAAGGATCTGGTGCTTGTCCTGCCAGTCAACCTTTAATTCATAGTCGATTCTTCGTGTATCTGCATAGAATACTGTGTCAATAATGGCGCTGGACTTTCTGCCAAGCTTATATTCAGAGCGGATTCTGTATTCGAGAGCACCGTCAGCTACAACCTCACGGGAAACGAGGTTTGTTATGGGCTTCTGCGTTAGGAACATATCGGACTCAACGTCCCAGTTATCCCAGTATATCGGCACGTCCTCGCCCATCCAAAGTGTACCGAGGGAAGCACCGCCCTCGCGCTTGATCTGACGGTCAACTTCCGTGTCAATTAGAGAGGAAATGTAGCCACATTCGTCGAATTCAACTTCATAATAGGGAGTGATCAGCTTATTGCCCTCTGCCTTGAAGGGGCTTTCAGATTTCTTGCCATCACCGGATGTGAGAACAGTTGCTTCCATTGCAGGGATCTGCACCTTCACAGCAGTCTTTTTGTTGCCATTGAAGTCTGTGTATGTCTGAGCTGTTTTTCCTTCGAATGAACGCTCACCGTCAAAAACAACGATACCGTCTCGATCAAAGGAAAGTGTGTTAAACAATGAAGTTTTCTGCTGTGCAGCAGTTGTCAGCTTATCGGCATACTTGCCTGTCTCAGCTTCTGTATCTGCGATCATCTTCACCATTTCGGGGATTGCAACGTCGTAAACCGGGGGAATGCAAGTGCCGGGGAGAATATCGTGGAACTGATTTTTCAGCATGATCTTGTAAAGCTCATCGCGCTTTTCGTTGATCCCGTCTCCTGTGAGAACGTTAAACATTTCCATATCACGCATTGCCTTTTCAGCTCTGCGGTTGTTTTTCTTAACTTCGTGCAGGGTGGTGAGTGTGCCGCGATGCCCTTCAAGATACAGTTCTCCATCGAATATAGGAAGCTTGTCTCGTCTTTCTTCCAGCTTCTGCATAAATTCTGATGCAGTGGTGGGCTCAACTACGGGAAGTCCGTCAAGGTCACGGGTTCTCTTCAAGAATTCAAGCTGACCGAATGTGGGACCGCCTCCACCGTCACCAAAGCCGTAGGTTGACAGCTTCATGTCGGTAGAATACTTGTCCAGAATGCGTGTGCTGACCGCTTCGTCCATATTCTTGGGATCCGGAGGCACAACGATCTGTGTAAAGTGGGTCAGAACCTCGGAGCCGTCGATACCACGCCAGATAAACGTATCTGTGGGGAAGGTGTTAAGGTCGTTCCAGCTGATCTTTGTTGTGTAGAAATACTTTACGCCACAGCCCTGCATTATCTGGGGGATCGCTGCGTTGTAACCAAATGTATCGGGAAGCCAGAAAGAGTCGGAGAGATAGTTGAAGTGTTCCTTTGTGAATCTTTGACCGTAGAGGAACTGACGAATCATTGATTCACCACCGGTCACGTTGCAGTCGCATTCTACCCATACGCCGCCGTTTGGCTCGTATCTGCCTTCAGCCACTCTCTTTTTGATTCCCTCGAAAATTTCGGGGTAGTATTCTCTCATCCAGTCAGCGTGCAAAGCAGAGGACTGAATGAAGGTATAGTCGGGATAAATGTCCATTAATGTGAGTGCCTGAGAGTATGTACGGGCACATTTACGGATAGTCTCACTTACAGGCCACATCCAAGCGGTATCCATATGCGAATGTCCAAGCACGCCAACATATCCTCTGGAACGGTCGCCACGACCCTTTTCAAGCGCGGGAGCGATAGCCTCTCTGATCATCTGAAGTGACTCATGGAATTCCTCGTCAGATGCAAGATCGAAGTCCTGGAGCATATATGCAAATGCCTTCTTCAGGCACTCATGAGCCTTGAGAGCTGTATTAGTGCTGTTTTTAAGACGTGCAAGCTGGAGCACGCAATGCAAGTCAAAAAGACATTCATATACAATTTCGTCAACAACAGCAAGCTCGATTTTGTTGTAAACTTTGCTGAAGTCATGAACGTAATCATCATTGCCGTAAGTATCAAAAGGTCCATAGCCAAGCATATTGTGATTGCTATAGCATTCAAGGTCAACAACGTACTTGTCACCTGCTTCTGCATCTGTTGAAAGATACATCATAGAATGCCAGCCGCCAAGGAACTTGTGCTTTGAGTTAATAAGACCCACAGCCTTGCCGTTTTTGAAGCACATTGTCTCAACAGAGCCTGTGTCTTCAAGAATACAGAGCACACGTCCGTCCGCTTCATCGGGAACGGTAACTTCCGCCTTCAGCCACATTGATGCCCACTCGCCGCCCCATTTTGTTCCGGGCTTGATTGGCTTCATTTCCGAGATCATCGGAGGCTTTCTCAGGTGCTCCATGGTCTCCATTGCGTACACGTCGTCAATGGTTCCGATTACATGGAACATTCTCTTTTCGCATCTCTGAATCATTGTGTCAAACTTTTCATAAATTCGCTTGATATATGCCTCTTGATTCATAATCTGTTCCTTTACTGTGTTAAAAAATTTGTTTTTTTCAGTATACCACATTCACTCCGTCATTTCAATAAAACAAACAAAAAAATAACCGTTATTCACAATAAATTTGCGAAATTTTTGCGGATAAAAATACAAAAACATACTTGACAAAGGCTCCGGATTGTGCTATACTTACCCCAACAAAACCGAATAGTAAAGACTATGACGAAGACGGAGATCGGTCAAATCACCGTTACAGAGAGTCCGCGGCGGTGGAATGCGGACACGGCAGACAGATATTCCAATCACTTCCGAGTCGGGAAAGGAAAAGCGTTTTCGCTGAGTAATAGTTCCCCGCAGAGTGCGGCGTAATATGCACAGGGCTTGATCGAGCCTACAGAGTGGCATAGAAATATGCAATTTGAGTGGTACCGCGAACAAGAATTTGAAGTTCGTCTCAAAGAAAATTGAGGCGAGCTTTTTTGTATATTTATACCTTATATACGAATAAAAACTATCATTGCATTGAAAGGAGCAATAATATGGAAAACATGATAAAGGAAGTTGCAGCCCGCATAAAGGAGACACGTCTGATTTGCGAGATTTCCGAAGAAGAAATGGCTTCCTGCACAGGCGTATCAGTTGACACTTACCGCGAACTTGAATCGGGCAACATGGATATGACCTTCACCTTTATTTACAAGTGCGCTGCAAGATTCGGCATTGACACCACTGATCTGCTTAAGGGTGAAAGCCCTACTCTTAACGAGTACAGTATTACAAGATCCGGCGGTGGACTTCCTATTGCGCGCCGCAAGGGTTTCCGTTACAACAATCTGGCTCCTCTGTTCAAGAATAAAATTGCAGAGCCCTTCAGAGTAATTGCTCGCTACAATCCGGAAGAGGCGAATGCTCCCATCAAGCTTAGCCACCACGAGGGTCAGGAGTACAACTACATCATCTCCGGTAAACTGAAGGTTTCCATCGACGGTCACGAAGAGATACTTCTGCCCGGTGACTCAATTTATTATAACTCATCCCAGCCTCACGGAATGGTTGCGTATGAGGGCGACTGCGAATTTTTGGCTATCGTTATTTCCTCCGGCGGCGCGGCTTACGATTATCCCGAAAATCTTGAACTTCCCACCAAATCTGACACCAAGCCCGAGCTTTCTCCCCTGCCAGATAATCCCGTCGCTCTTAACTTCATCGAATGTACCGAGGAAAACGGCAAGCTGAAGAAGATCAAGTTCAAAAACGAAGATAAATACAACTTCGCATACGACACAGTTGACGCAATTGCCGCTAAAGATCCCGACAAGCTGGCGCTCCTCCACTTGGACATTAACAAAAACGAACGCCGCTTTACTTATAAGGATATTTCCCTCCTCTCCAACCGTGCTGCCAACTATTTCGATTCTCTCGGCATCGGTCACGGCGACACAGTAATGCTGGTGCTGAAGCGTCATTGGCAGTTCTGGATCGCATCTATTGCTCTTCATAAGCTTGGTGCTGTAGCGATCCCCGCAACTCATATGCTGGTTGAGCATGATTTTGAATACCGCTACAAGGCTGCCAGCGTTAAGGCTATCGTTTGCACAGGCGACGGCGACACCGCAATGCACGCAGAAAACGCTGAAAAGCTGGTGGAACAGGACATCATCAAGATCATGGCAAACGGTCACCGCGACGGCTGGTACTCCTTCGATGACGAGTTCATGAGCTACCCCGAAGAATTCGAGAGACGTGAAAAGGCCTGCGGCAACGAGACCATGTATATGCTCTTCACAAGCGGTACAACAGGCTACCCGAAGATCGCGGCACACAGCTACAAGTACGCTCTCGGTCACTACATCACCGCCCGTTACTGGCACAATGCTGACCCCAACGGCATCCACTTCACCATCTCCGACACAGGTTGGGGTAAGGCTCTGTGGGGCAAGCTCTACGGTCAGTGGCTCTGCGAAAGCTGCGTATTTGCTTACGACTTCGATAAATTTGACGCAACAGACCTCCTTCCCCTCTTTAAGCAGTACAATATCACCACATTCTGCGCACCACCTACAATGTTCCGCTTCTTCATCAAGGCAGGAATCGAAAACTACGATCTTTCCTCTCTTAAGAACACAACTATTGCAGGCGAAGCTCTCAACCCCGAAGTGTTCTACAAGTTCAAGGAATACACAGGTCTGTCCCTTATGGAAGGCTTTGGTCAGACAGAAACAACCCTCGTAATTGGTAACTTCGTAGGTGATACCCCCAAGCCCGGCTCAATGGGTCGTCCTTCACCTCTTTATGACGTTGACATCCTCGATCCCGACGGAAAGCCCTGTGATGTTGGTGAAACCGGTGAGATCGTTG
Organism: Oscillospiraceae bacterium; assembly: GCA_015064355.1. Taxonomy (GTDB): domain Bacteria; phylum Bacillota; class Clostridia; order Oscillospirales; family CAG-272; genus UMGS1696. The sequence goes on along the minus strand of SVSJ01000043.1, from coordinate 7,905 downwards.
TAAAAACCACGAATGAAACACCTGCAGGTCTCTTCAAGGGTTACTACAATAACGAAGAAGCAACCCGTGAAGCTTGGCACGATGGTTATTATCACACCGGCGATACTGCTTGGCGCGACGAGGACGGTTACTTCTGGTACGTTGGCAGAGTGGATGACGTTATTAAGTCCTCCGGCTACCGTATCGGTCCATTCGAGATCGAATCCGTAATCATGGAGCTTCCCTATGTTCTCGAGTGCGCTATCACCGCTGTTCCCGACGAGATCCGCGGTCAGATCGTTAAGGCATCCATCGTACTTGTGCCCGGTAAGGAAGGCTCTCCCGAGCTTGTCAAGGAGATTCAGACCTACGTAAAAGAGCACACCGCTCCTTACAAGTACCCGAGAATCGTTGAGTTCCTTCCCGAGCTTCCCAAGACGATCAGCGGAAAAATTCGCCGTGTTGAGCTCAGAGGAAAGAAATAACAGTTTCTATTTTGTAAAAAATTTTTAACCTTGTTGAATTTCTCCTTTGAATATAGTATAATGGTTTCAGTCTGAAAGGCTTAAACATTACATATTCAAAGGAGATTTTGTTATGCCACAGTGGCTCACTCAATTCGTAACAGAAACACTCGTTGATTTCGCCGTTAATCTTCTTTTGGCGGTAATCATTATTGTTGTTGGATTTGCTCTTGTAAAAGTCCTTGTAAACTTCATCAAGAAGCGCAAGTTCTTTGAAAAGATGGACGTTAATGCTCAGTCCTTCCTGGCAAACCTCATTTCTGCGGCGTTGAAGATCGTTCTTGTCTTCACTGCAGTTATCGTAGTAGGCGTTCCCGAAGCATCAGTTCTTGCTATTATCAGCTCATGCGGTCTGGCTATCGGTCTTGCACTCCAAGGCGGACTCTCCAATATTGCAGGCGGCGTTGTTATTATGATCTGCCGTCCCTTCCATATTGGTGACTATATTGAATCCAGCTCCGCAAGCGGCGTTGTTAAGGACATCGGTCTTTACTACACCAAGCTCACAACCGTTGACAACATTGACATTGTCGTTCCAAACTCCACAATTTCCAATGCAACTGTAAAAAACCTGTCCACGCAGGCTGACAGAAGAATCGACTTCGATTTCAATGTTGCATACAACAGTGATCTTGATCTGGCGCGCAAGGTTCTTCTCGCAATCTCCGAAAAGAACGATATGGTATATAACGTACCAGCTCCCGAGGTTTACGTTGCGGCTCACGGTGAGTCCTCCGTAACTATCAAGCTTCGCGTTTGGTGCGCTGCAGAAGATTACTGGACCGTTTACTTCGATATGTGGGAAGACGTTAAAAAGGCATTCGATCAGTTCGAGATCGAAATTCCCTACAACCACCTCAACGTTACGATCGACAACAAGTAATTTCAGAAAAAGACTGCCATATGCTTCGGTGTATGGCAGTTTAAGTATATCCGAGAGGTAATTATGGAAAACATAAAGCTTGGAATTATCGGCACGAATTTTGTTTCCGACTGGCTTTGCGACAGCGTAAAGGTTTCGGAAAGAATCGTAAATCACGCAATATATTCAAGAAAAGACGAAACGGGACAGGCATTTGCGGACAAGCACGATATCCCAAACGTGTACACGGATATGGAGGACTTTCTCTCGTCTGATATTGACGCTGTGTATATAGCAAGTCCTAACTTCCTGCACTATACTCAAGCAGAAGCAGCAATACGCCACGGCAAGCACGTTCTCGTGGAAAAGCCTGCCGCACTCACACGGAATGAGTTTGAATCCCTCGAAAAAATGGCAAAGGATGCGGGCGTTGTTATTCTCGAAGCAATGCGTCCAGCTCACGATATTGCCATGGATGAGGTGAAGAATTCACTTTCAAAAATCGGCACGATACGTCGGGCAACATTTGAGTTTTGTCAGTATTCTTCCCGATATGACAAGTTCAGAGCCGGTGAGATTCTGAACGCATTTAACCCAGCCATGGGAAACGCGGCAATAATGGACATCGGCATCTACCCTCTCCACTGCTGTGTTATGCTCTTTGGCAAGCCCGGGGGTATTTACTCAAGGTCTGTAAAGCTCCACAACGGATTTGATGGAATGGGCACAATATTCCTCGATTACGGGGATATTCAAGCAGAAGTGGTGTACTCGAAGATCACCGATTCAGTCAATCCGTCGATCATCACAGGGGAAGACGGCACGGTGTCCATCGGAAAGACCTCGACTCTTGAGACAGTCACCCTCCACCCGCGCAAAGGTGAACCTCAAACGCTGATTGCCGACCGTGAGGGAAACAACATGGTCTACGAGATCGCAGATTTTGTAAAAATGATCCATGGCGAGATGTCCCCCGACAAGTTCAACGAGATCACAAAAATAACCCTCGGAATCATCGATGAGGTAAGAGAGCAAAACGGAATCGAATTCAAATAAAAAAGACCGACAGATATTAAGTCTGTCGGTTATTTTTGTTTATTCCTTCACAAAGTGGAACATCTTTGCATAATTGCCGTGCTCGTCGCTTATTACGGTAATTCCCTTTTTAAGCTCTGCGCCTGAGAAGGTCTCGCCGCTTATTGTGTCGCGATATGTTGCGCCCACTTCCGCACGGCTGATCTTCAGCTTGTTGGGAGTTTTCTTCGGGTCATCGGGAATCTGAAGATATGTAAGAAGTATCTCAGAGTTATCTTCGGACGCGAAATAATACGAATACCGTCCGTTCTTGTGAGGATCAAGCAAGCGGTAGAAATCCCCGCCCAAGATCAGCTTTTCGTATTCTCTGTATTCCTTGATCTGGCGGCTCAGTGTGTCCTTTACCTCGTCACCGATTGCGAGAACGTTGAATTCATAGCCGAGAGGACCGTTCAGAGCAGTTCTGAAGCCAAATTCAAGCTGTCTCGGATCGTTCACGCTTCCGTTGTGATTTGCAACGTGGCAGCTCATTGTAGCACAGGGATAGCCAAAGGTACTGCCGTGCTGAATGAACGCGCGCCAATAGGGATAGGTGTTGTCACTTGTCCAGATCTGGGTGGAGTACTTCATCATACCAAGGTCATACCGTCCTCCGCCACCGCTACAGGTTTCGATCATAGCGTCAGGGAACTCTTCTCCAAACCAAGCGATAAGGTCATACACGCCTTTCATATATCTGAAACCTACCTCACCCTGGCGCTCGGGAGGAAGTGTGGGTGAATACACCTCTGAAAGATGACGGTTCATATCCCACTTGAAATAGTCAATGGGAAGCCCACCGAGATTCTCCTTGAAGCTGTCCTTCAGGTACTGTATCACGTGGGGATTTGCCATGTCAAGCATATACTGCCAGCGGGACTGGAGGGGTTCTCTGCCGGGAGCACGGAGTATCCAATCGGGATGAGCGCGGTACAGGTCAGAATCCGGATTTACCATTTCAGGCTCGATCCAGATGCCGAACTTTACTCCTTTCGCCTTTACTCTCTCTATAAAGGGGCGCAGTCCGTTCTTGAATCTGTCGGGATTGGGGTACCAGTCACCCAAACCTGCATTGTCGCTGAGCCTCTTTCCGAACCAGCCGTCGTCCATTACAAGCATATCCATACCGATACGCTCGGCTTCCGCGGCGAAGTCTTCCATAACATTTTCGTCAATGTCGAAATAGAATGCTTCCCAGGAATTGAGAACAACGGGACGGAGGGGGAACTTATCCTTTGGAAGAATGTGATTTCTAACGAACTTGTGCATATTTCGCGAAACCTGGCCAATACCACGGTCACTGTACGTCACAACAGCCTCGGGAGACTCAAACGTCTCGCCGGGCAAGAGGAGATAATTGAAATTGTCTGAGCCAAGGCCTGATAGAACTCTGGTAGTTCCGCACTGTTCAGTCTCAACCTCGCTGAGATAGCTGCCGCTGTAAACCAGATTGAATCCGTACGCCGCGCCGCGCTCTTCTGTTGCCTTAGGATCACAAAGCATAAAGAAGGGATTTTGATGATGGCTGGAAGAGCCTCGGCGACTGTATATACGCTGGTTTCCGTCCATTATTCTTCCCCTCTTATACATACGCTCAAAGCAGTGAGCGCCGGGGAAATTGATCATATCAAGTTCTTTGGTGGGAATATCGAGGCAGAGCATCATACATTTTTCAATGCGCACCGAATTTTTGCCCTTATTCTCAAGAGTGAAGTATCGGGAAATAACATCGCAGTCAGCGAAAACTGTGTAATACAGCTTCAGTTCGCAGCCGGTCACCGCATCGCGCATTGTGATCTCAAGTGTTTCTGTGTTATCGTCAGCTTCAGCGTAAGGAAGTCCTGGAATATTTCGTCTGCCCGCAAACTTTCTCGCCTTGACAAAAGTGAACATTGTTGTGTCAGAGCCTGTGGAAAGGTCGCGCAACTTCAAAGCCTCTGCGCGGAAATCTCCGTATCCAAAGAAAGAGAACTCACTCTTAACAATATCCGGCAAATACTCCAGACCGATTTCCTCGTGATAGGGAGAGAAAGACGTTATAGGATAATTATAATCGTATTTTACTCCGCGAGAATTCTTACCGTAGTACATATGAACGAGATAGTCCTCGTATTTACGAGCCATCACGTACATTGTGTTTGCGGTCTTTATGGTGATCTCTCCGGTTTTTCTGCTGATTTTGATTGACATAGTTTTTCCCTTTCCTCGATTATGTTTTTTTAATTATACCATAAACAGGTGATTTTTCCAATACATAAACAAAAAAACGCCTTGATTTAGCAAAGCGTTTTTTGATGTTTTCATCTAAAGAGCAGCGCAGACGAGATTCCGAAGTAAACAAACAGGGAAATCGCGTCAACAATTGTAGCAATAAAAGGGCTTGCCATAACTGCAGGGTCAAAGCCAAGCTTCTTCGCTACCATCGGAAGCATACAGCCGATTATCTTTGCCACAAGAACAGTCACAGCAAGAGTAGCACTTACGGCAAGGGCGACCATTGCGGTCACGTCGAGGTTTCCCATAACCAGTCTGTCAAACAGCATAAGCTTTGCGTAGCAGACAACTCCGAGAACAAGACCGCACATGAGGGCAGTTCTTATTTCCTTCCAGACAACTTTCGGAAGATCTCTGAATTCCAGTTCCCCAAGGGAGAGGGCACGGATTATGGTAACGGATGACTGGGAACCTGTGTTTCCACCTGTACCCATAATCATAGGAATAAACGCAGTAAGTATTACGTGCACTGCAAGAGCAGTTTCAAAGCTGGTAATTATGATACTCGTGAATGTAGATGAGACCATAAGCACCAAAAGCCACGGTATACGATGCTTAAACAGGTCAAAGGCACTTGAATAGAGATAGGATTTATCAGAGGGAGTCATACCGCTCATAATCTCCATATCCTCTGTCGCAGCCTCTTCCATGACGTCCATAGCGTCGTCAAATGTTACGATACCGACGATTCGGCCGTCACCGTCAACAACGGGAAGCGCAATAAAGTTATACTTCGAAAGAGTAAGGGCAACCTCTTCTTCGTCAGCCAAGGTGGGAACCGAAATAACGTTTGTTTCCATTATATCGTCGATGAGAGTTTCATCGTCCTGGGCAAGAAGAAGATCCTTTACCGTCACCATACCGATAAGCTTGCGCGCCTCGGTTACGTAACAGCTGTAAATCGTTTCTTTGTCAACACCGGTTCGTCTGATTGAAGTGATCGCGTCACCAACAGTCATTCCGGTACGCAGTGAAACATATTCCGTGGTCATAATAGCACCGGCGGAATTTTCGGGGTAGCGCAGAATATCGTTGATATCCTTACGCATTTCAGGAGTGGCCTGAGCGAGAATTCTGCGTACAACGTTAGCGGGCATCTCTTCTACGATGTCAACCGCGTCGTCTACGTACAGCTCGTTCAGCACCTCGCGAAGCTCTGCATCAGAGAAGCCGTGAATAAGAAGCTCCTGATTCTCAGGCTCCATTTCTACAAATGTTTCTGCCGCCAGCTCTTTTGGGAGCAAGCGGAATAATACGGGAAGTCTGTCCTGCTTCATTTCTTCAAACACCGCAGCAATATCCGCAGGGTTCATTGTCACAAGAACATCCTTCAGGGTTGAGTACTTCTTTCCGTCAAGCAGTGCCTGGAGCGTGCTTGATACGGTTACAGTGTATTCTGCCATGTTACATCCTCCAGTTTTTTGCAAACTTTTATGGGGTAAGCCATACATGGGGAGCCGGCACAGCAGACTAAAGTATTTATTAAATTGCTATTCGGAAACGCACAGATCATACAGAGTGCGTTTCTTTATACTTCGGCCTGCAGATAAGCCGTTACTGCCTCCAGCGTCCATGACGTTTCCTCCTTTTTGGTTAAATTGAATTTGGTGATAACCACCTCTTTTTATTATACTCTTATTTTGCCTCCGTGTCAACAAAGCTGTGGGTAAAAAAAGCAATAATATATAATAATATTATGATATTTTGTGCAAAATATTTTCCTTTCTCTATTGACAAAGTACTGCAGCCGTGGTATAATGGTACTACCTCTGGCAGAGGGTTCTTTTTTTGTGCGCTCATATTTCGGTCATGGTATGAGACACATCCCTTCGCAGAGGGAGGTACAATATATGGTAAGGGGTATTCCCTACCAAAATTATCAAGGAGGTGCCGATTAAATGAGAGTTAAAATCACTCTTGCTTGCACTGAATGCAAACAGCGCAACTATGACACAAAGAAAAACAAGAAGAACGACCCCGACAGACTTGAACTCAACAAATACTGCCGTTTCTGCCGCAAGCACACACTGCACAGAGAAACGAAATAATCGGATAAGGAGTTGTTGATTTATGGCTGAAAACGAAAAGAAAACCGAACTGGAAAAATCCACAGATAAGAAGCCCGCTAAGGCTGAAAAGGCAAAGTCGGACAAGCCTTCTCTCTGGAAAAGAATCACAGCTTGGTTCAAATCCGTGAAATCCGAAAGCAAGAAGGTTGCATGGGTAAGCTGGAAGTCCGTTCGCTCCAACGGCACTATCGTAATAGTTGCTGTTGTGATCATCGCAATCGCTCTTGGTATTATTGATATTGCTTTCTCCGGTGCACTTAACGGTCTTGCTAATCTTATCAACTAATAGTCGCAGCACTTACGTTGTTTGACCGCAGATTGATATGATGGAAGGATACGGTATAAATGAGCGATATTAATGAAATGAACGAAGGCCTGCGTTGGTATGTTGCTCATACTTACTCCGGCTACGAAAACAAGGTAAAAACCAATCTGGAAAAGATCATTGAGAACAGAGGTCTCAGTCATCTTATTACAGACATCAGAATTCCGACGGAGATCGTTGTAGAATCCGACGGTGGCAAGGAAAAAGAAGTTGAGATGAAGGTCTTTCCTTCTTACGTACTTGTTAAAATGGTCATGACCGACGAGACCTGGCACGTTGTTCGTAACATTCGCGGCGTAACAGGATTTGTAGGCCCCGGATCTAAGCCGGTTCCGCTTACAGAAGATGAAGTTGCTGCTATTATCAGAGAAGAGCCTGAAAAGACTGTGGTTCTCACATTTGCTGTGGGTGACCGTGTCAACATTATCGACGGCGTATTCCGTGGTTACAGCGGTACTCTTTCACAGATCAACGAGGAAAGTGGCGAGGTTACAGTTATTGTATCCACAGTCGGCCGCGATATCCCCGTAAACCTCGACAAGAAATATGTTGAGAAGGCTGCTAACTGATAGATAAAAGATCAGTGTGCACGGATGAGCCTTAATTCATCCACTATGGCATGGCGCAAGCCGATTTGCGTCGATTAAGTGGGAGGGAAATAAATATTTCTAATGTTTCCCGTCAGAAACCACATTTGGAGGTATATTTGCTATGGCAAAGAAAATTATTGGCTATATCAAGCTTCAGCTTCCTGCCGGTAAGGCTACACCCCAGCCGCCTGTAGGTCCTGCGCTTGGT
>SVSJ01000042.1 GCA_015064355.1 Oscillospiraceae bacterium | reverse complement strand
ATGTGCATTCTCCTTGTAGATTATGATTTCGCTTCGGTACCGTTTGCAATAATATTTTAACATGGTAAAAGTCAGAAAGCAATAACCGCATGCTTGAAGGGGATTTCTACGATTCGTTGTATTTTTCGATTGCATCTCTGCAAAACTCTCACCGCGCTTCTGCACGCATCCTGCATTTTGGTTAGAAAAAAGTTAGAAAAGCGGCTTTGTCTAACCGGGACTAGAGGCCACCCTGTGATTATTACCAAAAATCCCCCGAAAAAAGGCACGAAAAAAGCCGAAACACTCAAGTTTTTTGAGCATTTCGACTATCTTCTCATCGGAGTGACTGGATTCGAACCACTGCGATGTAAACATCGCTACGAGCCGCCCGCAGAAATATTATTCTTGTTAGCCGGATTTGCGTCTCGGATGCTGCCACTCAATCAGTTACCACAGCAAAAAACAAGGCGCACCCTTTGGATGCCCCTTGTTTTTTTCATCGGAGTGACTGGATTCGAACCAGCGGCCTCTTGGTCCCGAACCAAGCACTCTACCGGACTGAGCCACACCCCGATTACCAAGGTATTATATCACAACCGTTAAAGTTTGTCAATAGCTCAAAAAGATTTTAACTGTTCAAATAAAAAGAGTCACCATTCGGTAACTCTTTTCCAGTATGCGCCTGACAGGAATCGCCCGACTGCGGTCGGAGCTGTGGCGCGGAAAAACTCTCCCCCGGAGACTTTTCTTACACGCGCCCTTCGATCCCTGTCTCTATTGAAAAAAGAGCCACCATTCGGTAACTCTTTTCCAGCATGCGCCTGACAGGAATCGAACCTGCACGGTTGCCCACCGGATCCTAAATCCGGCGCGTCTGCCAGTTCCGCCACAAGCGCGTTTTGGTTGCCACTTTGACAACGTGACTATTATAGCACACTCTATTGTTTTTTTCAATATATCCCGCAAAATTTATTCCTCGGCAAAGTTGTGTATTGTAACTACGGGATTTTTGTGGTATAATTGCTTTAATATATTATTATTTACGAGGAAAAGTTATGACAAACGAAAATATCAGCGTTACAAAAGAGCTCATCTCGTTCATTGAAAAGTGTCCCACAGCCTTCCATGCGGTAGGTGAAATCGCAAATATCCTCAAGTCCGAGGGCTTTACCCTCCTCTCCGAGGGCAGCGAATGGGATCTTCAGGCAGGTGGCAAGTATTACGTTACCCGCAATATGTCATCGGTTATCGCTTTTGCAATTCCCGATGGCGCAGAAAAGTCATTTATGATCACCGCCAGCCACACAGACAGCCCCACATACAAGCTCAAGACCGAAACTGAAACCGAGGTATTCGGCAAGTACGTTAAGCTGAACGTAGAAAACTACGGCGGAATGATAGCCTCCTCCTGGCTGGACAGACCTCTTTCCATTGCCGGTAGAGTTATCGTCAAGGACGGCGACACCGTATCTGCCCGTCTGGTAAAGATCGACCGTGACCTGGTGCTCATTCCCAATGTGGCGATCCACCAGAACCGCACGATCAACAACGGGTTCGCGTACAATGCGGCTGTTGACATGATGCCGCTGTTTGCCACGTCCGCGAACAAGGGCAGTCTCAAGAAGATCATTGCCGAAGAAGCGGGCTGTTCTGAAGAGAGCATTATGAATTCCGACCTCTATCTTTACAACCGCACACCCGGTTCTGTTTGGGGCGCGGATAGCGATTTTTTCTCCTCCCCCAAGATCGACAATCTCCAGTGCGCTTACAGCACTCTGATGGGATTCACACAGGCAATAAATGCAGGCGGATGCAAGGCAATTCCAGTGTACTCTTCCTTCGACAATGAAGAAACCGGCTCATCCACAAAGCAGGGCGCGGCTTCCCAGTTCTTGTTTGACACACTCACACGAATCTGCGACAGTCTCGAAGTTACCCTCCGTTCCGCACTTCCCTCTTCGTTTATGGTTTCCGCAGACAACGGCCACGCAAAGCACCCCAATCACCCTGAGCTTTCCGACGGAGCAAATGCACCTCATATGAACGCCGGCGTGGTTATCAAATCAAATGCTGCGCAGAAATACACCACAGACGGAATTTCCGCTGCGATCTTCGGTGAGATCTGCTCCCGCGCGGGCGTTCCCACGCAGCTTTTCGCAAACCGCAGTGATATGGCCGGCGGCTCAACCCTCGGCTCAATCTCCAACACCAACGTTGCGCTGAACACAGTGGACATTGGGCTTGCACAGCTTGCGATGCACTCCTCTTACGAGACCGGCGGCACCGCTGACACCGCATATATGATCGCGGCGATCACCGAATTCTACAAAACCGCAATCAAGTGCGAAGGCGACGGAGCTTACAAGATATGGTAAGTAAAAACAAACAACAAAACCCAACGAGTGACATTTGCTCGTCGGGTTTTCTTTTTTATTTACCAAACAGCATCTTTCTGTGCTTTTCGTGGCGCTCTAAATAAATGATCAGCACCGTACCAAGCACTCCGCAGGCTATGATCTCGCCGAGGCCCACCGTTACAGCGAAATAGGGGAAGGTGTTCCATCCACCCACGCCCTGCAATATCAGCACAAGGGGAATAATAACAGCGTTAGATAAAATCGTTGGAAGTGACGCAAGGTACGGTATTTTTCTCAAGAAATACGCTCCCGCGGCACCGATTAGGGTTGCAATAGTGCCAAATGCGATATCGTAAAGCGATGCGCCGAAGATCAAGTTTGAAATAAGGCAGCCCAGGGTTACACCGGGTACTGCGGCAAAGGTATACACAGGCAGGACGCACAAGGCTTCGGAGATTCGCACCTGCACTGCCCCCGACGACATACCAAAAGCGGCTGAAACAGCAGTAAGCGCCACATACAAAGCGGCGATTATTCCTGCGTAAGTAAGATTCTTCATGTTGTTTTTCATAGTTTTCCCTTTCGTGGGGACAAAAAAGCCGCACATACGAATAGCATGAGCAGCCTGTCCGTAGTTTTGTTTTAGGTGAGGATGGTCACGAACTCACCGTTATTTGATTCGGTTAATTATAGCAAGATTTGCAGGGTTTGTCAAGTGAATATCAGAAAGGGGCTGTTGAGGACGCCAGTCCCTACAAACTGTATTTCTTTTAATTCTTCAAGGACTGCATTGGCGCGGGGATTCTTCCGCCACGGCTGATGAACTTTTCGGAGCTTCTGTCGTTGTGAAGCTTCATAATGGGACCGGAGCCAAAGAGACCTCCGAATTCAAGCTCTTCGCCGTCCTTTTTGCCGATTGCGGGAACTACTCTAACAGCAGTGGTCTTAGAGTTGACCATACCGATTGCCGCTTCGTCCGCGATGATTGCGGAGATTGTGGATGCAGGGGTATCACCGGGAATTACGATCATATCAAGGCCAACGGAACAAACCGCGGTCATTGCTTCAAGCTTTTCAATGGATAAATCTCCTGAACGGGCTGCGTCGATCATACCTGCGTCTTCAGATACAGGAATGAACGCACCGGACAAGCCGCCAACGTGTGAGGATGCCATAACTCCACCCTTCTTTACTGCGTCATTAAGGAGAGCCAGAGCCGCAGTTGTGCCGTGTGCGCCGCAAATCTCAATGCCCATTTCCTCAATAATATGCGCAACAGAGTCGCCAACCGCAGGAGTAGGTGCGAGAGACAAGTCAACGATGCCAAAAGGCACGCCAAGTCTTTCAGATGCCGCTTTGCCTACAAGCTGACCCATACGGGTGATCTTGAACGCAGTCTTTTTAATAACGTCGGCAACCTCGGTGAGGTCTCCGTCAGGGCATTTCGCCAGCGCGCTTCTAACAGCACCGGGACCGGATACGCCTACGTTGATCTCGCAGTCAGGCTCACCAACTCCGTGGAAGGCGCCTGCCATAAAGGGATTATCCTCCGGAGCGTTGCAGAATACTACTATCTTGGCAGCGCCCATACAGTTTTTATCCTTGGTCAGCTTTGCCGCATCAAGAATGATACCGCCCATCATACCAACAGCGTCCATATTGATGCCGGCTTTGGTCGAGCCGATGTTAACAGAGGAGCAAACACGATCAGTTATCGCAAGTGCTTCGGGAATGGAACGGATCAGTTCACGGTCGCCTGCCGCAAATCCCTTCTGAACGAGAGCAGAATAACCGCCGATGAAGTTAACTCCAACAGTGTGCGCTGCTCTTTCGAGAGTTTTTGCGTAAAGCACGGGATCCCCTCCGGAAACAGCCGCAAGCATAGCGATGGGAGTTACGGAAATTCTCTTGTTAATGATCGGAATACCGTACATCTTCTCGATATCGCATCCTGTGGGAACAAGCTTTTCAGCCAGTCGGCAGATCTTATCATACACCTTGTCACAGGAGCGGTTAATATCGCTGTCCGCGCAGTCAAGGAGGGATATACCCATAGTTATAGTACGTATATCGAGATTTTCATCGTCGATCATACGAATGGTCTCAAGAATGTCTTTTGTGTTAAGCATACAAAACCTCAGCCTCAGATATTATGCATTGAATTGAAAATGTCTTCGTGCATTACGTGGATCTTCATACCGATCTGATCTCCAAGGGCATAAAGGGTGTTCTGAAGCTCGGAGAAATCTCCTTTAATATCGGTAATGTCAATAAGCATTACCATTGTAAACAGCTCCTGCATAACAGACTGGGTAACGTCGATAATATTGGCATTGTGCTCTGCACACGCTGCGCTGACTTTCGCCAGAATACCAACGGTGTCGCGTCCTACTACGGTTACAACTGCTTTCATTTCAAACCTCACTGTATGTAATTATTTTTATCCGTTAACTGTACTGCCCTCAAGCAGCTTTTTAATATAATGTGTTCCGTCGTCTCTCTTTATTATGAGCGCGAAATATTCGGGAGAGTCCACGTCATCTCCTTCCGCCGCAACCACTCTAAACTTCACTCGATAGGTTTTTGCGGTTTCCGCCAGATATGTAACCTGTGGTTCAAGACCGCTTGACACCGGTGTCACAGGTGAAATATACGCACCAACCTTTGAGAGATACTTGAACATCTCCCCGTCGCGGTGTGTGATCTTCACATCCCCGCCGAAATACTGGTACATGGTTGCCTCATATTCGCTCTGTGGGATTATCTGGGTAATGCTGTATTCAGGATATGCGGTGGTGGCCTTGTTTATAAGCTCCACGTTACCGGAGTATTTGGAGTAACCCGTTTCGAGCATATAGGAGAGCACCGCGTCATTATACAGCTTTATAGCATCTCCCATATTATCAAAGGTCCGGAGATAGGTGGAGTTTGTAACGAGGATCTCAAGGATCTCTTCAACATCCCCGGCCAGTTCCCCGTCAACCGGATGTACGGCTGTGACCGACTCGCCCATATAATCGTAAGTATCAAACCCAAGCTTATCCGCAATGGTAGCAGACAGGGTGCAAGATGTCAAACTCAAAAGCAGCAAAATCGTTATTAATAAATGCGCTTTTTTCATTAAGCCTCCTCTGAGAGAAGATATTTTTGTGCCGCGCTCTTTACGTCGGCGTACATATAAAGTGATCCGAGACAGATCATGGGTCTGCCCGATTCTTTTGCGTAATCTATTCCGGCGCGTACTCCGTCCTCAAGCTTACCGAAGGAGGTAGCCACTACGCCAAAGGATTCAAACTCACGCTCCACCCCGGTGCTGTCAAGAGATCTGGCGTTTGGGGGTGTAACCGTGAACACACGGTCAGCCACGGCCGAGAGCATTTTTATCATATTAAGGTGGTCTTTGTCAGCCATAACACCCATAAGGATAGCAACCTTGCCGTCATTTGTCAATGGGGACAGGTAGTGGGTGATATTCTCCACAGCCCCTGAAATTCCCTGGGGATTGTGAGCACCGTCGTATATAACAAGGGGATCGCGGGATATTATCTCAAATCTCGCACTCCAGCGGGCATTCCCAAGTCCTGCGTCAACCGCGGAGTCGGGAATATTCACACCGCTCTTTCGCAATGTCTCCACAGCCGTGAGTACCGTAGCAGCATTTCGGGTCTGGTAAAGTCCGTGAAGATGTATTTTTACCCTTTTACCACCAAAGGTAAAGGTTGTTGATTCAAGGTCGGAGGTAACATCCTCGATCTTCGAGAAATCTGTGCGGATGTATTCTGATCCGAGCTCTTTTGCGCACTCCATAATAACAGCCTCAGCATCCCGATCCACTTCTCCGAAGATAACAGGGGTGCCCGGCTTAATGATTCCCGCTTTTTCGCCGGCAATTTTCGCAGTTGTGTCACCGAGAAGCTCCGTGTGATCAAGGGCTATTCCGGTTATAATTGACAAAACCGTGGTTTTTACCACATTTGTAGAGTCAAGCTTGCCACCGAGGCCGCACTCAAAGACTACGTAATCACAGCCAACTCTGCTATAGTAAACCAAAGCGATAGCAGTGATCAGCTCGAATTCCGTGGGCGGATCTTCCATTTTATCAGCAAAACGGCGCACGTATTCCGTTGCGGAAGCAAGCTCCCGGTCTGGAATATCCTCACCGTTGAGCATAATACGCTCGTTGAATCTTTCGATATAAGGAGAGGTAAAAAGCCCAACTTTGTATCCGCTTTTTTCAAGAATTGACGAGATCATACGGGAAACAGAGCCTTTTCCGTTTGTTCCGGCTATGTGAATAAATTTAAGGTTATCCTGGGGATTCCCCATCATTTCACAGAGCTCTGTGATGCGCAGAAGTCCCGGACGGCTTCCCCGCCAGGTGACAGAATGAATATACTCTAATGCTTCTTCGTATGTCATTATCGCACTCTCTTTAAAGTGAACTTTTTGAGCTTTCCGCAAAGGTGAATTATCGCAGGAATCAAGACCAGATTAAGGGGAACAAGCACAGCATACTGCGGCAAACGGTAAAGGAACCAGCCCCAGTAAGCTTTAGAATCGTAAAGGATGCTTACCCAGATCGTGTTGATGAACAAGCCTATGAGACTGTTTATTAGGGTAGGCAGAACGATATTCGGAAAAAACCTGACCGGCTTGTTATAAAGGAACAGGCCGTAGACCGCCCCCATAACAGCCGCGCAAACGGTAAAGCCGGGGAAATATGGTCCGATGGGGAAAAGAAGCGCCGCCAAGAGATCAGACAGTCCGTAAACCATCGCCGCTACACCGGGGCCGTAAAGAACAGCCGCCACCACAACAGGAATAAATCCAAAGCCTATCTTCCAGCCGGGATTGAGAAGTGACAGCCTGTCAAGTACGATTCCCAAAGCTACAAGCAGCGCGGTAAAGGTAATGAGCCTTACAGTTTGATTTTTGTGCATAAACCAAAACCTCCCATAAATATTTGCGGACAGATATAATTCCGCTTGCACATTTATGAGAGTATATGCTCTGTTAATGACAGCGGGATGCGATACCGTGACCGCAGCGTTAGCTTTCGTTCGACGAACAACTCCCCGTTTCGCCGACACTTGACGCCACCGTATCTACTCTGTGTGTATTTTTATAAAAGATATTGAACATATCTTTCCGCAAGTTTAATTATATCACAATGGGATCACGTTTTCAACATTATCAATGAAGAAAAAACAAAATCTCACCTTTCAACAGTTTAGTTTAACTGCGGTGAGATTTTTTATACGGTTATTACAAATGAGTTATACGAGAGAAACTATCTTGCCCCATACAAAGGGAAGTAACAAGAATGCACCCATACAGAAGAAAACTACAGATATTACATAACAAACCTTTTTGTATAGTTTAAGATTGCCATTCTTTTCAAAACATAATTTAAGTCTATTACGGACACAAAAATCATGTGGCTTTAATGCATTATACTCCAATTGAACATAAATCAATGCCACAAAAAACGTAACCGCAGCAGTGTTTTCTTTTATAACAAAACAGAGTATCATCAAGGCTAAGTCCGCAAGCGCGCTAATTATGTATCTCCATTTATCTTTTCTCACGAAAACTCCTTTCCAGGCTATTACAAGGAGCAAATATTACAGACTGTCGTCGGTAACGCCCATGCTCTGAAGAAGCTTTGCGTTGAATTCCTCAGCGGTGTTGTAGCCCATTTTCTTTTGTCTGTTGTTCATTGCGGCAATTTCAAGAACGATGGCAAGGTTACGGCCGGGATGCACGGGAATTGTAGTTGTGGGGATCTTGATGCCCATAATATCGGTGTACTCCGTTTCCAGTCCCATTCTGTCGTACATCTTGCCGTTTACCCAAGGCTCAAGGTTGATAACCATGTCCACCTTTTCAGTAGCCTTAACGGAGCCCATACCAAACAGTCTGCGCACGTCAACGATACCGATACCGCGCAGCTCAATATAGTAACGGATGATCTCCGGCGACTGGCCAACGATGGTCTTATCCGACACCTTGCGAAGCTCAACTGCGTCATCGGCAATAAGTCTGTGACCACGCTTGATAAGCTCGATGGCTGTTTCACTCTTACCTACACCGCTGTCACCGGTAATAAGGATACCCTCGCCGTATACCTCAACGAATACGCCGTGACGGGTGATCTGTGGTGCAAGCTGTACATGGAGATATGAGATGAGGGACGCCATGAAGTCACTGGTGTTCTCTTTCGTTGAGCATACGGGAACTTCAAAGTATTCCGCCAGCTCCAACAGAATTGAGTCAACCTCGTTGCCGTGTGTAACAATAACAGTTACCGGGCTGAGCTTCAGAAAATCAGTCAGACGGTTTCTGCGCATATCTTCAGGCATTTTCTTGATAAACATTGCCTCCGCGTTTCCGATTACCTGGATCCGCTTGGGGTCGAAATGTTCAAAGAATCCCGAAAGAGCAAGTCCGGGACGGTTAACGTCAGTTGAGCCTATCATGATCTTCTGGGGATCATCGGGGGTATATTCGATTTTCAAGCCTTTCTCATCGATCAGCTTTTGAAGGTTTACTCTTGAAGCAAAGTCTTGCATATAATCCACCTTTAATTGTCGTTATCTATATAAATTATAGCATAGGCAGCGGCTAATTGCAACCGTTATTTTGCCCACTCTGCGTTCCACCTCCCCATTATTTACCGAAACACTCAAGTGAGTTAACAAACTATTCACGAGCGCGTGCTATAATTATGCTGAATAATTATTTGCACACAAACAAAGGAATTATAGAAAATGAAAAAGATCGCCCTCCTCTTTATTGCCGCTTTAATGGTATTCTCACTTTTCTCCTGCGGCAACGACAAGGATATACTTGAAAGCACTAAAACAGAAAAAACCGTCCTTATGACCGTCGACGGATTTGATGTGCCTCTGGAATTATATCGCTACGTTGCACTAAACAGCAAGGCGGATTACGAAGCTTCCCGCGGCGGATCCGCTGACATCTGGCTTGGTGAGTCGGGAGCTGCCCTTATCAAGGAAATAAACGCCCACATAAATGATATAATCCTGACTATGTACACCACCCGTTCTCTGGCCGCTAAATACGGTATATCCCCAGAGGACGAATATATCAAGGATACTGTGGACATTCTAATGGACAATGTTTACGAGGGCTACGGCTACGACTACATCGCATACAAAAACGATCTCGGTGCCGTTAATATGACCGACTCCGTGTACAGATTTATCACAGCAAACGATCTGCTCGCTGAAGAACTTTACGCGAAACTCATTGAGTCAGGTGAGATACTTTCCGGCGAAGATGAGCTGCGGGGCGTGATCAACAGCGACGAGTTTGTAAGGGTAAAGCAGATTCTCCTGACAAGCGAAAACGGCAACACAGACGAAGAGAATCTTGCTCTTGCACAAAAGCTTCTTGACAAGCTCGCCCATGGTGACAGCTTTGAAGATCTTGTCCAGAAATACGGCAAGGACCTTTATATGTTCAACAACGACAACGGTTACTACATCTGCCGCGGAAACAGATATGAGGAATTTGAAGAAGCGGCATTCTCACTCGAGGTTGGTGAAGTCAGCGGAATTATCAAAACTCCCGCAGGATACAGCATAATCAAGAGATACGAGAAGGATAGTGACTATATTACAGAGAATTTCGAAGACCTGTGCGAAGAATACAAGAAGGGCAAATACAATCTGATCCTCGAAGAACACAAGGCCACTATAACGGTAGAACCCACCGACGAGATGAAAAACTATTCGATTTTTAATCTTGATTCTATAGATTGAGACGGTAATTTATTGTGAGATCTTACAGAAGCAAGCGTTCCGGCAACGCTAAACTCAAAAAAATACTCCTCCGTATTCTGTTTGTCATAGTTGCGGCTATTGTGATAACCGTACTTGCGATACTGCTCGGCAATCATCTTCTCGAGAAGGTCAATTCCCTCGACAATGAGGTAAATGATCCTGCAAGTGAAACCGAGGAGACCGCACCCGATCCGTCAAACGAATACGTAATAACAAGCACAGAGGCACCATCAGTTTCAGCAGCAGCCATAGATGTCAGAAAGTTTGAAACTCAGGACGAGCTTGTAGAAAAGATCACCGAGCTTTCCGCTCATTATGACACCCTGATAATCAAGCTTTGCAGCGAAGACGGCGGACTCATTTATCCCTCTCCCGCAATTTGCAAATTACTGGGTATCCCCCACACCAACGAAAACACTGTCCTTGAACTGGTCATCTCTGCAGTATCTGCCGCAAGCGTGCGTAATATGAGACTCTGCGCGCTGATTCCCTCGTCCCTTGGAAACTCCGCATCTGCATCCGCTTCCGTTATCGACGGTGCTCTTATCAAGGAGCTTCTGGAATACGGATTTGACGAGATCATGATCCAGTATCCTGCCATCGACACCGACGGATTCTCTCATAATTCCGCTGCAAGACTCTCCGGCTACATTAAAGAATGCAAAGAAAACAGTCAGACTTCCTGCCATATCGGAATTATCCTACCTGCCGAGCTTTATCTTGACGCAGCTTTTGCAAAGCATATTCAGATCATCGCGTCTACCGTTTCCTTTATGGGAATTGATTTTTCCACAGAATGTATGACCACATCCTCTGAAATTTTCTCTTCTGTTTCACACGACATCACTTCCCTCCTCGGCAGCTTCAACACTTATAATATGCGACACATTATATCCAGTGACGACATCGTGGTTATGGCAGCAGAGCACACCGCTTGCCGGCAGAACAATATGACAAACGTGTGCATAATGGAGCCCCTTCTCCCGGATGAGCTGAAATACGATAGAAACGCAACAGTCCAGCCGGAGGCTCCGGAAACACTGGCTCCCGAAGAAGTTACAGAGACTAATCCCTACGCCAGCACCGCTGACAAGTATCCCGATGCGCCTCCTTCTACCACTGATGACGGTGCTGATGAAACCAAGCCCGCGGAAACAGAAAAACCTTGGTATTAAAAAATGAATGCGCAAAAACCTTGTTTGATATTTGACGAAAACTGCAATCTCTGCGACGAGGTAGATGTGCTTGCCTCTGTTCGTGAGGCGCACGATCTTTTATCACTTCGCCACGAACTTTTCTCCTCACTCGGGAAGAATCTTCGGGCGTTTCAGGAGTTTTGCGAGATAAGAAGCGCCGAATCCGCAGGTGACTACAGAATATTCAAGCTGAAGCGGCGTTTTGGCAATTATCTCTACCTGTATTGCGAAAAGAATATCATATCCGGAGCAGTGGCAAATATGGTTTTCCCCGCTGAAGACCAGTCGGATTTTTACAGCTTTTTGTCCCCCTCCTCCGGGTATTTCAGAACCATTACCGATAGGATCGTTTACGAGATCCTGTGTCTCAAGAACCGTAATTATTACGCTCTGACATCCGTATCTCCCGAGGCCTTTCTTGTTATGAGCCGCGCCCCGTTTCTGGTGGAAACCCTTTTAGGAGATCACACATCTGCAAGATTCTGTGATATTCTTGACGTTACGCGAAGGACTCTTGAGAGCATATCGGCAAATCCCTCCGTCAGCACGTCAGAAATCACTCTTGAGTCATCAAACTACGGCGACAGCACTCCCCTGATTAAGCTGCCCGTTGAAGCTTTTGCGGCGGTAGTTCAGATGGCTGTTGTGATTTCTGTGGCATTATCTGAAGATCACCGGATAGACGCCCGTGTATCACGACACGAGGGTTTTGCAGAGGTGAAAATATCAACTGTAACAAACAGGTTGAATTCTGCCCTGGCGTCCTGCGACATCTGCGCTCTCGAGAATCAGCTCTCACCCTTGGGCAGTTATGCAAAGATCGCATCAATAATCGCACATATTGCCGAATTTGACGCTGATATAAGCTTTGACGCGGAAACAAAGAAGCTTTCCGTGGTTATTGCAGCAGGACTCGCGAAGCAACCTTTACCGGACTTCAAGTTCAGCGATCCGTCAGAACACATCCGCCTTGTTTCAGAAGAGGCAAACGCGCTGCTTGTGGAGCTTGGCACAGAAAACTGCTTTAACCTGCCAGAAGAATAAGGGCAAGGATCAAAACCTCAACTCCGATTCCGTCCTGGGCAATCAAAAGCATCACCGCAAGGATTATTAGCTCCTCCGAGCCGAATTTCCCCTTGATGCTTTCGAAAAGCTCCCAAAGACCACCGGAGTTTCCTTTTTTCTCGGGCTCACATTCGCTGATTTGAACCGCCTCGTCCTCCACCCTCTCAATTTCCGGCTGACGTGGAGATGGCGAAACCTCATACCCGGGCAAATGGTGCTTAACCTCCCCCTCGCTGGAAAACGTGCTTCCCGTGTATCCCGGAGGTGGATTGTATCTTGAATTTTTTGAAGAGTATCTCGAGTACATATAAGCCTCCGTTAATTATCGTGTTTTCCGTAGCTGTCCATACCTCTGAGGACTGTCATTACGTCTCCGATCTGTATGACAGACATACACTTGTCGATCATGTCGCATCTTTCCCGGCTCAGATATGGCTTGATCGCAGACATTAGACGAGTTGCCTTTGATTTATCAAACTTGTCGAGCTTTTTGAGAATCTTTGCCACACCCTGGTCTGATCCGCCCTCGTCTTTGTTGCTTTTTTTATCGTCCTCATGCCGCCGAGGCTCTGACTGACCGTTCATCATAGGTCCAAGCATGGACATGATCTCCGGTAGCTTGCTCATAATATCCGACTGAATATCCGAGCTGTTTTTCCCCTCGTCACCGCGAAGCTCTTTGACAAGACCTGCGAACTCCGGGTTTTGCATGATCCCCTTTATCATTTCGGAAATGTCAGGGGTTCCCTCTCCGTTTATACTCATCTCAGCCTCCCCGCTTGTATCTGTCTATGAGAAACATTGCTCTGGCGATATCTTCGTCCGTGACCTCGCGTAGAACCCCACGAAGCTTCCTCACCGTTGATTCATCCAAGCGTTTGTCACCCATATCAACCCCGGATGCGGACATCACAAACTTAAGCATTGACACAAGCTTATCGTCAGGCATTTCAAGCATCTTATTTATTGCAGCTTTATTTATCATCATATACCCCCCCTGTATTTCATCTCTATCATTATATTTCCGAGTGGGCTTTTTGCTACTCAAAAGGAGTATCTCAATGAAAATTCTTGTTTTTTCTGACTCGCACGGCAAGTCTAAAGCAATATCAGATAACATTCGCCTGCACCTTAACAACGATGGGGTGGATCACGTTTTCTTTCTCGGCGACGGTCTCCGGGATTTTCTGTCTGTCATGGAGGAGTTTCCCGATATTCCATACAACTTCGTTCCGGGAAACTGCGACTACGGTATAGTTATTCCGAATAACGTAAAAGATCGGATGAGTCTCGGGCCTATAACAGTGGGAAACAAGAAATTCCTCATTATGCACGGGCACATGCACGAAGTCAAGAAAACTTATCAGCGAGCCGTTGACTACGCCATTGATATGGGAGCGGACATACTTCTTTTCGGGCACACCCATTGGGCTTTTGACGAAACACTGGACGGTTCATTCGGCGGACACGTGCGCGCAATAAATCCGGGCTCTTGCGGCAGCTCCATTAATCCCACCTACGCTCTTATAAATATCGTGGGCGGGCAAGTGGTCTGCGGATTCGGTCAGGTGTAAAATAAAAAAACGGAGTCATACCGATATGTAACTTTAGCGGAGAAAACACGAACACCACCAAGGAATTTTCTTTGGTGGTATTTTTCTGTTGGTGCGACCTTACGAAAGGCTCTCTCCGGGAGGGAGCTGGCGCCGTAAGGCGACTGAGGGAAAGCGCGTTACTATGAGGTCAACCTAAATTCCAAGTGACGCAGGCTCCTTCCACCGCTATCGCGGTCCCCCTCCCTCTCGGAGGGAGGCATTTGTGCACTGTTCCTCTGCTGATAGTGGGTTCGGGCTTCTGCCCGATCGTGCGCGGACTGCCACGCGCTATGCTTGCCCCGGACACGAGCGTCGGGAAAGCATAAATAAGAGCAATGGTTTCTATACTTATGCGATCTTTTTTCAACTTTGAGTTAACACAATGTTTCCTAACAATACCTTTACTGAAACTGTTTTTGTGCTATAATATAAACAGAAGCAGACGTCGGCTTACTTTTATCTCTATGGAGGTATGATTATGG
>SVSJ01000041.1 GCA_015064355.1 Oscillospiraceae bacterium | reverse complement strand
GCTGGCAGCGAAGCTGACTGAGGGAGAGTGCGTTACGGTAACATCAGTACATATTCAAACTCACGCGGGCTCCTTCCACCACTTCGTGGTCCCCCTTCCTCCCGGAGGAAGGCTTTTTCATACTCCCCGGAGGGTAGCAAAAAACACTTATAGCATTTGCCATAAGTGCCTTTGCGTTGCTTTTGTCATAGATTTTGTAGTCCTTAATTAAGCCACAAAAACCACTGCATTTGTGGACACAAATACTATTTTTGTTATGAGTTATGAGATTCGCTCGCGCTTACCGTTATGATATGATCGCCTTGTTACTTCGAACTGTACCGAAGGTACATCATAACTTGGCGTAGTCAATCATAACTCTAAACTCGCCGTAGGCGATCATAACTGCGCTAGTGTCCTTAAGGGCACTACGCTAAACCTCGGGCTTTGTTTTATTTTGACGTATCTCTGAATACGCCTGCGATGGCTTCTGCCTGATACTGCTGGGTGTAGAGACTGTGGTAGTATCCGTGCTCTCTCATAAGCTCACGGTGTGTACCGCGCTCGATTATCTTTCCGTCGCGAACTACGAGAATTATATCCGCATTTCGTACTGTAGACAACCTGTGAGCAATAACGAAGGAGGTACGTCCTTTGATTACCTGGCCGATGGCTGACTGGATAAGCTGCTCGGTGAAGGTGTCGATAGAGGATGTCGCTTCGTCAAGAACCAAAATCTTCGGATCGCAAAGAATGGCGCGGGCGAAGGAAATAAGCTGCTTTTCGCCGGTTGAAAGGAGGTCTCCCCCTTCACCAACCTCGGTTTCAAGTCCGTTTTCGCTTCTTTCCACGATTCCCTCGGCAGATACGATCTTGAGAGCCTTCATTATCTCTTCGTCCGTTGCATTGGGAGAGCCGTATTTCAGGTTCTCGCGAATGGTTCCGGAGAACAAATGAGGTGTCTGGAGTACGTAGCCGATGTTGGAGTGGAGCCAAAGCTGTGATCTTTCCCGTGCATCGCGTCCGTCAATGAGAAGCCGACCTGCTGTGGGCTCGAAGAATCTGCACACCAGGTTAACGAGAGTGGATTTGCCTGCTCCCGTTTCGCCGACTATGGCAACATTTGTGCCGTGGGGGATCTTCAGATTGAAATTCTTTAAAATATACTCGTCTCCGTCCGGGTACATAAAGTCTACGTCGCAGAACTCGATGTCTCCCTTAAGCTCTTCCCAGTTTTCGCGCTTGGGATTGAACATATCGCCGTATTTCTCCACAACCTCCGGTGAATCTGAAACGTCGGATTCGGTTTCGAGGAGGCCTGTGAATCGCTCTATGTTAACTTGAATGTTAATAAGCTGAGCGAGAGAGTTGATGATCCAGCGGATAGGAGTCATAAGTCCCATGGAGTAAGTCATAAACAGGGACAAAGTACCAACCTCCATGATCTGCTCGCTGGTAAAGTCGCCGCCGACTTTAAGCACCAGAGCCAGCGCAACGTAGGAGGCCACGTTCAGAGTAGTCCACAGAATACCGCGGTAACGGGATTCCATAACGGAAAGGCCTTTGATCTCCCCGGTTTTCTCTGCAAACTCCGAGTACATTTTGTCTTCAGCTACAAGGGTCTTGATAGTTTTAGCCCCGGTGATGCCCTCGTTGAAGTTTCCTGTAATACGAGAGTTGACCTCGCGGATGTTGCGGCTTGTTGTTGTCAGCTTTTTCTGCATAAGAATAACTGTAGCCACAACCACGGGAATTATGGCAAGTACGATAAGGGAGAGCTTTGCGTTGGTGCGGAACATAATAATTAATGCGCCGATAAAATATGTGCCGTTCCAGATGCAGTCAAGGATATACCAGGAGAAAAGGGTGCCGATTCTGTTTGTGTCACTTGAAACTCTGGAGTGGATGTACCCAACGCTGTTTCTGTTGAAATAGGAGAAGGATAAGGTCTGGAGATGGTCGAAGGCGGTCTGCTTCAGGTCTCGACCTACGTACATCTCGATCTTTGTGCCGTTATAGGCGCCGATTGTGTCAACTATGATCTTGAAGATCAAGAGAACGAAATAAACCAGAGTGAAAACGCCCAGCCCGTCAAGCTTGCCGTAGGCGATGTAGTTGTTGATGGCATACTCCTGGAACTTGGGGAATACCAGGTCGATAATCGATCCAAGCAGTGAGAGGAATACCATGAGAAACATCATTACGCTGTATGGCTTGACGAATGGCAGGATCTTTGGAATTCCGAAAAATTTGAGATGAGTGGTTTTCTTTTCTGTGTTTTTCATTATTCATCCACCTCCTCATTTTCATCGAGTCCGGAGGACTGAATATCGTTGATCTTTTTGTATGTGCCGCCGAGAGCAATAAGCTCATCGTGAGTTCCGCTCTCGATTATGCGTCCACCTGACATAACTACGATATTGTCAGCAGACATGAGAGTCTGGATCCTGTGGGAAATGATAATAACCGTTGAATCGGCAGTTTTCTCGCGGAGAGCGTGTCTGATCTTTGCGTCAGTTTCGCTGTCAACTGCGGAAAGGCTGTCGTCGAATATCATAACGGGAGTTTTCTGAGCCAGAAGTCGTGCGATTGCTGTTCGCTGTTTCTGACCGCCGGAGAGGGTAACACCACGCTCGCCTACTGTTGTGTCGTATCCTGCGGAGAATCCCTCGATAGTCTCGTCCAGACAAGCGGCACGGGCTGCCTCGCGGATCTCTTCCATACGAGCGGCGGGATCGTCAAATGTGATTCCGATGTTCTCACCAAGGGTGCGGCTGAAAAGGAAAGGCTCCTGCAGCACGATACCTACGTTTTTGCGGAGAGAATCGCTTTTGATCCGGCGCACGTCGGTGCCGGAAATTGAAACTGTGCCGCAGCCGTCGGAGGTTTCATACAAGCGGCAAAGGAGGGAAACAAGAGTTGATTTTCCGCTGCCCGTCATACCGAGAATACCCACGGTAGAGCCCTTCTTGATAGTCAGGGAAACGTCGTCAAGGATCTTTGTGCTGCCGTCGTATGAGAAGGTAACGTGGTCGAACACTATATCTCCTGAGGTGTCGCAGTCAACAGCATCGTGGCGGTCGGACTCTTCTTCCGCGCTCATTATATCGTTGATTCTGCCGATTGAAATACCTGCCTTGCTCATTTCGGAAATAACTCTGCCGAGGGAGCGGACAGGCCAGGTCAGCATAGCATTGTAAGACAAAATGGCGATAAGGTCACCAACAGTCAGCTTGCCGTTAACGCACAGTACTGTGCCAACCACAAGGATGACCATAACCTGAACACCTGTGATGATGTCGCCGGTGCACCAGAAATATGCCAGTACCTTGCCGAGCTTTACCCAGGAATTTGTGTAGATGTCATTCTGCTTTTTGTACTTGTCAACCTCGTATTTTTCACGTCCGAAAGCTCGAACTACACGAACACCTGTCAGGTTTTCCTGGCAAATGGCGGACAGCTTGCCCTCGTGCTCGTCGCATTTCTCGAATCCGTCACCGATGTAGCGGTGGAACCCAAGAGAGTAGCCGATGATTATGGGAATTGATACAAGGGCTATAAGAGCCAGGGGAGTGCTTATTGAGAACATAAACACCAGAGACATTACAATAAGGATAAAGGTGCTAAGAATCGTTGTAAGCTGTTCGGAGAGGAACATTTTGATCATGTCAACGTCCGAGGTGCAACGCTGGATAATGTCACCGGTCTGGTTTTTCATGTACCAGGAGAAGGGGAGACGCTCGATGTGTGAAAACAGTCGGTTTCGCATGGTCTCCACAAGGGTCTCGGAGCCTTTTCTGTTGAATACGGTTTCCAGGTATTTGAAGATACCCATAAGCACCGCAAAAACAAGCACGAGAACAGCAAAGACCCAGGAGTTCTCCCGGAGTATCTCCATTCCGCCTGCCTTGTTCACAAGTGCCATGAGATATGCGGGCAGGTCTACTTCTTCGCTTCCGATTACGGAGTCAACGGTGAAGCTGATTATCTTCGGCATTATCAGTTCGCACAGAGACGCAAGCAGGGAAGCGATTATGCAGAACACGAAAAAGTGGGTGCATCCCCGCATAAATGATTTTATTAAAGTGATATTGTTGTTTTTCTTTTTCATATACCTACTTTTGCTTCTGTCGGTCACGAGTGGTGTGTCCGTGTGTTTTACGCGTAGGGTTTTTCACAGTCACCGGAGGCACAGGATATCCGGCGCACAAACCCAACGTAATTGTATCACTTGCGGGAACGCTTATCAAGTCAAAAGTAAATGTGTAACACAAATGTAATATTTTACCACGCAATAATAAAACGCCTGCTACACTCGGTAACAGGCGTGTGTTTTTTACCAATCGATCTCAACGCCGAGATAGTCGGACATTAAGTTGTCAAGGATCGCGTTGTGCTCTTTCGAAATCTGGTAATATTTATAATTGTAAGTGCCTACTTTTCCATTGTAAAGTTCAATGAGAAGATAGTAAGTATCATGTTCTGTGGAGCAGCACAGTATCAATTCACCCTCTTCATAGGGAAGACTGAACCACAGATCTTTTGTGCGTCTTTCGAGGCTTATGCTAAAGTCGTATGACGGTATAATGTGCGCTACCTCTCCGTCACCTTTGAGTGTTTCTTCGAGTATGTCCTCTTCCGCATCGGTGAGGAAACGGCAGTTGCTTACGTAATCTCCGGTGTTGTGATCATAGGTTGAGTACTCATAGCCTAAGTGGTATTCCTTTTCCTCTTTCATTGCCTTGGCTACTTCGTCGTAGACGTCCTCACG
Organism: Oscillospiraceae bacterium; assembly: GCA_015064355.1. GTDB lineage: Bacteria > Bacillota > Clostridia > Oscillospirales > CAG-272 > UMGS1696. Next base: position 9,869 of record SVSJ01000041.1, on the reverse strand, counting down.
GCAGTAGTAGCTGACTTCATGGTTAGATCTGAATTCGTTGAGGATGAACACGTCGTCCTCGCTGACACAGTAGCCGCCCTTATCAAGGAGTGGCGCAAACAGCAGGGGCACGTCTTTATCTGTAAGATTGAGGTAGCCGTTTGAATATTTTACATAAGGAGAAAGCTCTTCAGATTCCGGAAGCAAAACGTATTTGTTTCCATTGAGCATAATACTTCCGTCATCCTGTAATTTTGCGTGCTTTTCGCGCTCTGCATCAAGATCAAGGCAGCTGCAAAGGGAGATGCACATTACAAGGGCGACTGCCAGGAGAATTATTCTTTTCAGTTTCATTTGTTTTCCTCCTTTATTCCAGGTTAAGCTTCTTCGTCATAATATATCTGTTGATCGCAAAGAACAAGAGTCCAAGGAGGGCGCAGATAAGAATGAGAGAAAGAAGGAACAGGTGTATTGCGGCATTGGGATGGTAATTAATGAATTCTGCGATCTCGTAGTAGGGGATCAGGTGCTCGTATATTGCCAGCGACATAATAAACACGGTGCTGATGATCTGCGAGATAACGTAGTATCCGAAATACACACCGATTGCGGCAACGACACGGTTCTTTCTCGCCAGCTGACCGATGGTGATGCAGGAATAGTACTGCATATATGTGCTGTAAAGAGCAACCAAGAACAGAACGATAAGCTCAATTACATAAAGTATGGTATGGGCTCCGCAGACTTCCCAGCAGTTCTTTAAAACGTACATAGATGCTTTGATAAGCTCAATGAACAAGGGGCCTTTCACCATAACGCAGCAGGAGACGAGGATAACCACAAGAGTAATAAGGGTGCAAGCAACTGCGGTGGTCGACTTGACCCAAAGATGCTGCTTGGGGGTTACGGGCAGGGTAAAGGACAGGTATCCTTCTCCTGTGAAAAGATTTTTGTAGAATCTGATGACACCGACGAACATAGTCATAATAAGGGCTGTCATTACAGCTACGACAAAAAGGACCACAGACGAGCCGGATGCCAGGTTGTAAGCAACGGTGTCGGTTTCAAATATCATTATCAGACGTCCGAATCCGGCGATCGCCATCATAATGATATATACGGGCAAAAGTGTACGAAGGTATGCAACAAATTCGTGCTTAAAAAGTTTCTTTACCATCTGAATACCTCCCTGAAGAGTTCGTCAACGCTCTTGCCGTTTTCTTCTCTGATGCTTTCCACGGTCTTGTGCAGGGTTAACTGACCATTTTGGATAAAGATCGCTTCGTCAAGGACCTGCTCGATGTCGGAGATCAGGTGTGTTGAAATAAGAACGGTGGCGTCGGGGTTGTAGTTGTTGATTATTGTTGAGATAACGTAGTCGCGGGCAGCAGGGTCAACACCTGCAATAGGCTCGTCAAGCACGTAAAGCTTTGCGCCTCGGCTCATTGTAAGGATAAGGCAGACCTTTTCTTTATTACCTTTTGATAGAGTCTTCAGCTTGTGTGTGGGGGCAATCCCGAGCTTTTCAAGCATTTCGTATGCCAGCTCTGGACGGAAGTCATCATAGAAATCGGAGAAGAAGTTGACGATCTGCTTGACTGTCATCCATTTGTTCAGATAAATGTTGTCGGGCAGGTACGCCACTTCTTTTTTTGTCTCAACTCCGGGGTGATTGCCGTTTATTGTAAGCTCACCGCTGTCGGGAGTGAGAAGCCCGTTTATCAGCTTGATAAGTGTGGTTTTACCCGATCCGTTGGGGCCGAGAAGACCGATTATCTTGCCGCTCTCAAGGGTGAGATTTATATTGTCGAGGGCAACGACATCGCCGTATTTCTTCGTCAGCCCTGTGCATTTAAGAAGTTCACTCATATTTTCCACTCCTCTACATATTTTTTTGTTTCTTCGGGGGATGATCCCAAAGCGTTCATTGCGGTGAAATATGCCTCGGTTTTTTCTTCGCGAAGCTTTTTCAGGGTGTTTTTTGCCTGTGTAATATCCTCAGATACATACCAACCCGAGCCGGGCTGTGAGTACACTATTCCGGCCTCTGCCAGTTTCTCGTATGCGTGCTGAACGGTGTTGGGGTTGACTCCTGCGGCCACCGCGGTCTCACGGACGGATAACAACCGTTCTCCGGGTACGAATTCTCCAAGAGCTATTCGCATACATACCTGCTCGCATATCTGGGGACTTATGGGTTTACTTTTGTCAAGGTACCATTCCATTTGTTCACCTCCCAAACTGTACTACCTCGATGGTACAATTATAACACAACTGTACTATCTTGTCAATACAGTTTGAAAATTTTTTTGAATTTGTTTTTTTGGGCGGTATTGTTAAATTTCAACACACCGTATTGACCGATAACGAAAAAAGAGTTATAATAGAAAAAGCAACGTATTATCATAATAAACGGTAACACACAGAAAGGAATATTACAATGGCAAGAAACGTTAAATCATATGCTGAACTTGCAGCAAACCCTGCGTACGAGCTGATGTACGAAGAATACCTTTCCGACATCAAGACTGCAGGTATCGTGCTTCGTCACAAGAAGTCCGGCGCAAGAGTTTGCGTGCTTTCCAACGACGACGAGAACAAACTGTTCTGCGCAGGCTTCAAGACTCCCCCCACAAACAGCACAGGTGTGCCCCACATCATCGAACACAGCGTACTGAACGGATCCAAGAATTTCCCCTCCCGCGATCCATTTATGCAGCTTGTTAAGAGCTCCCTCAACACATTCCTTAACGCGATGACTTATCCCGACAAGACCCTCTATCCCGTAGCGTCCTGTAACGATAAGGATTTCGCAAACCTTATGAATGTGTATATGGACTCTGTGTTCTATCCCAACATCTACAACCGCCCCTTCACATTTATGCAGGAGGGCTGGCACTATGAAATGGATTCTGCAGAGGACGAGCTGAAGATCAACGGCGTTGTTTACAGTGAAATGAAGGGTGCTATGTCCTCTCCCGACCGCGCTGTTTACGATTATCTCTCCCAGGCAGGTATGCCCGATACAACTTACGGCGTAAACTCCGGCGGTGACCCCGATGTTATCCCCGAATTGTCTTACGAAGAGTTCCTTGCGTTCCACAGCCGTTACTACCACCCCGTAAACTCCTACATTTTCGTTTACGGTAACTGTGATATGGACGAGAGACTTGCTTGGATGGACGAAAACTACCTCTCCAAGTTCGACAAGATCGACTTCAGCGTAGAGATCGCAAAGCAGCCTCACTTCGGCACAAAAGAACCGAAGAAGGTTATAGAATATTACTCCGTTGGTGAGAACGATGAGACAGAAGGAAAGGCTTATCTTGCATTTTCTACTCTCGCAGGCTCCAACTCCAATGCGTTCGAGTGCAGAGCTAATAACATTCTCTCCACTGTGCTTATCAACTCCGACTCTGCTCCCGTTAAGGAAGCGCTGATCGCTGCAGGCATCGGTGAAGACATCTACGGCGGATTTGAAGATCATATGATCGAAGACGCCTTTATGGTAATCGCGAAGAACGCAAAAGCTGAGGACATCGACCGCTTCTATGAAGTCGTTATTGACACACTCAAGAAGCAGGTTGAAGAAGGAATCAGCGAAAAGGCTCTCCGCGCGGCTATTAACACATTCGAGTTTAACTTCCGCGAAGCAAACTACGGCGGATTCCCCAAGGGACTTGACTACGCTATTACTATGCTCGGCTCTTGGCTCTACGACGATAACGCAGCGTTCAACTATATGCACACCCTTTCCGATATTGAAGAGCTCAAGGCGAAGATCGGCACAGGCTACTACGAAGGTCTCATCAAGAAGTACATTCTCGAATCTGACCACACAGTACTCCTGAGCCTCCTCCCCGAGAGAGGCCTTGTTGACAAGAAGAACGCTGAGCTGAAGGAAAAGCTGGCAGCTTATAAGGCATCCCTTACAGATGCAGAGATCGAAAAGATCGTAGCTGACACAAAGGCTCTCCGTGAGTATCAGGCAATGCCTCCCACAGAAGAGGAGCTCAACTGCATCCCCACTCTCCAGAGAAGTGACATTTCCCGCGACACTATCCCCTTCTACAACGAAGAACGCACGGTAGGCGGCTGTAAGACCGTTTACCACGATGTTGACACAAGCGGTATCACTTATGCTAACATTTACTTCCGCCTTGGCAAGATGCCCAAGAAGTACGTTCCTTACGTTGGACTTCTCGGCAACCTCCTCGGCAGAATCGATACAGCAGAGCGCAACTACAACGACCTCACTCTTGACATCAGACTGAATACCGGCAGCATCACATTTGCTCCCACATCATTCAGAAAATTCGGCACAATGGACGAATACGAGCCTATGTTCGGAATTATGACCCGCGTGCTTGCCGACAAGGTTGACTACGCTGTTAATACAGCTCTTGAGATCATTACATCTTCCAAGTTTGAGGATACCAAGAGAATCAAGAACATTCTTGCGGAGATCAAGTCTGACAAGCAGAGAGAAGTTATGATGGCAGGTCATACCGTTTCCATGAAGAGAGCTATCTCCTACTTCTCCAAGCACGAGTGCTACGCTCAGCACGTAAGCGGCCTTGACTTCTATTTCTTCCTTTCCGACCTTATTGATAACTTCGATGCAAAGGCTGACGAGATGGTCGAAAATCTGAAGAAGACTGCTGCATATATTTTCAATCCCGCAAACATTATCGTAAGCCTTGCAACAGATGAGGCAGGATATAAGGCTCTTGACGAGGCACTTCCTGCATTCGCTGAAGCACTTTCAAAGATTCCTCACGATTCTCTCGGCGAGGGCGAAGAGTTCATTCCCACAAAGAAGAACGAGGGTATTCTCATTCCTTCTCAGGTTCAGTATGTTGGCAGAGCGGGCAATCTTCTCGAAGAGGGCGTAGTTCATAGCGGCGTGTTCAATGTTATGAACAACTGTGTAAACATCGACCATCTGTACCAGCAGGTACGTGTTCGCGGTGGTGCTTATGGTTGCGGCTGTTCCGTTGGCGGCGATTCCGGTAACGTTGCATTCTACTCTTACCGTGACCCCAAGCTGAAGGAAACCTATGACGTTTACTCTGCAACATCCGAATTTGTAAGAAATCTTGATCTTAATGAAGACGAGCTTACAAAGAACGTGATCGGTACATTCTCCCGTTACGAAAGACCCATGTCTCCTTCTCAGAAGGCGAGCCGTTCCTTTGACGCGTATATGTCCGGCAAAACCTACGAGGATGTAGTGCGCGAAAGAGAAGAGATGCTCGGTGTTACAATGGATCAGATCCACGCGGCGGCTGACATTTACGACAAGATCGTGGCTCAGGGCTACGTTTGCACAGTCGGTTCCGAAAAGGCAGTCAAGGATAACGCTGAACTCTTTGACAACCTGGTAACAATATTCTAATATAAAACAAAATAAAAAAACCTCGGATTTGATTCCGGGGTTTTCTTTTTGCCTGAGACAAAGAAAAGCTCCCACGATTAGGTGAGAGCTTTTTTGATTTTGTTTTAGCTTTATTAGTTCAGGCCGTTTGATGCGATTGAGAATTCCTTGTAATCAACACCGCCGGATGTAACCTGGAATACGATTGTGCCGTTTCTGCCATAATTCTGGAGAATTGCAACCTGGTCAGCAAAGTCGATTGTGTAAGTATTGCCTGCGGTGATTGTAAGTGTCTCAAACTTGGTTTCTGTACCTGCAACAACGATGCTTGCAGTGATCTTACCGCTTACTGTAGCCTTGAATGTGAAGGAGTAGCTTGTGAGAGCTTCGAGGTAGTCCTCAAGTTCATAGTCGAAGCCGTATTCCTTAGGCTGATTTTCCTGAACGGGCTGGTTGGTCTTTGTGTTCAGGATGATGTAATCGTAGGTGTCACCGTTAGTGTTCTTGAGGCAAAGTACAACGTATGTCTTAGCACAAGAGATGTGTGTAACATTGTTGCTTGTTACAGAGGAAGTCTTACCGGCGTTTGCGGTGTATGCGCTCATGAAGTCGCCGTCCGGGAATGCGTCAGAGGAATTGGTGTGGTAGTAGTAGAGAACACCGTTTGTCTTGGGCATAATGAACAGGTTAGCGTTCATGAGTTCGTATGTGAAGCCTGTGCCTGTAAGGCTCGCACCACCGGAAGATGTTTCATCAAGCTTTACAGATACGATGGTTACGAAGTCTTCGTCGGAGTAATCGGTTTCGATCATAGCTGCGATTACAGCATACTTAGCTGTCTTGTCAGCAGCTATAGTTGTTGTTCTGCCGCCGGACGCTGTTGTCTGCTTTCCGCCTTCGTTAAGCCAATCAGAGTAGAAGTCGTCTTCTTTTGTACTGGGATTGCTGTCGTCGGTGAAGTAGTACATAATTACGCTGTCAGTATAAACTGTGAAGGTAATGTTACCTGTTGATGAGCTATACTTGGGAGCAGTTTCAAATCCGCTCTTTTCAGAGTAGGACTTGCTTAGGTCAACGATGATGGGATAGTATACACCCTTATTAACATCGGTGAACTTGATAACCATATAAGGATTCTTTGTAACGTAGGATGCCTCGATATCAATCTTAACAACCTTAGCGCCGCTTACAGTTTCGCTACCCTTATAGTATCTGGATGTTTCTTCATAGTTCTTGTCGAATTCAGCAGGTGTAGGAAGTACAGAGGAGCTTGTGTAGTAGAACTCAATAGTACCACTGTTTGTGGTTTCCAGAGAGAGCTTGTCGTTTGTTGCGTCAATTACGGGCTGGCCCTTGAAGCCTGTGAGGTAATTGATGTACAAAGCATATGCTGTGTAGAATTCGTTGTTCTTGTCTTCAAGAGCAATGATGAGGTAAGGATACAGTTCTGTGTATCTGGTGTTGAATACGAAATTGTCTTCGGTATCCTTTTCAACAGTCAAGCTGCTGCGGAGGGAAGTGGACTTCTCTCTCCAGATATCGTAGTAGTCGTCAACATCGGGAATAACTGCCTTGTCGGAGAAGTAGAAGTAAAGCTTGCCGTCAAAGCTTGATGTAAAGTCAACAGAACCTGTGGAAACAAGTGTAGGTTCCTTCTTGAAGCCGTTTTCGCCAATGGAAAGGAGAATAGGATTGTAGTTTACGCCGGAAGAGTTGGTGATCATAAATACAATGAAGGGATAGTTTGCCATGTATCTGCTGTTGAGAGAGAGAGTTGCGCTCTTGCCTGCAGATGTGGTTGCCTTACCCTTGAGTGCGCTTTCCTTAGCGGAGTAGGTTTCAAGGAAGTCAGCCTGGTTGGGCTGTTCGCCGGAATCGGAGTAGTACCAGTAGAGAGTACCTGCGGATTCGGGAACGTATGTTACTGTGGTTGAACCTGTAAGTGCGGGTTCTGTCTTGAAGCCGTTACCGGTGAGAACCGCGTTGGAAACAACTACAGGAGTATACTTTGTGGGGCCGGACATAAGCTGAATTACAACATACTTGAACTTGCCTACAGTGCTTGCTGTGAATGTCTTATAGCTTGTCATGGTTTCAGCTTTGATGTCGAAGCTGGATGTGTACTGAGAATTTGCGTAGTATACGTCAAATTCAGCAGAGGAAGGCTTAGCACTGTTGTTTGTGTAGTAAAGTCTGATCTTACCGGAGTAGCCTGTCTTTACGTTTACAGTGTAATATGATCCATCGCTGGAAGCGTAGGGCTCGGAGAGGTACGCCTTAGCGGATACGCTGTTGCCTTCGTAGAAGTATGTACCGAATGCAGCGGTGAGTCCGAGAGCGATGTCGAAGTTTGTGGGAACTACGCTGCCCTTGAAGCCGCTTGCTGCGATGTTAGCGTTTGTGATGGTACCGTTACCGGTCAGGGATACATCAGTAGCCTGGGCCTTGATGTTGAGAGTACCGATAGATCCGCTTGTAAGAGCGATTGTGTTGGTCTTAGCGATTGTAAGCGTGTTAACAACAGAATTGTTCTGGAGAGTTACCTTACCGCCACCGAGGATGATGATCTCATCAGCCGTTGTGTTGCTGAGTACCAGTTCAGCAGTACCTCTTACGTAAAGAGTACCGTTTACTCTACAGCCGGACAGAGTGATCTTGTTTCCTGCTGCGCCTTCGGTAATAATGTTTCTGCCGGAGAATGTTACGTTAGAGAGTGTGATACCGCTCTTGTTGATAACGTTGTTTGTGGAATAAGCACCGCTGTCACGGCCTGTAGATGTCTTGTTGAAGATACAACCAACTGCCTTGTAGATGATAGTAAGTGCTTCGGAACGCTTAAGTGTGCTCTGGGGCTCAAACTTGTATGTTCCGTCCTTCTGCTTGATACCGTTGATGATACCTGCGCCTACAGCCTGGAGAACGTCGTGGCGGTAGTAAGAGGAGATCTTGTTTGTATCAGTGAAGGTGCTTTCGCTTGCAAGTTCACCGCTTTCCAGTGCGAGGTATCTCATAATGAGAGCTACAGCTTCTTCACGGGGAATGTTGCCGTTGGGGTTAACATTCTTGCCGTAGTTAAGAAGGAAGCCCTGTGCTGCTGCCTTCTGGAAATGTGTGTAGAACCAGTCGGAGCTCTTAACGTCGTTGTAGTTGATGCTGGTAGTAGCGGTGAGACCGAAGGTTTCAACCAGCATTTTTACGAACTGAGCGCGTGTAACGGGGGATTCAGGCTCGAACTTATATGTTCCGTTCGACTGCTTGATACCGTTAATTACGCCTTTGTCTGCGAGATAGGGGATCTGTCCCTGTTCCCATGCCCAGTAGTTAGCTGCAACGTCAGTAAATGTAACGCTTGCTGCGCTGATAGCGGGAACTGTGCTTATAAGCATAATAGCTACAAGCAGTAAGGACACAATGCGCTTGAGATTTTTCATAATTGCCTCCATTTTTTGAGTATAGTATGAATATACATAATAATTATACCACATACTGCTAATTTATCAAGGGCTAAATTTTCCCAATTGCTGAACTTTTTGTGTTCATTTCGTAAACTTGATTTAAAGAAATTTTGTACTTTTGGTGTAATTTGGCCGCCCTTGCCGTTTTTCCGGACTATTGGACGACGGAAAAGAGGAAAAGTTCCGGTTTATTTTTGAACTTTTGGTTAATAATATCATCTTACGCTGTCAAGATAGCCTGCCGGGTCATATATTGAATTAATAAATGATGAAATGAGGTGGAATAATGCTTGTAACAATGCCGTATCGGCGTGATCGCGCGGTGGAATACGCAAAGACATGGGCCATGTCCCGGAATCCGCTATTTGAGAATTATGCGGGAATAGGAGGCGACTGCACGAATTTCGTATCCCAGGCAATATATGCGGGAAGCTGCGTTATGAATTACACGGAAACATTTGGCTGGTACTACCGTTCCCCTGTGAGCCGTGCGCCTGCCTGGACAGGTGTGGAGTTCTTTTATAATTTCTTTGCTTCCAATGAGGGCCTCGGACCATATGCAACAGAGGTGAGTAGAGAAGGGGTAGACCTCGGAGATGTGGTACAGCTTGCGGATGAAACGGGGGATTATTACCATACGCTGATAATTACCGGATTTGACGGTGAGGAAATCCTCGTATCCGCACACACAAACGATGCTTTGGATAGACCACTTTCAACTTACGATTACGGCTCGGCGCGGTTTCTTCGTATTGAGGGAGTGAGAATTCGGGTGCCGAACCGATTTGCGCCAAATTGTTTTCTTGGACTGATAAACGGCAGGAAGATATAACGGATAACCCGTCCGTTATGTTTTTGAGAAAAGCTCTTGACAATGGCGGACGGGTGTAGTATAATATTGAGGTCAAATTACTGAATTGATACGCAGGGATATCGAAGCGGTCATAACGAGGCGGTCTTGAAAACCCGCGCGTAACTGTTCCTTTTGTTCCCTCAAAATCCTTGTAATATCAAGGGTTTTCGGCATTTTCCATCATACAAAAATTTCATAGTTCTCT
>SVSJ01000006.1 GCA_015064355.1 Oscillospiraceae bacterium | reverse complement strand
GGGGGAGAGGGGGAAACTTCGGCGTTTGAGATGGTTCCCCCAAAAGATCGCGCAAAACAAAAAAACGGTAGGGAATCCTACCGTTTAATCTTTTATGTAGTTTAGCAAGCACCCTGAGCAAGCATAGCATCAGCAACCTTGATAAAGCCTGCGATGTTAGCACCTGCAACGAGGTCGTCGCCAAGACCGTATTCGTTAGCAGCCTTAATGGATGCCTCGAAGATGTTCTTCATGATGCCCTTGAGCTTTTCATCAACTTCTTCAGCAGACCAGCTGTAGCGCATGGAGTTCTGGGACATTTCAAGACCGGAAACAGATACGCCGCCTGCGTTAACAGCCTTGGAAGGAGCAACGATTACGCCGTTTGCCTTGAGGTAAGCAACAGCCTCGTTTGTTGTGGGCATGTTGGATACTTCAACGTAGTACTTAACGCCGTTTGCAACGATCTTTTCAGCTTCAGCCATGCCAACTTCGTTCTGTGTAGCACAAGGCATAACGATGTCAACCTTAACGCCCCAGGGCTTTTCGCCGGGGAAGAACTGTGCACCGAACTTGTCAGCGTAGTCCTGAGCCTTGTTACGGCAGGATGCACGCATTTCAAGGAGGTAGTCGATCTTTTCGGGAGTGTTGATTCCGTCGGGATCGTAGATATATCCGTCGGGACCAGAGATTGTAACAACCTTACCACCAAGTTCTGTAACCTTCTTAACAGTACCCCAAGCAACGTTACCGAAGCCGGAAACCGCGAATGTCTTGCCCTTGATGTCATCGCCGAAATACTTCAGCATTTCAACAGTATAGTATACAGCACCAAAGCCTGTTGCTTCGGGACGGATGAGAGAACCGCCGTAGGGGATACCCTTGCCTGTGAGAACGCCGGTAAATTCGTTGCGGAGTCTCTTGTACTGACCGAAGAGATAACCGATCTCTCTTGCGCCAACACCGATGTCACCTGCGGGAACGTCTGTATCAGCACCAATGTGCTTGGAAAGCTCTGTCATGAAGCTCTGGCAGAATGCCATAACCTCGCGATCAGACTTACCTGAAGGATCAAAGTCGGAACCACCCTTGCCGCCGCCCATGGGGAGGGATGTGAGGGAGTTCTTGAAGGTCTGCTCAAATCCAAGGAACTTCATAATGCTGAGGTTTACTGTGGGATGGAAACGAAGACCTCCCTTGTAAGGACCGATAGCGCTGTTGAACTGAACACGGTAACCAGTGTTAACACGGATCTGACCGTTGTCATCAACCCACGGAACGCGGAACATGATCTGGCGCTCAGGTTCGATCATGCGTTCAAGGAGTGCCTCTCTCTTATATTTTTCTTCATTCTTTGCGATAACGGGTTCAAGAGATTCCAAAACCTCTTTTACAGTCTGCAAAAATTCGGGCTGATCAGCATATTTCTTTTCAGCCATTGCAAGAACGTCGCTTAAATAGCTCATTGTAGATTCCTCCGAATAATTATTTATTACGATGTATAATATAGCACCAAATCGAAAAAAATGCAATATATACGCGGCAAATATTTACCCGATTTCCACAATTTCTACATATTGCAACAAAAAAATAACCGTTCCCCCATTCGATTTAATCAAAAAAACCAATGAATTATTTGTGATTTTCACCGAAAATACCTCCTTGCCTTTGTGAAAAAACAAAAAAACAGCGAACTGCTTTAAATATTATGCAGCTCGCTGAATATTTATTACAAAAACCTGCCCGAGGATCAAACGTGGTCTGCGTCCTCGACGTATAAGGGGAGGGGGAGCCATGCTCTTGTGGCGTGAGTCAGCTTCTTCCAGTGTGGTGAGTGGATTCCGAAGAAAAACTTTGCCGCATCCTTGTGTGAAAGCTCAATTTCAGCCTCCCCGTCATAGTCTTCAACGGAGGACTTACCGTCAACAACGGAAAGCTTTAGCTTACAGTCGCCTGCGTATCCGTGGATCAGCACAGTGACCGCGCCGTCCTGCAGTGGCTCAAGAGATGCCTTCAGTTTAAGCAGTGTGCCCACTACTTTCTTATAGTTGAACACGCTGAGCATATAGCTTTCGTTGATCGACGGTGAATCGCCAACGCGGAGCGCTGCCTCGAAAAGCTCTGTATTCCACGCCGGGATACCAAGATTAATATCTCCGTGCATCTGGGCAAAGGCGTGAATGACCGAGTCGAAATACTTTATGTCGGTAAGGGTCAGCTCATTGATTCCCCCAATACCGTACCCAACAAACTCGCCACCAATGAAGAAAGCTCTCGGTTGGTGAGTCCATGAGCGAAGGATCTGATAGAACCGATCTCTTGGGCGAATGCTTCTCTGGGGCTTTTTCTCATAAAGGGCGAAGATCTTGTCGATGATCTCCGTATCATTTTCGGAGACGTCACGGATCTCCACAGCTTCTGTTGCCACATTTTTGAAATAATGATGTGCAGAGGTTGTAGTAATGCGCACATTGTATCTGGGGCATCCGTCCTCGAACCCGAAGTAGCCGTATCTCTGTCTGTGACCGCCAAGGAAAGATATATCCACACCGTCCTCGATCATGTCGTTGATTGACATATTCATACAGTCGATCATATATCCCTTGGAGCGGGAGTAGGGATGAACTGCCACGTTTCCGATGCCGCGGCACTTGATCTCTTCACCGCAAACGGAAATTATATCGTCAAAAGCCCCAACTGCCGCCTTGATCTTGCCGCCTTCCGCAACGATGTAATTGTCGTGACAAGCCTGTTTTTTGTCTGCGTACAGTTTCGGCAAAAGCTTCTGAAAATCGTAGTCTGCGCTTGAAAAACCGAAAACGTAGTTGAGCATATCCATTAGCTCGTCATACATTTCAGCCTTTGCGCGTCCTTTGTAAATTGTATGTTCTTTCATATCTCTGTTTATCTTTCTTATTATTAATTTATTGGTGAGCAGGTGTGAGATTCAAATCCCAGCTTGCCGAGTGCTACGGTCGCATTCTGAATGTTAGCGGTGTCATCGAAGAGCCCGAATATGGTTGAGCCGCTTCCGCTCATCATTGACGACACAGCGCCAAAATCAAGCATTACTTTTTTAACAAGCCGCGCATTTTCGTGTCCGGGCAAAACTGCCAGCTCGAATGCGTTGTACATTTCCGTGGGAATATCCCCGCCTCGCAGAGCAGACAACACGTCGTCAATGCCTGCGTGATCTGTGTGGCGATCAATGCTGTCGAGCATCTTGTATGCCGCAGGAGTTGATATACCTTCACCGGGAAAGGAAATAAGCACCTGATATTTCGCTGCCGCAACTTCCACAGGCGTAAGTATCTCTCCAATGCCTCTGCAAATGCAGGTGCCTCCCACAATGCAGAAGGGAATATCGGCTCCAACTTTCACACCGATTTCGCAAAGGATGCTTTCGTCTGCATTTGTGCAGTAAAGCTCGTTAAGTAGCTTTAGCACTGCCGCTCCGTCGGTTGATCCTCCCGCAAGACCGCCGCAGGAAGGAATCTCCTTGTCAATGTGTATAGCGATTGAATAGTCCTTAATTCCGAAATGCTCAAAAAATCTCACCGCGCACTTGTGTACGATATTTCTTTCATCCGTTGGTACTGCGGGATCGGTGCAGGTGATTTTTATACCATGTCCCTCGTCGAGCTGCTCCACAGTTACTCTGTCGCAGAGGGAGACCTGCTGCATTATGCTCTCGATGTTGTGATACCCGTCCGGGCGCAGATCGCACACGTCAAGATAGAGATTGATCTTCGCATACGCTTTAGTTGTTAGTGAGCGCATATTAACCTCAATGAATCAGTTTAATAATTATGTTCTGCTGTACATCAACGGCACCGATTGGGCAAAGCTCCTGGCAACAGTAGCAACGGATGCAATCGCCGCGGTGGATAACAGCAAGCTTTTTCTTGCCCTTTTTGTCAATGGTAATGGTGTGCCGTGGGCAGGACTCCGCACATTTGCCGCAGCCGATGCATTTTTTCTTGTTGATGGCAGGCTTAGCTTCAAAGAGCTTGGCAAAACGTCCGCCCATAAATCCTGAAAGATTGCCAAGGAAGCTGGTAGTATCAGGCTGAACGAAATCGTACTGTGGGATCTCACAGTCTCCGAGAAGCTCGATTTCTTCCCAGTTCCTTGAAACGTAACCGCGCTCTGACGCACAGTCAAGATGCTTTACGTTGCCGTCGTTTTTCATAAGATGCTCGCCAACAACATCAAGCGCGTAAGGAGAACGGGAGATGAGGACTGTATCAGTCTTTTTCGGTGTGCCGTGGGTGGGGCCGTTTCCCTCCATTGAGATGATCGCATCACAAAGGGCAATAAAAGTCTTGTTCTCAAGCACATAAGACGAAAGATCCACGAGCATCTTGCTGAAGTCGGAAACCTCGGGGAAGGTGGAGTGCATTTCAAACTTTTCCACACCGGGAATGATTCCAAAAAGATTTTTCGTAGCACCGCTGAGCCCTGTCAGAGAGTGTGTTTTCAGCTTGCACAGATCCACGATCACGTCTGCGTTGTACACCGCGCTTATTACGTGGAAATTTTTTAGTTTTTCGCCGTTTACGCGCACGCTTTGCCAAGTGAAGTCGTCGTTAAGCTTCATCTTGGCGCAGTTGATGGAGGTCATTTCGCAAGCGCGATAGGTGTTGTTAATATTTGCCGCAACGAAAGGCCCGCCTGGGGAGTCCGCCAGGGTAACGCTCGCAGCTCCCATATCGCAGATCAGCTTTGCGCAGGCCTCTACGAATAGTGGGTGTGACGTTGCGCCGAATTCCGGCTTTTTTGCAAGCACCAGATTGGGCTTGAGGAGCACGTTTTTACCTTCGATCAGCTCACGGGTAAAGCCCAGCTTCTTGAATGCATCACTGAAAATTCCGTAAAGAACGTCTACGGAATAAGTGTCGCATTTCCTAATGTATACAGGGGAGTTTTTTATGTTATTAAGCATATTCGTCATAGTAATACTTTCTCAAAAAAATATGTAATAACTAATTATATCACAAATTCTCCGGCGAATCAACTGTAATGTTTTCGCAGAGGAAAAATACTGCAAACTCTTGAAAACAGCTTTGATGTATGGTATCATTAAGCAAATAATTCATGTGCGTTTGGCGCTGAAATACAATAGGAGTAAATATGAAAACTATCCGCTTAAGAGATTACGGGATCTTGCCCGACACCGATATAACCATTTCTCTTTGGAAACTGTTCAAGGAAAATACGCGCGACACGGAGTTTGTGTTTGAAGACGGTGACTATTACTTCACCCCACATGAGGAAATGAGATATGACTACCGCATCTCAAATTCCGAAGTTATGCCTTACCGCGTGCTTGGTATATGGATGAAGGAAATGGAAAACTGCAAGCTGACCGGCAACGGCGCCCGTCTTTACTATTCCGGCCATATGCAGGCGGTGACCATGGACCACTGCAAAAACGTAACAATGCAGGGGTTTGTGATCGACTGGAAAAAGCCGCTGGTTGCCGAGGGGACTGCAGTGGGATTGGGTGAGTATTACATAGATATGTATGTCGACCCCGAGGTTTTTCCGCACAGATTTACCGGAAGCAATATTGAGTTTGACGTTGGCAACGATGAGTGGTATCCTCTCCTGCAGCGCAACTGTCTGCAATATGACAAAGAACACCTGTGTGCCTGCCGTGTGTACGGAAACCATTTTGTTCCGAGAAGCGTGGAGTCCCTTGGAGATAATGTGTACCGCATGCACTGCTGGGAAAAGACGAACGGAAGACCCGGAAACGTGTTCATCCTGCGCCACAATATGAGGATCCACGCAGGTATTTTTGCCGAGAAGTGTGAGAACGTAACTGTTGATGACGTAATCGTTCATTCCTGCGGTGGACTTGGCTGCCTGGCCCAGTTCTGTCACGATATGACCTTCAATAGATTGCATTTTGTTCCCAATACAAAAGCAGGCCGCAGCGTATCCAGCGGACGGGACGACGGCTTCCATCTCACAAACAACAGTGGTACAGTAACCGTAAGCGAGTGCACTTTCCTAGGACTGATGGACGACCCAATCAACATTCACAGCTGCTGCTGCCCCGTTGAATCTGTAGTGGATGACTATACTCTAAAGTGCAGATACGGACACGAAGAGGCAAGAGGCTTCCATTATTGGGCTGAAAAGGGAGACGAGATCACACTTATTCGCCGCGGGAACCTGGAGCAGCTTGGAAAAATGACAGCAGCTGAATACGAGCTTCTCGATATCGATACGTTCTTGCTCCGGTTCAGCGAGCCGATACCTGATGATGTCAAAGAGATCGCTGAAAGCGGCAAGCTTACGGTTGATAATTACAGCCACACAGCAGCATTTGTATGCCGCGGAAACCGTTTTGGTAGCAGTAATGCAAGAGGAATGCTTATCTCCACGCCACAGTCCGTTCTCGTTGAGAATAACTACTTTGCATCCTCAGGTTCACCTATCGTTATTCCGGGGGACGCTATGTATTGGTTTGAGTCGGGTCCGTGCCACGACGTGACAATAAGAAATAACGTTTTCACCGACGTTTGTCTCTCCGCTTATTACGGCGACTGCGAGGGAATTATAAGTATTTCTCCTCAGGTGCCTGAACCGGATATCAACATCCCGTTCCACACAAACATCTGCATTACAGACAACGTGTTTGACACAACGGATACCCCGGTTCTCTACGCGTACTCAGTGAAAGGACTGACATTCAAAAATAACCGTATTTTCAAGAGCTTCTCCGGACCCAAATGGCACTCCGCTGACTGCAAGATCAAGCTACGCTACTGTGTTGACGCTGATGTAAGCGGAAACTGTTGGATAGGCACTTTCGGCTTTAGCAATGACATAGTGCTCGAAGGAGAGAATGTCAATATTGCTACAAAATAGTGCAAAATCGTACAATGAACAAAAATGGCTGGTTAAAAATGACCGGCCGTTATCTTCGGCGGAAATGTTAGTTTGCGAATTTGAAATAAGTAGTAGTTTTGTTAAATGTTACAAAAATATAATCGGTTTTAAATTTTTTGTAGAAATCCCTTGACTTATGCAATGATAATATGGTATAAAGATATTAGTCCATATTTATTGGAACAAAATCATTTTAGGAGAAAAATCATGAAGAAACTCATTACTCTCATTCTTGTAGCTGTACTGATGATTAGCTTTGCTGTTGTTGCTAACGCAGCAGTTGGTACAGTTGTTAAGGCAAACAAAGTTGACAAGGCTCCTAACCTTGAAGAAATCGACGAATCCTGGGGCGATCCCGCTATCTCAGTAACCCCCGATTCTTACAACGCTGAACTTTACAAGTACTGGAACGAATACCGTGATACAGCCGGCTATGGGCACAGCGGTACAGGTCCCGATGGCCGTCAGTCTGTTGAGCCTGAAGACTGTCCTTTTGATCTCTACCTTTGCTGGGATGACAAGTATCTTTATGTTGGTATTCTTTCTCCCGATTATGAAGTATGCGGTGCTGACGCAGCTTGGGTAGGTGACGGTGTTCAGATCTGGGTTCAGCCCCTCGAAGCACTTGTTGCAAACAATATGACACATTGCGGCTTCTTCGGTGACACCGATGCTACCACTAATCCTGATACTGTTGAGTTCAGAAAGAATTACGATGCAATGTGCGACTATTACTGGACACTTGGCTTCGACGACTATTCAGTTTCCAATCACGGTGCTGCCGCAGAATGTGAAAAGTATATTCTTATGGAAGACGATATGATGCATGCAACTATCGCTATTCCTCTTACAAATCTTGGTCTCAATGCAAAGAAGATGAATCTTCACGGTGTTGAGCTTGGTACCGGCATTGTTCGTATGAGCTCAAGAAGCACATTGGACGAAGGCCTTGCAGGCTGGCTGTCTTGGGGTAAGTTCTACGAATACGGCACAGCTGATTCTCTGAACACTATCGTTCTTATTGACCCTGCACAGGGCGACGTAACACCTTCCACAGAGGCTCCTGCAACTGAAGCACCTGCTACTGAAGCACCTGCTACTGAAGCACCTGCAACAGAAGCACCTGCAACAGAAGCACCCGCAACAGAAGCACCCGCTACAGAGGCTCCTGCAACAGAAGCTCCTGCAACAGAAGCACCCGCAACAGAAGCTCCTGCTACAGAAGCACCCGCAACAGAAGCTCCTGCTACAGAAGCACCCGCAACAGAAGCACCCGCAACAGAAGCTCCCGCTACTGAAGCACCTGCAACAGAAGCTCCCGCTACAGAAGCTCCCACAACAGAAGCACCTGTAACAGAAGCACCCGCAACAGAAGCACCCGCAACAGAAGCTCCTGCTACTGAGGCTCCCGCTACTGAAGCTCCCAAGGTTGAAGAACCTGTAGAAAAGAACAACACAGGTCTCATTATCGCAATCGTTGCTGTTGTAGTAGTAGTTGGCGCAGGTCTCGGCATCGCACTCGGCAAGAAAAAGAAATAATTTAGCCTAATACATAAAAGGGATTCACTATGAGTGAGTCCTTTTTTTCTGCACAAAAAAACGACTGACCAATTGGCCAGCCGTTTTGACTTGTGATGTGATTGACAAGGAATATAAAATATTGTATACTTGAGGTAAAGTTATATATTCTTGCCTAACACTGCCTTATTTCTCTTCTTAGCGACGAAGGGTAAATTGTATTATGAAGTACTTAGAAAAAACATTCAAAGAAAGATGCAAAAAACAATTATCTCCTTATGGTTTCAAACCATATAGAAATAACTTCTATAGAGTTATTAATGATGTGTTTCAATCATTATCTTTACACCAATCAATCAGTGGGCGGGAGTGTACGGTTGAATTTTGTGCCTTCCCACTGTGTTGTGGAGAAAGAATCAGCAAATCGTGTTGTGGACATTTTCACTTAAAGTCTTTTGAAAATAGCTATGCATGGTTTGAATTTGACAGAGATGATTTAGCCTCTATTGATAATTGTATTGACTCCATGTTTGACTACATAGAAAAGTATTTGATCCCCTTTTTTGAAAGTGCAGATACTGCCGGTAATGCATATAGAGCATATCACGACTACGGGTTTCCTGATTTAGATTATGTAATGTTTTGTATGACGGTCAAAGAAAGTTGGTATAATAAGGGAATTGATCATTTACTGGCAATGAAAAATCAAATTGAAACCGCATACCAACGCAATATCGAATGTTTCGGTGATGATTTAGGAGAAGATTATCACATGAGAATTAAAGATGACCTTGATGCCATTCAATATAAAATAGAAATGCTATCACAACCCAATAAACAATATATTGAAAATTTCATTTTGCAAAATGAAAGGCTTGCTCTGGCGAACCTCGGAATGAAATAGTAGTTGCACATACACAACCAAAAAACGACTGACCAATTGGCCAGCCGTTTTGTTTTGTCTTAAATTAACCGAGTCTTGCTTCGAGAGCAGCAAGTTCTTCGTGGAGCTCTGCAGGAACTCTGTTACCGATGAGGGCGTAGAATTCCTTGATGTTTGCGATGTCAGCCTTCCAGCTTTCTACGTCAACAGAAACGAGTTCCTTGATTGTATCAAGTGTAACATCTTCAAGACCTTCGATATTGATATCTTCAGCCTTGGGAACATAACCGATAGCTGTGAGATCAGCGTCAACCTTGCCTTCGCAACGGTCGAGGATCCAGAGGAGAACTCTCATGTTGTCACCGAAGCCAGGCCAAATGAAGTTGCCGCTATCGTCTGTTCTGAACCAGTTAACGTGGAAGATCTTGGGAGCGTTGGGGATGTTCTTGCCCATATTGAGCCAGTGTGCGAAATAGTCACCCATGTCGTAGCCTGTGAAGGGACGCATTGCCATGGGGTCGCGACGAACTACGCCAACAGCACCTGCTGCAGCTGCGGTTGTTTCGGAAGCCATGATGGAGCCAACGAATGTACCGTTCTGCCAGGATGTGGACTGATATACCAGGGGAGCAGTCTTTGCACGTCTGCCGCCGAATACGATAGCGGAGATGGGCACGCCTGCGGGATTGTTGAATTCCTTAGAGAGGCAGGGGCAGTTGATAGCCTTAGCTGTGAAGCGGGAGTTGGGATGTGCGCCTGCTGTCTGAACCTTGTTGTTCTTGTCGTATGTTCTGTAGTCCCAAGGCTCGTTTCTCCAGTTCTTTGCGTTTGTAGGAGGATTGTTGTCAAGACCTTCCCACCAAACGGTGTTGTCATCAAGATTGTGGCATACGTTGGTGAAGATGGTGTCCTTCATGCAGGTGTGGAGAGCATTGGGGTTGGACTTTTCGTTAGTACCGGGAGCAACGCCGAAGAATCCGTTTTCGGGGTTAACAGCCCAGAGTCTGCCGTCAGCACCTACGCGGAGCCAAGCGATGTCGTCACCTACGCACCAAACCTTGTAGCCCTGCTTTGCGTAAACTTCCGGAGGAATGAGCATAGCGAGGTTGGTCTTACCGCAAGCGGAGGGGAATGCAGCAGAGATGTACTTAACTTCACCATTGGGATATTCAACGCCGAGGATGAGCATGTGTTCAGCCATCCAGCCTTCCTTACGGCCAAGGTAGGAAGCAATACGGAGAGCGAAGCACTTCTTACCGAGAAGAACGTTTCCGCCGTAACCGGAGTTAACGGACCAGATTGTGTTGTCTTCGGGGAAGTGAACGATGTAACGGTTTTCTTCATCGAGGTCAGCCTTTGCGTGGAGACCCTTGATGTAGTCAGCGGACTCACCGAGAGCTTCGAGAACGTTAGTGCCAACGCGAGTCATAATGAGCATGTTGAGTACAACGTAAATGGAGTCAGTGAGCTCGATACCGTACTTAGCGAAATCAGAACCAACGATACCCATGGAGTAGGGAATAACGTACATTGTTCTGCCCTTCATAGAGCCCTTGTAGAGCTTGCCGAGCTTTTCGTAGCATTCTTTGGGATCCATCCAGTTGTTGATGTTGCCTGCATCTTCCTTCTTGGAGGTGCAGATGAATGTTCTGTTTTCAACTCTTGCAACGTCGTTGATAGCTGTGTGGTGGAGGTAGCATCCGGGGAGCTTTTCCTCATTGAGCTTGATCATTTCTCCTGTGGAGCAAGCTTCCGCGCGGAGAGCCTCGGCCTGTTCTTCTGTACCGTCGATCCAAACGATCTTGTCGGGTGTTGTGAGGGCAGCCATTTCTTCTACCCAAGACATTACGTGCTTGTTTGCAGTCATGATAACTCCTTATATATTTAGTGAATTTTTGACAATTTCTTGGAAATTTAGTGAAGAATCAGCATTTGATTCCCAAATTTCTCTATTATAGATTATACTACAATGAAAACGATAATTCAATAGTGATTTTCAAAAATTATCAAATAATTAAAAAATAAATTACGTAAAAATGCTGTTGCGGGTTTTAAATAAATTTAAATAAAAATGGAGAATTTGCAGAATTTTTGAAGAAATAATCGAACAAGTGTTTACATCTGCGTTCGTTTGTGCTATAATAAGGCAAACGGATGGACCGAAATCACAATAGATCCGGCAAAAATCCTTGTAAGGCGGTAATTTTATGGCAAATCTTGAACCAAAGGAACAATTAGTTTTTGATTATATCAAGGAAAATATTTTAAAAAACGGATATTCTCCGTCTATCAGAGATATCTGCGCAGCGCTGAAGATCAAGAGCACATCAACTGTGCATACGTGCCTGGACAGACTTGAGAAAAAAGGATACATTCAGAAGGAAAACGGCAAGAGCCGCACCCTGCGTATTGAGGGCTTGATTCCAGATAGCCGTGAAGACGGTCGCGACTACACAGACGTGCCGATCCTCGGTAAAGTAACTGCGGGTCAGCCTATTCTTGCTGTTGAGAACTACGAGGGATTTGTTCAGTATCCCAAAGGACTTAGACCCCTTCCGTCAGGTGAGCTTTTTGCCCTGAAGGTTCGCGGCACAAGTATGATCGAGGCTGGTATCCTTGACGGTGACATTGTTATTGTCGAGAAAACTCCTATGGCTGAAAATGGGGATATCGTTGTGGCACTTATTGATGACGAGGCAACAGTCAAAACTTTCTATAAGGAAAATGGCCACTTCAGACTTCAACCCGAGAACAAAACTATGCTTCCCATTATCGTGACCAATCTTATGATACTTGGCAAGGTAGTGGCAAGCGTAAGATATTATTGATAATCATACAAGGAGACAAAAATGGCAAACGAAATTATTAAAGGAATGGGATTTCATCACATCGCAGTAAAGGCGAAGGATTTTGAAGAATCAATGAAGTTTTATACCGAAGGCCTCGGAATGAAGTTTATGACTCAGTGGGGCGAGGGTGACGGCAGGATCGCTATGCTTGATATGGGCAACGGCGACATCGTTGAGCTTTTCGCAGGCGGAAATGACAAAGAGAGCGTAGACCCCAAATACATACATTTCGCAATGCTTGTTGATGACGTGGATCAGGCATACGAAACCGCACTCAAGGCGGGTGCAAAGTCGAAATCTGCCCCTGTTGTTGCACCTCTTGACTCCGCTCCCATTAAGCTTACCTTGAACTGCGCATTCGTTTACGGACCTGCCGGGGAAGAACTTGAATTCTTCAAGATTCTGGAGCAGAAGTAATCAAAATTTGAATAACAAACCAAGTCGGAGGAATAATAAACATGCTTGCAACATTGGTTTTTGTTGATGTTATCCCGGAATATACAGAACAGTTTATGGAGATAACGAGGTATAACCACGAAAACTCAAGAAAAGAAGAAGGCAACGTCAGATTCGACGTTCTCCGCGACAACAACGATCCCAATAAGTTTGTGCTTTTCGAGGTTTACCGCGACGCGGACGCTGCAGCAGCACACAAGCTGACTGAACATTACAATAAATGGCGTGAGACCGTTGCTCCTATGATGGCCTCACCCCGCCGCGCAATCTCCACAACACCTTACTGCTTCGACTGACATGGATCGGAACTTCTTTCGTGTGGACGCCCTGACGCTGGCTGAAAAGCTGATCGGAAAAACCCTTGTCAGACGGACAGACGGCGTGGAGATCAGCGGAATCATCACTGAAACTGAGGCATATATGGGTGTGACCGACCGTGCTTGTCACGCATATGGCGGACGGCGAACCAAACGTACTGAGACCATGTATATGGACGGCGGCCACGCATACGTTTACTTGATCTACGGCATGTACTCTTGCATGAACGTTACTGCAAACTCGGCAGACGTGCCCGAGGCTGTGCTGATCCGCGGAGTGTACCCGATTGGCGGAATTGATGCACTTCTTGAGAACGTGCGAAAAACGAGCCGACGCAAGTCCATTCCGACTGACTCGTCAAAGCTGACTTCAGAGGAGCTTTATTCATTCACAAACGGACCGGGAAAGCTGTGCAACGCAATGGGAATAACCTGCGAGCTCGATCGGTGCGACTTGACCGGTGGCAACTTTTTCATTCGTGACGACGGATGGAAGGCAGGGAAGATCCTCACGTCCCCCAGAATCGGAATCGACTATGCAGGGGAGGCGGCGGCATATCCCTGGCGATTCACCGTTGCGGAAAACGCCGGTGTGCCGGATTTTTTGAAGAAATAGTATATCTGACTAACTGAATAAACACAACTCAAGCACCGTAATATCATTCAAAGTGGTATTACGGTTTTTTGTCGAGAAAGAATACTATACATAATTTCTTGCAATTTTTTGTTGATATTGCTAAAAATTTTCCTGTGAATTACGAAAAATATTTATATATATATCAAAAAACTCTTGAAAAACGTTGGAAATTAATGTATAATTATAGTAACAGAAAGGATGGATGATAATTATGGTAACAACAAAAAACACTAATTTGTCGGAGAAAGACACCTCACTTCCGGCATACCTCTTCCATCAAGGTACAAATTATATTGCATACGAATATCTGGGCGCACACGGTGAAAAGACCGAAACTGGCTATAGATATACCTTCAGAGTATGGGCGCCAAACGCTAAAAGCATCTCACTCCTGGCAGATTTCACAAACTGGGACTACGGGTGGCAGATGCACCGCGTAACTGACGGTGGCGTTTGGGAGGTTGCTGTTGAAGCTGAAGGATCCCTTGCGGGAAAATATTACAAATTTGCTGTAACCGGACAGAACGGTGAAACTCATTATAAGTCTGACCCATACGCATTCCACGCTGAAACTCTTGGTAAAACAGCGTCCATTGTTGCCGACTTGGATGGCCACACTTGGCGCGACGGCGATTGGATGAAGAAGCGTATGTCAACGGTTTGCCCGAAAACAAGGGGATTCAAACCGAAGGTCCATCATTTTTACAGCGCACCCTTGAATATATATGAAGTACACCTTGGTTCATGGAGAACCCGTGACGGCAGAAGCAACGCTGACGGAGAACACTATCTCAATTACAGAGAGATAGCCGACAAGCTGTCTGCATATGTTCTCGATATGGGATACACTCACGTTGAGCTTCTCCCGATTATGGAGCATCCCTTTGACGGCTCCTGGGGTTATCAGGTAACAGGCTATTATGCCCCCACCTCAAGATTCGGAACACCCGACGACTTCAAATATTTCGTTGATAAGATGCACTCCTGCGGTATCGGTGTAATTCTTGACTGGGTACCCGCTCATTTCCCCAAGGATGAAAACGGTCTTTTTGAGTTTGACGGACAGCCTCTCTACGAATACCAGGGATGGGACAGAATGGAAAGCCCAAGCTGGGGTACACGTTACTTTGACGTTGGCCGTCCGGAGGTACAGTCCTTCCTTGTTTCAAACGCTTTGTTCTGGATGAGGGAATACCATGTTGACGGACTTCGTATCGACGCGGTAGCTGCTATGCTGTATCTTGACTTCGACAGAGAACCGGGCAAGTGGCTTCCTAATTCCGAAGGTACAAACCACAACCTTGAGGCAATCGCATTCTTCAAGAAGCTGAACGAAGCGGTATTCGGCGAATTCCCCGATATGCTTATGATTGCGGAGGAATCAACCGCCTGGCCGATGATCACAAAGCCTGTGTTCGCAGGTGGCCTCGGCTTCAATTTCAAGTGGAATATGGGTTGGGCAAATGATATTTTTGAGTATGTTTCAACAGATTCCATTGCCCGTAAATACCACCACAACAAGCTGACGTTCCCGCTTATGTATGCTTTCAGCGAGAACTATATCTTGCCGATCTCTCACGACGAAGTAGTGCATTGCAAGAAGTCCCTCGTTGATAAGTGCTTCGGCGAATACGATGACAAGTTCGCCTGTATGAGAACTCTCATTATGTATATGATGACTCTGCCGGGCAAAAAGCTTACGTTTATGGGTACGGAATTTGCTCAGTTCAGAGAATGGGACTATACCAACCAGCTTGAGTGGTTTATGATCGACTATCCTCGCCACGTTGAAATGCAGAGGTTTGTTCGCGCAATAAACCACCTGTACCTTGAGAATTCCGAGCTTTGGGATATTGATGACGGATGGGACGGATTCACCTGGATCGATCCGGATGCCGCTGATATAAACGTGATTTCTTATCGCAGACGTGACAAAAAGGGCAAGGAGCTTATCGTTGTGCTAAACTTTGCACCTGTGGAGAGACGAGACTTCGTTGTTGAAGTTCCCAAGATGGGCAGATACGAAGAGGTGCTTTCTACTGACAATTACGAATACGGCGGAAAGAACAAACTGAACGAGGAGGGCGTCCGCACACGGGCAGTAACCGACGAGCGCGGCGAGCGTCATAATTATATCACTATTAATCTGCCTCCTCTTGGCGGTGTGATATTCAGAAAACAGCAAAACTCATAACACAGTCTATTTTTAAAAGAAAAATATATCATTCGGAGGTTATCATGTTTAAGAAACAGGAATGTGTAGCAATGCTTCTTGCCGGAGGGCAGGGTAGCAGACTTTACACGCTTACTGAAAAGACAGCCAAGCCAGCAGTTCGATTCGGCGGAAAGTACAGGATCATCGACTTTCCTCTGTCAAACTGTGTCAACTCGGGAATATTTACCGTTGGCGTATTGACACAGTATCAGCCTCTTCAGTTGAACGAATATATAGGCAACGGACGTCCCTGGGACCTTGACCGAGGCCAGAGCGGTGTTAGAGTCCTTCCTCCGTATCAGGGTAAGGACGGTGCGGACTGGTACAAGGGCACAGCAAACGCAATTTACCAGAATCTGAACTTCATCAACCGCTACGATCCCGATTACGTTTTGATTTTGTCCGGTGACCATATTTATAAAATGGACTACGACAAAATGCTCACCGCACATAAGGAAACAGGTGCTGACTGCACTATCGCGGTTCTTGAAGTGCCGATCGAAGAAGCAAGCAGATTCGGCATCATGAACACGGACGATAATATGAAGATCGTTGATTTCGAAGAAAAGCCCAAGGTGCCGAAGAGTAACAAAGCTTCAATGGGTATTTATATCTTCAATACCGACGTGCTTCGCAAGTATCTTATCGAAGACGAGGCTGACCCAAATTCTTCCAAAGACTTCGGTAAGAACATCATTCCCAAGATGCTCGCCGACGGCATGAAGATGTATGCTTATCCCTTCAGCGGATACTGGAAGGACGTAGGAACTATACAGTCTCTGTGGGAAGCAAATATGGACCTCCTCGGTGAGACACCTGAATTTGACCTCCGCGACAGAAAGTGGAGGATATACTCCCGTAACTATTCCGATCCGCCTCAGTCCATCGGCAAGTATGCGAGAATATCCAACTCTCTCATTACCGAAGGCTGCGTAATCGAGGGTATCGTTGAAAACTCCGTTCTCGCCAGTGGCGTAAAGGTTGCACGCGGCGCATATATCAAGGACTCAATCATTATGAAAAACGTAGTGATTGGAGAGGGAACAACGATCAACTACTCCATTATCGACAGTGACACCACCATCGGTGCCGGCTGCGTTGTGGGTAGAACAAAGAGCTCCGGGGAACAGATCACTGTAATCGGCTCTGATCTGGAGCTTCGCCCGGGCACAGACGTAGCAGGCGGCGAAATGGTCAATGACGCTTGGCTTGAAAACAATAAGTAAGGAAAGGACGGAACAGTAAAATGGCAGCATCAGGAATTATATTCTCTAACATTCACGACAATAATATACCGGAGCTTACCAGAATGCGTACTATCGCTTCCGTACCTTTCGGATGCCGTTATCGCTTTATTGACTTTACGCTTTCCAATATGGTCAACTCCAATATTTACAACATCAGCGTTATTACTCATCTGAACTACCAGTCTCTTATGGACCACATTGGCTCCGGTAAGGATTGGGACCTTGCACGTCGCTCCGGCGGTATAAAGATCCTGCCTCCGTTTATTACAGCTTATGCGGATAAGGCTAAATCAGTATACCAGACCAGACTTGAGGCTCTCAAGGGTGTTAGCAACGCCATCAACAGAATCACAGACGAATACGTAGTTCTTTCCGACTGCGACGTTATCTGCAATATCGACTTCAACGATATGATCGAGTATCATCGCAAGTCAGGTGCAGATATGACATTCGCCGTAAAGAAGGTTGCTCTTACAAAAGAAGCTGCAAAGCTCAACGTGATCTATAATTCCGATGACGACGGCAGACTTACCGACGTTATCGCGTACCCTGTAAATTACGAGGGTGAGGCAGACATCACCCTTAACATTATCGTTATGACAACAGCATACCTCCGTCAGATCGTTGCTGAGGCCATTGCTTATGACCATGTCAGCCTTACTCGCGACGTTATTTCCCGTAACTTAAACCGTATGAATTACCGCGTGTATAAGTACGACGGATATTTCGCTTGTATTTCCTCTCTTGAGGATTATTTCCAGCACAGCATGGATCTTATTACCAATGCAAACGCCCGCGACTCTCTCTTTAACGTGAAGAATCGCCCCGTTTACACAAAGGTAAGAAATTCCACACCCGCTTATTATAGTCCCTCTGCTCGCGTTGACAGCTCAATGATTGCGGACGGCTGCTATATCGAGGGAACTGTTGAGAATTCGATCATTTTCCGTGGTGTAAAGATCGGCAGAAATGCAACTGTCAAAAACTGCATCATAATGCAGGATACCATAGTTGGTGACGGCGCATTCCTCAACTACGTTATTACCGATAAAAATGCGGTTATCAGAGACGGTACAATGCTTGTTGGCGCTGAATCACAGCCCTTCTATGTATCAAAGGGAAAGATGATTTAACCGAAAAACCGAACTATAGTTGATTCAAAAGGAGGAAGAGGTATTTTGAAAATTTTATACGCAGCTTCCGAAGCGCTACCGTATATATCCACCGGTGGCCTTGCAGACGTAGTTGGATCACTCCCCAAGGCTGTTAAGGCAGAACTGGGTGCAGATGGGGACGTGCGCGTTGTTATTCCGCTGTATCCCAGTATTCGCGAAAAGTTTTACGATAAGCTGGAACTTGTATCCGAGATAACCGTAAAGCTTTCATGGAGAAATCAGTACTGCGGCATCTGGCAAACAAAGTCAGATGGAGTAACCTTCTATTTTATTGATAACCTTTACTATTTTGAGAGAAGTATGCTCTACGGCAACTATGACGACGCAGAGAGATTTGCGTTCTTCTCAAAGGCCGTTCTTGAGCTTATGGCTGAAGTTAACTTTTACCCGGATATTCTTCACGCAAATGACTGGCAGACTGCACTTTCCGTCATATACTTGAAACGTAAGTACGGACACTTGGCGGAATATCGCGGAATCTCCGCATTGTTTACCATTCACAACATTGACTACCAGGGCGTATTCGATTTCAGCATTCTCGGCGATGTGTTCGAGCTTCCCGAATGGGACAGAACAGTTGTTGAATACAACGGTTGCATCAATCTCTTAAAGGGTGCGATCGTGTGCGCTGATATGGTTAATACGGTGAGCCCAACTTATTCCCGTGAAATACTTACGGAATATTACTCAAGCGGTCTCCACCACATTCTTCGTCAGTCAGATGCGGAAGGGAAGCTTACGGGAATCATAAACGGAATCGACGTTGAATACTACAATTCCGCAAATGACCCTGAGATCGTAGCAAACTTCAACTGTGACGACCTGTCTGGTAAAGCACTGGCAAAGGCAGATCTACAGAGAGTTTGCGGACTTCCCGAAGAACCCGGTACACCGGTGATCGCTATGGTTTCGCGACTGGCGGCTCACAAGGGCTTCGACCTTGTAAAGAGGGTAATTGAGGATGTTATCGGACATAATAATGTTCAGTTTGTTCTTCTTGGAACAGGTGAGCCAATGCTCGAGAGATTCTTCACCGATCTTTCCTATCGCAATCCCGGAAAAGTCTGCGTAAAGCTTGAGTATAATAAATCTCTCTCAAAAAAATTCTACGCGGGAGCTGATATGTTCCTAATGCCGTCGAAGAGCGAGCCTTGCGGACTGGCGCAAATGATCGCGTCCCAGTACGGTACAGTACCGATCGTTCGTGAGTGCGGTGGACTTGCGGATACTATCCGTCCGTTTAACGAATATGAAGGAACGGGCAACGGTTTCTCCTTCCGAAATTACAACGCTCACGATATGTTGCATGTAATAGAATATGCAATCTCAATGTATTACGATCATTCCAAATGGTCAAATTTGGTGAAAAATGCCATGAAAATCGATTTTTCTTGGAATGTTTCGGCTAAAAGGTATATTGATATATACAACAGAATCGGTTAAAATAATAGTATGTAAATTCAGCGCAGTTTGCCCACTCGGACAGACTGCGCCGAAATAAATTATAGGGGCAGCAAAAAACTATGGAAAACACAAAAATTACTCAGGCAAAAATCAAAGAAAATATTGAGGCAAAACTGAGAAATTATTATGGCATCAGTCCCACTGAAGCAACAGAAGACCAGATCTGTAAGGTTACTATGCTCAGCGTTAAGGACCTGCTTACAGCAAAGCGCTCAGTTTTCCGTGAAAGCATCAAAAAGAGCAATCCCAAGAGAGTGTACTATATGTGCATGGAATTCCTCATGGGCCGTCAGCTCAGAAACAATCTTATGAATCTCGGTGTAGCTGACGAATACAGAGCGGTTCTTTCCGAAATGGGATTTGACCTTGATAAAATATACGAAAGAGAACCCGACCCCGGACTTGGTAACGGTGGTCTTGGCAGACTTGCGGCCTGCTTTATGGATTCTCTTACCGCACTTGATTATGCGGCAACCGGTTTCTCCATTTGCTACGAATACGGCCTTTTCAAGCAGCGCATCGTAGACGGTAACCAGGTTGAGCTTCCTGACGATTGGATGCACGACGGAAGCCCGTGGCTTGTTCCGAGAACTGACAAGGCCTTCAACATCAAACTTGGCGGTACTGTCAGAGAATCCTGGGATAGCGGCAAGTGCGAGATCATTTACGAAAATTATCAGGAAGTTCGCGCAGTACCTTACGATATGATGGTGTCCGGTGCTGATTCCAAGGCTGTTAACGTTCTTCGCCTTTGGAAAGCTGTTGATACTTCCAATTTCAATATGAACCTGTTCTCACAGGGCCAGTACGTTAAGGCTATTCAGGAGATCTCCAATGCTGAAGTTATCTCAAAGGTGCTTTATCCCTCCGACGATCACGAAGAGGGTAAGCTCCTCAGACTGACACAGCAGTATTTCCTTGTTTCCGCATCTCTCCAGAGTATTATCTCCGACCACCTTGCTCATTACGGCACACTTTATAACCTTGCAGACAAGATCGCTATTCACATTAACGATACTCATCCCGCACTTTGTGTTCCTGAGCTTATGCGTATCCTCATGGACGTATATTCTTACTCCTGGGAATCCGCGTGGTCTGTTGTTACACAGGTTGTAAGCTATACAAACCATACAGTTCTTCCCGAAGCTCTTGAGTCCTGGAACGTATACCTCTTCAAGATGAAGCTTCCCAGAATCTATATGATCGTTGAAGAGATCAACCGCAGACTTTGCGCTGACCTCTGGAACATGTATCCCGGTGACTGGGACAGAATTTCCCGCATGGCTATCGTTGCTCATTCCCAGGTGAGAATGGCAAACCTCAGCGTAGCGGCATCCCATACAGTTAACGGCGTATCCGAGCTTCACTCCGATATTCTGAAGCGTACTGTATTCCACGACTTCTACAAAGCAATGCCTTATAAGTTTACAAATGTAACAAACGGTATTGCTATGAGACGTTGGCTGTGCCACTCCAATCCCGGTCTCACATCTCTCCTTGACGAAACTATCGGCGCAGGATACAGAAAAGACTTTGGTCTCCTCTCCGAATTCAAGAAGTACGAGAACGATACCGCAATCCACGACAGACTCCGCGCGATCAAGAAAGAAAACAAGGAAACCTTCGCGAAGTATTACTTCGACAAGACCGGTAAGGCTCTTAATACCGATTCCGTATTTGACGTTCAGGTTAAGAGAATGCACGAGTACAAGCGTCAGCTTCTCAACGTGCTCAAGATAATTGCTCTTTACAACGAGATCAAGACTAATCCCAATGGCAACTATACTCCCGTAACATTTATCTTCGGCGGTAAGGCTGCTCCCGGATACTATACAGCAAAGGATATTATCAAGCTGATCTGGAATCTGGGCGAAGAGATCGCACGTGACCCCAAGGTTCGCGATATTATCCGCGTGGTATATCTTGAAGACTACAACGTAAGCACAGCAGAGGTTCTTATGCCCGCTACAGACATCAGCGAACAGATCTCTCTTGCAGGTAAAGAAGCCAGCGGTACAGGCTGCATGAAGTTCATGGTAAACGGTGCCCTTACTCTCGGTACACTTGACGGTGCTAACGTTGAAATGAAGGACGCTGTGGGTGACGATAACATCTTCATCTTCGGTCTCCGCGCAGAAGAGGTTGACGACCTGTGGAAGCAGGGTTACTCATCTATCACTTATTATCATAAGAGTAATAAGCTCAGAACTACTGTCGACAGACTCCTTGGCTCCTTTGGCGGATATAATTACACATCAATGTATAACTACTTTCTCCACAGCCACGGCGTAGCTGACCCGTATATGTGCCTTGCCGACTTCGACTCTTATATGAGCACCTTCGGCAGTATTATCGACACATACCGGGATCAGACAGCTTGGACAAAGAAATCTCTCTGCAATATAGCAGGGGCAGGCTTCTTCTCCTCCGACAGAAGTATAAAAGAATATGCCGACAGAATCTGGCACATTTCAGAAGTTAAATAATAATGAAAAATAAGTATTTCGAAGAAAAAAAGTTCGATATACTTGAAAACCGTGATGTGTCGCTGTTTGGAGCTTTCTCCTGCAGCGGCACTGTGCGTTTTTCTGTAAGTATACCGAAGGAAATGGCTGCTGAATCCGTTGTTATGGTTATCCACAAGGACGGATGGGGCGGCAAAAAGGAGCTGTACGGAAAGGTACGGTTCACCGACGTGAAGAATGACGGAGACTGCCTCACATTCTCCCACGAATTGAATTTCAAAAAGTTTGGTGACACCGAGGATACAGATAAAACAGGCCTGTATTATTACCATTACGCGGTGGAGAACGATGAGGGAACCGTTTATCTGGGCGGAGAGCGTCCTCTGGCTCTCACAGAGCTCAAAGACTTCGTTGGCGAGCGTCAGCTTCTCCTTTATAATGACGCCTACAAAACGTCCGAGAGCTACCGTAGAGGCGTTGTGTATCAGATATTCGTTGACCGATTCAAAAGAAGCGGCAAATGCGGGGTAAAGGAGGGCGCGATGCTTAACGAGGACTGGGACAACGGAATTCCCCAGTACGCGGAGTATCCCGGCGCGCCACTACCCAACAATATGTTCTTTGGCGGTGACCTTTACGGCGTTGCAGAAGAATTAGAGTACATAGCATCTCTCGGAGTAAGTACGATCTATCTTTGCCCTGTGTTTGACGCGTATTCCAACCACAAATACGATACCGGTGACTATCTTTCCGTTGATTCAATGTTCGGAGGGGATGTTGCTCTCCGGGAACTCTGCGATCTGGCAAGGGAATACGGAATCGACGTTATCCTTGACGGCGTTTTTAATCACACGGGCGACGACAGCGTGTATTTCAACAGACACGGCAAGTATGATTCTCTTGGAGCGTATCAGTCAAAGGAATCTCCATATTATGATTGGTATAACTTTAGCCAATTCCCCGAAGAATACGATAGCTGGTGGGGTGTGAAAATCCTGCCGCGAGTTGATAGCTCAAACGAGGACTATCGCCGCTTTATTTGCAATTCCGTTATTGATAAATGGATGTGCACTGGGATTGCAGGCTGGCGACTCGACGTAGCAGACGAGATCTCTGACCTGTTCCTTGAGGACTTGCGCACGGCAGTCAAGGAGCGCAATCCCGATGGTGTAATCATTGGTGAAGTATGGGAGGACGCCACTGACAAGGTTGCCTACGGTGAGAGAAGAAAATACCTTCTCGGCGGGCAGCTTGACTCGGTAATGAACTACCCACTGCGCGCTGCAATAATCGCCTATACAATGCACGGTGACGCGGAGGCTCTGCGGTGGGCAACGGAAACCTTGTATCGCAGATACCCAAAGCAATCCTCTGACAATCTGCTAAACTTCCTTGGAACTCACGACACCGAGCGAATTCTTACCGTTCTTGGCGGCGAGCCCTGCGGAAATAGAAGCAATCGAGAGCTGTCAACTGCGAAAATGAACGATGATCAGAGACGGGTGGCGGTGGATAGACTAAAGTTTGCGTATGCAGTTATTGCCGGACTCCCCGGGGCGCCTTGCGTATTTTACGGAGACGAGGCAGGACTTGAGGGTTATCGGGACCCGTTCTGCCGTAAGCCTTTCCCGTGGTCGAATATCAATCGCGAGCTTCTTCGTCACTACAGACGGATTGGACGAATCAGAAAGAACAACGAAGTGTTCCGTGATGGACTGTTCAGAGTACTGAAGCTCACTCCCGAGCATTTTGTTTACGTACGTGAACCATTCACTTACGGAGACGAGAAGATCATCGTTGCAGCAAGCCGTGTAGGTAAAATCTGCTTGAAATTCCCGGATAAAGTTCGCAAGCTATACGGAGCTGACGAGCAGGTGCGCGAATACACCGTGAACGAAGGCGGAGTTGAGTATTTCGCTTGTCCGCGCGACATGAACATTGACGAGATAATATAAAAAATAACAGTCTTTAGGTTTTTCCGTAAGACTGTTTTCTTTTATTATTTTCCTGCGTTGTAATGACAGGGGGATTCGTAGAACTTTACGAGATCTATCTGCCACTCGCCGCCTATATTGCGGAAGCCCATTTTCTTGATCTTGTCGTCTGGATAAACACCTTCGGCAAAAGCGATAAGCGGTATCTCCGCACGATAAACCGAGTACATAACGGAGCGGACAAGAATTGTCATCGCCTCGTCTTCCTCTGACCCCGGGGCAGCAGCCAAGGACTTGATCACTGACTTCTCGGGATCAAATGTGAACTGACAAAGACCAATCAGGGAAGTCACCGTAGTGCCGTCATCAGTTACCTCACCGGCAAAAAACGCGTATGTATCTTTGTGAAATTCGCATCCGATAGCATCGGCAATCTGCTCCTGCAATTCTCTGGAGCGAACAGGTTGAACTTGAAACATAGTATACCTCTTAAATATTTTTCAGATATTGAACTTCGTCTTCTGTGAGATGACGCCATTTGCCCGATGAAATACCGTCAAGCTTAATTTCACCAACGGAGATACGGGTTAGCCGTGTGAGCTTGTATCCATAGTGAGCGCAAATGTTGCGGATCTCGCGATTTCTGCCCTCGTGAAGAGTGAATTCCACCACAGTTGAGTCTCCACCAGAGGTGCGAGTGTATTCAACAAGCCGGACCTCAAAGGGGCGGAGCATATACCCGTCAAGCTCAAAGGGAGTGCCAAGCTTGCGGATATCCTCATCAGTCAAGTGCGCTGTGAGGGTAGCAAGGTATTTCTTCGGTATGCTGTGGGAGGGGTGAGTGATCTTGTTTGTCAGCTCTCCGTCGTCGGTGCAGATCAGAAGCCCGTCAGAATACATATCCAGTCTGCCAACGGGATAAACTCTCGTTCCAACATTCGAAAGGAGATCGCGGACAGTCTTTCTGCCTTGCTCATCAGACATGGTTGTAACGTAACCGATAGGCTTGTTCAGAGCTAAGTATGTATTGCGGCGACTGATGCCACCGCTGTTTTTTTGTTCAATGACCTTGCCGCAGTATTCAACAGTGTCAACATCCGGATCGATCTTGTCGCCAAGAGAGGCTTTCACCCCATTGACCGTGATCTTTCCGGCAGCAATCTCCGCTTCTGCAGCACGACGGGACATTATCCCACATTCACTTAAAAATTTCTGAAGTCGTATTTTTTCCATAATTCACCGAATTTCATCGGAATAAGTCAAGAATTTTTTGATAAAAAGGCGGCGTCTCTTCCGGCTGCGCTACCTCAACCGTTGAATACAAGGGAACGCGCCCTATTTCCAGACCGTCGCAGTAGAATACCACCGCACCAAGCTCCTCGCCTATTTCCACAGGCGCGAACAGCAGATGATCTGCAATGATCTCGTGGGTGATCTCCTTGCCCCTTTTCATTGTAAGCGAAAGTCCGTCACGATTTTGGAGCATAATAAGACCGCCGTTAGCACCGGTACAGGGAATCTCCACAGTAAACTCACCGGGCTCCGCCAAGGTGTATGATTCATACTCCGAGAATCCCAGCTCGTGCAAGGTGAGATGATCGTTCCAGTCGTCTGGAGCGTTCAGAGTAACTGCAATAACCCGAACTCCGTCACGCTCTGCGGCAGACACAAGACAACGACCGCTGTGCTTGGTGAAACCGGTTTTTACTCCGATAACATCCTCTGACAGCCGCAGTAGCTTGTTGTGATTCACAAGAACGCGAGTGCCCTCATCCCCGCTGAGAGGTATTTGCTTTTTATAGGTGGAGACAATGGTCTTAAATTGTTCGTTTTCAAGCGCATAAGCCGCAAGTCGCGCAAGGTCAAGGGCCGTAGTGTAGTGGTCAGCCTCGTCAAGTCCGTGTGGATTTGTAAAATGAGTGCCCAGAAGACCAAGTCGCGCAGCAGTCTCATTCATAAGGTCAGCAAACGGCTCAATACCACCGGCAATCTCATATGCCACAGCGGCAGCAGCATCGTTTGCGCTTTCCAGCATTACTGCGTACAGCAGATCCTCAAGGGTGAGCACCTCACCTGGGGTCAGGTAAATGCTTGATCCCTCGATACCGCAAGCTTCTTCTGCAACGGATACCTCTTTTGATAGATCCCCGTTTTCTATAGCCACAAGTGCGGTCATAATCTTTGTGGTGCTCGCCATAGACATTCGCTCGTCAGCGTGCTTGTTATAGATCACGTCACCGGTGTCGGCTTCGATAAGGACAGCAGACCGTGCAGACACGTCGATACCGTTTACGCCTATGGTCAGAAGAGAAGCAGTAAACAGGAGCAAGGCGATAGTTTTAAGAAAAAATTTCATATTTCACTCCGATAATACAGATTTCATCCGTATTATTTGCGAAGTGCAAGTAAAAAATCCTCAAAAAATATCGCCGCAAAAGTTAAATATTGTTTTCTTCGTTTTTCTTTGCAAAAATTGCCTTAATTCTTTCGATAAGTTCGGGAGAACGCTCGATGAATCCAACAACCTGAGAAACAGTATCAGCAGGGGCGGAGCCGGATGCAACAGGGGAGTTTACATTAAGAATATTAACGCCACCGTTTGCATCAACAACAAGGAAAGCTACAGGAGTAACAGTAAGGCCTGTGCCACCGCCGCCGCCAAAATTGTTAGGCTTGGAAGCTGCTTCTTTCTGTGCGTAGTCCACGCCGCCGGACGCATATCCAACGGAGATCTTTGAAATAGGAATAATGCAAGTGCCGCTTGTTGTTTCGATAGGATCGCCTACAATAGTGTTGGCATCCAGAAGAGAGCGGATGGATTCAAGAGAGGATTTAGTCATCTCGCCAAGTTTGTTGGTGTTTTCAGCCATAATAAACCTCCGAATATAGTAATTAATTTATTTTTGTATTTTATGCTGCACTGCAGCTTGTGTTTTCGATTCTTGGATTTTTTGAGAAATGAACCATTTAAGTGTGTGCCAACCGACACGTACTATGGAGAATAGACGGAGTCTGAAATAGAGATCAAGACGGTAGGATGTCTTCTCTGCGGTAAAATCCGCAAAAACGCCGACTGCCCGATCTTTTACGGGGCGTAACTGGGTTTTGTTTTTGAGAAGCTCGATCAGATTTGCAAGGATAGCAGAAATTGCGCCGTATGACCGTGCTGTCACATCAGCATCCTTTCCGCCAACCGTAATGTAGATCTGTCTTATATCGGTTTTAATGTAAGACGCAAATACCGGAAGCTCCGAGAGGACAAATTTGATAAGCTCCATAATCGAGCCGAGCTTGTTGCCGGCGGTCGCTTCTTCACTTGCTTTTGCGGCAGTTTCAGCTTCTTTTTTCAGAAGCTTAGCCTGCTTCTTCTTTTCTTCCTTTTCGGCTCTCTTGCGGGATTTTTTGTCCTGCTTCTTTTTTTCCTTAAGAAGTCTTTTACGGTGTTTTTTATAGGTGAAGTCGGAAGCCTTTACTTTCTTCTTCTTTTTGGGTGAGAGTGTAATAATTACAGGACCAAGTCCGACTCGCAACCGCAGCTCATTATCAAGCCTAATAAACACCTTGATGTGAAGGGAGAGTATAAGCGCAAAAAACAGTATGATTACAAGAAGAATATACAATACGATCATGCCACTCACCTCCGTTTGCAAAATTTGAATTAACTATGATTATCGAATTAATCGATATCCATTCCCACCTGCTCGGTCAAGGGATCGGCAGTAGGGGTGATCTCAACGGGTTCGCCGTTATCATTTCTCAGAGTAATGGTGGGAAGCTCGGAAAGCTCGGAGATACCGAATACTCTGAGGAATTTTGTTGTGGTGCGATAAAGGGAAGGACGTCCTGGGGCATCAAGTCTGCCGCACTGCTCAATGAGATCCTTTTCTGTAAGAGCGCCAACTGCATAGCTGGAGTCAACACCGCGTACCGCATCAACAAAGGCACGAGTTGTAGGCTGATTGTAAGCTATAACAGCAAGAACTTCAAGAAGAGACTGGGAGAGATTACCGCCACGCTTCATACCCAGAGCGATCTTGATCTGGTCGCCATAGGCTTCCTTTGTGCAAAGCTGGCAGGATTCGGGGAATCTCACAAGCATAACACCCCGGGGAATGGGAGCGTCATTGTTATACACAGCCGCCATTTTTTCAACGGTGTCCTCGCATTCCGCTACTGTAAGATTCAAAACGTCCGCGAGTCTTTCGTATGTAAGGGGGTGACCTGCGGCGAAAAGACACGCTTCGATAATTGCAAAACGCTCTTCCATTGAGTAGTTGGGTCCTTCGTTAATAGGGAGTTGATTTGTATTGTCCATAACTTTAAATCCTATACTTTTATTGATAACTGTCAAGAGCGGAGAATTCTATTTCCGCATCAGACGCAATAAGGGAGATCTTTGCGTGGGTTGCCATATTTGTTACACCGGTTTCCGGATCAGCCATATCATCGTTAATTGAGATGATGTGGGATTTGAGCAGCTCGAGAATACCAATGAACTTTGCGATTATTTCCGACTTGTTTTCGGAATCGCGAAGGAATCCATCAAGGAAAACGTCGCCCTGACGAAGATTGGTCAGAAGATTTGTGATGATCGTATGCACGGGGATTCTCGGTGCGTTTACGATGTTGTCAAATTCCTTTTGAGCGGTTTTCTCGTTTAGTTTTGTTTCTGTGAATACGTGAATAAGCGCCGCACGAAGAAGCTCTATGGAATGATCCGCAACATAAGTCTTGTCAGGAGAGATGTCATCGGTTTCCTTAACCATACGGGTGCCGTATTCCATATAAAGATCGGATAGCTCTGTTGCTGCAAGCTTTGCCTTTTGATATTCGAGGATGGCGTCAATAAGGATCTTTCTGGGGTCCTCATCCTTTTCGGGATCTCGTGGCAGGAGCATACGGCTCTTGATAAGCATAAGTTCACTTGCCATATATAAAAACTCGCATGCAAGCTCAATATTGTAAAGGGAAGCCTCGCGGATATACTCCATATACTGATCGCAAATGAGGTCAATAGGGATATCCTCGATTTTCACTTTATTCTTTTCAACCAATGTGAGAAGCAGATCCAAGGGACCCTCAAATAACTCAAATTTGTAATTAATAATTTCCATAATTTACCCAAAGAACGGAATTAAAGTAATAATATCAATGATGCCGTTAGCTACCCACATAACAACGGCAGAAAGGGGCTTTGTGATAATGCCGGTCCAAAGGAGGACCATAAGACCTATCATAATATAACGCTCGTGCTGCATAAGCCAGTAGTAAGCCTTAGCAGGGAGGAGCAAATGAAGGATCCTCGATCCGTCAAGGGGATTGATAGGAATCAAATTGAACACAGCCAGAGAGATATTCAAAAACATAAACGTAAGTGACATTTCCACCAGCGCTACCTTCAAGGAAATCCAAAAAGTAGCAGGGGGCAGAGCGGCGGTGTTCCCAATGTAATAGCTGTAGGTAACTATATCATTCGAGAGGAAAAATTTGAAGAATGTAGCATACAGTAATCCGCCAATGACCGCAAGGATCATATTTGTGACAGGTCCTGCAAGAGCGACAATGGCCATGTCCCGTCTGGGCTTTTTAAAGTAGCGCATATTAACGGGAACGGGATTGGCCCAGCCGAAGCGGAAGAATATCATACACAGGGTGCCGATAGGGTTCAAATGCTTCAGGGGATTAAGGGTCAATCGGCCAAGGTTTCGCGCTGTGGGGTCGCCAAGCTTATAAGCAACCCAGCCGTGGGCGACCTCGTGAAGGATCAGCGCAATAAGCACACATGGAATTCTATACAGGATATCAATAACGTCCTGAACAGTAAAATTAAACAATTCTGACCTCCGTTAAATATCAAGGGAAGCAACGTCAGCGAATGTTTCGCGGCGAACAGCTACCTTTGCGACACCACCGCTGATTTCAATGATGGGAGCTCTCGGGATTCTGTTGTAATTTGACGCCATAGAGTAGTTATACGCCCCGGTAACCAGAGTTGCGATTATATCGCCGCGCTTTGGTGTAGCCATGCTGATTCCCTCAGCAAGAAGGTCACCGCTTTCACAGCAGCGTCCGCTGACAGTACAGGGAAAATCTGCGGGGGCATTCGCACGTGTTGCATTAAGAATGGTGTATTTCGATTGATACAGGGTATATCTTGGATTATCGGGCATACCGCCGTCTACGGAAACGTAATTTCTGAATCCGGTTACGGACTTTACTGTGCCACAGGTATAAAGGGTAGCACCGGCTGCCGCGACGATTGAACGACCGGGTTCCATAAGAAGCATAGGCTTGTCTATTTTGTATTCTGCGCACATCTTATCAATTTCTTCGCCAAGCGCGCGAATGTTTGCTTCGTAGTCGATCTGGGGATCATCCTCAGTATAGCGAACACCGAATCCGCCGCCGATATTGAGGATCTTTGCTTCGTATCCGTAGAGACCCTTGACCTTTGCAACAAATGCCAGCATAATGTCGCAAGCTTCTGTGAAAGGATCAATATCAAAAATCTGGGAACCAACGTGACAGTGGAATCCGTCGAGAGTAAGATTATTGCACTCAAGAGCAGCCTTAACAAATTCGAATGCCTGACCTGTAAGGATCGCCATACCGAATTTGGAGTCAACGTTTCCGGTTACGATCTTCTGATGAGTGTGAGGGTCGATACCGGGGGTGATGCGGAGGAGAATGGTGGGATTTTTGCCCATTTCCCCTGCTATACCGTCGAGAGCAAGAAGTTCGTCAATTCCGTCAACTACGATATGTCCGACACCCACCTCGAGAGCATAACGGAGATCGGAGTCAGTCTTGTTGTTGCCGTGGAAGAACACCTTGTCCATAGGAAATCCTGCGGCATTTGCTGTGTACAGCTCGCCGGAGGATACGCAGTCTGCGCAAAGGCCCTCCTCTGCAATGAGAGAGTAGAGACCCTTGTAGCAAAGAGCTTTGCCTGCGTAAACGGGAATGGAATTCTCGCCGAAATACTTGGCGAAGCATCTTTTGTAAAGGCGGCACATATTTCTTACAGCATCTGTGTCAAGGAAATATGCGGGAGTGCCAAACTCTCCGGCAAGCAGAACGGAGTCAAGACCGCCGATAGTCAGGTGACCCTGATCGTTTATATCGTAAGTGGGGTGAAGGATCATTTTAATAGCCTCTTTTTGGATAAATGGAATTAGAGTTTGCAGTATGCATAAAGCTGACGCCACAGATCATCGCGTCCGAGATTGGACTTCGCGGAGCACATGATCACGGGAAGGTCGGCAGTAAGCTCGTCGCCCTCAATGATCTCTTTGAATTTTGCTTTTTCTGTAGCATTGAGCTTGTCAGTCTTTGTTGCGACGATGATGTGGGGCATCCCTGTCTCGCGGAGATAGTAGAGCATGTCGTAGTCGTCGTCTGTGGGGCCTGTACGGCTGTCGATAAGTTGGCAAATAAGCTTTACAGAGTCAATATTCTTATTATTTGTAAAATAACCGTCGGTAAGGTTGGACCACTTGATCTTGTCTTCCTTTGTGCGCTTTGCGTAGCCGTATCCCGGCAGGTCAACAAGGTACATCTTCTTGTCGATATCGTAGAAATTGACTGTGATGGTCTTTCCGGGCTCACCGCTGACACGAGCAAGGCTCTTT
The DNA here is from genome assembly GCA_015064355.1 of Oscillospiraceae bacterium. Lineage (GTDB taxonomy): Bacteria > Bacillota > Clostridia > Oscillospirales > CAG-272 > UMGS1696. Next base: position 52,199 of record SVSJ01000006.1, on the reverse strand, counting down.
CTGTTGAGAAGAGAGTTGATCAGGGAGCTTTTACCAACGTTTGATCTGCCGGAAAAAGCAACCTGAGGCAGACGGTCGGCAGGAAACTGTTTTGGAATACCTGCGGATATTTTTAGTGAAACGTTATTAAGATTCGGTTTCATAATTCACCTTTGTTATACTGTACCGTAGATTCGCTTCCCCTTGGAAGGCTGAACCACGATCTTCTTTTCGTCTCTTTTGTCTGCTTTTTCATTGTCGGAAAGGTCAATGTCGAATTCTCTTTCTCTCACTAGGGCAACGCGAAGTACGTCGTCAAGGGTGGAGCAGGGAATGAACTTAACCTCTTGCGCCACAACGGAATCAAGCTCATGCACGTCACGCATATTGTCCGCAGGAATGAGAATAGTGCGGATGCCCATAGCGTAAGCGGCAGTGGACTTTTCGCGGAGACCGCCGATTGCAAGAACGCGGCCTGTAAGGGTGATCTCACCTGTCATGGCAATATCGCGGCGGACGGGGATTTTGGAAAGGGCACTGATAATTGAAGTTGTCATAGTCACGCCGGCGCTGGGGCCATCCTTGGGAACTGCTCCCTCAGGTACGTGGATATGTAGATCTTTTGTCTTATAGAAATCTGCGGGGATACCGAACTTGTCGCAGTGAGCGCGGGTGTATGTTACGGCAATATGAGCGGATTCCTTCATAACGTCGCCAAGAGTTCCCGTTAGCTCGATTTTACCGCTGCCATCAACGGCGAGAACCTCAACCTTGAGCATATCTCCGCCAACCTCGGTGTATGCAAGGCCGTTTGTTACGCCAACAAGATCGCGCTCGGAGAGGGAATCGTCAATGATCTTTCGCGGACCGAGGTAGGCTTCCATGTTAACCTTGTCAATGGTAACGGACTTTTTGCCTTCTTCAACGATAACCTTGGCGCCTTTCCTGCAGAGAGAAGCGATCTCACGTTCAAGATTACGTACACCGGATTCACGGGTGTATCCTGCAATGATCTCTTCGATTGCAGCGTCGGTGATCTTCAGCATACGCTTGTTGAGACCGTGGCGCTTGAGCTGCTTGGGAAGGAGGTGATTCTTTGCGATAGCCAGCTTCTCGGCAGGGGTGTATGTATGAAGCTCGATGACTTCCATACGGTCGAGAAGGGGACGAGGGATTGTGTCAAGTGTATTTGCAGTTGCAATGAACATACAGTCGGAGAGGTCCACGGGAAGCTCGATAAAGTGATCGCGGAAAGCCTTGTTTTGCTCGCCGTCGAGAACCTCGAGAAGAGCAGAAGCCGGATCGCCGTGTACATCGGAGCACATTTTGTCAACCTCGTCCAGAAGCATAACCGGGTTAAGTGAACCGCACTGTGTAAGAGCAGTAATAATGCGTCCGGGCATAGATCCGATGTATGTCTTTCTGTGACCGCGGATGTCGCTTTCGTCCCGGATACCGCCCAGAGAAACTCGAACATACTTGCGCTTCATAGCACGTGCGATAGATGCACCGAGGGATGTTTTACCGACTCCGGGAGGGCCAACGAAGCAGATAATCTGATTCTTCAGTTCAGGGTTAAGCTGCTTTACAGCGAGATACTCGAGGATACGCTCCTTGATTTTTGTTAGACCATCGTGGTCTGCGTCAAGGATCTTGCGAGCCGCATCAATGTCAACTCTGTCCTTGGTCTTGGTGCTCCACGGGATCTCGAGACAGGTCTCCACGTAATTTCGGATAACCGCAGCCTCAGGTGAGCCCTGGGGAGTCTTGCCGAGCTTTGTTATTTCTTTTTCGAGTCTTTCTTTTACTTCTGCTGGAAGCTTTACAGCAGCAACTTTCTTCGTAAGCTCCGCAGAATCCTCGTCAATACCAAGCTCGCTTTCAATAGCCTTGAGCTGCTCACGGAGATAGTAATCTCGCTGATTATCGTCAATGGACTTCTTAACCTTGCGCTGGATTTCAAGCTCAGCCTGAAGAAGCTTCATCTCATTTTTCATGAGAATGATAGCCTTTTCAGCTCTCTTCATAGGATCGAAAACTTCAAGGATCTCCGCTTTGTCCTGGAAGCGTACAAATACGCTGGAGGCAATAAAGTCGGCGAGAAGTCCGGGATTTGTGATAGAGCTTGCAGTTACGATGAAATCATCGGAGAAAGAGGGAATATAGCGAAGCATCTCGTCGAGGGTGTTCATTGTTTCGCTGATGATCGCCTCAGTCTTGAGATCATTCATGTTGAAATCTGCTGTGATGGTCTTTGACATAACGTCAGCGTAGAAGCAACCGTTTTCACGGCGAAGCTCCATAACAGAAGCGCGGCAGTAGCCTTCTGCAACAACTCTGATGTTGCCGCCTTGGGGTTTCTTCAGAGACTGCTTGATCTTTGCCACGCAACCTACGGAGTAGAGATCGCCCTCTTTGGGGTCGTCTACGTTAATATCCTTCTGCGTAAGGAGGAACACCATCATATCACCGTTTAATGCAGCCTGGCAGGCGTTCTTGGAGATCTCTCTTTCCAGCTCGAAATTGAGCGGGATAGAGGGAAACGCCACAATGCCGCGGAGGGGGATTACAGGCAATGTAAGCTTTTCAGCTTTTTCTATATATCTTGGCATAATAAATTTCCTTTCCTGTGCCGGGTATAGGGTATAACTATTTATCTAATACTTATCGCATGATAACATACTTATCCTACATTATAACATATCTCCGGGGAAATTTCCATACCTGTTTTTGATTATTTGTAACTTTTTCTCCTGATTATCATCAATTATTGTTTAGTTTACGGGATTTTTAAGCCACACAAGGAATTATTTGCTAATATTTCACCTTATAATTACCGAAAGACACTTTTGTTCATAAAAATACGGTTGACTTTCGGGAGCCTCATAAGTTACAATATATTCCATAACAGGGAATCTATAGGAGGAAGAAATGGTAAGAGCGGAAGACAAGCAGTTTGAAGATGAGATAATCAGCACTCGCCACCATATAGCGGTGCCATTTGAGCTGTCAATTACAGACGATGGAATGGAGATCCTTGCTTATTCTTTTTGCATAGATATAGCAGAGGAGTTTGATAAAAAGTTTTCTTCTGACCCAACCTCGCCCGAGGCAAAGGCGTTCCTTTACGCAAAGCTTATTCCTATAATGGACGAGCTTGATTACGAATCAGACGGTGACGCTTGCCGGGTGCATCTGGAATACCGTTGCAATATACCGGATACCTCAAAGATACTACCGGAGTGCGAGATCATCGACACCCTTGACGGTGCGGACTATGACGAATCCCTCCCTCTTGACGAGTTTGCCCTTGACCCTGAAGACCCAATGGATCGAATGGCTGTAATCAAGGACGGCGACAGGATCGTTTCCTTCGCGGGACTTAATGATATATCAGCAGATGACGGATTTGCCGAGATCACCGTAGAGTGCGCTCCCGATTACAGAAAACGCGGCTACGGTGCCTCCTGCGTTGCAAAGCTGACGGAATATCTTATTTCCATAGGCGAGCAGGTTGAGTATATCTGCTCTGACGAGAACGAGGCTTCAAAGAAAACCGCTGTTTCTGCAGGCTTTGAGCTATATAAAACTGTACTTCCTTTCGTATGCTACAGGAAGGAATTTGACGACGAAAACTGATTTGAGAGGATGACATAAATGGCTTACGATGCCGGTATGCTCCGATTCGTTATAGCAGAGCTGAACGCAAAGCTTACGAACGGAAAAGTAGACAAAATATATCAGCCCTCACGAGATGAGGCTGTGTTTCAGATAAGATGCGCCGGTGAAGAACATCGACTTGCAATATCCGCAGGTGGCAACGGTGCGCGAATGAATCTGACAAAACTAAAAACCGAAAACCCCGCCACTCCGCCTATGTTCTGTATGATGCTTCGCAAGCATTTTCAGGGCGCGAGATTTGCGGGGGCAGAGCAGCTTGGCTTTGAAAGAGCGGCGAGACTCACCTTTGACACCCACGATGACTTGGGATTTGCCTCAAAGAAGCATATCATTTGTGAGCTTATGGGCAGGTTTTCAAACATAATCATAACCGACGAGCAAGACAAGATCATCGGCGTGCTGAAGTCCATCGACTTTACCACCAGTGAAAAAAGGCAGGTGCTGTCGGGAATGAAGTACGAGCTGCCGCCCAAGCAGGACAAGCACGATCCTATGTCCGATGCGGTTGACTTGCGATTCTTCAATAAGCTTGCGTCGGAAGCGGATATGAACAAGTCTGCCGAGAAGTTTATTATCTCCAATTTCTCCGGTATCTCTCCTCTCATCGCCCGTGAGATAGTTTACAGAGCCGCAGGGAAGTGTGACGCAACCCTTGGTGAGGCATCCCGCGAGCTTACTGAAAAATTCTTCTCCACGATCGACTCGATCAAGGATCTCCGCGGTAAGCCCGTAGTAATAAAGAACCACGAAGGAATACCTATCGAGTACGCGTTTACTGACATTCGCCAGTACGGCAGAGATGCACAGGTTGAAGAATGTGAATCCTTTGGCCAGCTTATTGATGTGTACTTCGGTGAGCGAAGCCGTGACGAGAGAGTGCATAGGAAAATGTCCGACATTTTCAAGCTTCTCTCAAACGCAGAAACCAGAATCATCAAGAAGATGAACCTCCAGCGGGATGAACTTGCAGCTTGCGATGAGGGCGAAAAATACAAGCTTTGGGGAGACCTTATCACCGCAAATATCTACCGACTGAATCGCGGTATGGAGGAATGCACCGTCCAGAATTATATGAGCGAGGATTACGAGGATATAACGATCCCACTCGACAAACGGCTCACCCCATCCGCCAACGCCCAGCGGTATTATAAAAAGTATAACAAATCCAAAGCGGCGCGTGTGCATCTCACAGAACAGCTTGAAGGTGCACAGGCGGAGCTTGAATATGTTTACTCTGTTCTTGACTCCCTCTCCCGTGCAGACGGCGAAAAGGAGCTTTCGGAGATCCGTGCAGAGCTTTACCACAGCGGATATGCCTCCAAAATGAAGAATTACACGGAGAAAAAGCAATCAGCCCCCAGTATCGCGAAATACCTTACAACCGACGGTCACACAGTCCTCTGCGGCAGAAACAATATTGCCAACGATTATCTTACAACAAAGCTTGCTGACCGGGGAGATTGGTGGTTCCACGTTAAGAACCAGCCCGGCTCTCACGTTGTGCTTGTGAATAAGGAGGGCGAGGACGATCCCTCAGGTGAAGCTTTCACCGAAGCGGCAGAAATAGCGGCGTACAACTCAAAGGCTCGCGGCGGTGTTATGATCCCAGTCGACTACACCAAGGTAGCCAAGGTGAAAAAGCCCGCAGGCTCAAAGCCCGGATTTGTAACATACTCAACCAACTGGACCGCTTACGTCACCCCCGACGAAGATCGGATCACAAAAATGAAACAAAAATAAAAAATGAGCAGCCTAAAAAACTGCTCATTTCTGTTTTTATTTTAAGGTGTACCGCGGATACGCCGCAAATTCTTCTTCACTTCCGAAAAAAACGTTCATATCAATGAATTTTTCTTCACCGCTGTATCCGTTGAGCTGTTCTCGGTTGGTGTACTGCCATAAAGTCCACTGCCGACCGTCTGACATTTTTGCTTTAGTTTTGACATTTCTGATCCAGATATCGTATTCCTCGTAATCATTTGCGAGATAAAGCTCGTAGCTGTCTTCCGTGGCATAGATTATTGGCTTTAACCCGTAGTATTCCTCAATGGCCGAGATCATTGAACCAAGTTCCTTGTCAACCTCTTCCTTTGACAGCGGATTTACGGCAAAATCACCGTAGAATTCAAGATCAATTACCGGAGGAAGCATACCGTCAAAGGGAGACACTGTGCTAATGAAGTTTTCCGCTTGTGTTGCACCGGGACTGCTGAAACTGAAGAAGTGATAAGCTCCCACAGCTATGCTGCACTTCTGCGCTTTGCCAAAATTATAAGCAAATCGGTCATCAACAAATGAACTTCCTTCAGTTGCTTTAATAAATGCGAAATCTATATCTTCTCCTGAAAGGACATCCCAGTTAATATCACCCTGATAATGGGAAACATCCACACCACGAACAGGATATTTTCTTTTTGAGGGGTTATTGAGAAGTATCACACCGTTCCACACCATATGATACAGTGCAACTGCAGAAATAACTCCAATTATTAGTATACCAAGAACTATAAGCAATAACTTTATTTTCTTGTTCAAGAAGAACCTCCTCACTTAGCCAGGGCTACTGCGTAGAGCTGGGCTTCCAGATGGGAGAACGGTTCGTTCACGAATCTTACACCGGTGATCTTGTGGCCGGGATAGGGGTTTTCCCACTCACAGGAGTAGACTGTGCGGATGCCGTCGGGTGTGTCAAATTCCGCGAATCTGCAGGAGTATATTTCTGCCCCTCTCCAGTTGTCGACAGGTGCGTACATGGGGGATAGGGTCGCCTTTTCTTCGTCAACCACGTTTGCATCGTCAATGTCGTTAAGCATATTTCCGTGGGCGTCTGGGCGAACATATGCGTCGGTTGAGTTCATGTCTCCCACAGCGATTCCGTAGTGACCTGCCGCGCCAAACTCAACCATAACAGTCTTGCACATTCCGTCCTCGTAATCCACAACGTACCTTGCGGGAATGCGGGGTCTCTTGTCCATAAACGCCCATGTCGTGAGTCTGTCCTTGGGCTGACCTGTAGTCGCGTGGAAGAATACGATCTTCTTGGCTTCTCCGTTGAGCTGGAGCTTTTCACCCTCCTTGAGAGGTGTGAGCCCACCCTTTGCAACAGCAGCAGCCACGTCCTCGCCAATAGTGCCGTAGCGATATGTAATATCTTTTGCCTCACCATTGTTTACAGTCAGCTCTGCAAGGGAATCGAGAGTACCGTCAAATGCGCGTGCTCCGCTGATCTTTTCCATAATTACAGGCATGTATTCTTCAGCGGTGCGGCTGTATTCTCCCCTCTTTGCGTCACAGAAATCGTCGTGCCACAGTACCATAGCGGAGAAGGCAAGCTCGTAGAACCAGCCGTTGAACCCGATCTCATATTCACTTGGGATACACCAAGTGGAAACCTCAGCACCCATTACGTTGGGGCAACGTGATCTCTTGTCCCAGTTTGCGATCTGGGAGCCACGGAAGTTGCCGTACATTTCGGTGAATCCCTTTTCGTTAAACTCACATTCCGTGCCGTCAGCCATGGAGTAGTACCAGTCAAGCATCAGAATATCCTTGGGGATCATATACGCAGACTCGTGTGTGGGAGGCAGGTGATAGATTCTGCCATACTTGTCAACGTGATTGTGCTCAACGCCACCTGTGGGCATACCTTTCCAGGATGTGAAGTTCTGAACCATCTCGCCCCACATCATAATCTTGATACCGCGGGCGTTATAGAAGTTGTAAATTCTGTTAAGGTCTCCCGCCAGAAGCTCATGGCCGCTCTTTTCACGGCAACGGGGGCACTCGCCAAGTACGCGAACCTCGTCGTGGCCGATGTGTACCATAGTGGGCTTGATCACCTCAAGAAGCTCGTCAGCAACGTCGAAATAAAGCTCGTAGCTCTCGTCGCAGGAAGGGCAGTAGTGATCTGGCCATCTCTCGTGTGGACGCTCTGCGATTTCGGGATGAGCCAGGGTGAGATAATAAGCGTGGCTCAAAGACTGAAGTTCGGGTATCAGCTCAATGCCAAGGAGCTTGCAGTGGTCAACAATACGGCGCAGGTCAGCCTTTGAGATAAGACCGCCGCCGCTGATCTCAACGTGGGTGGAATCCTTCCAGTAAGCCTCTGATCCCTGAATCCCCTGGGGGCCTGTAGGATAAGTGTGAGCTTCGTGACAGAACTTCAGCCAAGCCAGATTGATCTCGGGATGACGGTCAAGCTGAACACAACCGCCGATCTCAAGAATGATCTTGTTATATTTTAGTGAAGCCAGAGTATCAAGCAGAACGAGGAACTCGTCCATCATATACACGGGCGGCAGATAGAGATGCACACCGCGGTATGGCTTGTAGGGGGCGTCCTCTATGCAACAGCAGGGGAATTTGATTCCGTCGTCCACAAACTCTGCAATATCCTTGAGGGTCTGGAGCGCGGACATAATGCCGTTCTTTCCCCCGGCAGTTACCGTGATATCCTTGTCAATATCAATTACGTAAGCTTCTGTATTTTCAATAGCTTCGTCGATCTTGAGGGTCAATGCCGTGCCCTCAATGGTATCTGCGAAACTAAAATTTCCTCTGAAAAGATAGGCGGCAAGCTTTTCTGCAAACTCGTCTTGCGTGAAAGCTCGAGCACCTGCGGAAAGGGTAAGAAAACCGCCGCGTTCTTCAACTTTTTTAGGTCTCGGAAGCAATCTGTTAAGTATGTTTGTCATAATCTGACCTCCTGAATCGGGAGTATTTGATATAGTTAATTATAAGATATTCTCTCGAAAATTGCAATAGAAAAAAGAAAAGCCATCCCCTGAATTGAGGAGGGCTTTGCAGGCTTATTTTATTGTTTCAACCTTGATTGTGTTGGTGTTTCCGGGATCACCGTTGATCATACCGCCGGTGATAACGATGTTGTCACCTTTTTTCAGTTCAAACACTCTCTTCGCGTTCTGTGTGGCCTGATAGAACACAACGTCAAGGGAGTTATACGTTTCGCTGAGTACGGGAGTAACACCCCAGCTAAGATTAAGCTGACGCCAAGCCTTGAGGCTCGTGGTGTGTCCCATAATATCAGCAGGACAGCGGAAGCGGCTAACCATTCGCGCTGTGAGACCGGATACGCTGTTTACAATAATGCACTTGGCACCAACGTCAATAGCCATAGCACAGGTTGCGTGGGAGATAGCGTCGAGGATGTTTTTGATCTTATAATCTGTGGTGGTGAACCAGCGTTTGTAGTCAATGTGCTGCTCTGTATATTCTGCTATCTCGCTCATAGTCTTGACTGCATCAACAGGGTGTTTACCTGCGGCTGTCTCACCGGAGAGCATAATAGCGGAAGAACCGTCGTAAACCGCGTTTGCAACGTCGGAGATCTCGGCGCGTGTGGGTCTGGGATTGTGGATCATTGATTCAAGCATTTCTGTTGCGGTAATTACACGGCTGCCAAGCATTCTGCACTTGTTGATCAGATGCTTCTGAACAGAGGGTACCTCAACATAAGGGATCTCAACACCAAGATCACCTCTCGCAACCATAATTCCGTCTGCAACCTGGCAGATCTCGTCAATGTTGTTAACACCCGCACGGTTTTCGATCTTTGCGATGATGTTAATGCTTTCGCCACCGTTTGTATTGAGAAGGCATCTGATTGATTCAACATCGTCTTTGGTAGAAACGAAGGATGCCGCAATGAAATCAACGTCATTTTCGATACCGAAGATAATGTCAGCCTTGTCCTGTTCTGAAAGATAAGCGTGGCTTAAGGTCTTATTTGGGAAGCTCATGCTCTTCTTGTCGGAAAGCTCCCCACCGGAAATAACCTTGCATATAGCATCAGTCTCGGTGAGCTCGCAAACCTCAAAGATTACAAGACCGTTGTTAACCTTGATAATGTCACCAACGCTGAGATCCTGCATAAGGTGATCATAGTTGACAGCAACACGAGTCTGGTCACCGACAATATCCTGAGTTGTAAATGTGAAGGTGTCACCGTCAGCAAGGGTGATCTTTTTGTCCTTGAAGGTCTTGATTCTGTACTCGGGACCTTTTGTATCCAGCATAATAGCAATAGGCAGATCCAGCTTCTCGCGAACCTTTTTTATGAGCTCGATCTTTTCAAGGTGATCCTCGTGAGTACCGTGTGAGAAGTTGAGTCTGGCAACGTTCATACCTGCGAGACACATTTGAGTTAAGGTTTCTTCAGTGTCGCAGGCAGGTCCGATTGTGCAAATAATTTTTGTTTTACGCATAACGTTTATCCTTTCTTGAATTAAACGCCGTAGAATATCCAGATGTAAATGTAAGCAGGAATAATTGCGGCAAATGTAAAGGGAATACCGATCTTGAGGAAGTCGGAGTTTTTAACTTCATATCCTTCCTTGCGGAGAATACCGATGCCTGTTATGTTTGCAGATGCGCCGATGGGAGTAAGGTTACCACCAAGAGTTGCACCGCTCAAGAGACCGAAGTAGAGAACCGTGGGGTCAACTCCCATTGAGTGAGCAATACCCGCCATAACGGGGAGCATTGTTGCGGTGTAGGGTATGTTATCAATAAATGCGGACAGGAGAACGCTCATCCAGACTACGATAGAGTAGATAACGAACAGGTTACCGCCGCCAATTTTTGTGAAGAGATTAGCAATAGCTGAAACAACACCCTGCTTTTCGATGCCGCCGACAACGATAAAGAGACCGAAGAGGAGAAGAATTGTGTCGTAGTCGATGTCCTTGAGGACTTTGAGGGATGCCTTAAAGTCTTTCTTCTTGATGCAGTCGTAAACCACACCGATAACCATAAGAACTACGCAAATGAGACCGTTTGTAATAGCAGGCTTGTTCGGGAATATGGATGCAACGATAAGAAGAACAACTGTGCCAACCATCAGGACTGTGGGAACGTAGTCCTTAACAACAGTACGTTCACCGGATTCAACCTTGCCGTTTTCCTTCTTGAAGATAAAGAGCAGAATGATAGCGGAAATGATCGCGCCAAGCTCAACCGCAAAGAAGATACCGGGATTTCCGTTGTATACGAAGAAGTCAAGGAAGTCCATTCCTGCCTGCTGACCCAGCAATATAGATGTAGTGTCGCCAACGAGAGTAGCCGCGCCCTGAAGGTTAGAGGATACAGCAATCGCGATGATCATACCAACGGGATTTATCTTAAACTTCTTAGCAATCTCAAGAGCGATAGGAGCGATCATAAGAACGGTAGCAACATTGTCAATAAACGCAGACACAATGCCGGCAAAGAGTGAGAGTGTAACGATTGCCCACTTTACGTTAGGAACACGCTCAATAAGCAGGTCGGCAAGCAGAGCAGGCATCTTTGACTCTATCATCAGAGAAACCGTACCCATAGTACCGGCGATCATAAGAAGAACGTTCCAGCTGTCCATGTTTGAGAGGGCTTCACCGAGTGGCATCATACCGCTGATAATGAAGATTGCGGCAGAAGTAAGTGCAATGATGGGACGATACTTTGGGAACGCAAGCATCAGTACATATGTGAGAATAAAAAGAAGGAGTGAAAATATCATAGGACTCATAGTATAATATCTCCATATCAATACCTATCTATTATAAATTATATCATAATATTCGACCTTTTGCAAGCAAAAAGGAAAAAAGCCCCGGAAATTTGAGCCTCCGGGGTTTTTGTACTTTTGTATTATTTACCAAGTTCTTTTGTACGCTCGTAAGCGGCGTTGACAGCAGCTTCAACACCTGCGTTGAAAGCGTAACCGTCAAGTGCCATAACTCCTGCAATAGTGCTGCCTCCGGGACTGCAAACATTGTCCTTGAGCTCCATGGGGTGTTTGCCTGACTCAAGTATCATCTTTGCCGCACCTAGGAGAGTCTGTGCGCTGTATTCCATTGCCTGATCTCTTGTGAGACCGTTGGCAACACCAGCGTCGGCCATTGCGTTTGCGAACATATATACGAATGCAGGACCGCAACCGTGAATTGCAGTTGCCGCGTCGATCTTTCCTTCGTCAATGGGATCAAGCCTGCCGCAGTCCTTCATAAATGCTGCGAAATTCTCCGTTTCTTCTTTGCTCACGTCAGCGGATGTGGCATAAACGATCATACCGCAGCCGACCGCCACGGGAGTGTTTGGCATAATGCGGATAACAGAGAAGTCGCCGCAGAGAGACTTGATTTTCTCGATAGTAATGCCTGCCGCCATGCTAACAAGGACGAATCTGTCCTTGCGTGAGGCAAGAGTTTCTTTTATTTCAGTCAATACTCCTGCCATTACCTGCGGCTTTACTGCAAGAAAGATATAATCACACTTTTTTGCAATTTCAAAATTGTCTGAAGTCGCAGCACCGATTTCAGAGGCGAATTTTTCTGCTTTTTCTACAGAATAATCGCTGACGAAAACGATGGCGTCCTCATACTGAGCAACTCTGGAGGCAATAGCACCGCCCATATTTCCGCAACCGATAAATCCGATTTTGATTTTTCTCATAATATCCTCCGTCAGCGTGTCTGACCGTTACCGTAGATCACGTATTTATAAGAAGTAAGCTCGGAAAGTCCCATAGGACCTCTTGCGTGTAGCTTTTGCGTGGAAATGCCCATTTCACATCCGAGACCGAATTCTCCGCCGTCGGTAAAGCGGGTGGAAGCATTAACGTAAACCGACGAGCTATCAACTGCAGAAACGAAATAAGCAGCTGTATCGTCATTGTTTGTGACAATCGCCTCGCTGTGGGTGGTAGAGTGCGCGGTGATATGCTCTGCAGCCTCCTCGACGCTGTCAACGATTTTTACTGCGAGAATATAGTCGAGGAATTCTGTGTCGAAATCTGCATCGCCTGCCAGAGTTCCGTCGATGATCTTTGCAGAAGATTCGTCAAGACGCAGCTCGACGGGAGTTTTGCCAGACTTTTCGCGATCCCCAACCAGTCTCTCCCGCATCTTCGGGAGAAATTCACTGGCAATATCCCTGTGAACAATACAGCATTCGGCAGCATTACAAACAGACGGACGGCTGGTTTTAGCGTTTTCGATAATATTAAGAGCCATGCCGATATCCGCATCCTTGTCAACGTAAACATGGCAAATGCCAGTTCCTGTCTGTATGCAAGGAACCTTTGCGTTCTCGATACAAGCACGAATGAGACCTGCACCGCCACGGGGGATCAAGGCATCAACAAGCCCAACAGCAGTCATAAGCTCCGTCGCGCTTTGACGAGTAGTGTCCTGTACCAGGAACAAAAGATCCTCCGACAGACCGGCCTTGCGGAGACCGATCTTCAGCGCATCAGCAACAGCACTCGCGGAATTGAAGGCCTCTTTGCCTCCGCGAAGCACACAAGCGTTACCGCTCTTAATGCACAGCGCCGCCGCGTCAGATGTAACGTTTGGACGGCTTTCGTAAATTATTGCAATAACGCCAAGGGGCACGGAAACCTTTGTGATCTTAAGTCCATTTGGACGAATGGTCTCGCTAAGCTTTAGCCCAACGGGATCGGGAAGTGCGGCAACGTCGCGTATACCTTGTGCCATACCCTCGATCCGTTCCTCCGTCAGACGGAGACGGTCTATCATTACAGGAGAGATCTTTCCCTCCGCATTCTTAACGTCGATCTCATTGGCAAGAAGGATCTTGTCAGTACTTTCTATAAGGGCGTCCGCCATTGAGAGGAGAGCCTTGTTTTTTGTTTCGCTGCTTGCGCGGGAAAGGGAAGGAGCCGCTCGCTTTGCAGCTTTCAGCATATCTATTGTAGTCATATTAAACCTCACTTTTTGGAAACGAATCTTGTTCCCACAGCCTTGCCCTCTGCAATGTCGTAAAGCAGGTAGGGCTTTGAGCCGTTTGCGATGATCATGTCAGTACCAACCTCGGTGCAGATCTGTGCGGCGCGAAGCTTTGTGGTCATACCGCCTGTACCAAGTTCGGAGCCTTTTCCCCCTGCCAGAGCGATGATCTCGGGTGTGATCTCTTCGACAGTGTCAATCAGCTTTGCATCACTTGACTTGTGGGGGTCGGCGGTGTAAAGACCGTCAATATCCGAGAGAAGCACAAGAAGATCCGCGTGGATCGCCACAGAAACCATAGCCGCCAAGGTGTCATTGTCACCGATGACGATCTCATCAGTAGCAACAGTATCGTTCTCGTTGACAATGGGAATTGCCCCAAGCTCAAGAAGTCGGTTCATGGTGTTTTTGAAGTTCTCAAATCTGATCTGGCTTTCAAAGTCAGCGCTTGTAAGCAGTATCTGGGCAACTGTGTGATTGTACTCGGCAAACAAATTATCATAAACGTACATAAGTTCACACTGGCCAACTGCCGCAGCCGCCTGCTTTGTGGGAATATCGGTTGGACGGCTCTTGAGATTCAGCTTACCTACACCCATGCCGATGGCGCCGGAGGAGATTAGAACAACCTCGTTTCCGGCGTTTGCCAGGTCGGAAATGGTCTTGCACAGATCTTCAACGTGTTTTATATTAAGTCTGCCCGTGGGATGGGCAATGGTTGATGTTCCGATTTTTACAGCGATTCTCATAGCGAATGCCTTTCAAATAGTGAAATATGAAATAATAAATGATTATATCACACAATTTGCCACTTTACAAGGGTAAATTGAAAAAAGCACCGTAAATTTACAGTGCTTTTTAAGTTTTTAATTTACAACAAAGGCCAGAGGAAGCTTCCAGGAAGCATTTGTATAATAGAACGTAACGCTTGTCATAAGATATTCGCCGTCGTAGTACATACAGGATGAGCTTCCGCCGTCAAGGTTTGCCGCGTTCACAGCACCGTGTTCAAGCATAATGTTAATGAGATCCGAGGCAGAAGCACCAAGGTGACCGCTCTTGCCTCGTCCGTCAGTAACAAGAAGAAGGAGAGCTCCATCTGCTCGCTGACCGATTGCTGTACGAGGGTTAAGTCCGCTTCCTTTACCGTTAAGCTCACGAGCCTCGCCGTTTATAACGAGCTGAACGAAGTGATTGTTTACGTCGCTGTTTTCTTCCTGGAAAGTAACAGCATCGCGAATCTTTTTATCTTTAATAAGGCTTTCAACCTGCGCCTTTGACATACCGTCAATATTTACGATCTGGAGAATATTATCTTCCGTCAGACCGATAAGCACAAGTCCGGGCCACTGATTCGGCTCATTAAGCTGGATCTCACCGTTTGATACAACCACACCGTAGGGAGTTCCGCCGGAGTTGTTGTATGAGTTGTAGAGCCCGCCGTTGATACCGGCAATAGCTCCCGCATCATTAACTAGCTTATCAAGGGTAACACCTTCGTGTCTCCAGGGGAAGATGGAAGCAACGCTTACTCTTGAAGGATCTTTAACAACGATAAGATTAGCATAATATGTGGGACCGGAGATCTCGATTACCTCAATGTCCTTTTCTTCCTTGCCGGTTTCAGTTCCGCCGATATCAACGCTTCCGAAATTACCAACGCTGATAAGGCTGTCGTCAACCTCCTCGTCAAAGGAGCTCATGGAGTTGGTGTTTACGATCTCTTGGATCTTTTCTTCCGAGAGGAACAGAGAGGGAATAAACTTCATCTGTCCGGTTTCAAGCAGGGTCGTAACAAACATTCTCTGGGCTGCCGGAGAGATTTCCGAGCACATCATTCTGACTGAAATAACCAGAGTGAGGGCGAGAATGACTATAGCGGTTAAAAACACTGCGAGAATCTGTAAAATAATCTTCGCTGCAGGATTGCCGTGAGTTGATTTCCGGGGAGCGCGGTTTGAAGGGTTTCTTGTTCTGTCCATTATTCCACGATCTCCTTTATCTGAATTAATTTCCACGTATTGCCCGTGCGTTCATTTTTAACGAAATAGAATGTTGAGTACATTGTGTCGGTAAGATCTCTGCCGTCTCCGAGAATCATCTGCTTGTCAAATCCGATGTCAACGGAGAAGCAGTCGTCTGTTATCCACTTGAAGTTGTCCACGGTTTCGTTGACAAATGGCGGATTCTTGAGAGTGTGGATACTTGTAAAGGTAATATCAATACCTGTCGCGTACTTGTAAGCCACGTTGTAGAGGTAGGAATCCTTAACAAGGCTGTTTGCCAGATCCCAGAAGCCGTAGTTGTTGCCGGTCAGGTCCTTTGACATAAACAGGCTCCACTTTTTTGCTGTTGCCAGTACGTCGATATCTGCGGCTATGTCTTCAGGCACATCGCTGCCGGTCTTACGATCGGTTATATTGTGAGATTTTACGGTGGCATCAATAAATACTGCTCCGCTGTCTTCGTCCAATGCAACAATTTTTGCATCGTCAAGGACTACAGCTATGTTATAGGTTGCTATCTGAGGAACACCGGTAGCGTAATCCTTGATATGCACGTAATCAGGATTGTCAGACAAAGTCTTCATTGAATCAGGAGCAATTTCACCGTTAATTGTTACGGAGAAATTATCGTCAACAATAACCTGGCAGAATGTAAGGGGAAGACTGCTTCCGCCGGTGTATTCAACGGTGTTGCCCATAAGGTCTGTTATCTTAACTTCAGGTTCATAAAGCTCACGGATCTCATGACGAACAGTACCGTCGCCAACCTCAACTCCCTCGTGGAGCTGTCCGTTCAGATAAACAGTAAGAGATGCGGGGAGGGTAAGGCTGAAATCGTAGAAAACAGTTTTGAATCGTTTTCCGGACTGTTTATATGTTGCGATTTCTCCTTCGGGTGATGTGATAACAATATCTGGCTTGACAAAAATGTTCTCACAGGTGTATTTAACGGAACCGTCAGCGAGAGGGGATGCTTCACTGCTGTCAAGCTCGATTCCGTTGACCGTGACAGTAAAGTCGGCAGGTGCTTCAACAGTGTAAGTTTGAGCGTTAACAACAATATCCACAGAGGAGGTTTCCCACTCCTGAATTGTGAATACCGCAAGCTTTGTCACAGGTTCACCAACGCTTTCGAGAGTTACGTCAGCAAGGACGTATTTGTCCTGCCAAACGATCTCGTAAACCAGGCTTGTTTCACTGAACGTGCCGGGCTTGAGCTTGTATGAGATTTCATTGTTTTTCAGTAGCGTAGTATAAAGTTCTCTGAAATCTATACTTTCGTACTTGCTCTTTGGAACATCGGGAAGAGCATACTTGTTCCAGAGAGTGCCGTCAATAGCACTTTCACGGAGAAGCTCTATCTGCGCCTCGACCTGTCTCTCCGGCTGGGATTTCTCGTAATCATCAAGGAGAGTCCATACATAAGCAACGGCAATGAGCGCCACACACAAAAGGAGCGTCACGCACACCAGATATTTGTATTTGAACGATAATTTCGGTTTCTTATTCATTGAAGGATCCTTTACTTAATACATTTGTATTTGTTGAACACGAAGTTATGCTGGAGTTTAAAGCTTACAGGGAAGACCATAAGGCTCACAATTAGTCTGAGGGGCATAACAATGGCGTTTGTAAACGGAATTGGAAAAACAAAAACGATCAGTATAGGGATTATGTTTACTGCGAAGATCGAGCAAGCAAGTAAAACGTAGCGAGGGAATGAGATCCGACCGCCGTCCTTGAAAACTGCAAATCGGTTTAAGAAATAGTTGATCACTGCAGAAATAAGCCTTGCTCCCGCAAACGCAAGTAGCGCTGTAGCGAACACATTTGATACCTGCAAAATGTCGGAAACGATTGTTGCGAGAGTAAGATCCAGCACAATATCGATCACCGTGCAGACAAGGGAGCTGAACGCAAACAAAAGAACCATTTTATAGATTCTTGCGCTGTCGCGGACAACTCTGAAGTGAGAGGAACTGTTGTCGTCAATATAAACCGTGTCGATGGTGTGCTCCGCCATAGGAATATGCGCTTTTCCGATAAGGAAGAGCATATGGGTTTCGTATTCGTATCTGTCACCTTCAACCTCTGCAATCGGCTTGAGATACTTTCTCGGAATTGCGCGAAGGCCCGTCTGTGTGTCGGAAATGTTCATTCCGAAGAAGATCTTGAAAAATCCGGAGGTGAAACGGTTTCCGGCTTTGCTTCGTGGCGGTACGTGAGGGAGAGAGAAATCTCTTACTCCGAGGATAACGCTCTCCTTTTCTGCCATATCACGGGCACAGCCGAGAATGTCCTCGGGCAGGTGCTGACCGTCAGCATCAGCGGTAACGAGACCAACCGATTCCGGGCGATTCTCAAGGTAATATGCAAAAGCGGTCTTCAGCGCAGCACCCTTTCCGCGATTTACCGGGTGGTGCAGAACTGTGCAACCGGGCATAGCCTTAACCTTTTCAAATATGGGGGCGTATTTTTCACCGCCGCCGTCATCAACAACGATTATGTCAGTAAAGCCTGTGTCGATTACTCCGTTCAAGGTGGAGATCAGCTTCTCGTCAGGCTTATAGGAGGGAATAACAACTGTTACTTTATCAAAAATACTCATCTGTGTCTCCGTTTTTTGTCAGGTGTTTTCAGTAATATCATAGATGTAATAAGAATAATTGCCATAAATACCACCACACCGACGATTACAATAACCGGATCAAGCCTTGTGCCATCCCCGGGATTGTCAGTCGGTATAGTTTCAGGTGCTTCAGTTGTCGGTGCGTCTGTGGCGTATGGCACGGTGGCGGGAGCTTCTGTGGTGGGGGCTTCCGTTACAGCAGGCTCGGTTTCACGTGCTGCCTCTTCAGCCTCGCGAACTGCGTATGTCTTTACGTTTTCGAAGAAATCCCCGCCTACAACATCGTACCCAACGGTTGTTCTGTAAAGACCGTAATAAATAGGTGAGTAGGTAGTGATCTCTGTAGCCTTTGTGATCTTGTAGCCGCTGCCGTAGATCCACTTGTAGAACCAGGTCCAGTGCTGTGATGTGTGATGCTTGAATCCGTCTTGTGATACTTGGAAAGCAGTTTTGCCTCCAAACTTCTCAAGGGGCTTGTCGAAGTCCATCACGATCTGATTCTCGCCGTACAAATGGAGATAAACCTTCTCCACGTCCCACACGCCGTACTTGACAGCACTATCCGGGAAGTATGCGGCGTCAGCGGTCTTTTCAATGCACTCGCGAAGAGCTGCTGTGCAAAGTATATGTGTGCCGTGACCGTACTCGCCGTTAATATCGTGGGTCATAATTACAAGTGGCTTTGTGCGGCGAATGGTCTCGGTGAAATATTCGCAGAAATCGTCGAATGAATAACCGTAATTACCAAAAGCGGCAACAGCCCCTTCGTATGACTCGGAATAAAGGTCGGGGAACTTTGGAATAATGGGGTAATTTCTTACACCGACCTCCCAAAGCCCGTCAAGCTGCTCGTGGGGGCGCATTCTCGTATCAAAATGGTTCACTACATATGCAACTTGAACCCGAAGTCCAAGCTCCCCAGCGTAATAGGGAAGAACTCCTGCGAAGAAAAGCTGCTCGTCATCAGAGTGGGATGAAATCATAAGAAGATCTGCCTCCTCAAGGATAGGCTCCCATATCTGAACCCATCCGGGGAGCTCACCTGCGCCAAAACCGTAGATCTCCGCAATGGAAACTCCCGTGTCAAAGGACAGCTTGACCGACACGGGGGCATATCCGAAAAGCTCTGCAACGTTTACAAATTCGTGAAGAAAAGTGTTATTTCCGCATACAACGGAATCTCCGTTTGATAAGTCTGTCAGTATCCACTCCGGTGGGAGTCTGTCAAACACAACGTACAAGGAGTTTAAACCGTCATCTCTTGTTACAGTAACAGAGGATTCACCCCAGGAGGTGGAGTACGTGCGCTCGTTTCCGTCGTTCATCAGGTATCCCTCGGAGAAACCGCCGTTTTCAATATTCGCGCCGTTGTGATCAGCTTCCGCGGCAGATACGCAAACTGTGAGAACACAAAAAATCAGCAAGGAAACACACACAGTTAAGACGATATTCTTTTTCATAAAGTTCCCTCGCTTTCCCGATTTTTCAGTATTTTTTCAAAAATCCTCTTTATATAATTATACAATTTACAGTATAACACATAAGACGGAAAAAATCCACTTAATTATGGAAAATTTATAAGATTTTTTGATAAAAAAAGCTGCCCCCGTGGTCGAGAGCAGCGTTTTATTATTTACTTTGTGAAATAAGCAATAGAGTTGTTGTAGCAAATGTCGCGGACGATCTGACCTACGAATTCAACGTTTGCGGGGTACTCACCGTTTTCGATGAGATTACCGAGCATGTTGCAGAGAATACGTCTGAAATATTCGTGACGTGTGTAGGAAAGGAAGCTGCGGCTGTCGGTAAGCATACCAACGAATTTTGAGAGAAGCGCAACCTGAGAAAGAGCCATAAGCTGACGTTCCATACCGTCCTTCTGATCGTTGAACCACCAAGCGGAGCCAAACTGCATCTTGCTTACGGCGCCACCCTGCTGGAAGCAATTGATAATAGTAGCGAGAACTTCGTTGTCTCTTGGATTGAGGCAGTAGAGAATAGTCTTGGGAAGCTCGTCTGTGGAGTCAAGCTTGTCAAGGAGCATTGACAGCTTCTTTGCGAAGGTCTGATCCTCGATAGCGTCAAATCCTGTGTCGGGACCGAGAATGCTCATGTATCTCTTGGAATTGTTGCGGAGAGCACCGATGTGGTACTGCTGAACCCAATTTCTCTTAGCGTACTGCTTGCCGAGGAACACGAGAATATATCCCTTGTACTGCTCGGTTTCTGTGGGAGTAAGCTTCTTGCCGCTCATAGCCTTCTGGAATACAGCTTCCGCATCAGCATCTGAAGCCGGTGCGTACATTACAACGTCAAGCGCGTGGTCGGAGCAGACGCAACCCATAGAATCGAAGAATTCCACGCGGCTCTCAAGCGCCTTGCAAAGATTCTCGATGCAGTCGATCTTGATTCCGGATACTTCGCCAAGCTTTTCAATGTAGGGAATATATGTGGAAAGCTCAATGTTAATAACCTTGTCGGGACGGAAGGCAGGACCAACAACCACGTCAAAGGACTCGTCCTCTGCGATAAGCTTGTGGAAGTGGAGATCGTCAACGGGATCGTCAGTGGTGAAGAGCTTTTTAACGTTGCTCATCTTAATAAGCTGGCGAGCGGTGAGTGTCTGGAGCTTTTCGTTGCAGCGATCGTAAATACTCTTTGCAGTCTCGGGAGAGAGCTGTTCGTCAATTCCGAAGAATCTCTGAAGCTCCAGGTGAGTCCAGTGGTAAATGGGGTTGCCGATAGCGTAGGGCATAACCTCAGCAAATTTCGCGAACTTTTCCCAGTCGCTCTTGTCGCCGGTGATGTAGCTTTCATCAACACCGAGCTGTCTCATAAGTCTCCATTTGTAGTGGTCTCCGCCAAGCCAAGCCTCTGTAATGGAGCGGAACTTCTTGTCTTCATAGATCTCCTGAACGTTCAGATGACAATGGAAGTCGAAAATGGGCATATCAGCCGCGTATTCGTGATACAGCTTCTGAGCGGTTTCGGTTTCCAGAATAAAATCTTTATCCATAAATTTTTTCATAAATTTATCCTCAATCTTTCTTAAGCTTTAAGAAAATTCTGAAGTGCTGCGCGTTCACCGTTTTCAATAATATCCTTGATGTAGGATGCAACAAGTGCTACGGTTTCGTCTGTTGCAAGGTTCTGATCCCAGAGATTGGATGCGGAAAGGGCGCCTTCTGCGATCTTTGTGTAACATTCGTTCTGCCACAGCTTTGTCCAGAAATCGATGTATTCGGGAGCATCGTTAAGAGCAATATCCGCGTCTCTGCGCTTGCCACGGTAGAATACTACGAGAGAAGCAAATGCGAAGAGAATGTGGCGGGGAGCCTTGCCGAACTTTGCGATGTAATCGTTGTATGTGGGAAGAAGTCTTGTCTTGAACTTTGTTGTGGAGTTCAGAGCAATAGACATAAGCTCGTGACGGATAAAGGGATTCTTGAATCTTTCAAGAACGCTGTCTGCAAAGGATTTCATCTGATCCTGTGGCAGGTCAATAGTGGGGTTAACGATATCGAAGATAAGCTGGCGCACGAATTCACCAACGTCGGGATCGTTAAGGCTTTCGGAAACCGTGTCGATACCGGAAAGGTAAGCGATCGGCACCATTGCTGTGTGAGAACCGTTAAGGATCTTTACCTTGCGCTGCTTGTAGGGAGTGATATCATCGGCGAAGATCACGTTAAGCCCCGTCTTGTCAGCAGGGAAGCGTGCTTCAACAACAGGCTCCTTCTTAAGAACCCAGAGGTGGAAGCATTCAGCCTTAACTACGTTGTCGTCCTTGAATCCGGTTTCTTCCCAGATGGACTCAACTGTGTCGCGGGGATAACCGGGAACGATTCTGTCAACGAGAGTTTCGGTGAAGTGATTTGCGTTGTTCATCCAGTTAATGAAGTCAGCATCGTAGCCGCAGATCGCAGCAAGCTGATTCAGCACTTCCTTAAGTACCGCGCCGTTGTGGTCGATAAGCTCGCAGGGAACTATTGCAAGACCGGCTTCTTCAGCACCGTTAAAGTGATCGTATCTTGCCTTGAGGAATGCGAGAAGCTTTCCGGGGAAGCTTACGGGGCACTTTGTGAAGTCTGTGTCATCAGCATTCAGGGCGATACCTGCCTCAGTTGTGTTTGAGATAACAACTTCAAGGTCTGCGCTCTTTGCGTATTCGAGATACTTGTCATACTGTGTAAAGGGATTGATGAAATCCTCGAGAACGTCAATGATCTGACGGGTCTTTACGATCTCACCCTTGTCGATACCCTCGAGACAAACGGTGTAAAGACCGTTCTGCGCTTCAAGATTCTCGACTCTGCCCACAGGCATAGGCTGAACTACCGCAACGCCGGCGTCGATCACGCCCTTATCGTTCATATCCTGGATGATCCATTCAACGAAAGCGCGGAGGAAGTTACCCTCTCCGAACTGGAGGATCTTCACAGGTCTGGTTTTCTTCGTGAAATTATTCTTGTTTAACTGTTTCATAATAGTTTACTCCAAATGAAAAAATCTATACTCTTGTCATTATACCACCTAACTTGCCCTTTGTCAAATAAATATCGCCTTTTCAAGTAGCGAAAAATGTAAACAATCAGCAAAAATTTTCCACCAGTTCACATAGCGGACAAAGAAATCCACTACAATATTAATTAAAGTAAATACTTGGGGATTTATCGGAACTTTTGCCAGTGGATTTCGTCTAATAAGTGTAGATAAACAAAGGAGGAAGCATTATGAGAGGGTTAGTACTTGTATTATTTACATTGCTACTCGTTTTTTGTGGATGCAGTACCACGAATTCACCGCCTTTACGTGAACCAATTGTTGTTAACATATACAACAGGCTAGACTACGAATCTCTGATGATACAACCAGCCCTTGAAACCTTTTATGAGGATGAGGATAAGTATTATTATTTCAACAATATAATTAGCCAGTATATAATTGTTGAATTATCTGACGGAACGACGTGTGACGTGAAAGAAGCTCTCGATAGAGAATATATTGTGATAAATGACCTCGACCGCTATGGAATCGAATACAACGTGGAGATAAAGCCCAAGTACCCCAAATATAAATCAGCAGAATTCGAAAACATAGGACAGACCGTATTTTTTTCAAAGTACGCTGTTAACGCTACTGAATATTCTGATTTTCAAGGCTGTGTGCATATACCAATGGCGGTGTTCAGCGGTTTTGAATCATTCTTCTCTTTCTCTGATGAGGTGAAGCAAGCTTATGCTGACAACAAAGAAAAATCAGATGAATTTGTTGCTGTAATAGATGAATACACCCCGGAATGGTTTGAGAAAAACTCTCTTATAATTATGAATCTGGTAGAATCTGATCGTTCAGCAAAATGTGAAGTATCACAGCTTGCAGTTGACGATTATTCCGAATATGGGGTTGGTTCCTTCTGCGGTGGAGACCCTTTGGGATATATCCTAACCGTTCAAATGAATATCGAGCCGGGCTACGAAAAATGTGACATTAATCGCTTTATATTTATAAGCATAGCGAAATCTGACATGGAAAAGTGCGATATATACGATGCGTTTTTCGAACGCTCAGTTTGCAATGTGACAGACATGACGGCGCGAGGAGATATTGGATATGACTTGTCACTTGAGCAATTCAAAAATGACCACGAATACCGCTACTATCTGCCAGGTGTAAAGAGTGATTACATAATTCTCGAATACAATGACGGAATGAGTGTTAAACTCAAGGAAGCAGAGTATTACTACACTGCAGTCGAAGATTTTGAGCGATTTGGTATACTGTACTATAAAGTCCCAAATACTCCGGATGACCTCAAAGGCAAACTTTCGGCTATATATGTTATTGACAGAACAGAGACGGAAAATTTGTCATATAGTGGCGAGGACGAATTATTCTTTGAAGACGCAGAATATGAGTATTATTATCGAGGAAGAAAAGGAAAATACGTTATCGCTTTTTTATCAAACAATAGTTACGTTACAGTGAAGGAAGCTTTATACCGGAACTGTATGACAACAGATGATCTTGAAAAATTTGGTGTGGAATATTATAAAGTTTCAAAGGATCGATAAGATAGATAAACAAAGGAGGGATCATTATGAAGAAAATTGCATTACTGTTTATGGTTATTGTCATTGCGTGGGCAGTTTGTCTTGTTGGCTGCACAGAGGATACCGGCGACTTGCCTGACGGTTGGGTAACTGAACCATATCCCACAGGCCCCTATCCCACCGACCCGTTCCCGGAGATTCCCGAAACCACACCTGACACGGAAGAGGACACGCCCGTGCCCGAAGTGGTTGAGATTGTAGACATAGTTGATCTTACTGAAAACGGGGACATAGTCACGGCAGATGCGCTGGAGGGCTTTTATTCTGACGAATACTATAATTATTATTTCCCCAGCATCAAAAGCCAGTACGTTATAGTGCATTACTCCGACGGCACTACACAGCCAGCTAAAGAAGCACTTGGAGAGGGTCGAATCACCATAACCGACCTTGACCGTTTCGGCATCGGCTACTATAAAGAAGAGCGTGTTAGACCTGTGTACGTTATTCAGGTCATAGACCGCACTGTTACCGATGGGATTCCCACAGATGATGCTCTCGAGAAATTCTGGGAAGACGAGTATTCCATGTACTACTTCCCAAGTATCAAAAGCGAGTACGTAATAGTCCAGTGCAGTAACGACATGATCTACACCATACGTGAAGCGCTGGAGATGGGACTCCTTGGCGTTGATCAGTTGAAACTGTATAACATAGACTATATCACCGTAGATAAGCCTGCTGTTAAAACCCCAATGCCTATCGCGAATATCACGGACTGGTCTGTTGAGTACGGCATTGAGACTGCGGAGATGGAAGAGGTGTTCTACGAGGACGAGACCTACCGCTACATTTTCTCCTCATTGAAGAGCGAGTACATCGTGGTGATCTACGAAGCCGGCTGGCAGGAAAACGTGAAGGACGCATTAACATCCGGCAGAGCAACGATCGAAGACCTCGACAGATTCGGGATCAGTTATTACAAAGAATCAAAGGATGACTCCGGTAAATCCACTCTTGTAAATATCATAGATTTAACCGCTGTCACAGATTGTGAGTATTCGACCGCAGGCCAGAAATTTTATGCAGATGATGAATACGAATATTTCTTTATGAACTGGATAAAAGATCTTGTTATTGCAGTTTACGAAGACGGTTCAACTGAGCCTGTGTGGTTGGCGCTTTCCGCAGGACGTGCGACCATAGAAGATCTCGACAGATTCGGAATTGATTATTATACTGAGTCGAATCAGTATAAAGGAACTACGGGTGTAAAAGTTATATACGACCGAGTGGCAAGTGGGGAATTGAAAAACGACTTCGGGGGCGGAATGTACGACGATACCTATGACACGATCTATGAGGATGATAAGTATTGGTACGTTCTTCATACACCTTATGAAGCGGCAGTGGTAGTCATATATGCCGACGACACTATGGAGAGTGTAGGTAACGCACTTGCCGCGGGAAGAATATCGATAGATGATCTCGACAAGTGGGATATAGGGTATGATAAATACTCCAAAGACAACCGGGTAGCAAACGAAGTCAAATACGAGATGCTTGGAGATATGGCATTTATCTGGAACTCTGAATACACTCCACAGGACATTTTCGATTATTCCACAAAAGAAAGTTCGTCACTATACGGTGATATGTCGGTTTTTACCGACTATGACAGCTATGCAGCTTTCGTTAGTGAGATAAATGAAAAGCTTGTTTTCGATGAATCAATATACTACATAACCTCTAACACGATAACCTTTGAAGGATTGACCGCACCGTACAACGCTGAATGGTTTAACGAAAACGCACTGATCTTTATTCACTTCAGCCAAGGACACTACAATACCGGCAACGTTATTACAAGTGTTACGGTAGAGGAGGGAAAACTTCTGACGGTTTCCCTTGATACGCTGAACTTTGGCGCCGATGTTGGAGTGGATTGGTTTGTTTGTGTGGGCGTTAGTAAGGCGGACATCCCAAATTCCCCCCGCTACCGTCTTTATATCACCGAAAACAACACCGCAATAGACGGAAAATACACAAAATAACAAACAAAAAACCGCATGACGTTTTGCCATGCGGTAATTTTTTGTCTTAATTTGATTATTCAGCCTGTCTGCCCTTGTTAAGAATGATGTTAACAATGATACCGAGAATGAGAGAGCAAGCGATAGCTGTGATAGTAACCTTGCCGATTGCCATAGCCATACCGCCGATACCGGGGATAAGGATTGCAGCAACTGTGAAGAGATTTGCGTGATCTTCAAGGTTAACCTTCTGGATCATCTTGAGACCGGAAACTGCGATGAAGCCGTAGAGAGTGATGCAAACGCCACCCATTACGCAGCCGGGGATGGAATCAAGGAATGCAACGAAGGGGGAAATGAAGGAAACGAGGATCGCCATAATAGCGGTTGTGGTGATTGTAACGATGGAAGCGTTTCTTGTGATAGCTACGCAACCAACGGATTCACCGTATGTTGTGTTGGGACAACCACCGAAGATAGCGCCAACGATAGAACCAACACCGTCACCGAGAAGTGTTCTGTGGAGACCGGGTTCTTCAAGAAGTTCCTGCTCGATAATTGTGGAGAGGTTCTTGTGGTCTGCGATGTGCTCAGCAAATACAACGAATGCAACGGGAACGAATGCAACAGCGATTGTAGCAACGTAGGACCAGCTGAAGTCGCCGACACCCTTGATAGCTTCAAGGAATGTGAACTTGGGCACAGCAAGGAATGTGCTGAGGTTAACGCCGTCAGCAACGAGAGCCTTGAAGGGGGCAAAATCAATGATCATAAGGTTAGCGTTGTCTGTAGCGATACCGATGAGAGTGAATACGAGGCCAACAGCGTAGCCTGCGAGGATACCGATGATGAAGGGGATAAGCTTTGCCATCTTCTTGCCGTAAACGGAGCAGAGGATAACTACTACGAGAGTAACCATAGCGCAGATGAAGGAAACCCATGCGCTGCCGGACATAATGAAGGAACCGTTGCCGTCCTGGGGACCGTAGGAGAATACGTCATTAACAGCAGCGCCTGCAAGGGAAAGACCGATGAGAGCAACTGTGGGACCGATAACAACGGGGGGCATAAGCTTGTTGATCCACTTAACGCCTGCGAACTTAACTACGATAGCGATGATAACGTATACGAGACCTGCGAAAAAAGCACCGAGAAGGAGACCGAGATAACCGAGAGACATAGAAGCAGCTCCGGCAAAAGCGGTAGCCATAGAACCGATGAATGCGAAGGATGAGCCAAGGAATACAGGGCTCTTAAACTTTGTGAAAAGCTGGTAGATAATAGTGCCTGCACCTGCGCCGAAGAGAGCGGCAGAAGCGGTCATACCGTTACCAACGATAGCGGGAACAGCGATTGTAGCTGCCATGATCGCAAGAAGCTGCTGAATAGCAAATACGATCAGCTGGCCAAACTTGGGTTTGTCTTGGGGCTTGTAGATAAGTTGCATAACTTCCTCCAATAATATTATATTATTTGGTGAATGAGGGGAAGAAATCTCCTCACAGCAAGATTACCGTGGGTAACACCGATCTTGCAAACGTGTCCGAAAGCATACGGACACACGTTAGGAGTAGTATAACATATTGTGGATTTTTTGTCAAGAAATGTCGACGAAAATGTGATTAAATAGTGAACAAAAAATCAACGAAAATTCTATGCAAATTGACCCATACCCCGTATTTAGTGCCAAGTTAAAGAATCATTCCGTATTCAGTATTTGGTGAAGTATTTGCGTTGGATCGTTGCACGAGCGCGGAAACCGGTGACAAAATCCGCTAAAACACATTAAAAAAGCAAAAAAATATAACTTTTTTAAAAATATATGCATAAATTCTCTGCAAAATCGTTTGACAAATGAATTGTTTTGTGGTATAATTCATTGGTGTATGAAAGTGAGCAGGCCACGCTTGCTCTGAAAGATTAAGGATTTATCATGCCAAGATTTTTTGTTTCGTCGTCTGATGTGTCTCTGACACCCGACCGAGTGCTTATAACTGTTCGCGGCGACGATGCGGCTCATATTACCAGGGTGTTAAGAATGAAGCCCGGTGAACGCGTTACCGTTTGTGACGAGGGTGGCATCGAATATGAGACCGTTGTTCTGTCACTGGGGGCAGAGGTGGTTCTAGACGTTCTTAACAAGAGACAGTCTTTAAACGAGCCGCCGTACAAGGCAGTTGTTTTTCAGGCTCTTGTTAAGGGAGACCGCTTCGACACGGTTTTGCAAAAGTCAACAGAGCTTGGTGCTTGTGAGATCGTTCCCGTGATCACGACCAGATGCACAGTAAAACTTACTGAGTCCGACTACGCAAAAAAGACTGAACGTTGGCAAAGAATCGTTTACGAAGCTGCAAAGCAGTGCGGCCGAGGTATGATTCCGATAGTTAAAAATCCCGTGAAATTCAGCGATGCCGTAAAAATGGCTACTGAAACCGATCTGGCTCTGTTTTGCTACGAAGGGGAGGGAACAGCCCCTCTGCCGAATATAACAGAACAGTGCATAGACCCGAAGAGCGTGGCGATCATGATCGGACCTGAAGGCGGATTCGAAGAAGCTGAAGCGGATCTCGCAAATTCCGCAGGCATGAAGATGACCGGACTTGGCAAGCGCATTCTCCGCACAGAAACTGCGGCACCGTTTGTTCTTTCCTGTCTGGCATACGAATACGAATTATAATAAGGATAATAGAAACAAAACCGTCCCCCATAATAGAAAGGAGAAAGCTTCAAAAAGAACGAAGCTTATCATAAGATGAATATGGCAAAGACAAGACTTATTAAACCTGAATTTAATCAGACAAAGATCGGCAAGCTTTCCAAGGATGAAGCTGGTGCTATAATTTTTTGGAGAATAGTTATTATAGCAGCTCTCGACCTTATCGTAGCGTGGCTGTTCCACTATATCACCCATAGCCCTGCAGAAGTTGAAGCGCCCTTCTATATGAATGTTCGTCCGGTTCTTGCATGGGTGTTCTGGGGACTGTTCGCTGCTTCTGTTGTTTACTTCATTATTACAATAGTAAAGAAGATAGACACCTCGGCTTATGTTATGACCCCCGCTATGATCTCAGCCGCTACTCTTTATCTTGCTGTTGTTAATACAGGCGTATTCTACAATGTGTTCAGAATTACTCCCTACCTGTTCTATACAATGACAATGATCGTAAGCGTACTCTTTGCAGTATATTACATCTACACAATTCTTCTTTACAAGAAATAATAACAAAACGAAAATTACAGTGACCTGATGCTCTCGGGTCACTGATTTTTTGTCTCTTGACTGGTCAGAGAAGAACTCATTTGTGTAATTTCACTATTCCAAAAAAATGTCCAAATCGTAAATAATTGACAATTGCTATGATATTTTACGAAAAAAAGTGTCAAAATATATGAAAAATACTTATTTTCCTATTGAAAAATAACAAATTATCGTGTAAAATATAGTATAGTATTTACAATGTTAAAATCTATATATAATGGAAGGTATACCGTATGTCAAATCGACTGTTTCAGGGCATAATTCATCAGATGAGAGACGCTGTTGACAGAGTCATCGGAGTTATCGACGATAATGGCGTTATTATTGCTTGCAGCGAGCTTGTGAAGATTGGTGAGATGAGACAGGGCGTTCGCGACGAGCTTGCTTATGCATCTGATGCTATCACATCCGGCGGATATACTTACAAGCCGATCGGCACCGCTACCAAATGGGAATACGTGGTGTTCATTGAAGGCGAGGATAAGTATGCTGAAAAGACAGCAACAATGCTTGCAGTTTCTCTCTCCAACATCAAGAACCTCTACGACGAAAAGTACGACAAGAATTCCTTTATCAAGAATATTATCCTTGACAATATTCTTCCCAGTGATATTTATATCAAATCCAAGGAGCTTCGCTTCAACGCCGAAGAGACCCGCGTAGTATTCCTTATTAAGTTCCATTCAAAGTCTGACGTTCTTTCCTTTGATATGGTTCAAAATATCTTCCCGGACAAAAACAAAGACTACGTTATTTCTACAGGCGATCAGGACATCGTTCTCGTTAAGGAAGTTAAGCCGGGAACCGACATCAGAGAGATCGAAAAGATCGCGAAGAGCATCGCTGATACATTGAACTCTGAATTCTACGTTAAGGTGTCCATTGGTATCGGTACAATTGTTGACAACATCAAGGATCTTGCACGCTCCTACAAGGAAGCACAGGTTGCCTTCGAGGTTGGCAAGGTATTTGACACCGAAAAGAATATCGTAAGCTACGAAAACCTGGGCATCGGTAGACTTATTTATCAGCTTCCCACAACCCTTTGCGAAATGTTCCTTCAGGAAGTATTCAAGAATGGCTCTCTTGACTCTCTCGACAGAGAAACTCTCATGACCATTCAGTGCTTCTTTGACAATAACCTCAACGTTTCCGAAACATCCAGAAAGCTGTTTGTTCACAGAAACACTCTTGTTTACAGACTCGAAAAGATCCGCAAGCTCACAGGCCTCGACCTTCGTGAGTTCGACCACGCTATCACATTCAAGGTAGCACTTATGGTTAAGAGATATCTGACCACAAAGTCTATCGGATATTAATTTACCGGCGGTCGACCGATATTTCGGATCACTAACCGAATAACATAAATAATACAGGGACATGATTTCCGAGGAAATACAGTCCCTGCAGTATTTTTATTATGGCTTAATAACAATCTGTATACAGAATAGTAAAACAATATTTTCAAATATTGGCGTTATTCTGTATTTACAGGACGCTTTTTGCTTTGAACTTGTATAATGCGCACATTAATAACCTTGACTATGGTAAGAAAGGTATTTTATGATAGATTTTGTGAATGTTAAAAAAGCCTATCCAAATGGAACGATGGCCCTCAAAGGGGTTAACCTCCATATTGACGATGGCGAATTTGTGTTTATCGTAGGTCATTCAGGAGCCGGTAAGACTACGCTTATGAAGCTTTTGCTCCGAGAAGAGAAGGCTACCTCCGGTAAGCTTATCGTTGGCGACTATGACCTGACCAATATGTCCAATCTTCGCGTACCTCACTACAGACGTGAGCTTGGCGTGGTTTTCCAGGATTTCAGACTTTTCCCGAAGAAGACCGTTTATGAAAACGTTGCCTTCGCCATGGAAGTTGTTGGAACTCCCAGAAAAAAGATCGCACGCCGCGTTCCCGCTATTCTGAATACAGTAAACCTTGCGGGAAAACAGGATTCCTATCCTCACGAGATCTCCGGTGGTGAGCAGCAGAGAGTTGCCCTTGCCAGAGCTCTTGCAAATAACCCCAAGGTAATTATCGCGGACGAGCCTACTGGTAATATCGACCCGAAAATGTCCCTTGAGATCATGAGCTTGCTTGTTAAGATCAATAAGCTCGGCAAGACTGTAATCGTTGTTACTCACGAGAAGAGTCTCGTTGACTATTATAAGCAGCGCGTTGTCAGCCTTCGCGACGGATATATCGTGGAGGACAGAGTAGGAGGTATGTTCAGTGAAAAGATATAACATCTTCTACTTTATAGGACAGGCCATTTCAAGTATGTGCCGCAACGGTGTAATGACCTTTGCATCAATTGCTGTACTTATGAGCTTGCTTGTTGTAATCGGTGGATTCACAATGCTTGTTGTAACCATTGACAAAAACCTTGAACAGTTCGGCGTTCTCAATCAGATCGTTGTGTTCTGCGATAAAGAGGCGTCCGAAGAAGAGATAGTTGAAATCGGCGATACCATCAAGAAGCTTGATAACGTTGATTCTGTCAAACGGATCACAAAAGCTGAAGGCCTCGCCCAGATGCAGGCAGAATCCGACATTTACGACGACGTAACCGAAGAAAACAACCCCCTCTCCGACAGCTTTGTTATTACATACATAAATAACGAAAAGGTGCCTGAGCTTGATTATCAGATCAGGCAGATCGAGGGAATAATTAAGGTAAACAACAGACTGGACCTTGCAACCACCATTGAAAGCCTGAAAAGCGGTGTTATGCTTATCTTTGTCTGGTTCCTTGCCATCCTCGGTGTGGTAAGCGTGTTCATCATTATTAATACCATTAAGCTTTCGGTGTTTGCCCGCAGAAACGAGATCAGCATTATGAGATACGTTGGTGCTACCGGCTGGTTTATCTCTCTGCCTTTCGTGTTTGAGGGTGTTATCATTGGCCTTTTCGCATCTGCAACCGCGTATTTGATCGAATGGTACATTTATTCCTATATCGAAACAGCGGTTGTTACAGAATAC
Organism: Oscillospiraceae bacterium; assembly: GCA_015064355.1. Classification (GTDB taxonomy): domain Bacteria; phylum Bacillota; class Clostridia; order Oscillospirales; family CAG-272; genus UMGS1696. The sequence continues at coordinate 19,824 of SVSJ01000006.1, read as the reverse complement.
CTGCAGATGATTGAAATTATCCCCTTCAGTGAAATTAAATTCATAGTTCTTTGGGGATTCCTCGGAATCGGCATTCTGACCGGTATAATCGGAAGCTGCATTTCACTTGGAAAGTATCTGAAACAGTAAGGGACAATACCGGAGGAACAAGGTGGGACAAAAAACAGTTAAAAGAATCGTTGCGGCTGTTCTGACCGCAGCAGCTTTGCTTACAACTTCCGTGGGAGTTTTCGCAGAGTATACCGACGCCACCGTAAAATCTTATGAAGAGCAAATAATCGCGGCAACACGAAATCTGGAAGCGGCACAAGCCTCTCTTTCAGACATTCGTGATCGCCGTGCCAGCGCCTGGGAAGAGATCGCGCGTATTGACGAGATCATAAACACCCAGCTCGAGCTTAAAGAGCTTACCGAAAAGTATCTCGAAAGCCTTGAAGAACAGATAGAGCAGACAAAAATCAATATCGCAACCCTCGAAGAAAAGATCGCTATTCAGGAAGAAGCCAGACTTAACAGAATGGCGCAAAACTACATGAGCGAAAGCGTTGATTTCATCGAGCTGATCTTCGGATCAAAGAGTCTGGTTGATTTTCTCAGCAAGCTTGAACGGATCAGGTCCGTTATGGAATACGATAACAGGATCATAGCAGAGCTCGGTGAGAACAGAGAGCAGCTTCAGATTGAACAGTTAAAGCTAAATGAAGCTCTTGCCATCCAGAAAGAAAAGGTTGCGGATTATACCCGTATCATCAAAGAGTATCAGGCTATGTCGGAAGAAAAGCTGGCGCTGATCAACTCTCTTAATAACGATGAAACAGAAGCCATGAACGTGTATTACTACTACAAGGCACTTGACGAACAGCTAAACCGTGAACTTGAAGAGTATCTCGCAGAGCTTCAGCGGAAAAATCAGTCAGCATACGTTGGCGGTAACGGTGGTTGGCCTCTCGAGCCCGGAGCATATTATCACATCTCCTCCGAGCAGGGCTGGCGTAAGCTCAACGGAGTTGACGACTATCACCTGGGCATCGACATAGCCTGCTACAACGGAACTCCAATTCGCGCATTCAACGCAGGTACGGTCATTGTCAGCACAAAGCATTCGAGTTACGGCAACTACGTTATGATCGACCACGGCGGTGGAATCGTTACCTTGTATGCTCATATGAGCTCAAACGAAGTAAAAGTCGGGGACTACGTTCAGGCAGGACAGCTTGTAGGCTACTGCGGACTTACCGGAAATACATACGGCTATCACCTCCACTTTGAAGTAAGAGAAAACGGTAAAGTAGTTAACCCAAGAAATTATCTTGTATTTCCGTAAAAATTAGTTAGAAATTGAAAAATCAGGAGAAAAAACGGTGAAAACCAAACTGATAAGTATAATAATCGCGTTGTTTTGTATAACGCCACTCCTTATTTTCTGCACAATGGCCCTTGCGGCTGATCTGACTGACGCTAACGTTAAGTCATATCAGGAGCAGATCCAGGATGTAACGAAAAAGATCGAAGCGGCGCAGAAGCAGCTTGAAAGCATACGCAGCCAGCAAAGCGAGGCTTGGTATGAGATCGGCGTCCTTGACGAGCTTATTGCATTGAACGTTCAGCAAAAGGAGCTTGCACAGCTTCAGCTTGACAGTCTTACCGAGCAGATCAAGACAACAAGGGAAAGCATTGCTGACACAGAAAGCCTTATAGAAAAGCAGGAAAAAGCTTTCCTCGACAGAATGGCACAGAACTATATGGACGAGGATATTGACAATATCGAGCTTCTGCTTAACTCCGAAAATCTGGTAGACTTCCTTACCAGAATGGACAGAGTTAACGCTATTCTTGAGTACGACCAGAAGGTCATCAAACAGCTTTCCGATAATAAGCAGCAGCTTGAGATAATCAAAGCAAAGCTTGACGAATCTGAGGCTCTCCAGATGCAGAGAGTTGAGGAATACTCAAAGATCATCAGCGAGAAAGAAGCGATCTCTGCTGAAAAGTACAGCTTTATTCAGAACCTGGAAAAGAACGAAGAATCTGCATACCAGTCTTATCTGTATTACAAAAAGCTGGATGAACAGCTTAACAAAGAACTTGAGGAATACCTTGCAGAGCTTCAGAGAAAGACCCAGTCCGCTTACGTAGGCGGTAACGGCGGTTGGCCTCTTGAAGCAGGCGTTTATTACTACGTATCCTCCGAGCAGGGCTGGCGTAACCTTTGGGGCTCCCAGGACTACCACCTTGGTATCGACCTGGCGTGCGCTAACGGAACAAAGATCCTTGCGTTCAACGCAGGCACAGTATTAAAGAGCGAATACCACTGGAGCTACGGCAACTACGTTCTCATCGACCACGGCGGCGGAATCTCAACTCTGTACGCTCATATGTCACAGTGTACAGTGCAGGTTAATCAGTACGTGCAGGCGGGACAGCTTGTTGGATACTGCGGACTTACAGGAAGTACCTCTGGCTACCACCTCCATTTTGAGGTAAGAGAGAACGGTTCCGTTGTAAACCCGAGAAATTACCTTGTATTCCCGTAAATCATAAGTGCGGTGCGACGGAATATGACAAGCTTGCGCCGCAATATAATATATAATAATATTGCGAATACCAGAGGAACATTATGCAAAAAAGAATATCAATCATTACCTTGATCGTTGTTGTGGTTCTTTGTTGCCTGGCAACCTTCATGACTACGTTTTTGGTACTGCACAACGAAAAAGAAGCTGACATCGTAGATGAGTACGTCAGCACCGGCCCCACCGAATCCGGCGACGTGGACGGAACAGATCCCGAACCGTCGGATAAGGAAAAACAAGACCCCACACCGACTGAGACAAAGCCCCAGACAAATACGGTTAAGAATGAAGATGACCTTACTCCCTTTATGAGCAAGGTTGTTGAAAAGCTTACCATCGTTGACGAGTACTTCAGAAACTTCTACATCGGTGATCTCAACGAAGAAGATCTTATCGACGGCATCATCTCCGGATACGTGGCAGGCACCGGCGACGAATACGGCGCTTACTACAACGCTGAAGACTTCTCCGTGTTCATGTCTGACCTGAATGCAGAGCTTGTTGGTGTTGGTATCAACGTTATCTATAATACAGAATACGGACTTATTGAGGTTCTTTCAGTACAGCCCGAATCTCCCGCTCTTGACGCTGGAGTTCAGCCAGGCGACCTTATTTACACCGTTGGTGAAGAAAAAGAACTCGTTTCCGAGCTTGGTTATTATCCCACTATCAATAAGCTTCGCGGCGAGGTTGGTACGATCGCTGTATTCTCTGTACTTCGCGGCGACAATTACACCGAAGAGGTTGAATTCAAAATTCCCCGCGCAAAGATCAAAGAAATCACAGTAATGTCTCACGTATACGCCCTTGACGATACTGTTGCGGTTATCAAGATCACAGGCTTTGACGCAGGTACACCCAATCAGTTCAAGAAAGAGCTTGACGAGCTTGTTGCCGCAGGTTGTGATAAGCTTGTAGTTGACCTTCGTTATAACCCCGGTGGAGAGCTTGAGTCTATTTGTGAAATTCTCGACTATATCCTCCCCGACGGTGGCCCCATTATCCACATCGTTGACGGCGACGGTAACGAGGTTGAAGCGAAATACACCAAGGACGGCCACGAGGTTAAGATGCCTATGGCAGTTCTTGTAAACGGCAGCACAGCCTCCGCGGCAGAGCTATTCACATCTGCTGTAAAGGATTATCAGAAAGCAACAATCGTTGGTACCACAACCTACGGCAAGGGATGCATGCAGACAACAATTCCTCTTTACTCCAACTGGGTGAAGGGAACACTTTACGACGGAAGCGCAGTATCCGTAACCTACAGAATGTACGATCCTCCGTTCTCCGATAACTACCATGGTGTTGGCATTGAGCCTCACGTTGTAGTAGAGCTTGACGAAGCACTTGAAGGAAAGAACGTCTACAAGATCACAGACGAAGAAGACAATCAGCTCAGAGCAGCAGTTGAAACCTTCTACAAAAAATAAATCAGATCAAAAAATTACCATTAAATAAAGAGAGGTTTTTCAAAAATGGAAAACAAGAAGACAACCAAGTATACCACAGAAGGCTATCAGGCTCTGGTAGATGAGATAACATATCTCAAGGGTGAGAAGACAGAAGAAGTTAAGAGAAATCTTGCATACGCACGTTCTCTCGGCGACTTCTCCGAAAACAGCGAGCTTGACGCTGCAAAGGATGAGCAGGGTCAGGTTGCTGCAAGAATCGCAGAGCTTGAAGAGCTTATTAAAAATGCTGAGATCATTACTGAAAGTGAGATCAAGGACGACGTAGTAAACCTTGGCTCTACTGTAAAGCTTTACGACTGTGACTTTGATGAAGAGATCGAGTATTCCATCGTTGGTACAAACGAAGCAGACCCCATGAACGGCAAGATCTCCGACAGAAGCCCTATTGGTGCGGCTGTGATCGGCAAGACTGTTGGTGACGAGGTTATAGCAACCACACCCGGCGGAGAACTTAAGTTCAAGATCCTTGCAGTAGGACGCACAAAGGCTGCAAACTGAACCCAGAAAGGACAAGGAAAATAAAATGGCAGACACCAATGTAAATACACAGGTTAACCCCGAACAGAATTTTAACGATCTGGTTCGTGTTCGCCGCGAAAAACTGAAAAATCTTCAGGACGCAGGAAACGACCCCTTCCAGATCACAAAGTATGACACTACTCACCACAGCACAGATATTAAGGACAACTACGACGAGCTTGAGGGCAAGACAGTTGCAGTTGCAGGACGTATGATGTCCAAGAGAATCATGGGTAAGGCTTCCTTCTGTCACGTACAGGATCTGAAGGGAACTATCCAGGTATACGTTGCCCGCGACTCCCTTGGCGAAGAAGAATACGCCGCATTCAAGAAGGATGACGTTGGCGATATCGTTGGCGTAGAGGGCACAGTATTCAAGACAAAGACAGGCGAGACCTCCATCCACGCAACAAAGATCACCCTCCTTACAAAAAGCCTCCAGCCCCTTCCGGAGAAGTTCCACGGCCTGACAAACGTTGACCAGCGTTACCGTCAGCGTTACGTTGACCTTATTACAAACCCCGAAAGCAAGGATACATTCATCAAGCGCTCCAAGATCATCAGCACTATCAGAAAGTACCTTGATACACAGGGCTTTATGGAAGTCGAAACTCCTATGCTCGTTTCCAACGCAGGCGGCGCTGCAGCAAGACCTTTTGAAACTCACTTCAATGCTCTTGACGAGGACTTCAAGCTCCGTATTTCTCTTGAGCTTTATCTGAAGCGCCTTATCGTTGGCGGTCTTGAGAGAGTATACGAAATCGGCAGAGTATTCCGTAACGAGGGTCTCGATACCCGTCACAACCCCGAGTTCACACTTATGGAGCTTTACCAGGCATACACCGACTACCACGGTATGATGGATCTTACAGAGAATATGTACCGCTACGTAGCACAGGAAGTTCTCGGAACCACAACGATCGTTTATAACGGCGTTGAAATGGATCTGGGCAAGCCTTTTGAGAGAATCACAATGCTTGACGCTGTTAAGAAGTATTCCGGCGTTGACTTCAACGAGATCAAGACTCTTGAAGAAGCACGCAAGGTAGCTGATGAGCACCACGTTGAATACGAGGACAGACACAAGAAGGGCGACATTCTCAACCTGTTCTTCGAAGCATACGTTGAAGAACACCTCATTCAGCCTACATTCGTTATGGATCACCCCGTTGAGATCTCTCCTCTCACAAAGAGAAAGCCCGACAATCCGGACTACGTTGAACGTTTCGAGTTCTTTATGAACGGCTGGGAAATGGCAAACGCATATTCCGAGCTTAACGACCCCATCGACCAGAGAGAACGCTTCAAGGCACAGGAAGAACAGTTCGCTGCAGGTGACGACGAAGCTAACCACACCGACGAAGACTTCCTCAACGCACTTGAGATCGGTATGCCTCCCACAGGCGGTATCGGCTACGGTATCGACCGTATGTGCATGCTCCTTACCGACTCCGCTGCGATCCGTGACGTACTCCTGTTCCCCACGATGAAAACAATCGACTAAAAAACTACACCCTATGGCTACATAAAGTCATAGGGTGTTTTTGTTTCTGTAAACACAATTGTCTCGCGACTCAATACAGTCCGCCGCGTATCTTATCAAAGCCCAAGAAGCATCTTCACATAAGAAAGATATTCTCTGACCCAGGCAGTAAAGAGAAACTCCTTCATTGGTGTCTCCGCCTTAATGTACAGAGCATCAACTCCGGCGCGGGAGCACATCAGCTCAATCCTCGGAATATGCGTTTCAGAGGAAATGCAGATTATCTGGCGGTCACTAAGCCCGAGTTCTTCTATCATTTGGGCAGAATTTCTGATGTTTTCTCTGGTGTTTGACGCCTTTTCCTCAAGATAAATTCGCTCCGGGGAAATTCCGCGATCAACCATGTAATCCCGCATGCAGGAAGCCTCAGTGAAAGGCTCGTCATGACCCTGCCCGCCGGTTACGATGCAAACGGCTCCGGTGTCTTTCTGCATTACGTCCACCGCAACGTCCAGCCTTGATGCAAGGGTTTTCAGAGGTCCGTCCTCCCTTACCTTTGCGCCGAAAACAATGTATACGTTTTCAGTTCCGTCAGGCTGTGCTACAGGCTCCGCGCTTGGGGAAAGGTGAATGTATCCAACAAGGATCCAGAACGTAACCGTAAAGAACGCCATGGCGCAAGACATAAATATCTTCAGAAAGAGATATAACTTGCCGAGGCGATTTCGGAGAAACCTGCGGAACAAAAAGGGAAGAATCACCCCAAGGATCACGGTGATCGTCACAAACAGAGGAAACAACCCCTCCGGAGAAATGAACAGCTTTAGTAAATATGACGCAAAGCAAATGAGGGTAAACGCGCCGAACAAAATATAAGCTCGGGAAAAGGCTTTGTCAGTTTTTGAAAAATAGTTTGTGTTTCTTTGTTTTTTCATAATGTGTGAAGTATAGATCAGCAGTCCTTGATAATCGTAAACGTAATAATACTTATAATTCAATTATATCAGGTTGACCATATAAAACAAGGGCTGAATTGTAAATAAAATCGTGTCGGATTGAATCGAAAGAAACGCGACGCGCCACCCGTGGGGAAGGTAGCCAATTTTTCGATTGACAAATAATAGCCGGAAATGTATACTTAATGTAGACCAGACCCAGAGAAAATAAGTAGTAAGTGAAAGCAGGAGAATGTATGAAAGAATGGATATACAACCTAATATGTTTTGTTACATTGTTTTTTATATTTGCTACAGCAATATGGCTAATGTCTAGAGAGGGATTTAACTCAATTGTACAAATTAGAAACGAAGACAGAAGTAAATATGTTGTTCATCGTACTGAACTTGTTCCACGAGAAGACATTACTTCATTCTGCGTGGATAATGAAAACATTTACATTTTTTATGACGAAACCGCTCTAGTTAATGTATATGGAACTGATGGCTCTTATAAATACGGTATTCAGATATCGACCAAAAGAAAAGGGCGCGGAAACATAACAGCTTTTAATGGAAAACTGTATATTGAGTCTCGACGGGCAATAGTTTTCGTTTTTCAGGAAGATCAATTGGTAGAGATTATTTATCCAGATAATGATCATGAAAAGTATGATACTATTAGTGAACTGTGCTGGGGAGAAAAGAATACATCTGACGGGGAACACAATTACCAACTATCAGAATCAGGAAATGATATCATCAGACAATATACGCTTGAGATAATTTGTGATTTGCCTGAAAAATCCAAATTAAGTGACAACTTGTTGCACTTGGGATTAATTCTTCTGTCATTTGCCTTTTACGGTCACTGGAAGTTATTTGAGAATTAGTATTGCTTCCTTGAGAAATAAAGTATTTAACAATACTAATAATATTTCAACTTTTTTCATTCCCTTATATAGTGTTAACGCAGATATCAATTGTAAAATATATGGTTGTTTACAAAACTAAATAAATATTTTATGATATAGAATTGACTATGTAACACATTAAACTTCACACCCAACATACAATGTTTTTATCATTTGTTTGTTGGGTGTTTTTTTATTTTCTTAACGTGGACATATGTTGACAAATAATAGCCGGAAATGTATACTTAATGTAGGAGTATCTGCCGAAAAACAATATAATCATTCAAAGCAAAACAATCTAGGAGTAATTATGAAATTATACGAAAGATCAGTGACCGCCTTTTTGGCAGGAGGCTTAATTTTTATGCATATATTGATCTTGGGACTTTCCGCTTTATTTACATATAAATTCTTAATCGTTGAATATGATGAGAATGCTTATCTTTTAGTAGGTATGCTGATTGGCATGTTAGCGCTTTGTGATATATTGCTGTGGAGAGGTGATGTGCATGAGCGCATTTTTGGGAAAGCTCGAATTAACAAAGACGGTATTTTGTGCTATGGCTTTTGTATGCGTAAAAGGATGATGAATTGGGATGATATATGCATATACGGGGTTACAGGGGAGTCTGTAGGGTATTTGCTGATATTTTTATCTACAGATCGTAATGAAAAAGCTGATGAACGAAGTAAAGTTGCTATTAATCGTAAAAGAGTCGTCTTTAGTGCGCGAAAAGAAGTAATTGCTGAATTAGAAAAATACATGCCAAGTGATATGGCATACAGAATAAAAAGAGCTGTAAATAATAAAACATCCTGTTATAACAAACGATAAAAGTCTGAAGTAAACAGCTTGAAAATAGATAATGTACAGTTAATGTAGAAGTATATAGATATAACAATTAGGTGGTAAGAAGATGAGGATAGAGAAAGTCGACATTGGTTTTGTGGAAATAATCGAAAATGCTATCATTGAAAAAATTGTATGCAGGTATGATGGTACTTGCACTGTTCATTTCTATGATAAATCACCTCAAGAATTGAATGTTGGCTGCTCCTCCTTCCATTCTCAATATGGGATACCCGTTTCGGACGATGGTACACGGTTATTTGTTGGCAGTTGGGAAAAAGGATTGTGCGCTTATGACATTCTTTCCGGAGAGGTGCTATGGAGATTCAAACCGGGAAAAATAAGAAATATCTTTGTATACTCAAAATTCTTGATTGTCTCAAGAGCAAACACATCAGTTATTAAAATAGATATTGACACCGGTGAATTGTTAGATAGTATAAAAAGCGGGACACTTGAGCATATTTTCGATTTAGGTTTTCCATACATTTTTGCAGACACAATGTTGGGGAAACACTGTATTATTGATGTCGAAAAAATGGTTGTTGTTAAAAAATATAGTTCTAAAATCGTCAACCCGTTTGATTGTCTTTCATTAATGATTAGAAATGTTACTTTGCAAGATAATGTCATAATCGTTTCTGGTGTAGAACAATATCCAAATAAATTGTATGACGCAGAAATGCGAGAAAATGGGAAAACTTTTTCAAGAATAATTGACAACAACTTTACTTCTTTTCAGTGTCCAATCTAAACCGTGTGTGCCATGTTTATGCTATCGGTTTGCAAATAAATTATCCAATGTATACTTAATGTAGACCAGGCCCAGAGAAAATAAGTAGTATGTGAAATAAGGAAAATATATGATAAAAAATATTATTACCGAAAAGCAAATTAATGATCTGAACATTGAAGATTTGAAACAGTTTGTACAAGACGGAAAACATGCGGTACAATATGCATGGGATCATTACGAAGAATTAGCGGCACGTGAGGCAGTACACACCTTATATGGCCCATATGATTACTATATTGGAGCAGCCATCCCCGGAAAATCTGTGTCAAAAAAATCAAGAACCTTAACATTCAAAACAAGCAGAAAAAAATATCTTATCTATGAGTTGGACAGCGAATATAAACTCTTGCGAGTAAGGCACGTATTTGACCATTTAACTGATGCTACTTACCATTTCTTTGAATTGGATGGCATTCAGCATGCCTGCCCTTTCATAAGTAACCAAAAGAAACTGGATCGAGATGAAATCTTGGCACTTTCTTACAAGGCAGGTAAGCCTTACTTCTTGGGAAGGATGACAAGCAAAATAATGAGCGCTGATTTTTACGAATATATTTCTCCAGAAAAAATGCTTGTAACCGAGTATTATTATAATCCGGTCTCAATCTACTCATTACATGGTTATCCGCTTGATCTAAATGCACCAATTGGTGCATTAAACTCTCCGGCAGACCGTTCTTGTTGGGAAGAAAAGCCAATGTACACTGACTTCTCTAAGTTCTTTACAGTATCTGAAACATCAGAACCTGTCGAAGAAGTGAGTGCAATGCCACTAATATCAGACTGGATAGACAAAGTTCTTGATACAGATATTCCAGACGATGTTGTAGCATTTTGCTTTAACCTTTACGAAGAAGGTGGCGAAACTTGGTCTATGGAATTGATTGGTTCAAGTCGGTTCGACTCGGAAGATCCGGACTGGCCTTGCGATGAAATCACGGATTTCGGCTCGAGAAAAAATCTATATGAGTGGGAAATGGACTGCAGTTGGGAAGACGTCTTGACACACGTGGTCAACGAACTTAAGGAATATTTAGAAAATGGCAAATATGCAAAATTGTTGAAATCAAGAAGTGGAGTCGGCGTAGGGTTTGTTGACGGAGATTTGGAAATTCTGACAAAGTAATTCAACGCAAAGTGATCCCCACACAACCATATTATTTAGCTTGTAAATCAAAGAGGAAAAGACATATTATGAAATTTACGGAAGTAGTAGCAGCTCTCATCTGGCAGGGGGATAAGTTTTTAGCCTGCCAGCGCCCCGCAAACAAGGGGAACGCTCTTTTGTGGGAGTTTGTAGGCGGCAAGGTTGAGCCCGGCGAGACGAAGGCTGAAGCCCTTGTGCGCGAGTGCAGGGAGGAGCTTGGAATCACGATTTCTGTTGGGGCGGAGTTCATTGACGTTGTCCACCAGTATCCCGACGCGCTGGTGCATCTTACCCTGTTTAACGCAACAATAGCTGAGGGCGTACCGCAGAAGCTGGAGCACAACGATATCAAGTGGATCACCACAGCCGAGATACCGAATTACACCTTCTGCCCGGCAGACGACGTAATACTGGAAAAGATTTGCGAGGTATATAAATGAAAAACTACGAAACAGAAGCCCGTGAGCGCTGGGGCAACACCGATGCCTACCGCGAACACGAGCAAAAGACGAAGAACTATTCAAGAGAAAAATGGGCAGAGGCAAACGACGGAATGATGGCGATCTTTGCCGAGTTTGCTGCGTGCAAGCAGAGTGGTGCAGGCGCAGATTCAGCCGAGGCACAGGCACTTGCCGCAAAGCTTCAGGCGTATATCACCGAGAACTACTACACCTGCAGCGACGAGATTTTCGCAGGCCTTGGCAAGATGTACGTAGCTGACGAGCGATTCAAGAAGAACATTGACAAGTACGGAGAGGGAACATCCGCTTTTGCAGCTGAGGCAATAGACCTTTTCTGCAATAAAAAATAATCTAAAAGGGAAGCTTAAGGAATGAACGTTTTGAAGAAGCTGTACGACAAAAGCAAAATATGGTTTGCCGTCGCGTGGATCATTGCATACTGTGTGTTGATGTCTGTTGGTGACGCGCTTTCCGCGTGGCTCGGCATAGAAAAGTCAGTAACACTCGCCACAGGCATTCTTCTTTCGGCAATACTTCTGCTATTTTTGAAGAAAAACGGACTTTTTTCGGATTACGGACTTTGTGCCCCCAAGACATCCGCGAGGTCTATGCTATACTACGTGCCAGTTTTTATAATGTTAACCGCCAATCTTTGGTACGGTGTGACCTTAAATTACGGTGCGCTTGAAACCACACTTTACATATTGGCGATGCTTTGCGTTGGCTTCCTTGAGGAAATAATCTTCCGCGGACTTCTCTTTGAGGCGATGCGAAAAGACAACGTAAAAGCTGCCATCATAGTTTCAAGTGTGACCTTTGGCATCGGGCATATCATCAATCTGATAAATGGCTCGGGCGCTGAATTGATTCCAAATATACTTCAGGTTGTATATGCTACCGCTGCTGGATTTATGTTTGTGATGATGTATTACAAATCAAAAAGTCTGCTCGTTTGTATTGCTACTCACGGAATCTTCAACGCGCTCAGCGTCTTTGCCAATGAAGTAAACGCAACGAACGAGATGCGGATATTGACCGCATTTTTGCTCACCGTGATAACGGGCTCTTACGCTCTGTATCTCGCGTTTTCGATGAAAGGAAGAACGAATGATTAAGTTTACCCTATTTCTTGAAAACGCCCGGTTTCTATCGGACAAGCTTGGAATTGTTCCCCTGCTATACGGCTCGCTTGGCTTGGAGTATCTTACAAGAGATGTTCTCGGCGTGGATGATATCGACATACTTGTTCCGCGCGTATTTATCACCGAGCGATGGCATGAATTCAAGTCACTTTTAGAAGCACAGGGATACGTTCTTGCAGATGAGCATGAGCATACTTTTGTGCGTGACGGTGTGGCATATTCCTATGCCGATATTGAGGATCTCGAGTCCTTTGCAGGTATCCGCATGAAAGATATCGAAATGCGCGAAGCAGACGGTGTTTGCTTTTTGATGTTGTCGCTCGAGCAGTATCTTGCTGTGTATAAAAAATCGAGCAAAGACGGCTACCGTGTGAACATACGGCAGAAAAAGGATGCCGATAAAATCAGATTTATTGAGAGTAAATTGTGATGAAAAAAGTTATAGTCATCGGTTGTCCCGGAAGCGGCAAAAGCACGGTTTCGCGGGTGTTACATAACAAGACAGGTATTTCGCTGTATCATCTCGATATGATGTACTGGAACGCGGACAAGACTACGGTAGAAAAGAGTGTGTTCCTTGAAAGGTTGTCCGCTGTGCTTGAAAAGGACGAGTGGATCATCGACGGCAATTACGGCTCTACGATGGAGCTGCGAATGGCGGCGTGTGATACGGTGATTTTTCTTGATTATCCGCTCGATGTTTGCCTTGGCGGCATCAAAGAACGACGCGGAAAGCCAAGAAGTGATATGCCGTGGATCGAAATCGAGGAAGATACTGAATTCATCGAGTTTATCAAAAACTACAATGAGCAGCAAAAACCAAAGGTGCTTGAATTGCTCGAAAAATACAGCGATAAAAACATTGTCATTTTCAAAAGCCGTGAGCAAGCGGATGAGTTTCTTACAGAGCTCGAGGCAAAGGCGGCGATAAGATAGGTGGGGGAAGAATCATACAATGATAACCTTTGAAGAATTCAGACTGATATTTGATATAGAGAAATGTTGCAGTGAAATATTGTTTTCAATAAACGGCAGCGCAAAATTCAGTAATTGTTGGATGGGCACGAGCCTTGACAAGAACACTGGAAAATATGGATATTGGTTTGGCCTTACGCAAGACGGCAATAATGCATATGATTTTTTAACGTTTGATGAGTTTGCAAATGCCAAGGTGTTTGACGGAAGATCACTTGTTGAAGTCTGGGAGAACGTAACCTTGCTGGAGATCAACGCTTGTGATGCGAGCGAGATGCTGAAGCTATATTTGCCATAACATTCGACTCGATTGGAGTATAAACTATGCTAAAAGAACTAATTCACGATCCGATATTTTAATCATCTAGGAGGAATTTTGTGGTGGGTGCCTCATATTACATGTCGATCGCAGAATCAAAAGATTTAGAAGAATATAAGAAGCTGTTAGAAACAATTATTTCTCTTACACATAACGAGGTGACGATAATCAGCAAAGGAATAGCGTCTGATTGGGAGCTATCCCAACTTGATGGAGTGGTTCTACCTGAAATGAATGAGCTTATGCAGTATCTAGATAGAGGTCAGCTATACTTAAAATACGGCAGACACCAACGTTTATTAGAATCTGCTTATATATTGACTGATTCACTAAAAACAATAACCGACACACAGTTAGGCGTACATATTACTATGCTTCAAGATAAGATTAATTTCCAGACATAACAGCAACAGAGCAGGGGCGATTTGCGTGAGCCACGTGTTGCTGATGACAAGAGACCAGTGGCAAAAATTTAAAAGGAGTATTGATAATGCGAGAATTGATACTTGAAAAACTAAACGAGATTGAAAAACGCGAAAATATAAAAATACTACACTGTGTGGAGTCCGGCAGTCGTGCTTGGGGATTTGCTTCTCCGGATAGTGACTATGATGTGCGTTTTATTTATGTTCGCTCCAAAGAATACTATTTGCGTTTAGATAAAACTCGCGATGTAATCGAATGGCAGCTTGATGATACTCTTGATATCAATGGTTGGGATATTCAGAAGGTGTTGAAGCTGCTGCATAAATCTAATCCAACACTTTTTGAATGGAATTCCTCACCCATTGTATATAAGACTACAGATGAGTGGGAGAGAATTGCAGCTGTTATCGGTCGCTATTTTGTGGCAAAGTCAGGTCTTTATCATTATTTGAGCACAGCCAAGAGCAATTATAGAGAATACTTAAAAGGTGATACGGTTCGTTTGAAAAAGTATTTTTACGTGCTTAGACCATTACTTGCCTGCAAATGGATTCTTGCGGAAGGAACACCGCCTCCTATGGAATTTCACATATTAATGGAAAAGTATCTTGACGAAGATATCAAGCCTGATGTTGAGAAATTGTTAGATTTGAAAATTAACACTCCGGAAATTACAACTGGAAAGCGTTTTGATCGCGTTAATGATTATTTGGATAATACAATCGCCGAGATAGAAGGTATTATATCTTCGTTGCCTGATGACAGGACACAATCTTGGGACGAACTGAACGATATTTTTTTGAAAGTAATTGATTAAAGAACTATGCTAAAAGAACTAATGCACGATCCAATATTCCTCGGCGGGAAGTCGGAGATCGCAACGAAAGAAGATTTGCAGGTTGCCGAGGACTTGCTTGATACGCTGATGGCGCACAGAGAAACCTGTGTCGGCATGGCAGCGAACATGATCGGCGTGAAGAAACGCATCATTGCCTTTCTCGACGAGAACGGACGAGCTCCCACATACACGGTGATGCTCAACCCCGAGATCATCAAAAAAGACGGCGCATACGACACCGAGGAAGGCTGTTTGTCGCTTCTCGGCGGCCCCCGCAAGTGCAAGCGGTATAAGACCATCAAGGTGCAGTATCAGACCACCGAAATGCAGACACGCATTAAGACCTACACCGGCTGGACTGCGCAGATCATTCAGCACGAGGTAGATCATTGTAATGGCGTGCTGATTTAAGGGAAACCGTATAAATACTTTAAATGGAGAACTATTGTGAAATACTATGTAGTGTCGGACGTACACGGGTTTTACTCCCAGACGGTACGAGCACTAGCCGACAAAGGTTTTTTCGATGATAAAGATGAGCATAAGCTGATCGTCTGCGGTGATTTGATGGACCGTGGCGGCGAGGCATTGAAAATGCAGGAGTTTATGCTCGATTTGGTGGAGCGCGACTTGGTCATATTGATCAAAGGGAATCACGAGGAACTTATGCCACTGATGCTTGATGAGATGAAGACCTCATATAACGAAGGCAACCCAGGCATCAAGCAAAGACACGTGCACAACGGAACAATAGACACAGCAATGCAACTGTCGGGTTATTCCACCATGGAGGAAGCCGTTCGCAATACCTCTGACGTTATTGAGAAGGTGAAAAGCTCCGTTTATTACACCAGCCTTATTCCACGGAGTATCGACTATCTTGAAACGAAGAAGTACATATTCGTCCACGGGTGGATACCGTGTAAAGAGACTGTTGACGAGGATACACATTTTGAATATGATCCGGACTGGCGAAATGCTACAGCAGAGCGATGGTTCAAAGCAAGGTGGAAAAATGGAATGAAGCTTGCAGAGGAGTGGGGAATCAGGGAACCCGGAAAAACCATTGTATGCGGGCATTATCGCACATCATTCGGCCACTCTGTGTATAGAAATCGCGGATCTGAAGATATGGAAGACGCGGTTTTCGAACCGTATGTCAGCGATGGAATCATAGCTATCGACGCTTGCACAGCACACTCGGGGATTGTCAACTGCATCGTGCTCGAGGATGACGAATAATTCTAAAAAACAGGAGAATGAAAATATGATAAAATTTATCTGCTATCCCAAATGCACCACTTGCCAAAAGGCAAAAAAATGGCTTGACGATAACAAAATTGAATATGAGCAGCGAGATATAAAGCTCGACAACCCCACAGTGCTTGAACTGACCGAGTGGTACGGAAAAAGCGGACTGCCGTTAAAAAAGTTCTTCAACACAAGCGGGCTTTTGTATAAATCTCTCGACCTTAAAAACAAGCTTCCCGAAATGAGTGATGACGAAATGCTTGTACTCCTAGCAACAGACGGTATGCTTGTGAAGCGTCCCTTGCTTGTTGGAGACGACTTCGTTCTCACAGGGTTCAAGGAGTCCGAGTGGAGCGATAAACTTTGCGGTAAGATGTAATTGTGACCGACAACAGGGTCAAAGAATAAAGGAGGCTAAAATATGAGTAAAGAGTGGTATCTTTATGCTTATATGCATAAGGAATACTTGCATAACAAGGTGCTGTTATTTCGACCGTTCACATGCGACGAAGGAGATCATGATCATTGTGAAGTGTGTTGGGCAAGATTTAGTAGACACCCAAGTGACCTCCAAGGCGGGTACTATGAACCTTTGAGTGATAGCTGGATATGTCCTGACTGCTACAATGAATTATCATCAAAGTTTGGATGGTCAGTTAAATAATACCATATAACAAACTCCAGCAACAAGAAGCTACTCCTTCGATACTGAAATAGCTTATATTAACGCTAGTATTAACGCGTATTTAATTTTAGCTTTGATTGCTTATTGTTATGGTCTGCCTTTGGAATCAGATCAATATTCATATGCGTAATAATGAAAGGATGGTATAATGTTTAGTATTATCAGACTAATTATCGGAATTGTATTTCTGGGATGTTCATGTATTGTAATAAATAAAACCAATGTGATGCGCAAACGTATGCTGTACATTATTTTTACAGTTTTATCTGTTGCGTTGACTACTGTATTAGCGTTTTTGCCCTTTGAAAATCTCTTTATAAATTTCGATTCTCCTAAAGAAGCATATGAGTATTATACTTTCAGCAAGTCAAATATTGAGCTTGTAGTGGAAGGAAATGAGTGCGATTTTGTCGTTGATTGCAAAAATAACGTTGATACTCATTTGATTATACCCAAAACTGCTGATGGATGGAAAGTGGGGATTGGCTCAAACACTAAAAGAATAGTATACAAGCATTCCAACGGAATTACAGTCTATGTTTATCAATACTCAAACACAAGTGAGTATTTTATAACTATTCTTGATACAAACGGTGGAGTGGCGATTGTCTCAGATAATTACGGTACAGAATTCTATTCATTAGAAAAAGATAATGATTCTCTCAATACAACTTTTGTTACCTACTATGCATACATTCCTGACTTTAATTTAGAATATAGCGTAATAGTAAACGGAAACGAAATAGTATTGAAAACTGAATAACTGAACTTAGTTTTCGAATTAGAATTAATATAGTTATAGTGATGTCCTAGCTGAAAAAGATGCAAGAAATAATGTTGGTAAATATTCATTTTCATTGGGCTCGGAAGGAGTTAGTGTAACTCAACCAGGTAACATTTGGACTACAAATCCAGTAAGACCAAAATAATCATTCATTGACTAGGAGGATTTCATTTTGATAGAATTTTTTTCGGATATTCCATATAATAAAATTGTTATTTCAAAAAAATATCCTGATATGCTTCAGAGGGAAGTAAGCTTTTCTATTAAGATCAATGGAGAACTTTTTTTTCAAGAACCCAATTTTTCAATAGATGAATTTATTTTCTTCGTAGATGATTGGATGGATAAAAAAACAGAAGAAATGCTATATAACGCGGTTGATACAGACGACAACCCGTTGATTTCGTTTATAAAAAACGAAAACAAATGGGAAATACATTCAGCATGGGAGTTATTTGAATGTAAAGAAAAGTTTGACAGAAAGATGATTGAAACAGCAATTATTCAGTATAAACAAAGACAATAAAAACTAAAATGCAACCCCGATTTCACATTGAGTCTAAATTCCCATAATAACTTATCAAAGATTCAAGGAGGAAATATGATTGTTGATATTAAATTTTCGTGTGATTCGCGTTGTATGTATATTCCCGATGGGTATATATGCAATCTGAATAAGGTTCATCTTTCTTTTTTTGACTGGATTGAAAATCAGCCGGACTGTATTACAGTATCTCCAGGTGGGCAATATGGGCTCACCTTTGATGCGTATGACTTCCTTAGATACTTGAATACTGAAATTTTGAAAGACGTGAATGAAAAAGCATATTTTGTTGAAAGAAAAGGTGATAAATCAGATATAGATGCAACACTATATTTTTGATCCAATTTAATACCCCAATTATTTACAACACACCCTCGCTGTATTAGAAGTGTGTTCTCAAGAAAGTCGAGAATATTGACATGATTTAGCAACACCTATCCATATTCACGGGTGTTAATCCAATAAATCTTACACCCAACAAACAGATGTGAAAAACATTGTTTTTTGGGTGTTTTTTTATTTTCTTAACGAGGACATAGGTTGTCCGCATTATCCTGTAAAATGCAAGCAGGAAAGGAGGTGCGGACAATGGACCAGCAGAAAGGCGTGATGCAATAATGAAAATACTTTGCCGTCGCCGGTTTGAGACAATGCCCAGATTAGCTGAGAAACTCGACATTTATATAAGTACACACGACGTATTATTTTCCCTAAGTGGTCAAGCATGTGGTCAAAACGATACTTCGGCGGATTTCAGCCGCAAACTCCACAAAACAAAAAAATCGCCATGGCGGCGAATAAGCGAGAAAAATACCCAAAAACAAAAGAAAAAAGGAGATTCGAAAGAATCTCCTTTTTATCTGAGTGACAAGACTTGAACTTGCGCGGCCCACCGCCGTCGCACGTTCACATACTGCGCCTCGACGCTATGCTTACACTCGGCTTGCTATTTCACGGCTTTGGCGAAGAAACTTCGACAAAACGCTCCCCCGGAGCCTTTTATCATTGTTTCTCCTACCACCCCAACCAGCCGGGGAATGTATTTCTGCTTAATTACAGTGTTTTTTAACACTTTCTGCTACACCAAATTGGATTTTTGATGCGCTCGTGTGCAGTTGTTTCCGGATGCTCCGAGTGTGTCTATGGTCAGAATATGTGGTCAAAACGCCTTCCGAATTTTGCAGTGACTGTGGTTTGGGAGGCATTTGTTTTGTGGCGCTTGTGAAGGCGGGAGTCAAGTCGCTTCACGGATAAATATTTTCGCCGCAGTAGGCAAAGAAAACGCAGATAGTAGTTTATAAACTGCCATCTGCGTTTGGTATATTCGTTTCGGTGTTAGTTCCTGTTCGAAACTCTGTTCATTCAGGCAAATTTCTTTGCGGAATCAACAGTTCATTTCACTGACAGCTTTCCTGCACATAGCCGTAATAATCAAAATCCTCCTGCGTCATAAACAGATACTGCTCTTTTCCGTCACGGTAATCCTCCGCAATTTTATCGGTGTCATACCATGTGACGTCCACATATACAACGCCATCGTCCGTATCCAGCATATTCCACGCATGGCGGCCTTCCGGCGTTGTGCCGCGGCAGTACCAGCAGGAGATGCCCGCTTCACGGCACAGCCTGTAAAAGGCCTGCGCATAACCGGAGCAGATGGCTTTGCCTTTTACAAAGGCAGCGTATGCCTGATAATCGTAAAGATAA
>SVSJ01000005.1 GCA_015064355.1 Oscillospiraceae bacterium | reverse complement strand
TTCAACTGAACGCCTTTTTGCCTATTGCTTGTCTTGTAGGTATCGGAATATATGTGCTTTCTTGGTATCTATCCGTTGTGTTCTATAAAAAGAAAGAAATGTAATAAACTTAACCCTCGTTTCTTACTAAGCGAGGGATTTTTATACAAACAGTACGTTGAATATTAAATTCTCCTCTATTTTACTACAGACTCTTTGTACGTCATTTTTTCTTGACAAGCACTGCATTTGTAGACACAAACACAAATACGGCATACCTCTTTCGAGATATACCGTATTCTTGAAAAACTGTCCTTTAGGGTACGTCACAAAAGATGTTTCTTTTTTTATAAATTTTGATTTTTTGTGGAACTATTTTGCGGATTTTGTCGTCTTAATATGTGATAATATTTTTGGGAGAATTACGGTAATGGAAGCTAAAAAAATGAATGGGGGAAAGGTTGCTCTGCGGGTGGCGGTTTGTGTGATCACAGCGCTGCTTCTTGTGGTTTTTGCCGTTTACGGAGTTATGTGGATCCTTGTCCACGGCCCCTCCACTACAGCCAGAAGACTCTTTGTTCTCTCCGTTAAGGAAACGTCTGCCGGTGGATTCCTGGCCGACATATATCTTAACGAAAATGAGATTGCAGAGATCCTTCAGACAGGTGAAGACAAAAGCGGCTCTGAAATGGATTCTTCCCTTATTTCTATTCCCACAAAGCCCGATACTCCCACTCCCGGCTCTCCTGCCGATTCTTCCGAATCTTTACTTGACCCTGACGATTCATCCCCCGGAAAACCCGATACCGCGGTAACTCCTCCCGATGATACAAACGAAGCTGATGACGGAATACAGGTCATCGACATAAAAGGCCAGACATTCCACGGAAAAATGATGGTAATTACCGATCCCACAAGAGTTTTCGTTGGCGTTCCGGACAGCTATGGCGCTGACAGCTCCGGCTTGACTGTTGCCGCAATGATCGAAAAATACGACTGCATTGCAGGAACAAACGCCGGCGGATTTTATGATCCTAACGGGCAAGGCACAGGCGGAATTCCCGACGGCATGGTTATTTACGAAGGAGAGCTTCTTTGGGGTGACCCCAACGCAAGCTTCAGTATTGCGGGGCTTGATTCAAACGGTCTTCTTCACGTTGGCCAGATGACAGGTCACCAGGCACTTGAAGCAAATATCCGTTATGCCGCAAGCTTTGGTCCTGCCCTTGTTGTTAATGGCGAGGCGGCAGGTGGCAAATGGGGATTGGGAGGCGGTCTGAATCCGAGAACTGCCATCGGCCAGAGAGCAGACGGCGCGATCCTTCTCCTCGTTATAAACGGCAGGTCAATCGACAGCCTTGGTGCAACTTTGGACGACTTGTCCGCTATAATGCTGGAGCACGGGGCGATTAACGCAACAAACCTTGACGGTGGATCATCCTCTATTATGATAATGGATGGGGAATATCTCACTAACAGCGCATATATCTTCGGAGAAAGGGTGGTTGCAACTGCGATCCTGGTGCGAAAGAATGAAGAATAAAAAAATCTCCGGATTCTGGCGTACCTACGCTGTGGTAACCATCTGCGCCCTTTTACTTATAGAGTGCGGGCTGACAATATTCTATGATTTTATTGCAGCATACGAAAAGGCACAGCCGAACAGCGCAGCAGATGCATACGCAAAATCCCTTACCATAGCCGAAGTTGAATCCTGGATAGACCAAGCAGCCCGCGAAGCAGAGCACACCTTTGATTCCGCGGAAGTAATTGCAAATTCCTGCAAAACAGCACTTAACAAGCTTGATGGTGAATTTACCTGCGAGCGCAATTTTGCCGTGTCCACCATAAACGCTCCAGCATATACGATTATTCGTGACGGTGTAAAGATCGGCAGCATCGTGATGACCGAGGAGCAGGGAGGCAAATACGGCTTTTCCAAATGGACAGTCACCGAAAAATCAGCAAGCCTTTCTTATCCCGGTGAGTCAGATATTACCTGCACGGTGTACGCTCCGAAGACAGGCACAGTTAAAGTAAACGGCGTGACCCTTGACGAAAGTTATCTTGTGAATGAGAACACACCCTATCCCTACGCAAGCAATTTTGAAAAGAACGTTAACCTTGATGCTGATGTATACCGTGTGACCGGATTATATTCTGCGCCTGCAGTCACCTGTTCCCTTGACGGCAGAGAATGCCCGGACGAGACCAACGCTGACACAGTGCTGTTTCTCCACCCGGACTCCAATTTCGCAGGATACACTATCGAGGCTCCTACAGGGGCTGTGCTCGAGATAAACGGGATCACGGTTGACAGCTCATACATAACCGCTTCAGGCCTTGCATACGATTACAGCGTGTTTGACGCAGGAAAGCCCGGACTTCCTACCTATGACGTGTACACCGTCTCCGGACTTATAGGCACACCCGAGATCACCGCAGAATATAAGGGAATTACCGCAACTGTTTCGTATAACGGAGCAGGTGCGTACACAGTTTCCTATCCCAATGAGCTAACCTACACCGTGGAGATCAAAGCACCGGAGGAAAGCGAAGTGACAGTGGGCGGACAGAGCTTGCTTGATTGGAAATCCGAAAAGGAGCTTGCATACCCCGAGCTCTTCGAGAACACAACAAGTGCACATTATTATGACGTGTACGTGATCGAAAATCTGTTTTATCCCATAGAAGGGGCCGGTGTTGTATATAAAGGCGAAAAAATACCCGTCACCGTTAGCGAAACGGAGAGGGAAATAAAGCTCACAGCCCTGTATCCCGCAACAAACGATGAGATGTTTTCCCAGCTTGCCATGGCGTTTGCAAAGGACTATTTCTCGTATGTGTCAAACGGATACATTAACATTGACGATAATCTCACAAAAGCTCTCTCTCACGTGGTTTACGGATCAAACCTGTATGATAAGCTTGTCAGCTCAAGAAACGGCGTATGGTACGTTGCACCTGTTACAAGAGAGGACGTAAAGAAATTTGAGGTTACAAGTATGAATTTGATGGGTGATGGCAGCGTTGTCTGCGCCATTGAATTTGACATAGACCAGTATTTCTATGACATTAAGCGTGAATATTCCGGCAAAATGACCGTGTTGTGTGTCAATACGGGATACAGCTGGAGGATCGGCAGTATGAGCCTTGAAAACGAATAAACAAAAACACCGCTCGCGAGTGAATTATCGTGAACGGTGTATTTATTTAAGCCTGGAGTTGGATATAGCTTTTCACAATGCCGATCTGTCTTTCAACAGATTCAATAGAAGGTCCACCGTATACTGTACGGCGGTTAACGCAGTTGTCAAGGTTCACCGCGTCGTAGACACCTTCGTCAAAGAGGGGTGAGAACTGACGGTATGTGTCAAGATCAAGAGACTCAATATCAGTCTTGTTTTCGATGCAGTAAGCAACGAGACGTCCGCTTACACGGTATGCGTCACGGAACGGGAGTCCTTTTCCCACAAGATAGTCAGCGCAGTCTGTGGCGTTGATAAACCCACCGGAAGCTGATTTGCGGAGATTGTCACGCTTTACTGTGAGAGTATCGAGCATAGAGGCAAAGAGCTCAAGACACAGTTTCGCGTTGTCAATAGCGTCGAAGATCGCCTCCTTGTCCTCCTGCATATCCTTGTTGTAGGCGAGAGGAATACCCTTCATCATTGTGAGTACGGTTGTCAGATCCCCGTAAACACGGCCGGTCTTACCGCGAACAAGCTCTGCTATATCGGGATTTTTCTTCTGCGGCATAATTGAGGAGCCTGTTGAGAAGGCATCATCAAGGTCAATGAACGAGAACTCGCTTGAGCACCAAAGAATGATCTCCTCGGAGAAACGTGAAAGGTGCATCATAATCACAGAAAGATCAAATGCAAGCTCAAGGAGAAAATCACGGTCGGAAACGCCGTCCATTGAGTTTTCAGTCACTCCGTCGAGTCCGAGAAGCTCTGCAACCATCTGTCTGTCAATGGGGTAAGTGGTAGAAGCAAGAGCACCGGAGCCGAGCGGGGAAATAGCCGTTCTCTCAAGGGTCTGCTTCAGACGCAGATCGTCGCGAATGAACATCTGGGCATAAGCCAGCATATAGTGACCGAATGTCACAGGCTGTGCGCGCTGAAGATGTGTGTAACCCGGCATAACCGCGTCCTTGTTTTCCTCTGCAGTCTTTGCAATAACCGAAAGCAGATTCAGCACAAGCTCCCTGATCTCACCGATCTCCTTTTTTAGGTAAAGACGAATATCGAGAGCGACCTGGTCGTTACGGCTGCGTGCTGTGTGGAGTCTTTTGCCGGCGTCGCCAATGCGCTTTGTCAGCACTTCCTCGACGAACATGTGAATGTCCTCAGCCTCGGGATCAATGGGAAGAGTACCGTCTTCAATGTCAGATCTGATCTGACGGAGAGCGGTAACGATCTTTTCAGAATCATCTGCGGAAATAATCCCCTTTTTGCCGAGCATCGTTGCGTGAGCAATTGATCCCTCAATATCCTCGCGGAACATACGGGAGTCGAAAGATATGGACGAATTAAAGTCATTTACGCGCTTATTTTCAACCTTGGAAAATCTTGCGTCCCACATTTTTGCCATAAATAATCACCTTTATAATATGAGTAAACGTAACTGCCGCAGAAAAACGACAGTTACGCACTTTTAATTTTATTTACTTGAATCAGTCCTTGGGCCAGTTCTTCATTGCCTGAGCGCGAACCTTAACGGGAAGACCGAAGAGGTTGATGAAGCCTTCGGAATCCTTCTGGTTGTAGTCTTCGTCAACGCCGAAGGAAGCTGTCTGCTCGTTGTAGAGAGAGTAGGGAGATGTAACGCCTGCGTTGATCATGTTGCCCTTGTAGAGCTTTAGCTTAACATCACCTGTAACAGTCTTCTGTGTTTCGTCAACGAACGCACAGATCGCTTCACGAAGAGGTGTGAACCACTGACCATTGTAAACCAGATCCGCCATTTTCTGTGCTACGATTTCCTTGAAGTGGAAGGTCTCCTTGTCAACTGTGATAGTTTCGAGTACATTGTGGGCCTTGTAGAGAATTGTACCTGCGGGAGTTTCATACACACCGCGGCTCTTCATACCAACGAGACGGTTTTCAACAATATCGAGAAGACCGATTCCGTTTGCACCACCGATCTTGTTAAGCTTGTCGATAAGCTCGATGCCATCCATTTCAACTCCGTCAAGAGCAGTAGGAACACCCTTTTCAAAGTGAATTGTAATGTAGGTGGGAGTGTCGGGAGCCATCTCGGGAGAAACGCCGAGTTCAAGGAAGCCGGGCTTGTTGTACTGGGGCTCGTTTGCAGGGCTTTCAAGGTCGAGACCTTCGTGGCTAAGGTGCCAGAGGTTCTTGTCCTTGGAATAGTTTGTCTCACGGTTTATCTTGAGAGGAATGTTGTGAGCTTCAGCATATTCGATCTCTTCGTCACGGGACTGAATATCCCAGATTCTCCAGGGAGCGATGATCTTCATTTCGGGTGCGAGAGCCTTGATTGTCAGCTCGAAACGAACCTGGTCGTTACCCTTACCTGTGCATCCGTGGCAGATAGCGTCAGCACCTTCTGCGAGTGCGATCTCAACAAGTCTCTTTGCAATGCAGGGACGAGCGTGAGATGTACCGAGGAGGTAGTCCTCATACTTTGCATCAGCCTTAAGGCAGGGCCAGATGAAATCTTCAATATATTCCTTGCGGAGATCTTCAATGTAAAGTTTGGATGCACCTGTCTTCAGAGCCTTTTCTTCAAGACCCTCAAGCTCATCAGCCTGACCAACGTTACCGGAAACTGCGATAACCTCACAGCCTTCATAATTCTCCTTGAGCCACGGAATAATAATAGATGTATCAAGACCGCCGGAGTAAGCAAGAACGATTTTCTTTATTTCTTTTGCCATTTTTCTGACCTCATTAATAATTATAAATTATAGTGTTATAATTATACATCTATCTTTGGATATTTTCAATATACATCTTCAACAAAAGAGTAATATTACTTTAAATAAAATTATCAAAAAGTACAATAAAATGCATAAATGGAAATTTATTCACAAAATCCTTTCTCGCCAGTACAAAAATTGACTGGGTTATATTCAGTAATTTTGCGAAGAATATTAATTGATCCGCATTCAGAAAGGAGACAGAATTTTATGAAAACAACATCAAAAACTATTGCTGCCGTGGTCGCGCTAGGAATGATTTTCGGAGCGACGGCGGCGTCAGCCGAGAGTATTATAGAGCGTTTATACACTTTTTCGCGGGTGTCGGAAAGTTTGCCAATTGAGGATATAACACCGCAAAGAGGAGACTCAAGCCCCACAAATCGCGACAAATCCCCGGGAACTGAGGAGACTCGCACTCGTGAGACCGCAGGATGCGCCGCTTACAGCTGGTACTTCAAGCACACAAAGGACGGCGCGCGACCGCCTATTCCACCTGAAATGAGCTTTATCGAAAACCACGGAGGATATTTTTTAGGCAAAGACGAGCCTGTTATATATTTGACCTTTGATGCAGGGTATGAAAACGGAAACGTTGAAAAGATCCTTGACACTTTAAAAACCGAAAACATCCCCGGGGCATTCTTCATTCTTGATAATCTTGTGCTAAAAAACACAGATCTTGTCTTGCGTATGGCTGAAGAAGGGCATACCGTGTGCAACCATACCGCAAAGCACCGTGATATGACAACGGTCATTTCTTTTGATGAATTTGCAAGTGAACTATCCCGGATGGAGCAAATTTATAAAGATACCACAGGCTATGAACTTGCAAAATTCTACCGTCCGCCGGAGGGAAAATTCAACGAATCGAACCTTGAGTGGGCGGATTCACTTGGGTATAAGACTATATTCTGGAGCTTTGCCTACGCCGATTGGGATAATGAAAACCAGATGTCACCGGATCGGGCTATTGATAAAATAATCTCAGAAACTCACAACGGCGAGGTCATCCTCCTTCATCCCACATCAAAGACAAACGCGGAGATACTGCCAACTCTCATTAAAAAATGGCGTGAGATGGGATACCGATTCGGCACCCTTGACGAGCTGACTGGCGCGAGGTAAGACCTATGAAGAAAATGCGATTTCTCACGGTTGCAGCAGCTTTAACACTTTTGATCTCACAAGTAGTCCACGCATCATCCGACGTTGTGTATTCCTGGCAATCAAGCGGCAAAAGCATTGCATTAACTTTTGATGACGGCCCCCACCCACGGTATACTGAAGAAATAATTGACATACTTGACGAGTACGGAATAAGAGCAACCTTTTTTTTCATAGGCGTTAATGTGGAAGCTTACCCGGAAGAGGCCCGCCTGGTGGAAAGCCGAGGACACGAGATAGGGAACCACACCTACTCCCACAAGAATCTCCGTGACCTGTCATATAGTGATACCTGTAACGAGATCGACTTCGGTGAGGGAGCGGTGCTTGAAGCAACCGGATACAAAACAAACCTCCTGCGACCGCCTGAAGGAAAAATGAGCGACACCCTCCTTGCGGCAACGGAAGAAAGACAGTATAACGTTATCTGCTGGTCTGTAGATACCCTTGATTGGGCGCACACGCCAACGGAGCAGATAGTGGAAAACGTGCTGTCAAGCACTGAAGCCGGTGATATAATTCTGTTTCACGATTTCGTGTCAGGGCAGTCACCAACCCCGGCGGCGCTTCGGCAGATAATTCCTGTGCTTCTTGAGCGAGGGTATGAATTTGTCACCGTGTCAGAGCTGCTCTGCGGCAAATAAAGAAAACCTCCCCAACCGAAAGGAAAGGGAGGTGCTTTGCTTATAATAAGTAATTATCGTAAAGGCTATTTAGGATCTCGCCGGCTTTATTGAGCTTTTTGATTCCTTCATCATTATTGCTGACAGTGTATGCATCGGTCAGTAGCTCCATAAGGTAGTTTACCGTTTTGTAGCACTTGCCAATATTGTTTTTACAGTACAAAACCAGATTGTCAAAATCATATACGCTTGCGATTATTGTAGCCTCGTTTTTGATTCGCTTATCGTAATTGTTTTCGCTGATCT
Organism: Oscillospiraceae bacterium; assembly: GCA_015064355.1. GTDB lineage: Bacteria > Bacillota > Clostridia > Oscillospirales > CAG-272 > UMGS1696. The sequence continues at coordinate 76,591 of SVSJ01000005.1, read as the reverse complement.
GCTGACTTGAGATAAGAGCCTGATTCAAATTCCCCTGTAGCATATACAGTTCACAGAGAAGGCAAAGAGCCTCATCTGCATCATCTTTGTTTTCGCAGTCCGCGGATACTTCCAGACATAAGGCAATAGCTTTGTCTATAAGAGCATTTTTCTCTTTGCGTTTCTTGGAATCTCGCGCAGCGTCCGTTAATACCGTGGCAAGCATTATTTTTAGCTGTTTGCTGTCGGGAAACTTACGGATCCCATCATTGATAAGCCGGATTTTTTCCCCGCTATTGTCTACTTCCTTGATTTTCTTCTGTATCTCAAGCAGGGTGTCCTCGTAATTGACCGAGGTGTAGCCGAACAGCCTGTCGATGGACACGCCGTAAAACTTCGCTATTGCGGGATAGATATCTGCTGATGGATAGCAGATATCGTTTTCCCACTTGGAGATTGCTTGTATGGTAACGCGAAGGGCACTTGCAAGCTCTTTTTGCGTTAGTCCCTTGCTTTTTCTAAGCTCATTCAAATTCTTGCCAAGGCTCATTGGTCTTCTCCGTTATAATGGTATTATAAATAATACGATTCAAAACGGCATTTTCTTACAAGAATTCTCTATCTTTTTATATTTTCTACAATTTTCACGAGTTCTTCCTGTGGCATACATCCGTGTATGTAAATTATAACCTTACCTTCCATCGCAACAATAGAGCCTTCATCGTAAGCATCATTGTAATAAATATGTGTTTCTCGCCCCTCTATCATTTTAACAGTATGGCTTGGGTAAGTGTCTGTTAAATATACAGATGAAACATCCATATCGAGGATCTCGATGAATAAATAACGGTCACCGCAATAATACAGATACTTTCTCATTCTTTTCGAATTATCATCCCAAGTCTCATCGGTAGAAAGTTCATATCCCGCAGGTATGTATTCAATGCTGTAAACGGAGATATCTGGCATCTTAGTTGAGGTGTTCGGTACGTAATCAAAGGAAACTCCACCATTGTCATAAGTTACTTTATGTAGTATCTTCTTAATTTCGGGATAGTTGACTGCAATAACTGTACCAACAAGAAGAGCCAGCAGTATAGACACAACGAGTATGATCTTGAGAACCTTACCTTTTCTTTTGGTCTCGTTCTTTTTCGCATTCTTTTCCAAAATAGTGTATGCCTTTTGTGTATCAAGCTCATTTTCCATATCACTACCCGCGAAGGAGCACGCCACATAATCCGAAAGCTTGTTTCTCTTGCTGTGTCCGTTCTTATATGCCCGAGCGATCCTTTCGTAAAGCTTCGCGCGCCTTGGAGAAACCGGGTAGGCTTTCTTCATTTCCTCGTCAGTTGGATAGGACTCAAATAGCTTGTCAGCGTAACTGTTAAACGCTTTTTCAAAAACGCTGTCAATAATCGGATCAGACATAAATGTTCTCCTCCTTCAAGGCATTTCTGATCATCTGTTTTGCCCTGTGTATTCTTACGCCAACGTTGCTCTCGGAAATATCCAAAATCGCTGCGATCTCTCCTTCTTTCATTGAGTTGACGTATTTAAGCAGGCAAACGTCTCGGTAAGTATCAGGTAACTTCTCGATAGCGGCGATCACTTCGTCATATATCTCTTGCTTTACGATAATGTCCGCCGGATCGGTCTCTGTGTCCATGGGCTCAGAAAATACCTCTTCTTCATCAAGTAGGTAAGCTTCCTTATTCTTTGAACGAAGATAGTCGATAGCCTTGTTTCGCGCAATAACACAGCACAGATTCTTCACTCGGCGTGAGTCGGACGTATCAATAAGATCAATATTTTCAATTATCTTCAGCATAGCGGAGTGTACTGTGTCCTCAACATCGTGTTTGTTGTGATTCAGGATCAGGCCGGCAGTGTATGCCATAAAAGAGTAGTAATTCTCGTAAATAATGACGATCTTGCTTTTTTTCGAGTCATCCGCTACCATTGATGAGTATAAAGAAATCATAACGCTGTTTCCCTCTAAGTAAAATTTTGTTTGGCTTATGGATATGATAACACAAATATAAATAAATGACAATAGAGGGGCAAAATCCAAATTTAACCATAGGTTGAATTATAAAAACATCCGCCCACTTTTTTGTGAACGGATGCGGTTTTTATATTCTTTTGTTATGAAAGATCATTGTTTTTTACGTACTCTTTGAATTCAGCATATCCTTCCGTTTTTTCAAGGAATTTGTCAAATTTGGAGAGATAATTCTTGTCAAAATTTCCACCGCGACCATACTCTTCTATAAATCCTTTCGTGTTTGAGAAGAACATCGGGTTGCGATCTGCTACATCAAAGCTTTCGCTGTTTTCAGCAGCTCTCATCTGCAAATAGACATCGAATAATCCCTTTAGCTTTTCTAGACACTCTTCATGACGCATAAGGGTTTTGCTGATACGAACATCTTGATTCCACGCCCAGAATTTGTGAATTGCATAGAAATTCTCGCATCCCTCGTCAAATATGGAAAGCAGCTTTTTATGGGCACGAACAAATGCCGAGGCTTTCTCAAATTCCTGATTTCTCCGAAGCGCGCTTACGTACATTTCAAGGATCAGATCCATTGCAAGGAAGCATTTCCACAGATTTTCCTCTGTTACTTTTGATTGTTCATTAAGGCTGTTTTTGTCATTGAAGATTTTGCATTTGCCTATAACCATATTGTAATAATTATCAGGACTTATTTTACTGTTTGCTTCAAGAGCTTTTTCGAATTCTCCTGTTTCCGAATAGATCCTGCAAAGCATAACAAGTGCGTTGTCAACCTCTTTCTGATCCCCGCACGTTGCAACAACCTCGTTACACAAGCGGATGCCTTTTTGTACAGCTTCCTTTTTCTCATTTTCATCCTTGGAGATTCTGTTTATCATTGAAAGAGAGAACGCCAAGTCGGTCTTCAACGGTGCGCTGTTTGGGTATCTTTCAAGTCCTTTTGAGAGGATTTCGATCTCTTCGTATGTGTCTTTTGCATTGTCGCATTCTTTTCTGATTTTCTCAACTTCATCATCATAACTGGTTTCACTATAACCGAATATTCTATCGATAGACACACCGAAAAATCCTGCAATAGTAGGGAACAAGCTTACATCAGGTGCGCAAATGCCGTTTTCCCACTTTGACACGGATTGTTCAGTGACACCGAGCTTTTCCGCAAGCTGGCCTTGAGTCATTTTCTTATTTCTGCGGAGTTCATAAATATTTCTTCCGATACTCATTTGGTACCTCCTGTATTATTTGATGTATATTCTTTTCGCGATCGCTGTAATAATGATAACACATATTGCAGCTTTAAACAACAGACTGTTTTTATTATTTCTGCTGTAAAAACTCAACTTAAGGTTGTAAATAGAAAAGTCCCGAAACTCACGTCCCGAGACTTTTTGTTTTAGTTAGTTGCCCCGAACCTGCTGCTTGGAGAACTGCAGAGTGTAGAGCTTGTAATATCTGCCTTTCTGGTGGAGCAGCTCCTGGTGATTACCTTGCTCCTCGATCACGCCGTGTGACAGCACGATAATGTTGTCCGCGTGCTGAATGGTGGAGAGTCGGTGAGCAACGATAAGCATTGTACCGATATTCTTGATCTTTTCAAGAGAATCCTGGATAAGAAGCTCGGTTTCCGTGTCAATATTCGCGGTAGCCTCGTCAAGAATGATGACGGAAGGCTTGTGAATGATAGTGCGGGCAAATGAGAGAAGCTGTCTCTGACCTGCGGAGAAGTTGTTACCGCGCTCACGAACTACCTCGTCAAGTCCGCCATCAAGCTTGTTTATAAAGGAATCGGCGTTAACGTAGCGGCAAGCCTCCATAACCTCTTCGTCGGAAATTCCTTCCTCGCGGAGAAGAATATTGGAGCGAATGTCGCCGGAGAACAGGAACACGTCCTGAAGCATCTGACCGAAATGACGGCGGAGAGAAGAGATCTTGATCTTCTTGATGTCGATACCGTCAATGAGGATCTGACCCTTTTGAATATCGTAGTTACGGCAAATAAGCGAAAGGATAGTGGTCTTACCGGAGCCGGTGGAACCAACGAAAGCGACGGTCTGCTTGGGTTCAACGTGGAAGGAAACCCCCTTCAGTACCCATTCATCGGGCTTGTAGCAGAACCAAACGTCGCGGAATTCGATCTCACCGCGGATCTCGTCAAGCTCAATAGCATCTTCTTCGTCAACAACCTCGGGAACCATATCCATTATTGTGAATATCTTTTCAGCAGATGCAAATGAACGCTGAAGAGTGTCAAACTGCTCTGCAAGGGTCTGAATTGGGTTGTAGAAACGGGAGATGAACATATAGAACGAAACCACAATACTTGATGTAACGATCTGTCCGAATACAGGCTCGCCGGAAATGCTGACTTTTGATCCGAAGTAGAAGAGAAGCATTATGGACGAAGTGTAGAGCATATACATCAGCGGACGGAAAATACCGAATACCAGCATTCTCGCCTGCTTAGCCTTTTTGAGGGTATTGCTTTTTACCACAAAGTCGCTCATCTTTCTGTCCTCGCGGTTGAAGATCTGAGTGATCTTGATGCCGGAGAGGTTTTCGGAGAGATAAGTGTTAACGTCAGTAGTCGCGTCGCTTACACTGCGGTGAACCTTACGGGAGAATTTACGGAAGATGATCGTAAATAGTACGATAAAGGGTACGAAGGCGATAACTGCCAAGGTCAACATATAGTTGAGAGCCAGCATAGCGCCGAGTACGCCGAAGATTACCATAACGTTCTTGATAAGTGTAACGAGAACGTTGGTAAACATAAATGAAATGGCGTTTGGGTCGTTACTTACACGGGTAACAAGCTTACCTACGGGAATGTTGTTAAGCTGCTCGTGTGAGAGGGATTCAATGTGAGTGAACACGTCAAGTCTGATCTGTGAGAGAATCTTCTGGCCGATCTTCTGAAGAATGATAGCCTGGAGATAAGTGCAGATAAGGCTGACAACGAGGATGCCTGCGTAAACGATAACGATTGAAATAAGATAGCTGAATTCAAAAGTGTCCTTTACGGTGTCCTCAATGTGGCCAATCAAGAGAGGGGAGGTAATATCGTAAACGATAGAGAAGAGCATGATCAGCACTACGAGAACGAACTGTCCCGCGTAGGGCTTTGCGTACTTCAGCAGTCGCTTTACGATCTCGCCGTCCTTCATATGACGGTCAAAGCCCATCTTCTCTTTCTTGTTCTTCTCAAGGAGATAAACAACAAGGAAAACGATAGAGAATATACCGATAATTGCACCGACGATTATGAGAGGGAGATATTCACGCATCAGTTGTCGCCCCCTTCCTCTTCAAGCTTCTGGAGGTCAACCATCTTTGCATATTCGGGACAGCCGCTGTAAAGCTCGTCGTGTGTGCCGAAAGCAGCCAGCTTACCGTCGTCAATGAAAATGATCTTGTCCATTTTTTCAATAGTTGAAATTCTGTGAGCAATAAGGATAGTTGTTTTGCCCGCTCTTGTTGTGCGGAGATTTTCAAGGATCGTCTTTTCGGTCTTGGTATCAACCGCGGAAACGGAGTCGTCAAGGATCAGAATAGGCGAATTCTTAACAAGGGCACGTGCGATGGAGATTCGCTGCTTCTGACCGCCGGAAACTGTAACACCGCGCTCGCCGAGAACTGTGTCGTAGCCAAGCTGGAAATCCTTGATGTTGGAGTGGATATCCGCAAGCTTTGCAGCACGGGTGATGGTGTCGTTGTCATAGTCTTCAATACCGAATGCAATATTATGTTCAATTGTATCGGAGAAGAGGAAGTTGTCCTGTGGAACGTAAGCGCAACCCTCGCGAACCGAGTGGATGGTAATATCGTTTACGTCGTGACCGTCAATAAACAGGGAACCGTCGGGAACATTGTATGTACGGAGGATAAGGTCAACCAGAGTTGTCTTACCGGAGCCGGTCTTACCAACGAGGCCAACGTTTTCTCCTGCCTTGATCTTGAAAGTAATATTCTCGAGAGCATTGAACTCGCCGTCGGGGTAGCGGAATGTGAGATTTCTGAATTCGATGTTACCCTTGATGTCATTGAGGGGAACAGCACCGTCGCGGTCGCGAACATTCTGTTCAGCATCAAGGAGCTGACCGATTCTTTTAAGAGAAGCCTTACCGCGAGATGTCATATCAATAAGCTCGGAAACAGCCATAATAGGCCATACAACTGAGTTGAAGTAACCGATAAACTCAACAAGCTGACCGGCGTTGAACACGTCATTGTAAACCAGATAGCCGCCGTAGCCCAGGATAACGCAGATAACGCTTTCAACGAAAAGTGTTACCATAATACGCATAAGAACGGAAGCCTTGGTGTGGTCAATGTTGGCGTCTTCATTCTCAATATTAAGCTTTTTGAAGGCCATAAGCTCTTTGGCTTCTTTAACAAACGCCTTGATTACGGCAATACCGGAGAAGCTTTCCTGGGAGAAATCCGAAAGCCTTGAGAATGCTTCCTGTCTTACGTCCCATTTCTTCATCATGTATCTGCCAACAACTGTAGCGGATGCAAGAAGGAAAAACATGGGAATAAGGGAGAGCAGAGTAAGGATCCAGTTCATTCGGAACATCTTGATGATAGCGAGGATTCCAAGTAAAACCGCATCGCAGAACATCATAATACCCCAGCCGTAGCATTCCTGAACGGTGTCAAGGTCGTTGGTGAAAAGGCTCATAAGGTTGCCGACCTTGTTTACCTGATAGTATTCGCGGCTGAGATTCTTCGCATTGTCGAACATTTTGTTTCTGAGCTCTTCTTCTACCTTAATACCGGAGCCGAAGAACATAATTCTCCAAAGGAAACGTCCGACAACCATAGCGAGAATTACGCCTATCATAGGCAAGCAAATGCGATCGATAAGGAAATTCAGATCAAATACGTGCTCTACGCCATCGATCATAACGTAACCGTCGTTTATACCGTTAATTACCATCTGATACAGGTTAGGAATAACCAGCTGCAGATAGTCAACGGCAACGAGGGCAACAAGACCGATAAGAAGCATATGAGCGTACTTTAAGTAGTACTTGTTGATATGCTTTCCGAATATCAAATGAAACACCTCCATCCGAGTGTTGAATAAAAAATACCAGTCCTACCATTATAACAGAAATCGACAAGCAATACAAGATATTGTTGTAATAAAAATCGACCAAAAAATTATTTTTTAATCGAAAAAACAACGGGATACCATCCGGTACCCCGTGTTGTTTATTTGGTTTGATTTAATCTTACTTAATAATAAAATGAACCGGCAGGCCGTCCTTGAAGAACAGCTTTGTTTCCCCTGCGATGAGAGGCTTGATGTAGTTGAGACATTCGTCGGTTACGTTGTTGCCCTCCTCATTAATGAAGGAACGGGGAACGTCGCGTACCGCATTTGCGATCTTTGTAACGTCGGAGGGAACGTAGCTGATCTTGTATTCTTCGCCGTCCTCACGGATCATAGCAATCATGCATCCGCTTGTTCCGGAAACGGCCGACAGAACAGCAGTCTTACCACAGTTCTGGGATTCGGTAAGGTCTGTGCCGGAGGTAAGATGAGCTGCGCATCTCTGAGGGAGATTAAGCTCAATGGAGCGAACTTTGCAACCGAAATGCTCCTTGACAGCATTCTCAAGAGCCTTGCCTGTACCTTCAAGATACTTGTGACCGAAGACGTCAGTTGCACCGCTCTGTGTGCCTTCACCAACGTAGCGACCGTCAGCAAATCTTGCACCCTCGGAAACTGCAATAACGATGTTGGGATGCTTTTCAAACGCCGCTTCGATATCACGGTAGAATCCTTCCATAGAGAAGGGAGCCTCGGGGAGATATACGTAATCAGGCTCAACACCGGTAATCACTCTGGGGAGAGCAGCAGCGGCAGTAAGCCAACCTGCGTCACGACCCATGATCTCAACGATAGTTACAGCCTTTGTAGTGTAAACTGCGCAGTCGCGGATGATTTCCTGCATAGTTGTTGCGATAAACTTTGCCGCAGAGCCGAAACCGGGGGTGTGGTCTGTGCCGGCAAGGTCGTTGTCAATAGTCTTCGGTACGCCCATAACGCGCATTTCGTAGTCGGATGTGCGGAGATATTCGGTCAGCTTCGCAACTGTGTCCATGGAATCGTTACCGCCGATGTAGAAGAAATAGCGGATGTCGTACTTCTTGAACAGCGCAATGAGATTCTCGAAAAACGCGGGATCGTCCTGGGGCTTGGGAAGCTTCTTTCTGCAAGAGCCGAGAGCAGCGGCAGGGGTGGAAACAAGCATATCAAGCTTTTCTGTGTCAAGCTTGCCCTCGGAGTCAGCGAACATTTCGCCGAGATCGCAAAGTCTCTCGCCAATGAAACCCTCAATACCGTTTCTCATACCGTAGAGCTTTGTTACTGCTCCGTTGCTTTCAAAAAATCCCTTGATAACGCCGGAAAGAGTAGCGTTGATAGCCGCGGTCGGACCACCGGACTGACCTACAACAGCGGCGCCTTTGAGAATGTTAGCCATAGTTAAATACCGTCCTTGAATCAAAAAATATATATAATTATGATACCACAATTGTCCGTTTATGTCAATAAGAAAACGCGTTTCTGCGAAGGGTGTAAAATTTTGTGTGTTTTCGGAAACCTCTGTCGGAATTTTCTCGGGGATAAATACATATTGCGACAGGATTTTTCCTCACACTCAATTATAATACTTACATAAACATAAAAGCGAGGACGGAATAATGACGGATTGTGAAATCAGCGTAAAAAGCATAACCTCCGGGCGGTGTTTGACCGTATTTCTTGACGGAGATGTAGACCATCACAACGCAAGGCAAATTAGGAGCAGAATCGACACAAAGGTGTATATCCAGCGGCCGGACGAGCTTATTCTCGACTTGTCGAGAGTTGCATTTATGGATAGCTCGGGACTTGGACTTATACTTGGCAGATATGCAAAGGCAACGGAGCTTGGGATCATGTTCAAGGTGGCAAATCCGACTCCGCAGATAAAGCGTATTCTGGATCTTGCGGGAACGGAGCGCCTCATAAAAATCGAAAATATGCCCGTAAATAAATAATTCTGCAGGGAGGAAAACTTGATGAAAGCTGTACTTGAAAATGAAACGAAAATAGTATTCCCGTCATACTCGGCAAACGAGGCTTACGCAAGATCGGTTGCAGCAGCATTTTGCGCACAGATGAACCCGACATTTGACGAGCTGTCTGACATAAAATGCGCCATATCCGAGGCGGTAACAAACGCTATAGTCCACGGCTACAGAGAACACATAGGCGACATACAAATGATACTGAAGATCTACGACGACAGGGTGTTCCGTGCAGAGATCAAGGACAAGGGCTGCGGAATCGCGAATATTGAGGAAGCCATGCGTCCGCTGTTTACAACAGATCCTGAAAACGAGAGAAGTGGCATGGGATTTACAATAATCGAAAATTTCATGGATTCCCTGAAGGTCACCTCATCACCCGGCCGGGGAACAAAGGTTGTAATGACGAAGAAGTTGTCACTTTTGCCTATAAGAAAATAGTACATAGCGTCATTCCGCTAACAAAAATATCGGGAGACAAAAAATGGCACAAAGTGAAGTCACATATAAAGAAATAGCAGAAGCACTAAAGGCTTATGCCGAGGGTGACACTTCTGCTGAAGCAAGGCTCATGGAGCTGAACAGCGGCCTTGTTAACGGGCTGGCTTACAGATTCCGCGGACGTGGAACCGATTATGAGGATCTGGTGCAGATAGGCTCAATAGGACTGCTCAAGGCGATCCGCAGCTTTGATCTGTCCCGGGGATTCGCGTTTTCAACCTACGCAGTACCACTTATCATAGGTGAGATACGCAGATTTTTGCGTGATGACGGACTTCTCAAGGTAAGCCGGATACAAAAAAGACTCGGCGCTGTCATTATGCACGAGAGGGAAACCTATATTGCGGAGCACGGTGTTGAGCCGCGGCTTGAGGATATAGCGAAAGCTGTGGGGGTGACCCCGTCAGAAGCAGCTGCTGCTCTTGATTCAACCTCACCGGTCAGATCCCTTTCCGAGGTCATAGGGGACGACGATTTCTCTCTTGAGGACGTGATTCCATCAGGTGACGATACCCTTGGTAAAATGATTGAAAACGTGGCACTCTGCGAAACAATAAACAAGCTCCCGCCCCTCTGGAGGCAGATCATAACTCTGCGCTATTTCAAGGATTACTCACAGCAGCAGACCGCTGACGCACTTGGACTTACCCAAGTTAAAATATCACGGGAGGAGAAAAAGATATTCACCTCATTAAGAGCACAGCTTGTGTAACAATCGAAAAGAAAATCCCGCCGGGTTATTGTAACCGAGCGGGTTTTGTGTTATAATATTTGGTAATAACAATCTCCGAGAGGTAACTTATGAAAAAGTTTCTCATACTTGACGGCAACAGTATAATAAACCGCGCCTTTTACGGAATTCGCCCCCTTACCACAAAGTCCGGAATCCCCACAAACGCAATTTACGGGTTTCTGAATATTATAAAAAAGCATCTTGATGCAATCAAGCCTGACTATATCGCCTGCGCCTTTGACGTGAGCAAAAAGACATTCCGCCACGAGGAATATGCGGAATATAAAGGTACGCGCAAAGGTATGCCTGACGAGCTTCGGGCGCAGATGCCATACGCCAAGAGAGCGGCGGCGGCTCTCGGATTTCTCGTTATTGAGTGCCCCGGATTTGAGGCTGACGACGTGATTGGCACATCTGTTACAATGGCTGACAAAACAGGAGAGATTCAGTCCTATATTCTCACAGGAGACCGGGACTCACTCCAGCTTATTTCCGACCGTACCACAGTTGTCCTTGAAAAAACAAAGGAAGACATATACTTCGATCGGGAAAAATTCTTCTCCGAATACGGTATCACTCCCGAGGAATTTGTTGATGTGAAAGCGCTTATGGGCGACTCCTCCGACAATATACCCGGTGTTCCCGGAATTGGCGAAAAGACTGCCCTGAAGCTTATCCAGTCTGCAAAGAATCTTGAAACTATCTACTCTGACGTTGAAAAATACGGTCAGACCAAATCTGTTATCGCAAAGCTTGAGGCAGGGCGGGACTCTGCATTTATGTCCCGGAGACTTGCCACAATTCTTCGTGAAGCACCCATTTGCTGTTCTGCTGATGAGCTGTTCTCTCACCGCGATGTGGATAGCGAGGCATTTTTAGCCCTTTGCACAGAGCTTGAGTTCTCCGGAATGGCAAAGAAGTTCGGCGCATATGAAACATCCGCAACCGAAGTTCCCGCAAAAGAGAAAGAATCTGTTGAGACCGAAGAAATACCAAGCCTCGCAAATCTGAAATTCGACACCCCGATCGCAATTCACCACGGTGCAGACGGCTTTGCGGTTTACACAGGCGAGGGCATGGTGAAGCTTTGCAAAAATGTGGCCCTTGAGGACGTGCTCACCCTCCTTTCCGCCAATGAGATAATATGCCACGACTACAAATCTCTTCTTCGAGAGCTTCACATATCGGGAGAAAATATTAACTGTGTTTATGACACAATGCTGGCGGCATACCTCCTTGCACCGGGCGGCGGAAAATACCTGCTGACGGATGTGGCGGAGAAGTACACAGGTGCTGTGATCGAGAATTCAGCCGACGCCGCACTTGCGATCTATGAGACAAAAGCAGAGACGGAAAAGCTCCTTGTTGAGTACGGAATGCTCGAGCTTATGCACAGTATAGAGTTGCCTCTTTCCAGAGTACTCGCGGAGATGGAAGAAATCGGCTTCAAGATCGACCCCGACGGAATCAAGAAATACTCCGAAGAGCTGTTGCTTACGGAAAACGCCCTTATGGATGCAATCTGGCTCCAGGCAGGACGGCAGTTCAATATTAACTCGCCCAAGCAGCTTGGTGAGGTGCTCTTTGACGAGATAGGACTCCCCTCGGGCAAGAAAACAAAAACCGGCTACTCAACCGACGCGGAAACTCTCGAATCCCTCCGTCCGTATCACACAATAATCGGCGACATCCTTATGTACCGCAAGATTGCAAAGCTCCGCGGCACCTACGGTGATCCTCTCATAGCACAGGCAGATGAGTGCGGACGAATCCACACAAAGCTGAACCAGACAGGCACAGCAACGGGCAGACTTGCATCAAGCGACCCGAACCTGCAAAACATTCCCGTCAGAGATGATATAGGCAGAGAGCTGCGCAAATATTTCATCGCCGAGGACGGATACGTGCTTGTTGACGCGGACTATTCACAGATCGAGCTTCGCATACTTTCCGCACTTTCCGGAGATGAGAATATGCAAAAAGCATTTATCGACGGCCAGGACATTCACACAGCCGTTGCCGCCCAGGTGTTTGGTGTTGACGAGGATGACGTAACACCCGACTTGCGCCGCCGTGCAAAAGCGGTCAACTTCGGTATCGTGTACGGTATTGGCGAGTTTTCCCTTGCCAAGGACCTCGGCATCACCAGAAAGATGGCAAAGGAGTATATCGAAAATTACCTTTACACCTATTCTGGTGTTGACAAGTATCTGAAAGATACGATCGCCTCCGCAAAGGCTGACGGATATACGACCACACATTTCGGACGTCGCAGAAATATTCCCGAGCTTGCGTCAAAGAACAGGAATCTGCAGGCATTCGGCGAGCGTGTTGCGATGAACAGCCCTATCCAGGGAACAGCCGCAGACGTTATCAAGATCGCCATGATCAACGTGAGCCGTGCATTAAAGGAATCGGGGATCGACGCGAGACTTATTATGCAGGTCCACGACGAGCTGATCGTTGAGGCCAAAGCGGACTCGGCTGACCTTGCGGCTGAGATCCTTGTCCGTGAAATGGAAAACGCAGTAAAGGTGGCAGTGCCCCTTACCGCTGACTTCGGAATCGGCGAGACCTGGTACGATGCAAAATAAAAAATAAAAGTGGCTGAATAACTCAGTCACTTTTTTGTTTTTAGTTAACCTTATACTTTTCAATAAGCTCAAGCTTTCGTTTTGAAGCGATATACGCAATACGCACGTCTCCTGTAACATTGGCGGCGTTTTCAAGATCAGTCAACACGCGAAACTGCATAAAGTAGGGAAGAGACGAGTCCTCAGCCAGATTATTCAGCCTCTTTAAAGCCTCCGTAACGCGCCCGTCCATATATAATTCAAGGGCAGTCACGTGCTTTTCGTAATATGAGCCGCGAGGCAGGTTGATCTGCGATTCCTCCCCTTGATAAAGAAGCTTCAGCACGCAGAAATACTCGATCATTTCGTGGGGTACGTAATCTCCGCTTGCCTTTGTGGAGCAAAGCACCCGCGATATTTCCGTGCTGCAAAGCTCCCGGTAAAGCTCACTGTAGAACTCGACGGCAAGGGAGAACTGCTCACCGCAGTAAATGGAATTTGACGAAAGCACCTCCGCCTTTGCCAGCCGTTCAGCAGCTTTTCGCATATTGAATTCAGCGGCACATTCCGTTGACAGGTTGAGCTCTGACACGGCCAATATGTAATTTACCTCGTCATCACAAGCGGATGGGGGCAGGGAATTGATAAGAGCTTCGCATCCGGCATAATCTCCGTCATTAAATAAGGCTTTCAGCTCTTCAATCATAAGAAGTTTGTTGAACAAGCCCTCCTCTTCGTCAGTTGTAACGAAGAAGTATCCGGTAGGGGTCTGCAACCTCTTTGCCAGATAGCTGAGAGTTGATATGGAGGGGGAAGCGTTGCCGCTCTCAATAAGGCTCAGCATATTCCTTGTGATCTTGTCTCCTGCAAGCTCCCGCTGGGTTATACCTTTTGCTATGCGTACCTCCCGTATCTTTTGGCCGAGCTTTCGGTCAAAATCAGTCATTGTTCTCGTCTCCGGAATTATCAGAGAGCAGATTTGTATATTCGAACTCCATATCTGCTACCTTTTTGCTTACACTCTCTGCGGCGTTTGCGCGATAATATGAGAGCTTCTGGTTGATCTCGTCAGAACGTGTACTGAGCTTAGTCATCATGGTCTGAATCTCGTACTTCATATCATCAATGCAGGTGGAGATTTCCTTCATGCAGCCTTCAATACTGCCCGTAAGATCCTCATTTACTGCAAGAACAACCTCATCAGAAATGAGTTCGATTTTTTCACGAAGGGACATTGCTTCAAGAATAGCGTCCTCTTTCTTCTTTGCACCTTCAAGCTCCGCTTCCATCAAAATCTGATTTGCATTTTCGCGAGCCGTGGAAACGATTTCGTCGGCATTACGGTTTGCGTTAATGAGAATATCTCCGAGCTGTGCGCTGATCTTGTTGTAGGTGTCAAGCTTGTATGCATTACTCGTGGTGTCGGTAATATCTCCCATGCGAGAATTTGCGATAGCATTTTTGGAGCTTTCCGCAAGAGCAATGTTCTCCGCATTTACTCTCTCGATCTCGTCGTTGAGGCTTACAATAATTGCGTCCTTTTCTTCATTGAGCGCAGTAAGTCTTGCGATTTCATCAGCAGTGGAATCAGTGTCAGCATTGTTAGCAGATTCAAGCTCTGCTGCAAGCCGCTTGGTTTCTATCTTCAGCTCGTTCATTACGTTGATCTGAGCTTCAGCCTCACTCTTGTAGAAGTCTGCCTTCTTTTCAAGCTCCGCGATAAGTTTATCCTTTTCGGAAAGAGCCTCAATTGCTTCATCAGCACGCTTCAGAGCCGCTTCCTTTTCGGAGATAAGGCTGTTGCTTACCTCTTCAAGGTCAATGCACTGTGTTGCAAGATCATTAACTTTAGATTCGATTTCATCAAGCTGACTGCGGAGAGCAGATATCTCTTCGGAATGCTTGAGATCTGTTTCTTTGATGTAATTGTTAACGTCGTCACGGTTGAATCCGCCCATCTGGGTTCTGAACATTTTTGTGGTTTCGCTTGACATAGATACCTCCAAAATTAATGTAAACATTTATTCACTATATTCTATCACATAAAATAACAAAAATCAAGCGTGCACGACAATATATGAGCAAATAAAGTAAAAAATATTTACTTTCCCCGCCAATTTTGAGTATTGAACCAAACAAAACCTGATATAAATCTAAAAAATATGGAATATTAATATAGACGAATCAGAAAAAATGTGGTATAATAATCAAGTTAAATATCTAGTAAAGCTTATTTTGAAGAAATTAATATCGAATGGAGAATAGATATGGACTACAATCGTCTTGCCGACCTGCTTTTCCCCCACGTCACCATGACCAGGGAAGACATCGAAGCAAAATATCCCCCCCGCAATCTGCCCGAGGGAGCAAAGGTAACGAGAATCGCACCCAGCCCCACAGGATTTGTACACCTTGGAACTCTGTTCCCGGCAACTGTTTGTGAAAGACTTGCACGACAGTCCGGCGGTGTTTTCTATCTCAGAATCGAGGACACAGACTCTAAGCGTGAGGTTGACGGCGCGGCTGTTGGAATGATCAAAACTACCGCAAAGTTCGGTATTACCTTTGACGAGGGCGCGGCTCTTGACGAAAACGATAACGTTATCGACAACGGTGCATATGGCCCTTATAAGCAGAGCAACCGTAAGGAAATATACCACGTTTACGCAAAATGGATGGTGCAGCAGGGTAAAGCTTATCCCGTATTCACCACAGAAGAAGAGCTTGACGCACTGAAGGAAACCGACAAGAAGGCAGAGGTTAAATCCCGCGAATGGACAGCGGAGATGGAAGCTGCACAGAAGGCAGAAATGCTGAAGATGCGCGAGTTCACCATAGAAGAGGTTGAAGAACACCTTAAGAATGGTGACAAGTTCGTGCTCCGTATGCTGGCTGACGGGGATCCTGAAAAGAAGATCAAGTTCACTGACCTTGTAAAGGGCAACCTTGAGCTTCCCGAAAACGACAAGGACGAAGTTCTTCTCAAGAGCGACGGTATTCCCACATACCACTTCGCACACGCTATCGACGATCACCTTATGGGAACAACTCACGTGGTCCGCGGTGAAGAATGGCTCCCCAGCCTGCCGAGACATATAATGCTCTTTAATTTCCTCGGATTCAAGCTTCCCAAGTATATGCACATCGCGCAGATCATGCGTCTTGACGAAAACGGCAACAAGAAAAAGCTGTCCAAGCGCGACATGGGCGCAAACGTTGAGGACTACCGCGAAATGGGATACACAGATTCCTGCGTAACCGAGTACGTTATGACCCTTCTTAATTCCAACTACGAGGAATGGCACGCACAGAATCCCGATAAGAAGCCTACAGATTTCCCGTTCTCTATCAAAAAGATGAGCGTTTCCGGATGCCTCCTTGACTTTAACAAGCTTACAGACGTATCAAAGAACGTGCTCTCCAAGATGACAGCAGAGGAGATCTACGAAAAGACCGCAGACTGGGCAAACGAGTTCGACCCCGAGTTCGGTGCTCTTCTCACAGCTGATCCAGAGTACGCAAAGAAGATCTTTTCTATCGGCAGAGGCGGCAAGAAGCCCAGAAAGGACTTCGCAACACTTGCTGACGTTAAGCCCTTCATCGGCTTCTTCTACGATAGTCTCTTCAAGATCGAAGATCAGATCCCCGAAAAGTTCGACCGGGCTGACATCAAGGCAGTTTATGATAAGTTTATCGAAACATTCGATCCTGCGGATGACATGAACACCTGGTTCGGTAAGATCCAGGAGATCGGTACTTCTATCGGCTACACCCCCGATATGAAGGCATACAAGGCCGATCCCGACGCATTCAAGGGCAACGTAGGTGACGTATCAATGTTCCTCCGTATTGCAGTAACAGGTAAAATGAACTCTCCCGATATGTACGCAGTAATGCAGATCCTCGGAGAAGAAAAAGTAAAAGCAAGAATCACAGCAATGGCTGAAAAGATTTGACAAAGGAGTTTTTGACATGGTTGAAGCTTCCAACTTCATTGAAGAATTTATAAACGAAGACCTTGCCGAGGGTAAGGTAACAAAGATCCACACAAGATTCCCCCCTGAGCCTAACGGTTACCTCCACATCGGTCACTGCAAGGCACTTTGCATCGACTTCGGTACTGCAAAGAAGTACGGCGGTATCTGTAATCTCCGTATGGATGACACAAACCCCGCTAAAGAGGATACAGAATTTGTTGACGCTATCAAAGAAGATATCCACTGGCTGGGCTTTGACTGGGATGACCGTTTCTATTACGGCTCTGACTATTTTGAAAAGACTTACGAGCTTGCAGTTGAGCTTATCAAGAAAGGCGACGCATACGTTTGTGAGCTGACACCCGAACAGTTCAAGGAATACAGAGGAGACCTTACTCACCCCGCAATCTCACCTTACAGAGACAGACCTATTGAAGAAAGCCTTGACCTTTTCGAGAGAATGAGAGCAGGGGAGTTCCCGGAAGGAAAGTACACCCTCCGTGCTAAGATCGACCTTGCGTCCGGCAACTTCAATATGCGCGACCCCGCTCTCTATAGAATTCGCTATATCGAGCATCATCGCCAGGGCACAAAGTGGTGCGTGTTCCCCATGTATGACTTTGCTCATCCTATCCAGGACGCACTTGAAGGAATTACACACAGCCTTTGTTCACTTGAGTATGAGGATCACAGACCCCTCTATAACTGGGTAATCGAGCATTGCGACGTTCCCTCAACACCCCGTCAGATCGAGTTTGCCCGTCTTAACATCACAAATACCGTTCTTTCCAAGAGATACCTCCGTTATCTCGTTGAGAATAACATTGTAGACGGTTGGGATGACCCCAGAATGCCCACTCTTTGCGGCCTCCGCAGACGTGGATATACACCCGAATCTATCCTTGACTTTATCGACAGAATCGGTGTTTCCAAGGCAAACAGCATGGTAAACATCGGCCTCCTCGAGCATTGCGTAAGAGAAGAACTGAACATGAAGGCACAGCGCAGAATCGCTATTCTCAAGCCTATCAAGGTCGTTGTGGACAACTATCCTGAAGATAAGGTTGAATACTTTGACGTAAGCAATAACCCCAACGATCCCGAAGCCGGCACAAGAAAGGTTCCTTTCACAAAGGTCCTCTACATTGACGCCGACGACTTTGCTGAGGTACCCCCGCCGAAGTTCTTCAGACTCAAGCCCGATGGTGAAGTAAGACTTATGGGCTCTTACATCATCAAGTGCGGTGAGATTGTAAAGAACGAGGATGGCACTATTGCTGAGATCCATTGTACTGCTGACCTTGAGGTTGGCACAGGCGTTCCCACCGACAGAAAGGTAAAGGGAACTATCCATTGGCTCTCTGCTGAATATGCAGAAACCTCTAATGCTATCCTTTACGACCGCCTCTTTACCGAAGAAAACATGAACGATCTTCCCGAAGGCAAGTCCTACGTTGACTTCCTTAACCCGGAATCTGCAGTAAAGATCGACGGAATCAAGATCGAGCCTTGCCTCGCTGATGCAAAGCCCGGCGAAAAGTTCCAGTTCGTCAGAATCGGTTACTTCTCAAAGGACACCAAGAACGAGAACACCTTTAACAGAGTAGTATCTCTCAAGGGTAGCTTCAAGGTTGAATAATCAGAATCACAGTCTCCGATGCGCTCACCAGCGTGTCGGAGATTTGTAATTGTTGATGTATATTCAGCTTTTGGCCGGGAATAATATGTAGGGAATGCTTTAAAAAAATTGAGAAAAAGATATTGACAAAATTATCCTGTTGTGATATAATACAATGGCTGTCTACGGGACGGCGTATGCCCCATTAGCTCAGATGGTAGAGCACTTGACTTTTAATCAAGGTGTCCGGAGTTCGACTCTCCGATGGAGCATGATCCCTTGTACTTCGGTACAAGGGATTTTTTATTTTCCAAAAGAATATATATTTATATATATTTATTGTAAGGACCTGCAATATTTAATAAAAACATATTGAAAAATATTCGGTTTTGTGATAAAATAATATGAAATATGATTATAATGAGGATGTGTGTGCATTGAAAAGGGAAGGAGTAATGCTGGTTGGCCTTTGCGGTCGCAGCGGCTCAGGCAAGGGATATGTTTCAGCCCTGTTTCAGAAGGAGGGGATCCCCTCTGTTGATACAGATGCCGTGTACCGTGAAATGACGTCGGCGTCAGACGTTGTCTCCGAATGTATGGTGGAGCTTGTCGAGCGGTTTGGCACCTGCGTGATCAACCCTGACAATTCACTGAACAGAGTAGCAATGCGCTCTCTCGTGTTCGGGGATGATAAACAGGCACTCTCCGACCTCAATTCCATCACACACAAGCACATTCTCAAAAAGACCGAAGAGATCGCCGAGTACTACTTTGAATCAGGCTACGGCGTAGTCCTCGTTGATGCACCTCTCCTTTACGAAAGCGGATTTGACAAAAAATGCCGGTGCGTCATTTCGGTTACTGCTCCGGAAGATACCATAATCGAACGGATTATCCGTCGCGACGGTATATCTCGAGAAGATGCCGAAAAACGTCTGAAAACTCAGCTTTCCGCCACCGAGCTTCTCGAAAAAGCTGACTTTGTAATCCACAACGACTGCGAAAAAGACGAGCTTATCAATCGAGTTAGGGCCTGCGCCCGGGAGCTTTTCGCTATCCGTAACCGAGAATACAACTGATACCATAGAGGTTTTGTATGAATTTTAAGAACGCGGCACAAAGAAGCGTCGTAATTGTCACAATTATCTTGCTCTCGATCCTTATAGGATATGTGTCCCACATTATCGGCAACAAGATCGATATTGCCGGCCACCCCAGAGAATACACCGAATACGTTGAGAAATACTCCGCTGAATACGGCGTGCCCGAATACATAGTTTACGCTATCATTCTTACCGAAAGTGATTTCACAAGCAATAAGGTGTCAGAGGACGGAGAGATCGGGCTTATGCAGCTTTCTCCTGAAACCTTCCGCTGGCTCACTTCGCTGACCAAGGAAGAGCTTGAAAGCGGCATTCTTTACGATCCTGAAACAAACATAAAATACGGTACGTATATGCTTTCTTACCTGTACACACAGCATAACCGTTGGAAAACCGTACTTGCGGTGTACGATGCGGGGGCAGATGCGGTCGCGGAATGGATGGAAGACGAGAAATGCATTGACGAAAACGGAAATCTCGTGACGATTCCCGATTCCCATACCGCCAAATACGTGGAAACCGTAGAAAAAGAGCTTGATATATACAGAGAGCTATATTATCTTGACTGATCCCGCAGGGTGCGGAAAAAATAGATATTTATTTACGAAAGGAATTATATACCATGAGTGATAAGACAAAAGGCCAAATGATGAAAGAAGAACTCTTCTACAAGAAGAAAAATGCTTTTGAAACAAAGACACAGGATGAGCTCAAGGCTGCAAAGGATTACGCTGTAGGCTACGCAGAATACCTTGACGCATCCAAGACAGAAAGAGAAGCAGTGCTTGCATCTATCGAGCTTCTCGAGAAGGCAGGCTACAAGGCATACAACCTCGGCGATAAGATAAGCGCCGGCGACAAGCTCTACCTTAACAACAGAGGCAAGGGCCTTTTCGCGATCAAGGTTGGTACTGAAAACATTGAAAACGGCGTGCGTATCTGCGCAGCTCACATCGACTCTCCCAGACTCGACCTCAAACAGCATCCTCTCTTTGAGAATGACGGCTTTGCATACTTCAAGACACACTACTACGGCGGTATCCGCAAGTACCAGTGGGCGACAATTCCCCTTGCGCTTCACGGCGTAGTTCTCAAGGCAAACGGCGAGACTGTCAACGTAAGAATCGGTGACGAAGCAGGTGATCCCGTTCTCTGCATCACTGACCTTCTCCCTCATCTCGCAAAGGACCAGAACCAGAAACCTCTCGGCCAGGCATTTACAGGCGAAGGCCTTAACGTAATCCTCGGAACAAGCCCCTATTTCGAGGAAGACGGTAAGGTTACCCCCTCCGACGAAAAGGTAAAACTCAACATTATGATCATGCTCAACGAAAAGTACGGCATTACCGAATCCGACTTTATCAGCGCAGAGCTTTCAATCGTTCCCGCACAGAATACCGTAGACGTTGGTCTTGACAGATGGCTCCTCGGCGCATACGGCCACGATGACAGAGTTTGTGCATACCCCGCACTCACAGGTATCATTGAGGCTGCTGATTCCGCAAAGACTTGCGTTGTAGCTCTTGCTGATAAGGAAGAAGTTGGCAGCGACGGTGTTGCAGGTATGCAGAGCTGTCTCCTCTTCGATATCATCGACGAGCTTGCAAAGAACCTTGGCGGTAACACAAATGTTGTTCGTATGAACTCCAAGTGCCTCTCCGCTGACGTAACAGCATGCCATGATCCCAACTATCCCGAAGTATCCGAAAAGCGCAATGCAGCTATCCTTCACTGCGGTATCGGTATGTCCAAGTACACCGGTTCCGGCGGTAAGGGCGGCACAAACGACTGTCCTGCTGAATTTGTAAGCTTTGTTCGCAACCTCTTTGACGGCGAAGGAGTTATTTGGCAGACAGCAGAACTTGGTAAGGTAGACCAGGGTGGCGGCGGTACCGTTGCAAAGTATATTGCAAACCGCAATATTGACACCGTTGACGTAGGCGTACCTGTACTTTCCATGCACGCTCCCTTCGAGCTTATCTCCAAGTCTGACCTTTACGAAGCTCATCGCGCATTTGCCGCATTCTGCAAATAAGAAAAAAAGAACCCGCTCGATATTCCGGTGCAACACACTTGCTCCGGAGTATCGTTTTAATGAGAATCAAAATCATAATACAAAACGGAAGAATTATTTATGCTTGAAAGACTTAACGAAGTCGAAAAACGATTTGACGTCATCGAAGCCGATCTGATGGACACCTCTGTTATGGCTGACATTGAGAAATATACCGCACTTCTCAAGGAGAGGGCAAATATTGCGCCTGTAGTTGAGAAATACCGCGAATACAAAAAGACCGTAGCTGATGCAGAGGGTGCACGTGAGATACTTGATACGGAAGACGATCCCGAGCTTCGCGAAATGGCTGATGAGGAATATAAGCAGGCAAAGGCGGACATCGCCCGTATTGAAGAGGAGCTGAAGATCCTGCTTCTCCCTAAGGATCCCCTCGACGAGAAAAACGTTGTTATTGAAATCCGTGCGGGAGCAGGCGGAGAAGAGGCTGCCTTGTTTGCCGGAGTTCTTTACCGTATGTACTCAATGTACGCAGATACAAAGCGATATAAAACCGAGCTTATCAGCGCCAACGAAACAGGTCTCGGCGGTTACCGAGAGATATCATTTATGGTGACAGGTCAGGGCGCCTATTCACGATTCAAGTATGAAAGCGGTGTGCATAGAGTTCAGCGCGTTCCGGAAACCGAAACCTCCGGACGCATCCATACCTCAACCGCAACCGTTGCAGTACTCCCTGAGGCCGAGGACGTTGAAATCGAGATCAACCAGAACGATCTTGAAATCGAGACCATCAAGTCAAGTGGCGCCGGCGGTCAGCACGTTAACAAGACCGAGTCCGCTATCCGTATGATACACAAGCCCACAGGTATCGTTATCGAGTGCCAGGACGAGCGAAGCCAGTTCAAAAACCGCGACAAGGCTATGAAGCTTCTTCGCGCAAAGCTGTTTGATATGAAAACCAGAGAGCAGAACGAGAAGATCGCAAGTGAACGCCGTTCACAGGTTGGAACAGGCGACAGAAGTGAGCGAATCCGAACCTATAACTATCCCCAGGGACGTATCACAGACCACCGTATCGGATTTACTGTCTATTCTCTCGAGAGCTTCATCAACGGCAATATCGAGGGTATGATTGATGCCCTTGCCACCGCTGATACCGCAGAAAAGCTGAAAAACAGCGGCGCAGACCAAGCATAACGGAGATTTTCCAAAAATGAACACAGAATATTTGAAAATAACGGGCGAGCATTACAACGACGCCGAAGTAATCGACCGCGCAGCCCGTGTTATACAAAACGGCGGACTTGTGGCAATCCCCACGGAGACCGTTTACGGACTTGCGGGAAGCGCACTTATCCCCACGTCTGCTGAAAAGATCTTCTCTGCAAAGGGAAGACCTGCCGACAATCCCCTCATTGTGCATATAGCAAAGCCGGAAGAAGCGGAAACTCTCGCTTACACCTGCGATGCATATTATAAACTGGCAGAAAGATTTATGCCAGGCCCCCTTACAATGATCCTGCCGAAAAAGGGAATAGTTCCCGATGAGGTTACCGCAGGCCTTGACTCCGTAGCCATCCGCTGCCCGTCAAACGATATAGCACACAAGCTTATCGAAGCCTCCGGTCACCCAATCGCCGCACCCAGTGCAAACAGATCAGGCATTCCGTCCCCAACAAAGGCAGAGCACGTTCTCACCGATATGGACGGCAGAATTGATATGATCATCGACGGCGGCGAGTGCGACATAGGACTTGAATCAACAGTTATCAAGCTTACCGACGACGGCTGCGTTATTCTCCGTCCCGGTGCTGTAACCGAAGAAATGCTTGCTGAGGTATGCGATGTTGTAACCGTTGCAAAGGCAGTTATTGAGCCGTCCGTTGCCGCAGAAGAGCGTGTTGAATCTCCCGGAATGAAATACAAGCATTACTCACCGAAGGCTGACGTTATCCTCGTTGACGCGAATATGACTGATTTTGTTGCTTACGTTAACGCAAATTCGGACAACAAGTGCGGCGTGTTTTCTTCCAACGAATACAGAACCCACTTTACTTCTGCCGCAACTCTCATAACAGGCGAGCATCCAAGTGCCCGTGACGAATCAAAAAGCCTGTTCCATCTCCTGCGCAAGGCAGACGAAATGGGACTTGAGAGGGTATATATCAAGCTGCCCGAGGCAAAAGGGGAGTATCTCGCCCTTTATAACCGACTCATTCGCGCATCCGGCGGAAAAATAGTAAAACCTGAATAACATACTGAATTAGAGAAACACCTGAAATAAAAATACAACCGAAATAACAGAGGTCATAATGGCAAGAAAGAAAAAAGAAACCATAAAAGAATTTGAAGCTACTACCGTAGCGGAGATCAAGGACCAGCACATAACCGATACCATCGAGAAGAACTACATGCCATATGCAATGAGCGTTATCGTGTCCCGTGCTATCCCCGAGATCGACGGCTTCAAGCCCTCACACCGCAAGCTTCTTTATACTATGTATAAAATGGGACTTCTCACCGGTGCGAGAACAAAAAGTGCAAACGTGGTAGGCCAGACAATGCGTCTCAATCCTCACGGAGATATGGCTATTTACGAAACCCTCGTGCGCCTCACCAGAGGTAACGAGGCACTTCTGCATCCTTTTGTAGACTCAAAGGGAAGCTTTGGTAAGCAGTACAGCCGTGATATGGCGTTTGCCGCACCCCGTTACACTGAAGTTAAGCTTGATAAGATCTGCGCAGAGCTCTTTGGCGGTATTGACAAAGACGCAGTTGATATGATCCCCAACTACGACAATACCATGATGGAGCCAACTCTCCTGCCTACCTCTTTCCCCAATATTCTTGTGTCTCCCAATATGGGTATCGCCGTCGGACTCCAGTCTCAGATCTGCTCCTTTAATCTTGGTGAGATATGCGACGGTACCATAGCGCTTCTCAAGAATCCCAAGACCACAACGGATAAGCTTCTTGACATAATCAAAGCTCCCGATTTCGCAGGCGGCGCCAACCTCATCTATGACCGCGAACAGATGAAACAGATCTACGAAACCGGCAACGGAACCTTCAAGATGCGTGCAAGATACAATTTCGATAAGCAGAGAAGTATGATCGAGATCACACAGATCCCATATTCAACTTCCATCGAAATGATAATCAATAAGATCACCGAGCTTATCAAGCAGGGGAAGTTCCGTGAAATATCCGACATCCGCGACGAGATCGACCTGTCCGGATTTAAGCTTACCATTGACGTAAAGCGTGGCACAGACCCCGATGCTCTTATGGCAAAGCTGTTCCGTCAGACCACACTTGAGGACAGCTTCGGCTGTAACTTCAACGTGCTGATTAACGGATCCCCCCGTCAGCTTGGCGTAAAGGATATCCTTGCCGAGTGGATCAGCTTCCGAATCGGTTGCGTGAGACGTGAACTTACTTACGAGCTTGGCAAGAAAAAGGATAAGCTCCACCTCCTCCGCGGACTTGGAAAGATCCTTATCGACATTGACAAGGCGATCAAGATCGTTCGCGAAACAGAGCGTGAGGCAGACGTTGTTCCGCGCCTTATGGCAGGCTTCTCAATTGATGAGATCCAGGCGGAATACATTGCTGAAATCAAGCTCCGTCATCTGAACAGAGAATACATTATCGAGCGGATTAAGGAAATCGAAGCCCTCCAGAAAGAGATCGAAAACCTTGAAGCGATTATCGCTGACGATATTAAGATCAAGGGCGTAATTGCCGCACAGCTTCAGGCAATCAAGCAGAAGTACGGCAAGCCCAGAAAGACACAGCTTATCACCCTGACCGAGGAAGACATTGCACCCAAGGAAGAAACTGTTGAAAACTATCCCATCGTTGTGGTGCTTTCAAAGGAAGGCTACTTCAAGAAGATTACCAAGCAGTCCATTATGCGTGCTGATGAGCAAAAGCTGAAGGACGGCGACGAGATCGCAAATACCGAGGAAACCGAAAACATTGCCGAGCTTATCTTCTTCACAGACAAAGCTCAGGCGTACAAGTGCAAGGCTGCTGATTTCGCACCTGTGAAGGCATCCTCCCTTGGCGAATTCATCGCGCCAAAGCTGTCATTTGCTGACGACGAGCGCCCTGTTATGATGAAGGCCCTCACTCGCTACGACCCCAATGATAACTTCATCTTCATCTTTGAAAACGGTAAGGGCGTCAGAATCTCCGCATCCGCTTACGAGACAAAATCCAATCGTAAGAAGCTCACAGGCGCATTCTCGGACACATCCCCGATCGTTGCGGTTATATACGAGCATAAGCCTCTCGACATTTTCATTGAAAACAGCCTTGGCAAGGGAATACTCCTTAAGTCTTCAATGATTCCAATTAAATCCACTCGCTCATCTCAGGGCGTCACATTGTTTACAATGAAGGCCGGAGTTAAGGTAACGAAAGTAACCTTTGGCGAGGGAATCGACCCCGAAAGATCCTCACGCTGCCGCAAGCACAAGATCCCGGCAACAGGCGTGACTATCGACACTAACACCTCAGAGCAGTTGAGCTTCTGATACCAAAGACAATTTAATGAAGAAAAAGAATAAAATAATCCTCACTGTCCTCCTTGCTGTGGTGGCCCTTGTGGCTTTGTACGTTATCGGAACAGCCATAAGCATTGTTGCATACAGCAAGGTTGACGAGACTCGCGTGGCTGACTGTGCAATTGTTCTCGGGGCTGGCGTGTGGGATGATGAGCCGTCACCTGTATTTACGGAGCGGATCAATCACGCAGTCTTGCTTTACGAAAATGGATACGTAAAAAAGCTGATCTTCACAGGCGGAATCAGTGAGGGTGATACCTTGTCCGAGGCCGACGTCGCCAAAGCATATGCTTGCGAAAAGGGCGTGCCGGGGGAGGACATTCTCACCGAAACCGAGTCGCATATCACCCAGGAAAACATTAACAACGCAAAGAAGATCATGGACGAAAACGGCATTGAAACCGCCCTCATCGTCAGCGATCCTTTGCATATGAAAAGGGCAATGCTCATGGCAAAAGACTACGGAATCGAGGCTTTTTCATCTCCCACAAAGACCTCAAAATACGTTAGTTTAAAGACAAAATTGCCTTTTCTCGCTCGTGAAGAATTCTATTTTATCGGATATAAAGCCTATAAAATCTTTTTTGGAACCGAAAAAATCTGGTAATTTGAGAACGATATTCACCAAATTTATCCAATTTTGCAGATAAAATGTAAACTTTCGACATATAATTAACATTTCTATTGCAATTATGGAAGAAAAAGTGTATAATACGTTTGATTGGTGCAAACCGTCAAAATTAACCGAAAGGTATGATAACAATGAAGAAACAAGTCATAATCATCGTGTCTGTGCTTGCTTTGATTCTCGCATCAACTATCACAGTATTTGCGGCATACGACAGCTCTGAAGACCCGCTTATTTCTCTCAGCTATCTGAACGATATTTTCAAAAAAGAAATTCTCGAAGAAATTGAGAAAAAATTTGACGATCTCGCTCTGGAGATCAGAGATGCTCTCGAAAATATTGAGATCCCGGACACACCCTCCAACCCTCCAAGCACAACAGATCAGTCTGCTGGATATGTTTGGGAAGTAATCGAGCTTAAAACAGGCGACGAGCTTTATGCTGTTTCCGCTTGCGACATTATTCTTCGTGCCGGTACTGCGGTAGCGATTGCACCCGACGCAAATCAAGGCGTTGCAGACCTTCAGAATGGCGCAGAATTGCTTAACGGTTACGGCTTCACAAAGAACCATCTTTGCCTTATCCCCAGAGGTGACGGCAGAGGACTCAGAGCGACATCCGCTTCTGTATTCGTAATGATTAGAGGTGAATATACAATTGTCAAGAACTAAAATATCCAGAGAGGAAAAGAAGAAAAGAGCAGTACGTATAGTATGCATAATTATGGCTGCGCTCATGCTTGTTGGCGTGGCTTCTACGCTTCTCTATACACTTGCTTGGGACGTTAAAGCAGAAACTCCGACAGTAATTAACACATCCTCGCTCAAAAACAGCGGGGATGTTCTGATAAGTGTAGGTCTGATGTTCGGCAGTAATATTACCACCAGCTTCCAGACTACAAGCACAAACGGATACACAGTCGGTCTTCAGCACCTTGACGGTGACCGTGATTTCTATGAGATCTGGGATCTTTACGATACCTCTATCGCTGCAATGTCTGACGCAAATATTGCGAAAAACGGTATGACATATACCATAACAGGGGACTACTACAGCACACTTCTCGGCGGTTATCACATCCAGGTTGACTGCGACGATATTAACAGATGGCAGTTCGTTGATCTTATGAGCGACACAGAGTGGCAGGTATCAAACCTTGGCCTCTACCAGATCCCCGCATACATCTACACGGGATACGCTATTAGAATCGGCGACTTTGCAACGTGGAACGACGCCCAGGTCTACCTCGACCTCGTCAAGCAGATCTACCCCGACAGATACGTTAGCATCGTTTCCCCCACAGCAACAGCAGTATCACTTGTAAATCCTTACACAGACAAGATCCTCTTTGAATTTGACTGTGGCGGATCGGGAGAGCTTGGCCTCGAGGCAAAAGAGGACTCAAACGGCAATACATATATCGGCACCCCTGCCGGTAACGTGTATGACGGCGTTTTCTGCTTCAAGAGATATAACAACGGCTCCGTTGACGGCGTTTCTCTTATTAACATTCTCCCCCTTGAATCATATCTCGCAGGCGTACTCCCCTTTGAGGTCGACAACAACTGGCCAATTGAAGTTCTTAAGGAATTTGCAGTAACAGTACGTTCCTTCACCCTCACTCATTTCAATAAGCACAGCCAGTATGACTTCGATTTGTGTAACACTACCGACTGCCAGATCTACAAGGGTGCCGGCAGAGTTAACTCAAAGGTTATGGAAGCGATACTTGACACAGAGGGTCAGGTAATCACTTATGCTAATAAGATCATTACAGCGTATTATTCTTCCACAATGGGTGGCGTGACAGTATCCGCAAAGGACGCTTGGGGCGGCGGTGAAGTACCGTATCTTCAGGCAAAAGAAACTCCTTGGGAAGACTACGCCGGCCACTCAAATGGCTTCTGGATCTCCGAAATCTCCCCCGAGGCGCTTCTCGAGAGACTTCATAAGGCGGGCTATACCTCCTTACGTGGTGCTGTTGAAGACGTTGCAATAGTTGAGTTTGCTTCTAATTCAACTTACGTTAAAGGACTTCAGGTTACAGATATCTACGGCAATTCCATTACGATCCGTAATACAGATAAGGTCAGAACCTCACTTTCGCCATACACCAACAGTGCAAACTTTGTTGTAGGCAGAGGAAGCGTTGAGTATACATTGGAAACTCCGTACGACAGCCTCGCTAACCCGGGCAACGATAATGTCAACGACAACTATAACGAACCCGAAGAGGATGAACGTTACGAAGAAGATGATGATTATGAAGAAGATATCGACGTGCTTGATAAGTCATACGGCTACATCGACCTTGATACATACTATGTAATCTCATCCAATTCCATGGAAAAAGCTTACCGCGATGACTCTGTTTCGATTATGACAGGGGAAGGCGAGATTGACCACGAGAAGAAAGACGTGTTCGTAATGTCCCGCCAGAGCGCGGCGGCATTCCTCGGAGACGACTATCTCGAATACGTAACTATCGAAGATAAAAAGGACGAAGACAAGTTTGACACTGAGATCGTTGAAGACAAGTCCAGTGCCGAGGTTACATATAAGATAGCATATGCAGAAGATCCTGATAACTTTATCTTCGTTGGTAAGGGATGGGGACACGGCGTTGGTATCAGCCAGTACGGTTCTTACGACCTTGCAATGATGGGATACGGCTATACCGAAATCCTCCTTGCATATTTCACAGATGCTGAGATTATGCACTACAAGGACACAGATAACTTCAGATAAACAAAAAACGGATCAGCCAAACGACTGGTCCGTTTTAATTTTTGTTTCTGCTTGCTATTAGCCTGCCAGAGCCTCGTCAATAGCGCGAGCCAACTGGTCAGCACAGGATGTGGAGCGAGGACCGCAAGTGTTACCGCGGAGTGTATCAGCGATTTCCTTTGCATTTTTGCCGTTAACCAGCTTTGAGATCGCCTTAAGGTTGCCATTGCAGCCGCCCTTGAAGGAAACGTCTGTGATGATTCCGTCGTCTCCAATTTCAAATTCAATAACCTGTGAGCATGTGCCTTTTGTGTTGTATGTATACTTCATTATTTTTGTATATCCTTTCGAGATTTAGTTGTTTACTGTTTGGTTTGTCAGAGCACCGGTGGTAACATTAATGTCAGCAGACTTAGCTGTAATATTGACGCTTCCGCCGCTTGTGCCAACGGTGCAGGGACTTGTAACCGGCGCAGAGTTAACAAAAATACTACCGGTTTCAGATGTAAGATCAAACTTCATATTTCCGCCGGATTCCAGATTAACATAACCGCTTTCGCAGTTGATTGAAGCGTTACCGGAGCACATAAAGGATTTTGCGGTAAACTGAAGATGCTCCGCATTGATATTTATATTTGTTATGTAGTCAAGATCAGAATTGAATATTACACTCTTTGCCGCAGGAATGTCCTTGCCTGTGTTGATGTTCAGAGCAGAGGAGGTCATAAGATTCGCTGTGTTCAGAGTGATATTGTCAGCTGTAATAAAGTAATCGGTGTCGGTTGCTATATTGCTGACATTGATGGTACAGGTCGAAGCATTGATCTCAATTTGCTTGACAGTGCTGTCACCTGTGAGATGAATTTTGACTTCCTTCTTCGCAGTGTGGTCGGTGTCATCCTTGTTAACGTTGAGCATATATCTTATGCCCTTGAAGGAGAAGCCGCTTTCCCAGAAAGTAAGCATTGCTGTAATATCGGGGGTTTCGTCAAAGCTTACCAGGGAAGAGGTTGACGTAAGGGAGTAGTAGTTGTCCTTGAAGTTGATAAACTCAATATAGGACTTTTCAGCACCGCCGATTACCGTAATTTCGGCATTTTCAAGATCCAAGAGAATTTTGTTGATCTTTGCGTCGCCAAATTCAAAAAGGCGGGTGTTGTCTTCGCCGGATTCAATTTCCGAGAAAATCGACTGACCGCTTTCATCAGCCATTCTCTGTGCAACGTTGCAGGTAATAATACCGCCCACAACGATGAACACGGCAACGATCAGAGAAATAATTGATGCAGGTTTCACAGCTTATAGCACTCCTTTCTTACGTAATAGAAAAGGTCCTTGAGCTTTCCGCAAACATAAACGAGAAGCTTTGCCACCTTTTTAATAAGCCAAGGAATAAAGCGAATGATGATATTGTAAACGAGAACCGAAACAAAGAGCATGATTCCCGCAATGATCACACCAAGGCCTATTTCGTAAACACCGGCTGGAACGAAGGAGAACAGCTGCGTTACGCCGAAGATGATACCAACGAGAGAAAGGACAGATCCTGCGCCAACAATACCGATAAGCAGAAGGATGCCTAAAAGAATAATGCCAACAAGTCCAATGAATAATGCTGCAAAGGCTCCGAAGATAATTGCAAGGAGTGCAAGGGTGATAGGTAGGGTAGCAATAAGTCCTACCCAGAATACAGTTGATCCCTTGGAATTATCAACTTCACTTGAATGAGAGAAATAATCGTCATTCATGTCAAATGGCTGACTCTGAGTTTTCGCAGGTGCGGGCTTGGCGAAAGTTTCATCCTCAAGAGGCTTTGGACGCTGAGGTCTCTTGGCCTGAACGGGAGCACTCGGACTTTGGGCGGGGGCAGGGTGCTCGGGAGCCGTTACTGTCTTCACCGGTGGATTCTGAGTCCCGTTATTTGCAAGCATCTTTTTTTTCAGCACCGTGGAAATACTGTCAGCGAGGCTGTCAATAGAGTTTTTGCTCTTTATTGAAGCAATTTCGGAGAGATCAGCACTTGTGAAAGTGCGGCGTATACTTGACACATGTTTGTGTGCAAGCTCTGCGGGGATCCCTCTCTCAATTAAAGCAGATTCGAGTTCTTTCATGAAAATGCTCAATTCCATTTTACAAACTCACCTCTCTTTTAGAATTTTAAGTGTAGATTTTTATTTAATAATGTGATATAATACTATAAGACGAATAATAATGCTGTTTGTTCCCAAAAAAGAACAAATATCACCATAAAAATATAACTTATATATATTCTATCAAAAAACGGAGAAATAATCAATATGAGAATGAGAAAAAAACGTCACGGAAATGAAAGACTTCTCGCATTATCTGCTCTTTTATATCCAAATTCCGAAAATACCTTCGTTTCTCCTTCTGAAGTTTTTGGAAATGATAACCCGGTGAAGCTTGAGATAGGCTGCGGCAAGGGAGATTACGTTACCGCACTTTCCGCAAGAGACACAGAATTCAACTATATCGCCCTTGAGAGGGTAGCCGACGTTGCGGTGTGCGCAGTTGAAAAATACGCAGGCAGCCGTAACCTTGGAAAGCTTGGCTCAAACGGTGGATGGCTTGCTCCTGACGGAACTCTCTACAAGGATGGTGCCGTTTGGGATATGCCCCTTGAAATGAGAGGAAACGCCCGCTTTATTGTAGGCGAAGCAAATGACGTTATTACACTTATGCCAGACAATACCCTTGCTGGAATCATCGCTAATTTCAGTGACCCGTGGGCAAGAAAGTGCAATTACGAAAAGCGCCGCCTCACCCACCCCGCATATCTGGAAAACTATAAGAGAGTGCTTGTCCCTGGCGGCCTGTTCTCATTCAAAACCGACAATGACGCCCTTTTTGATTACACGGTTGAAATGCTCCCGCAATGCGGATTTGAGATCAAGTATATGACTCGCGACCTGCACAATTCCGAGAGAGCGGATGACAATATCGTAACCGAATACGAGCGAAACTTTACCGCAAAGGGAATCAATATCAAGATGCTTGAAGCAACCCCCATTAAATGATCCCCCATTGACATATACGGCCTTCGGTGATATAATCTTACAGCTAAGAAAAAACAAAGGAGGATAACGAATGAACGGACTTATCTCATTTGAAAATTTTGCTCTGCAGCCTGTGTCAAGAGAGATTCTTGAACTGAACGAAGTTTCCTCACAGTACGGACTTGTTCTGACAGAGGACGAGGCGCGGGAGCTTTCCGATATGAGAAACACCGCCCTGAACGAAAACGAAAGAATAGAGATGGGCACAGGTACTGTTTGCGAGATAATAAAGCGTTTCTGCACCTCTCATTACGTTAACCCTGAAAACTACGCATACGTACTCAACGAGGTCACATACTTGTTCTACTATATCAAAACCGAAACTGACGACGGTATCAGCGACCAGGCACTTATTGACGAGCTGTTCAACAGATTCGAGCTTTGGTGCCACGGCAGTATTGACACACTTGCAGGCAGGGAAGTGGAGCGTATCATCAGAAAGATCAACAGCGGTGAGCATTATAAAGAATGGTACACCGACCGTGATGAGCTTGACTACGATGAATCACGTGGCGCAAGAGAAGCCCCCTCAAACGTTGCACTGGATGCATACGGAAACGAGTTTTTCAATAATTCCGATTCTCCCGCTGACCACGACAAGTATGAAGCTGACTCAGAGGAGATCGCGGCTCGTGAAGATGAGAATGACCACTTCGATATAGACGCCTTTGACGAATTTCTCGACCGTCTTGCAGAAGCCGAAAAGAGTATAAAGGCAAAAAAAGATAATCTTGATGACGAGGAGGACGGCAAAGATGAGTGATATTATCAGCCAAAACGCCATTCGTGAAGAGAATATCTCAAGAAAAGATTACACAAACAGTCTTGTAGCAGAGGCACAGAGAGCAGGCCTTCTTACCGATACAGACGTAGATCTTATCAGAGTAGAGCTTATGAATGCTCTTGCCGACGTTATCGGTTATTTTACAAAAAACGAATCATCGTCAGTCAAAAAAGAAACCGCCCGCAAGCTTTCTCTTTCAATGATGTATAACATCGACACCTACTTGTATTCTCTGGCAAATCACGAACTTGCCCTTGCAACACTCAAGGACCGCCGGGCAATCGAATCATACGGCCGGGGATACCTGATAAACAAAAAGCATTTTGATGATGCTAAGCATCTCTACGGAAAGGTTCGCTTCACCAGACTCAAAAATGGTGGAGACGCATACGACAGAACCCTCGACAAGTACTTCCACAACTATCTTAAGGACTATAATCCAATGTTCACAGCGCAGGATAAGATATACATTACCTTGACCAGATTTGGCATCAAGGGAGCGTATCATATTGACGAAGCTGTGGACGTGTTAAATCAGCTTCTCGAGATCAACGAGGGCAGAAAATCTGATATTGTGATTTCAGCCGAGACCGCAGAATAATAATTACAAAGCAGTTTACCGCAGTCATAATTCCAATAATTACGTCAGCAAGATTCCACATGACGGGGGATGACACCACAGATCCCATCACCGTCACGGCAACTGACAAAACGGAGTATATGACCTGCGGTATTTTTCTTTTCGTCA
This sequence comes from Oscillospiraceae bacterium, assembly GCA_015064355.1. Lineage (GTDB taxonomy): Bacteria > Bacillota > Clostridia > Oscillospirales > CAG-272 > UMGS1696. Next base: position 42,452 of record SVSJ01000005.1, on the reverse strand, counting down.
AATATCCCACCGAGATCACGCCGTAATATATCTGTGCGATTATAGTTGCAAAAGCGAAAAGAACAACTGACACAGCGAGGGTGTAGTATATTACCGAACCGCCTAACATGCCGAAGGCTTCCATTGTGACAGGGGTTGCATCGGCAGTGCTGCTCCAAGGAATAAGGGAAAACCTTGCCTCTCCAATAAGCAACACAAGTGCAGTTAACGTGCAAAGGATTAACGTGTCAAAAATCACCTCAAATATCCCGAAACAAGCCTGATGATGGGGACTTTTCGTGTTGGCTGAAGCGTGTGCTATGGGAGAGGTACCGCAACCGGCCTCGTTTGAGAAGATTCCTCGCATAATCCCAAACCGCATAGACCGGAGAACCCCAAAGCCTAAAGCCCCGCCGAAAACTGCACGTCCGTTAAACGCAGATTTAACGATCCCAGCAAACACAGACGGCACAAGGCTAATGTTCGACAATATTATAAATAGAGATATAACAATATATCCACCGGTCAGCAGGGGGATAAGGGACGACGTTATCATCTCTATCCTTCGCGTACCAAAAAGCAGGGAAGCGAGAACCAATATGCCGAGAATGATCCCACAGGTAAGCCTGTGCTCCTCCGGGAATATGCACGCTGCCGCATTCGACTGAACCAGATTCCCCGTTATCAGAGAATTTGTACAGCATAGCAGGGCAAAAGTGCCTCCGAGAATAGCCGGAAATTTCCCACGGAAAAGCTGCCCAAGACCGTCACGGATATAGTACATAGCCCCTCCGAAAAATCCGCCATTGTTTTTCTTCCTGAACTGAACAGCCAGATTCACTTCCGCATATTTTACTGGAATTACAAGGATTGCACCAACCCACATCCAGAAAATTGCTCCAGGCCCTCCGGAGATCAAAGCAGACGCCACTCCTGTAATGTTTCCGACTCCGAGAGTGCCCGCGAGAGCAAGAGACAGAGCCTTGAGGGACGACCCGCGAGAGCCCTCAGACTGATCTGCCAATGCGCGGAAAAAACGCTTCGGTGACATGATCTTCAATATATGTATCACCGGGGAAATTGCAGCGGAGGAAATAAATAAAGCGACAGGCGCGACGGTTGTGCCAAGAAAACGAGCCAGGAAATCAAGAAAGAGCATAGTAACCTCAATGGCTTTTTTATGTAATATATTCTCCTCTTGAAGCATTAATGCGAAATAAGCTTCCCGGACCCCGAAAATATTATCAAAAAAACAGAGGAATTTTCAAAAATATTGAAAAAAAACAAAAAATGTGATATAATGTATTTGATTATTCTAATGAAGTGAGTTATAATAAATGTTAGACCAAAGCCTCAGACAATCCTATCTTACAGCAAAACGCGTCCTCTTTGATAAGTACTTTGAAAAGCTCAACCCAATGCAAAGAAAAGCGGTGTACTGCATTAACGGCCCGCTCCTTATTCTTGCAGGTGCGGGAAGTGGAAAAACCACTGTGCTTGTTAACCGTTTGGCTTATCTTATCAGATACGGCGATGCATATAATTCAGAGCTTGTTCCTTTCGACGTAACAGAAGAAACAATCCGTGAGATGAATGATGCACTCGACCTTCCTTACGATGAACTGGGAGATTACCTTACCCGCTTCAGCGTAAACCCACCGCCCGCTTGGCAGGTAATGGGTATCACCTTTACTAACAAAGCAGCAGGGGAGATCAAATCAAGAATCGCATCAATTTTCGGTGAAGACAGCGAAGAAGTCCGCGACATCAGAACAGGCACTTTCCATTCCATTTGCGTGCAGATCCTTCGCAGATACGGTGAGCAGATCGGATACGACAGAAGCTTCTCCATTTGCGATGCCGATGACAGCAAAAAACAGATCCAGCTTTGCATGAAGCAGCTTAATATCGACGATAAGATGCTGCCCGTGAAGACTGTTCAGAATGCGATCAGCCACGCAAAGGACCAGCTTATTGGCCCCGAAGAATACGCCGCAAAAGCAGGCTTTGACGTAAAGTATAAGCATATCGCTCAGGTGTATCAAATGTACGCCGAAAAGCTCAAGGCGCAGAATCTCCTTGACTTTGACGATATTATTATGCAGACTGTGCGCCTTCTTACCGAGTGTGAGGATGTTCGCACCACTCTTCAGAACAGATACAGATACATTTCTGTTGACGAGTTCCAGGATACAAACTTCGCACAGCTTGAGCTGACCCTTCTTTTGTCAGCGAAATATAAGAACATCATGGTTGTTGGTGACGATGACCAGAGTATCTACAAGTTCCGCGGCGCTGTTGTTGATAATATAATTAACTTCAGCAAAAACTACGAAAACACAGCCGTTATCAAGCTTGAAGAAAACTACCGTTCAACTTCTACGATTCTCAACGCCGCAAACAAGGTTATTGAGAATAACCAGGGCAGAATGGGTAAGACTCTTTGGACAAGCGGTGAGACCGGCGATAAGATAGTTATCAAAAAGCTGGGTAACCAGAACGACGAAGGCAGATACATTGCCGATACCATTTCTGCAGGAATCAGAAACGGCAAGAAATTCAAGGACTACGCAGTTCTTTACAGAATGAACTCCCAGTCCCGACCCATCGAGCAGGTATTCGCAAAGAGCGGTATCCCATACCGTATGCTTGGCGGTATGCGCTTCTTCGAGAGAATGGAGATCAAGGACATAATCGCATACCTTGCGGTTATCAATAATCCCACCGACGACCTCCGCCTCCGCAGAATTATAAATACCCCACGCCGCGGAATCGGTGAAAAATCGGTTCAGATCGCTGAAGCTCTCGCTTACGAGGAAGGCTGCCCGATGCTTGAATTCCTCCGCCGCGCAAAGCGCTATCCCGCAATATCCGCCGCTACTGCTAACCAAATGGTAAGCTTTGCTTATATGATGGACAATCTCCGTGAGGCGGCAAGCCAGATGAGCGTTTCCTCTCTCATTGAAACCGTTGTCGATATGACCGGTTACGCACAAATGGTGTCCGAGATCCAGGACAGAAGCGAGAGGGAAGACCGAATCAACAATATCGGCGAACTTATTTCCACTGCAAAGCAGTATGAAGAACAGGCTGACGAGCCAAATCTTGTTGAGTTCCTCGAAGACGTTGCACTTGTTTCCGACGTTGATAAATACGACGAGACCGCAGATGCTGTGGTGCTTATGACCATACACTCCGCAAAGGGACTTGAATTCCCAGAGGTGTTCCTCCCCGGTATGGAAGAAAACATATTCCCGAGCTTCCAGACAATGATAAATCAGGAAGAGATTGAGGAAGAGAGGCGCCTCGCCTACGTTGCAATAACCAGAGCAAAGAAGAATCTCTACATCACTCATGTAAGAGACAGAATGCTCAACGGCAGAACCAGTGCAAATCAGCTCTCCCGTTTTGCCTGCGAGATCCCGGCTGAATACGTTAACCGCGAAGAAGACCGCCGTGGAGACCTTGACGCTTCCATTATGCGTCAGAGAATGCAGAAGCAAAAGCCCGTCAACTATTTTGTTAACGAGACCTCCAAAAAATCTCCTGCGCTCACACAGCTCAAATCTGATCCGGGCACAAGCGGCACACCACAGTTTAATGTGGGAGATACAGTCCGCCATATGACCTTTGGTAACGGCATTATTATGTCAGCTCGACCAATGGGCGGTGACGTGCTTTACGAGATCACCTTTGAAAAGGTTGGCACAAAGAAGCTTATGGCAACCTACGCCAAGCTGAAAAAACTATAATTCGTTTAAAAAAATTTAAATATGACATCTTTTGCCGAGAAAAAACGGCGGAAAGGACCCATCAGTATCATGAAAAATGATAAGAAACTCGTTCAAGACATCACATCAATGGATGTGGATTTCGCTAAGTGGTACACCGACATCTGCAAAAAGGCAGACCTGGTTGACTACTCCAGCGTAAAAGGATGCATGATCATCCGTCCCTACGGCTATGCTATCTGGGAGAACATTCAGAAGATCCTCGACACTCGCTTCAAGGAACTTGGCCACGAAAACGTGTATATGCCTATGTTCATTCCCGAATCCCTCCTTCAGAAGGAAAAGGATCACGTTGAAGGCTTTGCTCCCGAGGTTGCTTGGGTAACACACGGCGGTAGCGAAAGACTTACCGAAAAGCTTTGCGTTCGTCCTACATCCGAGACACTCTTCTGCGAACATTACGCAAATATCATCCGCTCTTACCGCGACCTGCCCAAGCTTTATAACCAGTGGTGCTCCGTTGTAAGATGGGAAAAGACCACCCGTCCTTTCCTCCGCAGCCGTGAATTCCTCTGGCAGGAAGGTCACACAATGCACGCAACTGCTGAAGAGGCTCGTGAAGAGACCATTCAGATGCTCAACGTGTACGCTGACTTCCACATTAATGACCTTGCGATCCCTGTTATCAAGGGCGTAAAGACCCCCTCTGACAAGTTCGCAGGAGCTGAAGACACCTACTGCATCGAAGCAATGATGCATGACGGTAAGGCTCTCCAGGCAGGCACATCCCACTACTTCGGCGACGGATTTGCAAAAGCCTTTGACATTCAGTTTACCGATAATGAAAACAAGCTTCGTTATCCTCACCAGACATCATGGGGCGTAACAACCCGTATGATCGGTGGTATCATTATGACCCACGGTGACGACAACGGTCTCGTTCTTCCTCCCGCAGTTGCACCTATCCAGGTAGTGATCGTTCCCGTTGCTATGTTCAAGGAAGGCGTTGTTGAGGCTAATACAGCTCTCTACGACCGTCTCAAGGACAAGTTCCGCGTAAAGCTTGACACAAGCGACAACAGCCCCGGATGGAAGTTCGCTGAATATGAAATGAAGGGCGTACCCGTACGAATCGAAATGGGTCCCCGCGACATCGAAGCAGGCCAGTGCGTGATCGTAACCCGTCACAATATGGAAAAGACGATCGTTTCCATTGACAATATCGAAGAAGTTGTAGCTGAAAAGCTCAAGGAAGTTCGCGACGGTATGTATGCAAAGGCACTTGAAAACCGTGAAAAGAAGACATACTCCTGCACAACAATCGACGAGATTATCGAATCCATGAAGCAGGGCGACGGCCTTGTTAAGGCAATGTGGTGCGGTGACGAGGAATGCGAAGACAAGGTTAAGGAGCTGACCGGCGTTGGCTCACGCTGCATTCCCTTCGATCAGGAACACATCTCTGACACTTGCGTTTGCTGCGGCAAGCCTGCAAAGCACATGCTCTACTGGGGTATCGCTTATTAATTAAATACAAATAACCTACGAAAAGGAGGATAACATGAGAGAGTTTTCGATTTCAAACCGTGAGAAATTCAGGCGAATCGACCCGGTTATCCTTCTTTGCGTTCTTGGAATGAATATTCTTAGCATAATCACCTTGGCCTCCGCCGCAGACGCATATGGCTCCTGGTACGTTAAGGTGCAGATATTTGCGTCTGTTGTGAGCATTCTGGTTATGTTCGTAATAACATTTATCGACTACGACGCCCTTTTCCAGAAACTGAAATTCGCGTTTTTCGCCGCCTCAATTATTCTTATCATCATAGTAAAAATCTGGGGCACAGGCAGTAACGGTAACGAAAACTGGATCTCATTCGGTAATGTTTCTATTCAGCCTACGGAGCTTGTAAAGGTTACGTTTATGATCACCTTTGCTCTCCATCTTGACAGGGTAAAGGATAAGATCAACCATCCTCTGTCCATCCTCCAGCTTGCACTCCATGCCGGACTTATAATCGGTATGGTACTTTGGCAGGGCGACCTTGGTATGGCACTGGTGTATATGGCAATTATGGCATTTATGCTTTTCGGTGCAGGGGTATCAATGTGGTACTTCGCCGGAGTTGCGGGAATGGTGCTGATCGCATCACCTTTTGCCTGGTCCGTACTTACCGAGAAACAGCAAATGAGAATTATCGCAGGCTTCAACCCGGAGCTTGACCCCCTCGGAAGCGGATGGCATGCTCTGCGAAGCCGTGACGCAATAATCGCAGGCGGATTCAGAGGGGCAGGCTTCTCCGGTGGTACACAGTACGCAAAGCTGTGGGGCGGTCAGTCAGACTTTCTGTTCTCCGTTCTTGCTGAAAAGTTCGGATTCCTTGGAACGCTACTCTACATAGTTCTCATCGTTACCCTGATAATCCGTATTCTGCTTTTGGCAAGACAAACCCGCAAGAAATACGCCTCTTACATTTGCGTAGGTATTGCGGGAATGCTCATCGCACAGGCAGTTGAGAACATTGGAATGTGCTTAGCACTTCTTCCCGTAGTCGGAATCACGTTGCCGTTCTTCTCATACGGCGCGTCGTCGATTCTGTCAATGTATATCTGCGTGGGAATTCTGCAAAGCATATGTACCCACAACAAAAAATATTATTTCGAAAGAGAAACCCAATAATAGAAAAGGATCAGTCCGAAATGGCTCGGATTGGTCCTTTTATTATCTAATTTTTGGAGCTGTAACCGTTTTTCCTGCCTCTCTTTCCATAAATTTAGGGGTTACATTTTTGAGGCTATGAGATTATAATGTTAGTGTATCAAGAATTTAAGGTGGAGATTTTATGGAACTCATTGTAATCAGCGATTCAAAATTCAAGCTTATGCTGACCTCGTCAGATATGGCTTCATATACAGGAAACACGAAAGAAATACTCAGGGAAATAATAAACGATGCCCAGACAAAATGCGGATACGCACCGATTTCAGGCCGCGTGTTCATACAGATGTATCCCTCCCGTGAAGGTGGATGCGAGCTATTTGTTACAAAACTTGAGCATCACGACAATATTAAGATGCATAGAGGGGAAGAGAGAGCACTTGCAGAATATAAGAAATATATTCCAAAAGAAAAAAGGATAATTTATTCCTTTGATGAGATGTCGTATCTTCTCGGCTGTTGCTACGGACTTTGGCAAACCGGCTACTTGGGTGCAAGCACCGCGTATGTTGACCGCGACAGACATAATTATTATCTGATGCTTGACAACGAAACCCACATTGCGGGAGAGAATATGGGAAGCTTGTGCCCGGGTTATACTTACTATTACATAAACGAGCATTGTGACGTAATTTGCGGAGAACAAGCAGCAGAAAAACTTGGCAGACTTGCGTGAATTGGGAAAATCCGGTTGATATTGTCCTTATTTTGTGGTATTATATAATAACAAATACGAAAACGAGGATGGCCGGATGACCGACGAAAAGAATATGAAAATAATAAGCAGTCGCAAGCAGTCGGCTTGGTTAAGGGGCTGTCCCATAAAGATCACTGAGGTGAAATTGTGCGCCTCTAAGGAAAACGAGCTTTATCTTGGGATCGCATCAGTGCTTTGCACAGATCGGAAAATTGACAGCTATTCGGCTAACATTCAGTACTATAGCAGCCGTCGCGAACTTATCTGCGAGGAGATTCTGACAGAGCTTAATGTTGGCTACAGCTATGTCAAAGCGGAGAAGTCCGATGCTGCATATGCCGTAGCGATCATTAATAGAGTCAACTATTCTGACGGAGGATTCTGGGAGAATGTTTCCTCTGACACAGGAGTTGAGCTTCCCGAGCAGAAGATAATCTGGCAGACCGATACGCTTTATCCTGTGATCAAAACCATTTGCCGCGGAAAGACTGAGGCAAAATACTATCCCGATAAGGTGGACGGCGGCTGGAGATGCACCTGCGGAAGTATCAACGTAAGCGAGTCCCGCTCCTGTGCCGGATGCGGTGTTATTAAGTCCTGGCTTGACTCAAATTTCGACAGAGAATACCTGGAGAGCCAAAAGGACATCGTTGAAGATGGCAAAAAGCCCACTCCCGTAAATAGGGTAAAGAAAAAGGAAGCAGAGAAAGCGGTTTCCGACAAAACGAAGATGGCCCTGATTCTCGCATCCCTTATACTTGTTGTTATTCTTACACTGCTGTCAGTGGTCTATATCATTCCCCAATCGCGATATAATAAAGCCCACAAGCTTGCAACGCTTGGAGACTACGATCGTGCTATCGAGATATTCCAAGACCTTGGCAATTTCAAAAACTCCAAAGAACTTGTGGAGTCGTTTACATACGAGAAATTTGTTAACCTCACAGGGGTTTCAGACTTGTATATAACAGATTCCGGCGAGGAACCGTGGTTTGGTATCAGTGATGACGGAGTACTTACATTTGTGGAAAACAAGTATGAGGGAGACTATACTGATCTTGAGATCCCCCATGTTGTCGATGAAATCGTAGTGCGGGAGCTTGAGAAAAACATATTCTTGAACGCAACCTCCCTTAACGAAATCATAATTCCCGACACAGTCGAAGTTATTGGCGAGCAGGCGTTCATGAACTGCACATCACTTAAGTCCATTCATTTTGGCAAAAGCCTGACAACGATCATGCCACGTGCATTTATAAACTGCAGCTCACTTGAAACAGTGACCATTCACGACGGTGTCAGAGCCGTTGGACATCGTGCCTTTAATAATTGTGTTAATCTTAAAAGCATCGAGCTTGGCAGCGGCATTACATCAATCGAGGCATATTCTTTCTCAAACTGCATAGCTCTCGAAAAGATCGTAATCTCGTCGCCCATTACTCATATTGGCGAGTATGCATTGTCGGGATGCGATTCGCTTGCGAGTATAGTGTGCAGATTCGACCGTTCAGAATGGTCAGAGCCTACTGTAGCCCAGGAAAACACGCCATACGAATCGGCAGAGATAATTTTTGAATAAAAAGAAGTACGTAACCTTTTAGGATACGTACTTTTTGTTTTTATTTTTCAACATCAATGTGCGCGGCATAAACGCAGGGGGCAGAGACGGGAGTATTGCCCATACCGTAAACGGTGATCTGCCCGGCACCTTCGCCGTAAACCGTGATCACGTCTCCCGAGATATAGTTTCTCTTTGCGGATTGAACACAGTCGCGAACAAGAATCTTGTAGTCCCCGCCGCCCACAGGAGAGCAGAGGTAGTAAACATTATACTCGCTGCCGAATGAGTCGATGTTCGAATCAGTGATCTTTTCTTCAACTATAACGTTGAGGGCAACATAGTCTTCTGCGTATTCGGAATAATCTCTGTAGAAGGCCTCAACATCAACTTCATCACACGCCTCAATATATTCAGTCCGCGTTAAAGATGTGTCAACGGGTACTTGAGTCTTATTAGAGAGCCCAATGAAGAGTAAAGAGCCGTAGGTAGTCGCAATTAAAATTATGTATGGGGAAATAATGAGGAGCGAAACCAAGATCTTCACCCAAGTCTTTCGCGGGCTTGTTGCAAGGAGGATTATGCCAATAACAGGTGAGATAAACATCATAACAGCAATAAACCACCAGGTATGATACCAGGCAAAGGAACCTACAACCTTGACCTTTTGCGGCTTCGGTTTAGCCTCAGGCTTGCGGTTTCCGGCTTTCATTTCCTCAGGGCAGGGCTTGCCGCAGAGAGGGCAGTTCTGACCGCCGAAATAACAGCCGCAGTCAGGGCACTTGTTGAGATCCGGTCTGTCAATATATTCGCTACCGTCGTAATTCTTCCTTTTCATAATCGATCTCCATAAATGATGATTCTCTATAGAAAAATTTTATCATACAGTAGGTTGATTGTCAACAAATTTAACTGATTTTCTAATAATATTGCAAAAGCACATTTATAGCATTTCTTGACAAGTGAAATTCCCTTTAGTATAATAAGGGGTGGTAGCCGAAATTTACTAATATCAACAATAATTGAGATATAATTTATACTTATTTTACATTTACCCATTATAATATGAGTAGTTAACATTTACTGGAGTATTATATATGTTCAAGATTTTGATAGCTGAAGATGATAAAGAACTTTTGCAGCTGTTCCGCCACGTGCTTATGAAAAACGGCTACTCCGTTACAGGTGTCAAGAACGGCTTGGAGGCCCTCAGGGAGCTTGACGAAACATACTATGACGTTATCATCTCCGATATAATGATGCCCGAGATGGACGGGTACGAGTTTGTACGCACACTCAGGGCTGCGGGCAATACAACTCCCGTGCTTATGATCACCGCGAAAGACGCATTTGACGATATGAGACTTGGCTTTATTTCCGGCAGCGACGACTATATGGTAAAGCCAATAAACGTTAATGAAATGGTCCTCCGCGTCAGCGCGTTGCTTCGCAGAGCACAAATGGCAAATGAGAGACGCCAGATAATCGGCGACACGGTTCTTGAGTGCGATTCACTCACTGTAACGACCGGCGGAGAGAGCGTGATCCTTCCACAGAAAGAGTTTATGCTTCTTTACAAAATGTCCGCATATCCCGGAAAGATATTCACCAGACAGCAGCTTATGGATGACATTTGGGGATATGAATCCGACAGCGATACCCACACGGTTGACGTGCATATAGGCAGACTCCGCGACAGGTTTCGTGACAACCGGGATTTTAAGATCGTCACGATCCGCGGACTTGGATACAAGGTGGTAAAACAATGAGACTATTACGTGCCATTAGGAATTGGCCACACAGCCTCCACTTTTATATTACCATAATAACCCTTACCGAAATTGCGCTGACTGTAATTTTCGCAATACTAACAGACGTGCTTGTCCAGAAGGTGCTCGGAATCGAGATCCATATTCCTCCGGCGCTGTGGCTTACCTTGATCAGCATTGTTATTGGCGCGGTTTTGACTACAATCATGAATTACTTTTTCTTCAGACCGGTAACACGACTGAGCAAAGCCATGAAGAGTGTCGCAAAAGGGGAGTTCGGTAATACTCTTGAAACCAATAGCATAATAGAAGAGATCAAGGAGCTGTACGCCAGCTATAATCTTATGACAAAGGAACTGGCGAACACAGAAATGCTCCAGAGTGATTTTGTTTCAAACGTTTCTCACGAATTCAAGACCCCGATCAATGCAATAGAGGGATATGCAACTCTCCTCCAGGACGGCAGTCTTACGGAAGAGGAGAAAAACAAGTACGTCCACAAGATCCTACATAACACAAGACGTGTGTCAGACCTTGTGGGAAACATTCTGCTCCTTTCAAAAGTTGATAATCAAGCGATCCAGACAAAGCCCGTTAATTACCGCCTTGACGAGCAGATTCGCCAGGCAATCCTCCTCCTTGAGGAGAAGTGGTCGAGCAAAGGAATCGACTTTGATCTTGAACTCGACGAAATAGAATATTACGGGAACGAAAGCATAATGCTCCACGTTTGGACGAATATTATTGATAACGCAGTAAAGTTCAGCCCGGACGAGGGTGCCATAGCGATCACAGCATCGTGCGCTGGCGACAGTATAACAGTTGCAGTTGAAGACAACGGCCCCGGTATTCCAGCAGATAAGCTCAATCATATTTTCGATAAGTTCTATCAGGCAGACAGCTCACATAAAGAAGAAGGGAACGGCCTTGGCCTTGCTCTTGTAAAGCAGATTCTCGACGTGTGCGGCGGCAGAGCTCAGGCTGAAAATAAGCCGAGCGGAGGCTGTATATTCACAGTAACTCTCAAGAGATAAATCATTACGTTATCTATGCGGACGGCTGAATAACATCCTAAAATAATGAAGAAGAATAATATTATATAATTATGAAAGGTAACTAAATGCTCGAATTAAAGCAAATTAAAAAGGACTACCCAATAGGTGACGGGGTAGTAAATGCTCTCGCCGGCATTGACTTGAAATTCCGCTCCAGCGAGTTTGTATCAATTCTCGGCCAGTCAGGATGCGGTAAAACCACAATGTTGAATATTATCGGCGGCCTTGATCACTACACAAGCGGCGATCTTATCATAAACGGCCGTTCAACAAAGGACTATAAGGACAGAGACTGGGACTCATACCGTAACCATTCTGTTGGTTTTGTTTTCCAGAGCTACAATCTTATCCCTCACCAGACAGTTCTTCAGAATGTTGAGCTTGCGCTTACTTTGTCAGGTGTATCAAAGGCTGAACGCAGAAAAAAAGCAATAAAAGCACTCAGTGACGTAGGACTTGGGGATCAGCTTAAGAAGAAGCCCTCAGAGATGTCAGGAGGCCAAATGCAGCGTGTTGCGATCGCCCGCGCAATTGTCAACAATCCCGACATAATCCTCGCAGACGAGCCCACAGGCGCTCTTGACACGGAAACAAGCCTGCAGGTAATGGAGATCCTTAAAGAAATCTCAAAAAACCGCCTTGTAATTATGGTAACACATAACCCTGAGCTTGCAGAGAAGTACTCTACCAGAATCGTCCGCATGCTCGACGGCGTCATTACCGATGATAGTGCCCCCCTTACCGATGAGGAAGTATCCCGTGAGCTTGCTGCCGCAACAGAAAAGACAGCAAAGCGTGGAAAGCAAAAAATGCCCTCAATGTCTCCCGCAACCTCATTTGGCCTTTCAATGAAAAATCTCTTCACAAAGAAGGGCAGAACAATTCTCACCTCTTTTGCGGGAAGCATCGGTATTATCGGAATCGCGCTTATTCTCGCGGTTTCTCAAGGAGCAACGGCGTTTATCAATTCAGTCCAGGAGGACACCCTTGCGTCTTATCCCCTTGTGATCGAAGAGGAACACGCTAATCTCGGCTCCCTTATGGAAACTTTCATTGCGTCAGCGGAATCATCTTTCTCTCACGATAAGGACGCAGTTTATCAGAAGGCCGCCCTGTACGACCTTGTGAATGCTATGAACAGCATTGAAACTGACACAAACGACCTAAAATCATTCAAGGAATTTATCGAGCGTGAGCGTGAAAACCCTGAAAGCGAATTTGACCTCGCCAATGCCCTGAGCGGTGTTCAGTATACTTACAACATTGACCTCCTTGTTTATACCGAAAGTATTGACGGAACGATAATCCGCTCCGATCTTAACACCCTTGTCGGAAATCTTATTGCAAAGAATATGGGTGCGGCAATGGCAGAGAACATGAATGCCGCATCATCGAACAGTATGATGACCCCCATGATGTCAGGCGGAATTAATCTGTGGCAGGAGATGCTCCCGGGAGAAAACGGTAAGCTGATCAATGCTCTCCTTGAAAAGCAATACGACCTGGTCTACGGCACATGGCCTACGGAGTACGACGAAATAGTCCTTGTGCTTGACGAGAATAACGAACTGTCCGATATGACCCTTTATGCTCTTGGCCTTAAGTCTGAAAAGGATATTGAAGCCATTATGCAGTCTGCCATCGACGGTTCAACTGTTGAAAAGTCAGAGGATTTTTGGACTTACGAAGAAATATGCGACATGGAATTCAGAGTTATATTAAGCTCCGAATGCTATTCATATGACGATAGTACAGGTGTATATAAGGATCTCCGCGAAACCAACGCCGGGCTGAGATATCTCTATGATAACGGGCTTAAGCTAAAGGTATCGGGTATTATCAGACCTAACGATGAATCTGTTTCCTCTATGCTCACAGGTTCTATTGCATACACTTCAGAGCTGACAGAGTATATCATAAACCGCTCCGGCGAATCTAAATCCATTGCTGCACAGCTTGCAGATCCCACCGTTGATATTTTCACCGGTCTGCCTTTCAAGCCGGAAACTGACGAGGTAACAGCAGAGTATAAGGCAGAGAAATTCAAGGAGTACGCCGAAGCCCTTACACCTGCCGAAAAAGCAGAAGCTATTGTAAAGATCAAAAGCATCCCGAGTGACGAGCAGATCAATGCTGCTCTTCAGAATGCAATGAAGGACTACAACAGAGCAGCAGTGGAGGAGCAGATGATAGCCGGCATCGTTGCTCAGACAGGTATGGCAGAGTCTGAGATCAGAAGCTATATCCAGGCAATGCCTGACGAGGAAATAACAAAGCTCTACGCCGAGTCTGTGGTTGAACAGTTCACAATGCAGTACGTTGCCGGTGTCAGAGCTGAGATGTCACAGTATCCCCCTGAGCAGCTTGTTATGATATTTGACGCAGAGCTTACCACATATACCACGGAGCAGTGCGCCGATTATTATGATGCGGTTCTTGACTTTTCCCCATCAACCTATGAGGATAATCTTCGACTCCTCGGTAACGTGGATATAGATTCCCCCTCAACCGTAAATTTGTTTGCATCCACCTTCGCAAATAAAGATATTATTGAATCAGCCATAGAAAAATACAACGAAACTGTAGACGAAGTGTCAAAAATAAGTTATACTGATTACGTGGGCATTATGATGAGCTCCATAACAGTAATTCTTGATGCAATCACCTACGTGCTTATATCCTTTGTAGCAGTTTCCCTTGTGGTTTCTGCGATTATGATAGGTGTAATTACCCTTATCTCTGTTCAGGAAAGAACTAAAGAGATCGGCATCCTTCGTGCTATCGGCGCGTCGAAGAAGAATGTCTCCAGCCTCTTTAATGCAGAAACAGTTATCATCGGATTCACAGCAGGTCTCCTTGGCGTAGTGATCACATATCTCCTCTGCATACCCATTGATATGATCCTCCAGCATCTTACAGGACTTGCAAATCTGAAGACATATCTGCCCATCGAAGCTGCAATTGTTCTTGTAATAATCAGCGTTGTTCTTACTCTTATTGCCGGTATTATTCCCTCAAGAAGTGCCGCAAAGAAGGACCCTGTTGTTGCCCTCAGAACAGAGTAATCAAATTGTCATCTTTGTAAAATTTTTGAGTTCTCCAGGAGAAAATCATGAATAAGAAGTTCGTTAAACAAATACCGAATATCCTCAGCTTTTTGAGAATATTTCTCATAATTCCTATAATCATTCTTTATCACACACAGGGTTGCCACTTGTGGGCGGTAGCTGTTCTTGCACTGTCTTGCCTTACAGATATGGTGGATGGTAAGGTGGCGAGAAAGTATGATGCTGTGTCGAAGTTCGGTAAAGGCCTTGACGGATTCGCTGATAAGCTTATGCAGCTTGCAATGATTTTGTGCCTTTTGAGCACCTATCCGCAGCTTACTGTACTGTTTGCCGTACTGTTCGTGAAAGAGATCGGAATGGGAGTTGTCGGACTTGTGTATTATAAGAAAACAAAGGACGTTCACGCAGCAAGACTCCACGGAAAGATATCAACATTCCTCATTGATTTCACACTGATCGTTCTGTTTTTGTTCAAGACACTTCCGGACTGGGCTGTGTGGACAATGATCTCCGCTTGTCTTGCAGCTGCAATAGTCGCAGCGGTAATGTACTTTATCATGTATAAAAAGAGCTTCAAGGCAATAAAAGAAAACGAATAAAAAAGAGAGGCGTAAAGCCTCTTTTTTTATTTTATAAACTGCTTTTCAAGATCGTTTGGAACAAGCTCTTCACCGCGGCAGTCTCTATCGTGATTTTCAAGCCAAAGCTCTGGAGGATTGTAAGGCTTGGAGGAGCAGGGAATATCCACGTCATAAACCCCGTCAACACCGTTCTCGGGTTCTTTGGGTGGATAAGGAGAAATATTGTCGTTTTCGTACTTCAGTCTGTCCTCTTCTTTCCGGAAGTCGGGAACATCGTAGGTCATATTATTGTTGAGGATGCTGCGCCAAGCGAGAATAGCAACTGACGCCGCTCTGGTTGCACGGTAAACGTCCCAATAAGGCTCAGTACCGGTTTCAATAGCCTTAACAAAGTAGTAAACGGAAAGGAAGTCTCCGCCGCCGTGACCGAACTGATTTGCGATCTCTCCAAGATCAGCATCGGGCCAGGTCGCATCGTATTCGGTAGAGTCCTGCTCATACTTTTCGGGGCGTGTGAAATCGTGGAACGTGAGCCTCATCTTACCGTTTGTGGGGCTGACTTCTATACCGCCGTCAGTGCAGCAGAGACGGTAGTGATTGCCGTGGGGGGCGAAGTGTGACCAACCGATCACGCGGAACACAGCGTCTGTGTCAGTCTGACAAAGGATAACAGCAGCCGCGTCACCGAATCTGAGGGCGGTGTCCTTGCAAATTTCAGGTCTGAATGATGCCATCGCCGTAACCTTTGTGGGCATAGCTCCTGTCATAAACATAAGAGGAGCCAGGGCGTGGGTGGTATAATATGTACGGGGAGTCCAGTTTCTCCAGTGAGTTCTTTCAGGGGAGAGGGTGTTGTAGGTTTTGGGATCCATAGGATGTACGTATTCGCCCTCCGCGAAAACGAGTCTGCCCATTTCGCCGGTTTCGTAAACTCTCTTCATTTCAAGATTTTCCTTGAAATAAGGATAGTTTTCAAGCAGGCAGTAGATCATACCGGTTCTTTCCTTAGCACGAACCAGACGTACCCCCTGTGCCATTGTTATATTGCTGATAGTCTCCGAAAGAACGTGCTTGCCGGCCTCCATACACTTGATTGCATATTCTGTATGATCTGTAAAATAGTTAGCCAGCAGGACAGCGTCCATATCGTGCTTGATAAACTCATCAAAATCGGTGTACCAAACAGCATCCTTGAAAGGGGAATCCTCTCCGGGCTTGTGCTGATTTTCGTTCTTTTCGCAGATTGCCACCACTTCAGCCCCTGATGCAATAATGCTGTGAGCAAGGTGATAGCCTCTGCCGAATCCGAATACACCCATGCGTACTTTCTTTGCCATAATATACCTCCATGGTACTTATTGTATAATTAAATTGTATACTTATTATCCCTTATATTCAATGGAAATTGGTGACATATTTATGGAAATATACCATTTATTGTTGACTTCGGAAAAAATATGATTTATACTATTCTTACATTACTTGGATGGAGAAGAATATGAGTAACGTAAATGACGAATTTAACAGATTCAACATTGATATACCTGATGAAAATGTCTGTATGTTTTCAAGTTCATACACACAAGATAATCCCGAAGTAATTGATACTACCCGATTCATATATGAAACCTCTCCGGAAAAGCTTGGAGATTCAATAGTTTATCCGGCCTTTGGCTGCCATCTGGTCACGGGCGGAAGTGCCGTATTTGTGGCAGAGGGAAATGAGCATAAGATAGAGGTTGGAGATGTATTTTTTACGTTTCCTATGATTCCATTTGGATTCAAGAATATTGAGGGCCTGAAATATCTTTATGTAAATTTTGTGGGAGCGGGTGCTGAACTGATTTTGGCATCTGTGGGAATCAGCAGAAGGCAGACTGTTTACAAAAAGGTGTCCGATCTGATAGATATATGGTTCCTCGCTCTTGGCAAATGCAACTCCGGCAATCTGAGGCTTCTTGCAAAGGGAGTTTTATACTATTCACTTGCAATGCTTCCTTGCGAGCCTAACGGCAAGAGTCAGAAGCGGGAAGAAAATATAGCCGAGATCATTCGGAAATCCATAGATATCAGCTACCACAATCACGATTTGTCCATCGAATACTACGCGCAAAAGTATGGGTACAACAGCAAGTATCTTTCGAGAAAATTTGCTGATGCATTCCATACACCATTCAGCGAATATCTTAAATCTTGCAGAATAGGCCACGCCTGCGTGCTTCTTGCGGAAACAACCAGAACGATCCAAGATGTTGCAACCGCAGTAGGCTATCACGATCCTCTGTATTTCTCAAAGGTTTTCAAGAATCAAATGAAGCAGTCCCCAACAGAATACAGGAAAAGCCAGAAGAAATAAAAAGAACCCCGAGTGTTTGATCACTCGGGATTTTTGTTTATACTGAATTACAGCTTGGAAACGATTTCTTCTGTGTCAGATGCGATCATAAGCTCTTCGTTTGTGGGAAGAACGTAAACCTTAACCTTGGAATCAGGTGTAGAGATCTCAACTGTGTTGCCCTGGTGGTGGATCTTTGCGTTGAGCTCGTTGTCAAGCTTGATGCCGTAGAATTCCATATCAGCGCAAACTCTTTCACGAAGCTCGGTGTTGTTTTCGCCCATACCAGCGGTGAATACAACAGCGTCAAGGCCGTTCATAGCTGCAGCGTAGGAACCGATGTACTTCTTGATCTGGTAAGCGAGGGTGGAAGCAGCAGTATAAGCTCTCTTGTCGCCTTCGAGAATAGCAGCTTCGATGTCACGGCTGTCAGAGGAGATACCGGAAACGCCGAGGAAACCGCACTTCTTGTTCATGTAAGCATCAGCTTCAGCGGGAGTCCAGCCTTCTCTTTCCATAAGGAAGGGAACGATGGCAGGGTCGATAGAACCGCAACGAGTACCCATCATAACGCCTTCAAGGGGAGTGAGACCCATGGAAGTATCCATGCACTTGCCACCCTTAACAGCTGAGATGGAAGAACCGTTACCGATGTGGCAGGTTACGATCTTTGTTTCTTCTACGGGCTTGTCGAGAAGCTTAGCCATTTCGCGGGAAACATATCTGTGGGAAGTACCGTGAGCACCGTAGCGGCGGATATGGTACTTTTCAGCCATTTCATAGGAAATACCGTAGGTGTAAGCCTGTTCGGGCATAGACTGGTGGAAAGCTGTGTCGAATACGAGAACCTGAGGAGTCTTGGGCATTACTGCGAGACAACCCTTGATACCCATGATGTGTGCGCCTGTATGAAGAGGAGCAAAGTCACGGCAGAGTTCAAGCTTTTCAAGAACTTCATCGTTGAGAAGAACGGACTGGAAGAAGTAAGGACCACCGTGAACAACTCTGTGTCCCACAGCCTCGATCTCGCTCATATCGGAGATAACACCTGTTTCAGCGTCTGTGAGATACTTGATAACGATCTCAGTAGCAACTGCGTGGTCAGGCATAGCATAGTCAGCCTTGATCTTTTCGCCGGACTCACCTTTTCTGTGTTCGATTCTGCCATCGATACCGATTCTTTCGCAAATACCCTTTGCAAGAACGCTCTCTGTAGCGGTATCAAAAAGCTGATACTTCAGGGAAGATGAGCCTGCGTTAACAACTAAAACCTTCATAATAAAAAGTTCCTCCAAAAATTATGATAAATATTTGACAGTTAAAAAAATATCAAGTATAATTATATATGAAAACTTGTGAAATTACAAGGTGTTTCAAATACTTTTTAGGAAAAAATAATAAAATATGACAACAAATGCAGTGATTTGTGAACTAAACCCAATGCACCGTGGGCATAAATATATTTTTGATTCGGCAAAAGGGGCATCTTGTGAGGATTCTGTTAACATTGCCGTTATGAGCGGAAACTTTACCCAGCGTGCAACACCGGCAATTTTCGATAAATATGCGCGTGCCGAGGCTGCAGTAAAGTGCGGTGCCGATATAGTAGTTGAGCTTCCGTTTCCCTGGTGCTCCTCAGGGGCAGAGAGCTTCGCCCTTGGTGGAGTCGCTGTTGCAGCAGGACTTGGGACACAAAGACTGGTGTTCGGCTCTGAAACAGGGAAGCTTGACCTCATTGGACAAGCAGCACGAATTAAGGCTTCAGACGAATACAAAAATGCGATCGTCAAAGCCGAAGCTGAAGCCAGAGACCTCGGAAGTGCTGTGATATTTGATGACGTAATGAAGTACTTTGGCATTACCGAAAGCCTTGGTGCAAACGATAAGCTCGGACTCGAGTACATTCGCTTCGGCAGAGAACTGGGAATCCTTGAGTTTTGTCCGATAGCCCGTATCGCAGAAATAAAAAGTGCCACAGATCTTCGCGGAAAGATCTTTTCAGAGGGTGTCGGCTCTTGCGGTGAGTTTATACCCGACGCCGCACTGGAGGTGTTCCGTAATTCAGCAGTGTGCAGAGAGGAAGTTTATAATCAGCTCCTGTTTAACCACTGCCGTATATATGCAAACGAAGCAGAGAACGACATTCTTGCCTATGCATCAAAGGTTGCGAAAGACTCTGCCACTCCGGAAGAATTTATCCGGAAGCTCCCTACGAAAAAGTACACGACAGCCAGGCTTCGCCGCGAGATCTTGTTCTCGATCCTTGGCGCAGAACAGAGCATATCCCGCCCACTTTACACCGTGCTCCTCGGTATGAACGAAAAAGGCAGGGCGTATCTCTCGGAGAATAAAAAAAGCCTTCGCCTTCCAATAATAACAAAGCCTGCTGATGACAGCAAACTCTCTACTGAGGCAAAAACGCAGTACGAAATCACAAAAAAAGCAGACGAGCTTTACGCACTTTGCACCGGCAAGCCCGCATCTGAATATATAAAGAAACATCCTCACATTATTTAGTGAGGATGTAATTTTTTTATTGCATTTCACGGAGACGGAAGGTTGCACCAACGCTTTTTGCAATGTCTCGGCAACGGTCGATGTCTTCAGGAGGAATAGTTCCTTCAACTACTGACAGAACAACCTTTGGAACGTATCTGGCAACCTCTCGTGCAAACTTGACAACCCCTGCAAAGGTGTCCTCACCGAATCGTGGGCGGCAAACCTTGGTGTAAGTTTCTGAATCTGCGGCGTTAAGACTGATAGAGACGCAGTCCACAAGTCCCGCAAAGAGATGAGGAGTGTCTTCAGCCTGAATCAGGGAAGCGTGTCCGTTGGTGTTAACACGAATATGGGTTTTTGTGAACATACGGATTCTCCTGCACACCTCAAGCATATCATATAGTCTACAAGTAGGCTCACCGTATCCGCAGAAAACGATCTCGTCAAAATCGTTCAGATTGTACGATGCCAGATCATCTGCAATCTCCTGTACGGTAGGCTCGCGATCAAGGAACAGATTGCAGTAAGGCTCCGGTTGAGGAGTGTCACGCAAACAGAATACGCATCTGTTGGTGCAGTGATTTGTGATGTTAACATAAAGGCTATCGCCGATTTGATAAGTAATTACCATGTTGACCTCCAATGAGGGAGAGTTTATAAAGATATTCCAAAGAACCGTGATGCGTTCTCACAGGTGATTCGCGCCGCTTCCTCGAAGGTAATACCGCGGATGTCCGCAACTGCCTGGCAAGTGTGCTTCATATATCCCGAATAGTTGATCTCGCCGCGATGGGGAACAGGAGGGAGATATGGGCAGTCAGTTTCGATCATAATTCTATCTGACGGAACGATTGCAGCCGCTTCCTTCACCTTGTTCGCATTTTTATAGGTGACAGGACCGGAGAATGAGATGTACCAACCTCGGTCGCAAAGCTGGCGGGCAGATTCAGCACTGCCGCTGTAGCTGTGCATAACACCTGTTATGTCCGGATGACGGTTCAGTATGTCAATGGTATCGCCGAAAGCGTCTCTTGTGTGGATAACCACAGGCAGATGAACTTTGCGCGCAATAGCCATCTGCGCATCAAAGAAATACGCCTGACGCTCTTTGTCGAGATAATCGTAGTGATAGTCAAGTCCGATTTCGCCAACAGCAACAACCTTCTCGTGTGCCGCCAAGCGTTCAACCTCATAAAGGGCAGAATCAATCTTGTCAGCTGTGAGCCTCTGTGCGTCGGATGGGTGAATACCAACCACAGCATAAATAAAGCTGTACTTTTCCGCAAGAGCAATGGAATTCTTCGAAGTTTCTATATTTGAACCTACATTTACGATGTACGACACTCCCTCACGGGTTGCTTTCGCAATAGCACCGTCGGTACCCCCTTCAAATTCCAGGGCGAATCTGTCGTCATCGTAATGTGCATGTGAATCGAAAAGCATTATCTTACTCTTTCTCCGAGGGGAGTTTCGGGATCGAGGAACACAACTCTTACTGTTTCCTCACCTGAAGCAAGGATCATACCGTTGGATTCAATACCGCAGAGAACTGCAGGCTTGAGGTTAGCTACAACGATGATCTTCTTACCGATAAGTGCGTCGGGTTCATAGAACTTTGCAATACCTGACACAACTGTGCGTTCTTCGTAACCTAAGTCGATTGTCAGCTTGAGAAGCTTCTTGGCCTTCGGCACCTTTTCACAAGCTGTGATCTGTGCAGTACGCAATTCAACGCCCATAAAGTCTTCAATGCCGATCAGGGCAAGGCCTTCGGGCTTTTCGGGCTTCTGATTAGCCTTTTCAGCCGCTTCTGCAGCCTTTCTTGCAGCTTCACGTTCAGCCTCGATTTCAGCAAGAAGCTTTGCCTCGTCAATTCTTGCAAAGAGAGGAGTTGCCTCACCTGTGGGCTTGCCGGCTTCAAGACCGCCGAACTGGAAGATAGAATCGTAATCTCTCACGTCAGAGCCGATCTGCGCGAAAATGGAATCTGCAGTCTGGGGAAGGAGGGAAGAGAGCATTACGCCGCCGATTCTGATAACCTCGAGGAGGTTGTAGATAACAGTCTGGAGGCGTCCCTTGGTCTCTTCGGATTTTGCGAGAGTCCAAGGAGTTGTCTCGTCAATATACTTGTTAGCACGGCGGAGCATTGTGAACACGTTTGTGCACGCGTCAGCAATGTGGAATGTGTCCATGTTCTCGCCGAAAGCCTTAACAGATTCAGCGCAAACATCCTTGAGATCCGCATCAACCTCTTGAGTGTCGGCAGGTGCAGGAATTATTCCGTCGAAGTACTTCTTTGTCATTGCAACCGTACGGCTTACAAGGTTACCGAGGTTGTTTGCAAGGTCGGTGTTGTAGCGGTTTACGATAGATTCGTAAGTGATGGAGCCGTCAGTAGCGTAAGGCATTTCAGAAAGGGCGTAATGACGAACACCGTCGACGGAGAATCTCTTTGCAAGGTCATCAGCAAAGATAACGTTGCCGCGGGACTTTGACATCTTGTCTGTGCCGAAATTGAACCAGGGGTGACCAAAGATCTTCTTGGGCAGGGGAATGTCCAGAGCCATAAGGAAGATCGGCCAGTAAATCGCGTGGAATCTAACGATATCCTTACCGATAACGTGAACGTCAGCAGGCCAGTACTTATTGAACTTTTCGGGCTGAGTCTCGTTTCCTGCATCGTAGCCGAGAGCGGAAATATAGTTAGTCAGCGCGTCAAGCCAAACGTAGGTAACGTGCTTCGGGTCAAATTCAACGGGAATACCCCAGGTAAAGCTGGAACGGGAAACGCAAAGATCCTGAAGTCCGGGCTTTAAGAAGTTGTTGATCATTTCTTTTCTTCTGGATTCAGGCTGAATGAAATCGGGGTTTTCCTCGATGTGCTTCATAAGTCTGTCAGCGTACTTGCTCATCTTGAAGAAGTAAGCCTCTTCCTGTGCAAGCTGAACTTCACGGCCGCAGTCAGGGCACTTGCCGTCAACAAGCTGGGAATCAGTGAAGAAGGATTCACAGGGAGTGCAGTACCAGCCCTCGTAGTGACCCTTGTAGATGTCACCGTTTTCGTACATCTTCTTGAAAATATTGGAAACATTCTTTTCGTGGTAATCGTCAGTGGTGCGAATGAAATGGTCATAGCTGGTGTTCATCAGATCCCAGATGCCCTTGATCTCATCAGCGATCTTATCAACGTATTCCTTGGGAGTGATGCCCGCATCCTTTGCCTTGTTTTCGATTTTCTGACCGTGTTCGTCAGTACCGGTGCAGAAGAAAACGTCAAATCCGCGCTGTCTCTTGTATCTTGCGATAGCGTCGGTTGCGATAACTTCGTATGTGTTGCCGATGTGGGGCTTTGTTGATGCGTAAGCGATCGCGGTGGTTATATAGAATTTCTCAGCCATTTTATATTCTCCTGTCAAGTCAAATTTTTATCTTAATACTTTATTATAACAGAAAAACGCCTCGTTTACAAGACGTTTTTGCTAAAAATATCAAGTTTGATTTATATATAATCAATAAAATTCCTATTCCTCATCTTTTTTCATAACCAGAGAGTAAATATCGTTCTTCGCAACACCGCGGGCCTTTGCCGCAGCCTTTATCGCGTCTTTCTTGCTCATACCGGATCCAACAAGCATTTCAACGTGCAGAACCGGGTCCTCTGGGTAATCGGCTTTCGCTGCGATACTTGCTCCGGCGACGATGAGAACATACTCACCGCGTGGATCTTTTTCCTCATAAAACTTCACAGCGCTGCCTATCGTAGTTCGTGAGACCTCTTCATTCAACTTTGTTAGTTCACGGCAAAGGGCGATCTGCCTGTCCTCACCAAAATGCTTCATAAGGTCAGAGAGAGTGGTCTTCAGCTTGTGAGGTGCTTCGTAGAAGATCATAGTCCGTTTTTCGCCCTCAAGCTCGGAAAGTCTATCGCGGCGCTCACCCTTGTTTGCCGAGAGAAATCCCTCAAAGCAGAATCGGCGGGTATCAATTCCCGAAAGGGTTAGGGCAGTAATTGCCGCACAGCAACCGGGTATACTTGTTACGGTGATACCGCGTTCCGCACAAAGACGGACTATATCTTCACCTGGATCACTGATAGCAGGAGTGCCGGCGTCAGTTACCAGCGCGCAAGATTCACCGTTCTCAAGACGAGCGGCAATCTGCCCCCCGCGCTCGCGCTTGTTGTGTTCGAAATAACTGACCATTGGCTTTGATATTCCGAAGCGAGAGAGCATAAGTCCTGTGTTGCGGGTATCCTCAGCAGCAACAAAATCAACTTCGCTGAGTACCTTCAGAGCTCGTTCCGATATATCGGAAAGATTCCCAATAGGAGTAGCCACAAGATATAACACACCGCCCAAAACGGCGTTTTTTTCTTTTTGAGTACTGCTTTGCAAGCTCATATAGGCCTCCGATCAATTAAAATAAATGCTCAAGTGTAAAGTTGTCGTACACCGCCTGCATATCAGCAGTATACTCCGTTGAATTCTTTTCTTTGTATATAATAAGGGGACGCGACTGTACAAGTCCTGACGCAGCCCCTTTTTTTGCCTCCACCAAAACAAGACAAGGCTTTGACTCAGCTGTTGGGTAAACGGTGATCATACGCTTCGGCTCAAGAGAGTGCTTTTTCATGGCGTAAATGAGATCACTTAACCTGTCAGGTCTGTAAACGACTGTGAAATACCCACCGAATTTAAGCAGCCGTGCCGCTGATTCGGCAAAATCGTCAATAGTACCGTTTTCCTCCCGCCTTGCCGTGTTCATTTCCGCAGTTGCGTTGTCGAAACCTGACTGAGCCATCATATAAGGGGGATTTGACACAACAGAGCTGACCTCGGCTCCAAAAACCGCAGCATCAAGCTCGCGCACGTCAGCACAAACGGAAGTCACCATGTGACCGAGCTTGTTCATCTCTGCATTTCGTCCGATAAGCTCTGCAAAATACGGCTGTATTTCAACACAATGTATGTGCAAAAACTTTTCCCTTGAAGCACAGAGTAAAGAAACAACACCAGTACCGCCGCCAAACTCAACCATAGTACCTTTTTTCGCCGATCTTGAAAAAGCCGCGAGAAGGTAGCTGTCCGTTCCGAATGTCAGGCCTGTTTTCAGCTGTATTAGAGAGAGATTTTCGTTAATCTCGTCAAGTCGCTCTGTGGTAGGATCAAAAAGGCAATTCTCCCCAGTCATAAGAATCTCCGATTTCTATACTAATATGGCAAAGGGGAGGGACAAACTCGCCCACTCCCCAAAATGTTTATGTAATAAACTGCCGTTATGTTTGCCCGACTGAATTATTCAGCCTGAGGAGCATCAACAGGACATACGCCTGCGCAAGCGCCACAGTCAAGACATTCGTCAGCGTTGATAACGTACTTGCCGTCTGCTTCGGTAATGCAGCCTACGGGGCATTCGCCAGCACAAGCGCCACAGCCGATGCAATCATCAGTAATCTTATATGCCATAATAATACACCTCCGTGTTAAGATACTTTAATTCTATCACATATTCTTCAGAAATAAAATAGGTTTTTCAAAAAAAGTCAAAAAAATTTGCGGAAATCCTGTGAAATTTTACTCTTTATCGTTTTTTTCACGAGCGGGACGCTTCAAAACCGTAACGTCATCTCTGTGATACGGTTTAATATCCCCGGATTGATACTTAACTTTTATTAATCCGGTGAGAGGGCTGATCTCTGTAACAGTGCCTGTTCCGTCTTTGGTCTTTACCGTGGAATCAACCGGGGGAGTGAGCGCGATCTCCTGTTCATAGGTCTCGTGCTCGTATCTGAGACAGCACATAAGTCTGCCGCAGGTGCCGGAGATCTTTGATGAGTTAAGGGAGAGATTCTGTTCCTTAGCCATCTTAATTGAAACCTGTACAAAATCCGAAAGGAAGCTTGAGCAGCAGAAGGGACGACCGCAAACGCCGAGACCGCCCATGATCTTTGCTTCATCTCTGATACCGATCTGGCGAAGCTCGATTCTTGTTCTGAAAATTGCCGCAAGATCCTTAACAAGCTCTCTGAAGTCAACTCTCACATCAGCAGAGAAATAGAACAGAAGCTTGCTGTTGTCAAAGGTGTATTCCGCCTCAATGAGCTTCATTTCGAGACCGTGCTCAATGATCTTTTTCTTGCAGATCTCAAAGGCATCAAGCTCCAGTTTTTTGTTAGCGGCATAACGCTCTTTGTCATTGTCTGTGGCAATTCTCAATACAGGGCGCAGGGGAGAAACGATCTTTGAAGAATCCACAAAGCTGTTTCCGATAGCAACCGAGCCGTATTCAACGCCGCGTGTGGTCTCAACAATAACAAAGTCATTCTGTTGAACCTTAATGTTTCCGGGAGCGAAATAGTAGGTCTTGCCGTTGTCGCGGAATCTGACGCCAACGATTTCTACCATTTCTTCCTGTGGTGTAATTTTGTTTTCCATAAAATATATATTCTCCAATCAATATTAACCGTTCATAATAAGCGATGTCATTACTGTGTTTTGTGAGCAATTGGCGGTAATAAGCTTTTCGGACTCAGCCACCGCCGAGCTTAATTCAAGAAGCCGCTTTACCGAAACTTTCTTCGCAAAAGAGGGTACGCCGTCAGTTGAACTGTAGAACAGAAGGTCTCCACCTTTTTTATCGGAGATAAGATCTCGGAGTGCCAACCGCGCAAGAGAAAGGACCTGACAGGTATCAGCGCGGGATTTGGGCAGTGAGCCTTGTACAAAAGTGAGTCCGCCGGACTTGTTTGCTGACACAAGCACCTCTACAAGGTCGCTTGCAGTTTCGTAAAGCTTCATTTCAGCGCTTCCGTGCTCATATAATTCTTTTGCATAGCCGAGAGCACCGCCTGACAAATGAGCCGCACGCACGATTTTCTGATGCAGAGCAGACCCGCTTCCGTAAATTCCGCGCAAATACTCTTCAATGAAATCCGGTGCAAATCGTTCCATCTGAATGGACGGTGCACGGCTTTTCACAGTTTCGAGGAGAGCGGCTGAATTCTCACAAAGGAGCAAGAACATAACGTATGCAGGCGGCTCCTCAAGTGCCAAAAGAAACGCATTCTGTGCCTGAGGTGTCATAAGATGTGCATTCTCAATAATGTAGAACTTCTTGTTGCCGTCGTTGGGCGTAATATATAAGGTCTCTTTAATTAGACGGATCTGATCAACACCGATTGACGCCTTGTCACCGTTTGAAACGGTCATCATATCAACAAATACACCGGAATTGATCTTGCGGCAGAATGAACACTTGCCACAGGGAAGAGAATAGGCGGGATCATCCTTGTTTTCGCAAAGGACAGCGGCGCAAATTTGCATAGCAGCCGTGTGTTTACCTGATCCGCGAGGACCTTCAAGAATATAGGCGTGAGCAGACTTACCTCTTGCGAGATCTTCAGAGAGTATATTTTTGATTTTTTCGTTTCCGATAAGATTCGGAAGCATACTCCGTGCCAGCTCTGTCATTTTATAAAAATCCTCAAAATATATAAAGTGTTTCCTGATCGCCCATACAAAATTATTATAGCATAAAACACGTGCTTTTGTCAAACATAATAATGTTCATTTAAACAGGAGAGTAAATAATGTTTATGAAAAGTTTGTTAAAATCAAAAATGTTTTTGCTTGTGATGTGCACAATGCTTTGTCTGATCATAGGATTGCTCGCTGTACTCGCGGTGGTTTTGCGGTCTAAGTCCTTGGCTGAGCGGTCTGCCGCGACAACTTATCGCGCTGAAATGGAGACAGCCGCCTATAGTATTATAGATGATGTGAACTCAGGTGATTATTTGAAAGCCTATCATCACGCATCAACAGCGGCGGATTATGCTTTGCGGGCAGGAGAGCGTAAACTTGCCCTGCAGTTTCATAATGTGGCAGAGAGAGTTACTATTGGGGAGTTAAACGCTGAAATTGCAAATGATGTTCGTCAAATTCTCAACACCCCTGCTGATGATACCGGAAACAGTGCAGAACAAGCACGAAGCCTCCCCACCCAAATGAGGAAATATCAGCCCTCGTCGGTAGCCGTAACCAAGTACAAACAAGCGAAAAACTGTGCAAATCGCGTAGTGGGCGGAAGCAATATCTTCGCAAGGGGAACGTGGTGTGACGGAGGCAGATACCTCTTCACCTGTGACAACGCATACGTCCTTGTTGACGAAAAAACTATCCTTCCCATTGAAGCATCAATCTCACTTCCCAAAGGAGTTTACAGCTTTACACCGGAAGAATGCGAAGAAATTGCAAAGGAATATCTGAAAATACTATATCCCGCGGATTCTTTGGCTTTTGAATCAGCAAAGCAAATCATTGAGGAGGAAACAACCGGTAACCTCACCATTCTTTACGTGGCAGGTTCAAAAGAGATAAGTGCAACTGTCAGCCCCAAAAGCGGCAAGGTAGTCAGCTTTTCGAGACGGCAGGTGTCTGGGATTTCTTGACCGAGGCAAGAACTACGGCATATCCTATAGGAGAGACGGCTTTATTTTTTGCCGTCAGAAAATCTTAATGGGTGAAAATTATGTCGGAAACAATAAAAATTGGTATTCTTGGCGGTGACAGACGGCAGCTTGCAATGGCAGACTGTCTTGCCAGAGATTTTGAGTGTGCCGTATGGGGATTTGACGCTGTGTACGGAACACAGGAAGAAGAAAAGCTAAAGAATGCTGTGCGCTGTGCGGATTTTGAATCGGCGGTAAAATGCTCCGATGCAGTAATTTTGCCGCTCCCATCCACAACGGACGGAAAATACTTGAATTGCCCCTTACAAAAGATTCGTGAGAACGCCCCCGGAGTGAAGCTCGGTGCAATTTGTGAAAAAATGCCCATAGGCTCATTGCTTCTTGGTGGTATGATTCCACAGGTCATTGTAAAATATGCTGCAGAGCACGGGATAGAAACCTATGATTACTACAATTCGGAGGAACTGCAAATTAAAAACTCCGTTCCCACAGCGGAAGGGGCGATCGCCGCGTGTATAAATCATCTTCCGATCACAGTTTCGGGAATGCGGGCTGTTGTTGTTGGATATGGCAGATGCGGCAGAACACTCGCCACAAGACTAAAGCTTCTCGGTGCCGAGGTGTACGTGGTGGCAAGGAGCGTAAAGGATCTATCCTGGGCGGCGGTTGACGGGTGTGTAGCGGTCTCGCTGGGAGAGTATAAAGAATACCCCGTACCTTGCGATGCAATATTTAATACAGTGCCTTACTTGATATTTAATGAAGAACTCCTTAAATCAATAAAAGCCGGCACCGTAATATTTGAGCTTGCCACAGGGAACTCCGGTGTTGACTTGGAGGCGGCTGAAACTTCCGGAATAAAGGTAGTCCCCTTGCCGTCATTACCCGGGAAAACTTCACCTGAGAGCGCAGGTGGAATAATTTGCTCCGTTATCCGAGATAAGCTTAACGGACATTTTGAGAGGAGGTAAGAAGCTATGAGAAAAAAGCTTGGATTTGCAATTTGCGGCTCGTTCTGCACCCATAGCGAAGCAATCAAGGTAATGAAAGAACTTTCAGAGGAATATGATATAGTGCCGATTCTGTCGTATATATCATCAGAAACCGACACAAGATTCGGCACGGCAGAGGAACTAAAGGCAAAGATCAAAGAAATCAGCGGCAGGGAAGCCGTAAACACAATCGCGGAGGCGGAAAAATTCGGCCCGTCGTCCCCACTTGACAGTATGATAATATGCCCCTGCACAGGAAACACATTGGCAAAGCTCGCAAACGGAATAACAGATACTCCGGTGACAATGGCGGCGAAAGCCCATCTCAGATCTGACCGACCGTTGCTTGTAGCCTTAGCATCAAATGATGCAATGTCGGGAAACTTCATAAATATCGGCAAGCTGCTTAATAGAAAGAACGTATATTTTGTTCCGATGAAGCAGGACGATACGGTGAAAAAACCGCATTCACTTGTGGCAGATTTTTCCTGCTGTCGGGAGGGTGTTAATGCCGTGAGAGAGGGCAAACAAATACGCCCCTTATTTACCTGAGCTGAAATAAAAACGAAATACTTGAAATTTTCCATGAAATATGGTAAAATAATCTTGATTATGATTTGAAATATAGATAAGCTTTCGAAAGGAGGGAGACAATATGTCAATACTTGATAGAATAAGAGCGCAAAGATTCATTTTCATTTTAGTATCAACAGTCCTTGTTGCTTTGGTTTTGTTCTTGTATGTTGCCGTATTTACCGACGCCAATTTTTCCGCCGGCATGGAACCTCCCGAAAGTATACAAACAGCACCCAATGAGGAGCCCATCTCAAATCTGAACGAGCCGGACTACTCATACAATCTCACAACGATCAGTATTTTAGGCTCTTGTACCCCGGCATCTATGCTTGGCAGCACCTCATATGGCACATTCAATGAGGCGCTTGCACAAAACGGAAGCACATATTTCCTCCGCAACCTTACTGAACTTTTTAAAACAGATGACTTTACCCTCGCATCATGTAATGCTGTGCTAAGTGATAGGGAAGAGCTCACTCCACAGGAGAACGCATCCGAGTGGTATTTGGGCGGCAGCAGTAACGCAAAAGTATTCACTGACGGCTATGTTGACGGACTTGTTCTTGAATGCCCGCGAACAGCAAACTACGGAACAGGTGGATATTCCGATACGAAAGCATCTTTGGAATCCGCTGGCCTTGTCTGGAGTGATATTGGCAGAGCGATCTATAAAGAGATCGACGGCTTGAAGATAGCCTTCTACTGCGGAAAGCTCAGTGAGAAAAACGTCCTTGGCATGATCTCCTGGACTGAAAACGCAGTTCTCAAAAACGATTTTGTTATCATCTATTTAACCGACACGGAAGAGGGACACCTCCCCTCGGCAGACAAAAAAAGCGTGTTCAGATCTTTCATTGATGCAGGCGCTGACGTTGTCGTCGGTACAAACGGTATCAACATTCAGCCTGTTGAGAGCTATGGTGACGGATTCATCGCATATTCCCTGGGTGCTTTGATCGACGGCGCATCAAGATACCCTGATCCTTACACAGCGATCCTTCAGGTGAATATAAGATCTGATAAGGGTGAGATCGTTTCCACATCTTACGAGGTATCTCCGTACCAGACCTACAGCGAGAATAAGCCGTGGCAGCCTACAGAAATAAAAGATGCAGAAGAAATGTCAAAGCTTAATTCCTTCATAAGAGGGGACAGAGCTACACCGCACGATTAAGGGCAATTTTGATTTTCGCGTATTATTCCCGTTCCATCCGGCCATAATAATATAGGAATATCTCAACGAATTCCAAAATCATAAGGATGGTGCGTAAATATGGAAAGTATCAAAAAGCCCAATCATTCTATCGCATGTACTGTTAGCCAGTGCGCTAACCACGCAAAGACCTGTGACTTTTGCGCTCTCGATAAGGTATATATCGGAACACACGAGAAGAACCCCACAGTGATCCAGTGCGTTGACTGCAACTCTTTCGTTCTCTCCCGTGACTGCGGGAAGCCCGGTTGCAACAATAAGTAAATTATCAAATTAACTTAAAACAAGGCCGCAAATAACGCGGCTTTTGTTTTGTCAAGATTGAATTAACAGTATGTCAATAAATTCAAGTGGAGTTATTAATAACGATCTGATATACTGTATTTGGTTAATTATGGGATTTTTTAAAATAACTCTTGGTTAATCGGTATATAATGCTTTATAATAGTGGTTCTGAATTTGTGTATACATACAAAGTGCGAAAAAATCATCAAATTCGCAGCTTTCAGGGGAACTTTTTTAGTTTTATATCGTCTAACGTATGGTTTTTGCAAGAAGGCGGACATAATATAATGTGTGCCCGGCACGAAAACTATAACATAGAAAATAATTTTTTCAATATTTGAAAGGAAACACAAAAAAATGACAAAGCGCATTCTCTCCGTAATCCTCGCACTCATCCTTGCTATGACAGCAATGGTAGCATGCGGCAACAAGCAGAACGACCCTATAATTACTAAACTTCAAGAGAACATTACGACCAATGAATGGATGTGTGGTTTTCCAGAACGTTATGTAATTATAGAAATAAAAAAGGATGAAGAATCTCCTCTATCCGAAGAAATGTCTGCTATTCTTGATAACTGCTTCGATACTTTTCTCTCCAACCTTGCTCCTGCTTTTGGTGCATCATCAGGCGAAGAAATAAAGGGATATTTTGCATGCACAGAAATGATAACTGTGACTGAAACAGACCCTGACTCTGGGGAAGAATTCTCCTATGAAATGCCTAAGAATGCACCTGGCAAGCTTGATATTTCTGATGTTGAATCTATTGTTTCGCTTACTCTTTTCCCTGAAGAATATATAAACGAACTGATTAGTGCTTCAATATTTTTCAATTTCATGAATATGAATAATGGTACTTTTGTTGCATTTGAATTTGAAGATAGGTTCTTAGTGGCATCATTCGGTCTCGCTGACAGCACAAACGCATTCAAGGATGCAGTTGTCGCAACTTACGAAGGCGCTGTAGTAGTTCACGACGCAGCTCTCTGATTTTTGTAACTGACTTCAAGATCATAATAATTCGCATTTAGGAACATTTAAGTAAATAATAATAGGTGATTTAAATGCTGTTTTCAAGCATCCCGTTTCTGTATTATTTTTTACCTGCAGTTGTATTACTGTATGTAATCGCACCTAAATGTATAAAAAACTCGGTCTTGCTTCTTGCAAGCCTTGTTTTTTATGCGTGGGGTGAACCCAAGTACGTAGTCCTGATGACAGTAACGATCATCCTTGGATACGTTCTTGGACTTCTTATTGAAAAATACCAAGGCAAAAAGCTGTCGAAGCTGTTTTTGATCCTCTCATTGGTGATAGACCTTGGATTCCTTGCATACTTCAAATATGCCGATTTCTTTATTTCTAACTTCAATGCAGTAACAGGCATTGGCGTACCTCTTCTGAGAATCGCTCTGCCCGTTGGTATTAGCTTCTACACATTCCAGATCCTCAGCTATACGGTTGACGTATACAGAGGAGGAGTGGCTGCACAGAAAAATATCATCAACCTCGCAACGTATATTTCATTGTTCCCACAGCTTATCGCAGGTCCTATCGTAAGATATTCCGACATCGCCCTGCAGCTTGAAACAAGAACCCACAGCTTTGAGAAAGTTGCGGTTGGTATAAGAA
This sequence comes from Oscillospiraceae bacterium, assembly GCA_015064355.1. Taxonomy (GTDB): domain Bacteria; phylum Bacillota; class Clostridia; order Oscillospirales; family CAG-272; genus UMGS1696. The sequence continues at coordinate 9,293 of SVSJ01000005.1, read as the reverse complement.
GATTTGTGATCGGTCTTGGCAAGAAGATCCTTATCGCAGACGTTCTTGCGGGACTCGGTACAAGCTTTGCCGAATCCGCTGATAAGTCGGTAGTATTTTTCTGGCTGTACAGTATCTCATACGCACTTCAGATATACTTCGACTTCTCCGGCTACTCCGATATGGCTATCGGTCTTGGTAAAATGTTCGGATTTGATTTCCTTGAGAACTTCAACTATCCCTTCATTTCCGGAAGCATTACAGAATTCTGGAGAAGATGGCATATGTCCCTTGGTACATGGTTCCGCGACTACGTATATATTCCTCTTGGCGGTAACCGCTGCTCAAAGCTCAGAAACATCTTCAATATCTTCGTTGTTTGGATGCTTACAGGCTTCTGGCACGGCGCATCCTGGAACTTCATCCTCTGGGGTGTGTTCTTTGGAATCGCACTTCTTATTGAAAAGATGTGGCTCCTCAAGCATCTCAAAAAAATGAAGGTGCTGAACCACATTTACGTGCTTGTCCTCGTGCTGTTCAGCTTCGTGCTGTTTGCATCTGTTGACCTTTCACAGTTGGGTGCAAATGTTGGCGGTCTCTTTGGTGCCGGCGGAATCCCCTTCATCAACGCAGAAACAGTATATTACCTGCGCAGTTACGCTGTTGTACTTGTTCTTGCCATTATCGGTGCAACACCTCTTGTTAAGACCGTTGCTACAAAGATCAAAGAAAAAGCAGCCGGCGCAAAGATCATGAACGTACTTGAACCCATCGCCCTCGTTGCTCTGATTCTCGTAATGACAGCATACCTGGTTGACGGTTCCTTCAGCCCGTTCCTTTACTTCAGATTCTAAGGAGGTAGCATTATGACAGAGAAAATAAAAAATATCGTTCTTACCTGCGTAATGGTAGTTCTCCTTTTCGGTCTTACTCTCTTTGCTTGGTTCAAGCCCACAGACGATTTCTCCGACAGTGAACGCCGTGAGCTTGCGAAGTTCCCCGCATTCAACGCGGAAACCGTGTTCAACAAAGACAGCAATAAGACATTTATGAAGCTGTTTGAGTCCTATAGCCTCGATCAGTTCCCGCTCCGCGATAAGTTCCGTACTCTGAAATCCTACGTTGCATTCAACGTTTTCGGACATATGGATAACAACAATATCTACGTGGAAGACGGATATGCCGCGCAGCTTGAGTATCCTCTTAACGAGGAATCCCTGGACTTCGCTACAGGCAAGTTCGGCGCGATCTACGACAAGTTCATCAAGCAGCACGGGGCAAACGTGTACTTCTCCATCGTTCCCGATAAGGGGTATTTCCTCGCAGCAGAGAACGGATATCTCGCTCTTGATTACAGCGAAATGTTCGCGCTTATGCAGGAAAAAATGGACTTTGCGGATTATATAGACATTACAGGAGAGCTTGAGTTGTCTGATTACTACAAGACAGACACTCACTGGAAGCAGGAAAATCTCCTTGATGTAGCACAGAAAATTGGCGCTGAAATGGGCACACCTCTCTCTGAGAAGTATACCCAGACACTCCTTGATAATCCCTTCTATGGCGTTTACTACGGCCAGAGCGCACTTCCGCTCCCGGCAGAAGATATGTACTATATGACAAACGCAATGCTTGAGAATTGCATTGTATACGATCACCAGAATATGCGTCAGATCTCAATCTACGATATGGAAAGAGCTTTCGGCAAGGACCCCTACGAGATGTATCTCGGCGGTAACCTTTCAGTTGTAACCATCGAGAATCCTTCAGCTTCCACCGATAAAGAGCTCGTCGTGTTCCGTGATTCCTTTGGCGCAAGCCTTACTCCTCTTCTTGTTGAGGGATATAAGAAGATCACCGTTGTGGACATTCGTTACGTACAGAGCGCACTTCTCGGTTCCATGCGTGACAACAGAACAGGCGCGCCCCTTGTGGATTTCAGAAACGCTGATGACGTACTCTTCATTTACAGTACACTGATCCTTAATAACAGCAATACCCTCAGATAAACAAAAAAAGAGCTATCGAAAATTCGGTGGCTCTTTTCAATTTAACTAAACAAAAAAGGAGACTCGAAAGTCTCCTTTAATTTTTGATTTATTAGCCCTTGGGGAAGAAAGTGGTCTTTTCGGGAAGATCAACGTCAAGATTCCACTGTGCGGGATCAACGCCGATCTTTTCGAACTGTTCCCAAGTGATCTCGATAACGCCGGCAGCTGTTTCCTTGATCAGCTTTGTTACGTCAAGGTCATTACGTCTGCTGTTGTACTGAGAAACATTTGCGTTGTCGCTGTAAAGCTGTCCTACCTTGCAGTCGAAATCGCTGGCGTTGGAGTATCTCCAAACCTGTTCTTCAACGTGGTAGAGAGCCACACCGCGAGACGGATTATCTCTGATACCCTTGTTGAAGTGGCACCAGTTGTTTTTGATAACGATGTAAGCGGGAGTTTCCTTAACCATCTTATCTTCAGGGTCGGTGTTTTCGTCAACCTCAAGGAGGAGCTGTGCGGGCTCAGGATTGATCGCCTTGAATTCGTCAAGGAATACGTGAGAGTCGATGCCTGTCTTTCTGGGAATATATCTGCCATTATCGTCGAACTCGTCGTTACCGTAGCCGTATTCACTTGCCCAAGCGTAGTCTTTGGAGCAGTTGATAATAAGGTTACCTGTGAAGTAGTTGTGGCGACCTGCGTTAGAAAGCCAACCGTGACCGTCGATGTTAGCAATTACGTTACCGTATGTGTTGAAGTAAGAGGAAGCACCGTCATAGTAGAAACCAACGGAACCAACGTTAGAGAAGTCGGGGTTCTTTTCTCTGATTGTTTCGAGAATTGCTGTAGGACCTACGTTGTGAACGTAGTTGTATCTGTATACCATATTACCGTTGCCTTTTCCGCCGTCACCGGAGATGGCTCCGCAGTCTTCAACAGCCTGGAGTACGTTGAATACATAGTTGTATTCTATAGTGATGTTAGCACCTGTAGAGGCGTGAATAGCCTTGGAGTTGGAGTTGCCGGTTGTGTTGTGGGAAACGGTGATGTTAATACCGTCAACTGTGATAGAGTAAGCGATAACGCTTGTTTCGGACCAGTCATGAACGTAGTTGTTTCTGATAACGGTCTCGTTCTTGTAATCTTCAGGGTTGTTAAGGTTACCACTGCTGATGTTGATACCATTGTCACCGGTGTCATAAACGTGGTTACCGGTAATTGTCAGGAACAGACCTTCGCCATCAATACCTTCATTCTTAATGGAAGAAACAGAGCAATCCTTAATAGTGAGATAATCGGAGTCACGGAAATTGATACCGTCACCTTCGGAGGATGTCATAACAAGATTTTCAAGTGTGATGTAATCTGCGCCTTCAATCTTAACGATGTTGTCAACAACGGGGAAGGAGAAGATCGCAGTTTCAAAGTTTTCACCGGGGTAGTAGTAGAGAACTGCATCTTCGCTGATGTAGTATTCGCCGGGAACGTCAAGCTCTTCGGGAATGTTGTAGAAGTACATAACTGTACCGGGAACGGGATCGTAAGCGCCTACATACTTAACGGTGATCTGGTCCTTTTCAGTGTCGATATTAATGATTTCTGTATCGTCATGGCACCAGAGGTAACGGAGACGTCCGCTGATATACTTGTGACCTTCACTCTTCCAGGACATAACTCTGTCGAAATGATCGTCACCGTATTCAACAACGATGGTGTGAGCCTGGTATTCCTTAGCGATGTGGCTGTCGTTGTCTGTGTAAGGTGTTTCATTGCCGAAAGAGTCAACGAGCCAAGCGTCGTCAATGTTGATCCACTCGTAGTTGGGGTAACGGCAGAGAGTCTGTCTTACAGCGTCAGCGGAAAGGAAGGGAACAGCCTTGAAGTATCCGGCAGCTGCGAGATATTTAGCCATATCTTCTGCGGTATAACCGAACTGCTTAAGGTCGATCATAACGATCTTATCAGCTTCGGGGAAGTACTTTACGTCGTCACCTGTTGCGGGAGCGAAATCAGCCGCAGTAAAGGAAACACCACCAACGATTGTAACACCGTCTTCACCGATGTAACGGATAGGGCAGTTCTTTGTGCCGCTGTCTTCTTCTGTGAGAACGAAAGCTTCATTGATGGAATATGTGCCTTTCTTGACAACAACGTCAATGCCGTCAAAGTCAGACTTGTCGAGATCACGAATAGCATCGCGAGCTGCTGTGAGGGTATCAAAGGGATTCTTTGCAGTACCGTCAGCGTCTTTCTTGCCGGTGGCAGCAACGTAAACCTTAAGGATACCGTTGTCAAGCTGACCGATTGCGGGACCTTCATCCTCATCCTTGTCAAACATGGTGCGGATAAGTCTTACAAGTTTGAGTGTTCTTGAAAAGTGAGCAGAGGGGGCAGCGGAAACGGAAACAACCATTCCAAGCGCCATGCACAGAACAAGAACGAGTGCAATAATTCTTTTCATAATGATTCTCCTTTTGAGAAATGATTTACATATGTAATTATACCATACTCACCCCGTAAAAAGCAAGGAAAAAGCATTAGTCAACTTGCAAAAAATAAACCTCATAAAACTATGCACAATGCAAAAAAAGAAGACCCGTAGGTCTTCTTTAATTCAATTATTTGCTTGCATTGGGGCCAACACCGATTCTGCCGATCTGATTAAATTGTTCAACAGTCATAATGGGATAGCCTGCTGCCTCAGCTTCTGCAAGAGCGTCAGCAATAACGATGTCACCGTTGCGGCGAGAATTGTAAGTCTTCATATTGCCGTTTTCAGCAGAAATAGCGAAGATCTCACTTGTTGCATTGATGATCTCATCGTCATAGTAGAGGAAGGTGTAGTTACCGATATAATTTGTAAGTCTGTTAGCCTTGTCGAAGTAACCGTAGTTATCAACGAATCTGTTACCACCTGGAGCACCTTCGAACATAGGGTCAAGGGGATTTTCAGGATCATAGTTACCGTGGAGTCCTCTGAGTTCGGAGAAGGCAGCCTGCCAAGTGTCGCTTAACAGATATTCGGTTACGCCGCAAGTGGCCGCGACACCAGCATTCTTGAAATCATTGTAATCACGAGCATCAAGGGAGTAAGCGTAGAATCCGCATGAGATGAACAGATTATTGTGAACATTGTTGTCACGTCCTCCGGAGACACCTACGCCTGAACCTGTTATCTTATTAATGATGTTGGAGTAGATAGTCAGACCGTTTGCGTCGCAGTCAACTGTGAATGCCTGAACTCCGAGCTGGGTAACTGTGGGATATTCAGCAGTGCCGATGTTTTCAAGATAATTGTATCTGAAGATGGAACCGTAGTTGTGGCTGCCGCCGGAACCGATTGCACCACCGTCCGAGAAGAACTGACCAATGTCGTGAATGTAGTTGTACTCTGTGAGGTGGTAAGGACCGCTGTTGTCCATTGCGAGAGTGTTGGAGTCGCAGCATTCGTTGTGGCAAACTGTTACACCGCAACCTGAATAAAGGATGGCATATTCAATGATACCGCCGAAGCCGTAATCGTGAACGTAGTTGTTACAAACGATAGTGTTGGATTTTGCGAGAGTTTCTCTGTCGCCTGCTTCGTTGATGTCGATACCTGTGCCGCCTATGCTGTAAACTTCATTGGAGTAGATGTAGTTGTTGTATCCACCAACAATGTTAATACCAGTAACCATAAAGTCGCGAACGATACAGTTCTGGATAGTTGCGTTGTTTACAGATCCGTTGATACCGTTCTTGCGGCCGGATTCGAGGGTGAGATTGTCGAAAGTAATATAATCGGAGTCGAGCTCGATCATATTCTTGTCGAGCACAGCCATTGTGAATCTTGCTGTTTCAAAATTTTCTTCGGGATAGTAGTAGAGAATGCAGTCTCTGTCAACGATATATTCGCCGGGCATGTCAAGCTCTTCGGGAATGTTGTAGAAGTAGAGCAGACCGCCGTCATTAGGAAAATAAGCACCGGAGTAGGGAACGGTGACTTCGTCGGTTTCGTAGTTGATACTCTGGATCTCGGAGTTGTCGTGTACCCAAAGGTGAGTGAAACGTCCCTCAACGAAAATGTCCTCGTAGGAGTGCCAGGATGTTACAGTTTCGAAGTAATCATCACCGTATTCAACGCGTGTTGTGTGAGCCTGCTGATCCTTAGGAATATGTCTGTCATTATCTGTATACTGTGTGGGATTGCCGTTTGCATCGTAGAACTGACCGTGTTCCATTTCGATCCATTCATCGTTGGGAAAACGAGCGAGAGTCATATTCTTGCCGTTAACAGCAACAACGGGTGCGTTAGCCTGGTAGCTGCCTACGGTTTTTGCGAGAAGCTTTGCAATCTGATCAACTGTGAAACCATATTCCTTAAGGTCAATGGAAACGATCTTGTCTCTTGCTTCGGCCGGGAAGTATTCTACAAGTGAACCGTCGGCTTTCTTGAAAGCAGTGCTTGTGAAGGAAACACCGCCGCAGAGGATGGTGCCGTCTTCACCGAGGTAAGTAATGGGGCACTTTTCAGTACCGCTGTCTTCTTCTGTAAATACGATGGTGTCATTGATGCGATATTCACCGCTCTTTATGAGAACAGTGATACCCTTGAGGCCGGACTTGTTTACGTCTCGAATCGCGTCACGAGCCGCTTCGATCGTTGCAAAGGGATTTTTGGCAGTACCGTCAGCACCGGATTTGCCGTTTGCGGAAACGTAAACTGTGAGAATACCTTTGTCAAGCTGACCGATTGCGGGGGCGTCTTCTTCGTCCTTTGCGAACATTGTTCTGATAAGACGAACAAGATTGAGTGTCCTTGAGAAACCTGCACCGGGAGCTGCAGAAACGGTAACTACCATTCCAAGCGTCATGCACAGAACAAGAACGAGTGCGATGATTCTTTTCATAAAAATTCTCCTTTTGAGAAATGATCTACATATGTAATTATACCATACTCACCCCGTGAAAAGCAAGGAAAAAGCATTAGTCAACTTGCAAAAATTAAACCTCATAAAACTATACACAATGTAAAAAAAGAAGACCCGTAGGTCTTCTTTTTAATATCAATTATCCTTTAGGAAAAACTATTGTTTTTTCGGGAAGCTCAACATCAAGACTCCACTGTGTAGGATCGATACCGATCTTTTCGAATGTTTCCCAGTCAATTTCGATAACGCCTGCAGCGGTCTCTGTGATGAGCTTTTTAATATCAACATCATCACGCTTGCTGTTATAAACGGTGTGATTTTTGTTATCGCTATAAAGCTCACCGCGCTTTGCGTCAACATCACCTTCATTTGTGTAACGCCAGAAGTACTCTTCAATATGATAAAGAGCGGTACCGCGGGACGGATTATTTCTGTTACCCTTATTGAAGTGACACCAGTTGTTCTTGATAACGTTGAGAGCAGGAGCTTCCTTAACCATAGGATCATAAGGATCAGTGTTCTCATCAAGTTCAAGAATAAACTCTGCAGACACAGGGTTAACTGCCTTGAACTCATCAAGATATACATAAGCAGGAATTGAGAGAGTGTCGGGAATATACTTGCCATCATCGTCGAATTTGTCGCCATACGAAAGCTCACAACCCCAAACATAGTCCTGAGTGCAGTTTACTATAAGGTTTCCGGTAACACTATTGTTACGACCGCCATTGATAAGTACACCATTACCGTCGATATTTGCGATTACGTTACCGTAAGTGTCAACAAATGAACCGTGACCATCGAAATAGAATCCGGCAGCGCCAATTACATCGTATTCAGGGTTCTTTGCCTTGATACTATCAAGAATTTCTGTAGGACCGCAATTGTAAATGTAGTTGTATCTGTATGTTGTGTGAGCGCTGCTCCAAGCTCCGCCACCGCCAAGAGCGCCGGAGTCTTCTGTGGTACGGAGTACGTTGAATACCAAGTTATACTCAACGAGTGTGTTTACAGCCAGATTTGTATTGATTGCTTTAGAGCCGGAATCGCAGAGAGTGTTGTGGGCAACTGTGATTCCAATACCGGATACGTCAATAGCATAGCTAATAACTGCTGTCATAGACCAGTCGTGAACGTAGTTGTTGTTAACGTTTGTGACGTTCTTGTAATCTTCAGGTATGTAGAGGTCACCACTATCAATAACGATACCGGAGTCACCTATATCGAAAATATGGTTGCCTTCAATTGTGAGATAAAGACCTTCACCGCGGATTGCCTGCTTCTTTATTGAGGAGACAGTACAGTCCTTAATTGTAAGATAGTCTGCATCCTCAAAGACGATACCATTATTTTCGGATGATGTAAATGTGAGTCTTTCGAGAGTAATGTAGTCAGCACCCTCTATAGAGAGAATATTTTCAACAACAGGAAGAGAGAATACTGCTGTTTCAAAGTTCTCGCCGGGGTAATAGTAGAGAATAGCATCTTCGCTGATATAGTATTCACCGGGAACATCAAGCTCTTCGGGAATGTTGTAGAAGTAAATGATCATACCGGGAACAGGATCATAAGAACCGGTATAGTCGACTGTTACAAGTCCGTTTTCCTTATCAATATCCAGAATGTTTGTCTGGTCGTGACACCAGAGATAACGGAGATGACCTGCGATGTACTTGTGTCCTTCGCTCGTCCAGCCGTTTACGGTTTCAATGTGCTCGTCACCGTAGTCGATAACAACCACGTCAGGCTGATACTGCACGTCAACAGGGTCGTTGTCGGTATAGTGAGTTTCATTACCGTTGTAGTCGATCATAGTAGCGCTGTCAATGTTGATCCACTCGTCGTTGGGATAACGGCAGAGTGTCTGTCTCTTTGCATCAGCGGAAAGGAAGGGAACAACTCTGAGATAGCTTCTATTGGAAAGGTAAGCTTTAATATCTTCGGGTGTATAACCGAACTGACCGAGATCGATCTGAACTACCTTGTCAGCTTCAGGGAAGTATTTTGCATCCTTACCTGTTGCGGGAGCGAAATCTTTTGCAGTAAAGGAAACACCGCCAACAATGGTCGCACCGTCTTCACCGATGTAACGGATGGGGCAGTCATTTGTACCGCTGTCTTCTTCGGTAAGAACGATAGCTTCTTTAATGGAGTAAGTACCTTTTTTAACAATAACGTCAATGCCGTCAAAATCGGACTTGTTAACGTCGCGGATAGCGTCACGAGCCGCTTCGATTGTTGCAAAAGGATTCTTTGCAGTACCGTCGGCACCGGATTTGCCGGTGGCAGCAACGTAAACCTTGAGGATACCGTCGTCAAGCTGACCGATTGCGGGACCTTCATCCTCATCCTTGTCAAACATGGTGCGGATAAGTCTTACAAGTTTGAGTGTTCTTGAAAAGTGAGCAGAGGG